>JAGXGW010000031.1 GCA_024636555.1 Paracoccaceae bacterium | reverse complement strand
CTGCGCAGGATAGGGGCGAGAACATTTACCGACATGTTCAGTGCTCTCGCGGAAATATGCGACCTCTTCTCCCCGGACGAGTGCTGGAATTACTTCAAGGCTGCCAGATATGTCTCAGGTTAAAAGTCGGATGCTTTAGGGTCACATTATGTTCATTCTTTTCAGTACGCTCGTCTTGCTGCTTTTCATCGGGTTTCCGGTCGCTTTTGCACTGATCGGTGCATCGCTCGCCTTTATCTTATTGGAAAGCCCGTTGCCCGCAGTGGTGGTGATCCACCGGACCATAGGCGGCATCGACAGTTTCACCCTATTGGCAGTGCCGTTCTTCATCCTTGCGGGCAATCTTATGAACCACGCTGGAATAACCGACCGTATTTTCGACTTCGCAAAGGCTGCTGTCGGTTGGATGCGCGGCGGGCTGGGGCATGTGAATGTTGGTGCGTCAGTGTTGTTTGCAGGAATGTCGGGCGCCGCAGTTGCTGATGCAGGCGGTCTTGGCGCAATTGAGGTCAAGGCCATGCGTGAGGCTGGATACGACAACGATTTTGCAGTTGGGCTGACCGCGGCCTCATCAACAATTGGGCCACTGATTCCACCGTCACTACCGCTTGTGGTCTACGGCGTCAGTTCGTCAGCGTCGATCGGGCAGCTGTTCGCAGCAGGGCTCATCCCGGGACTTCTTATGGCTGCGGCCTTGATGCTCATGGTATCCTACTACGCCCGAGTGCGTGGCTATGGTCGTGATACTACGTTTTTGTGGGACGTCCTCGGAGTTACCTTTGTCCGGGCTTTCCTGTCTCTACTTACCCCGGTTATCCTCGTGGGTGGCATCTTGGGTGGGGTATTCACCCCGACCGAGGCGGCGGTAGTCGCATCGGCATATGCGCTTTTTCTTGGGGTCGTTGTCTATCGAACACTGAACATCAGGAAAATTTGGGAGATCACTGTCGATACTGTCGAAACGACTGCTGTGGTCCTATTAATCGTCGGGGCTGCGTCTATCTTTTCTTGGATTTTAACGGCAAACGGTGTTCCACGAGCGCTGGCCGAAGCGATCCTTGGGCAGACCGAAAGCCTGTTTATTATCCTGTTGTTGGTAAACCTCATCTTGCTGGGCGTAGGTATCGTGATGGAGCCTGTTGCGGCGATCACGATCCTGACCCCGGTTCTGCTTCCGATTGTCATTGCTCTGGGTATTGATCCGGTCCATTTCGGAATCATGATGGTATTGAATTTGATGATTGGACTGCTGACACCGCCGGTCGGAATGGTTCTTTACGTCCTCGCACGAGTAACTGATACAGGATTTGAAGCTGTCGTACGTGCGACTATGCCATTCCTTATACCATTGGTCGCAGTGTTGATCCTCGTTACTTATGTGCCGGCGGTGTCGATGTGGCTGCCGACCTTGCTGTATCGCTAAGGTGGATCAGGTGTGCTGCAACGCTCTGGACTCAAAATGAGCCAAATATGCCGAGAACGTCAGCACGAGATATGAGCCTCGCTCATTAGTTTCCTGAGCGTCGGCTGACCCTAAGCGAAGAATACAACCTTGGGCAATGATGATGACACAGCCGAATCTGGCCTTCCACGGCGCAGTAAAGGGTGTGACCGGGTCGTGTTTCTGTCTCGCGATGAGCGTGAACTTCTCCTGCGCGTAGTTGTCTGTCCCGCCTCGCTGGAAGGCCCCGACGGATGCCATAGGTATCGTATCGCGCAGCTATGTCGAAACCTCGGCATTTACTTCGCGGTTTGAGGCGCTGGACTTTAACTTCGGCCCAGCGATGGCGCTGGCCGCTGCCACGCGAAAGACCTGGCACCATACAAAGCATATTATGAGGTTTATCAGCGCTGTGAGGGATTATTTCTGATCCCATTCTTGGCTGTCATTCGACCAATAGAAGGAGGACAGTTGCCACAGCTGATTGTGCTTGTTTCCTGGCGACCAAGGGCCCGTGATGCTTCAGGCTTCGGAACAGATATGGCTTTGATGGTAGCGACATCTGGCTGACCGTTGCCGAAAAACGATCAAACCAGAACGGTGAGTTTCCTTGGGGAACTGATGTTGAATTGACCAATATTGAATGAGCCCAGGGGACTGAGCGGTCATTCGGTTGAAGATCGGTCGGTCAACAGTCAGCTGGCTCGCAGGATGACCTGCCGCCGTTGTGTGACCTAAATTCCGCTGGCGTGCACTTTTATCTTACTTTGCACAGGGCGTGGATGACCTTTATCTCGTCTGTGAAGTCCGCGTGTCCGGGGATATAATCCAGAGGGTGCGTGATCGTCACCCGCGTCCAGAACCCCTCAGCCTCCAGCGTCTCGATCATCCCGGCGAAATCGCGGTCCTGCCAGAAATCGGTGCGCTGCGTGAAGGTGATCAGACCGCCGGGCGCACCGCGCGGCACAGGTCACGCATCAGCGCCGATGCATCCGCGATATAGCTCATGACACCCACGGCGGCGGCGGCGTCATAGCCATTGTCCTGCACCGGCAGTGGCAGCGCTTGAAGATCGTGCCGGATCAGCCGCGCATAGCAGCCACGGCCTTCGGCATGGCGTAGCGATGCGTCCGAGATGTCGATCCCGTCCAAGTGGAAAGTCCCGCGCCGCATCAGCGCACGCCCCATTAGGCCAGTCCCGCAGCCCACATCCAGAACACGCGCATGCTCGGCCAGATGCGGTGTCAGCAGATCACAGGCATCCTTGGGCGCGCGATACTGCCACCCGGCCAGCATGTCGTCATAGTGATCGGCCATTTCGTCGTAATAGCTTTTGACTGCGCCGGTTTCCGTAGAGCCCTGCCGCAGCGAGGTCAGCCGCTCCTCCGTATCTCCGTTCGTTGGCATCTTCCCTCCCCTTTCAGGTGGCGTAATCTGGGCTGTCGGCCACGAGCACCGCCTTGATCTCGCGCAGGTGATCCTCGGCGAAACCGGGAAAGTCCTCCCATTCGCGCGCGGTCTTATCGGCGACATCCTCGGGCAGATGGCGCAGCGGGCGGCCCGTCTGCAAGGCCAGGATATAGGTCTCGGCCGCGCGCTCGAAATAGTAAAGCCGGTTGAAGGCCTCGGCTACCGAGCGCCCGATCACCAGCACGCCGTGATTGCCCATGATGAGCGTGGTGATCTTCGGGTCCGCGAGAAGCTGCACGCAGCGCGCGGCCTCATCCGAAAAGGCCATTCCGCCGTAGTGTTCGTCCACCACGACGCGATTGTGGAACATTGCCGTGTTCTGGTCGATCGCGGGCAGACGTGAATCCGCCAGACTGGCCAGAACCGTTGCATGGATCGAATGCACATGCATGGCGCAGCGCGCGTGCGGACAGGCCCGGTGCAGGCTACCATGCAAGCCCCAGGCGGTCGGGTCTGGCGCGTCCGGCCGGTCCATCGTCGTGGGATCATGCGCGTCGATCTCGATCAAGCTGCTGGCGGTGATCCGCGCGAAATGTCGCCCCGCCGGGTTGATCAGGAACCTTGATCCGTCGTCATTCACCGCAAGGCTGAAATGATTGGCCACCGCCTCATGCATGTTCAGCCGCGCGGTCCAGCGAAAGGCGGCCGCCAAGTCCGTCCGCTCGGTCCAATGGGTCAGGTTGCTCTGGTCCTTCATGGCGGGTCTCCCTGAGGCTGGACGCGCCGCTGGGCTCTGGAGCGGGAGGCGATCCGGTCAACTTCGCTGCCAGCCTATCTGCAAGACGGCCTCGGGACATTCCCTTTTTTTGACAGGTCACCGCGCCTCGCCCCAAGTTCCCGGATTGATGGAAAGATCCGCGATGTGCACCCGTTGACATGCTGCACGGGTTACGGCACACGTTGGAGCACACCACCGGATCCGAACCGGACTCGATCCAGAATCCCCTTGTTTTACTGGGGTCTTGTCGCTGCGCACCTGCCCCTACCGCCGGAGCCGAACAACCCAATCGGAGGGGGATTTAGCATCCCTGTCACCTACCCAAGCTCATCGAGAAGGCGGGCTCCTTGTGCTACAAGCGTGCTACATAGCTGACCATATCCCCACAAGCGTCTAAAAACAAAAGAGAATTTTGATGTCGCCACGATCCATCATCGGGGCGACAGATAGCTTGGCGTGGTGATTTACTTGCATTGCATGTCTTCAAACTGTTGGCGGCGGAGGCTGTTGGGATGGATCACGGCGCGAGACCTGTCGCGCGATCACATCGGACTGCACATAATCCATAAATGTACAGGAGGCAAACCGCAGCGGGAGCGAAGCGAGAAGCAGACGCGCCGGTTGACGGGGAACCAGGCGCGTGACCGTTCGTTGGAACAGGCACAGAAAAAAGAGAGCCCAAATGCCGGATGCCGAGATCGACTCCGAAACGCCTATCGTGATCATTCTGAACACAGACTCGGGTGACCATGTCGAGGGTGCATCCGCGCAGGAAATCGAGAGGCTCTTTGCCGATCGCGGGCAAAAGGCACGTGTGCAGACGATCGCCGGGGGGGACAATATCGCCGAGGTTCTGGCCAAGGCAGGCGGGCCGGGCGTCAAATGCGTCGTTGCTGCGGGCGGTGACGGGACCATCTGCGGTGTCGTCGATGCGCTTGTCGATACGGGGATGGAGCTTGGGGTGATCCCGCTTGGCACGTTCAATTATTTCGCGCGCAGCTTCGATATTCCGCAAGAGGTTGCGCCGGCCATCGACGTCATTTGTGCGGGTCTGTCCCGCCCGATCAATGTCGGGTCGGTCAACGACACCATCTTTCTCAACAATGCCAGCCTCGGGCTTTATGCGGCGATCCTCAAACGGCGCGAGGGGATCTACCGCCGTTGGGGCCGCTCGCGGCTGGCCGCCTACTGGTCTGTCCTGTCGGCCATGGCGACGGTCTACCGGCCGCTGACGATGCGGGTTATGATCGACGGCGAGCATCTGCGCGCCAAGTCTCCGATGATTTTCGTCGCCGCCAGCGCCTACCAACTTGACGAATTCGGCATAGAAGGCGCGCAAGCCATCCGCGATGGGACGTTCGCGGTTCTTCTGGCGCCGAACTGCGGGCGGATGATGTTGATCTGGAAGGCGATGCTGATCGCCTTTCGCGGTGTGCAGAAAGACCGCGATTTCACGCTCCTGACCGGAAAGCATATCGTGGTCGAGACACACCGCCGCGCCGCGCTGGTCGCGCGCGACGGCGAGCGCGAAACCATGGAGGGGCCCTTCGAATTCCGCCTGATCGAGAATGCGATCCGGCTTCGCGTGCCGCAAGACGTGGCATTGGAGCCTGACCCTTGACCCGTCTGGTGGTCATCAGCGACCTGCATTTCGGGCGGGACGAGCCGGAGCTTCTGGCGCCGCTCACCCGCGCGATCCGTGAGGCCGATCCCGATCTGGTTCTCATGGCGGGCGATTTTGTCCAGCGCGCCCGCGCGTCGCAGTTTGAAATGGCGCGCGCGTTCATGGACAGGCTGGGCCTGCAATGGATCGGTGTTCCCGGCAATCACGACATCCCCCTGTTCAATGTTTTTCTGAGGCTTTCCGACCCCTATCGCCGCTATCGGCACTGGATCTCGCCGGATCGCGAACCACGCGCAGAGTTGGACAATGCAATCGTCCTCGGCCTGGACACGACAGATCCGGTTGCCCACCAACGGGGGCGCGTGACTGCGCGTGCCATGCGCCGGATCGGTGACGAGATCGCGCGCGCGGCCCCCCGCCTGCCCGTCATTCTGGCGCATCATCCGTTCCACCATGCGCCGGAGATCGAGAAAAACCTGATGGTCGGCGCGACGCGCGCGCTGGAACATTGGGGCCAAAGCGGTCCGCATATCATCCTGTCGGGCCATCTTCACCGCTGGATGGTGGAGCCTTTCGTGCGCCGCGAGGGCACAAGCATGACCTTGCAGGTGCATTGCGGTACGGGTCTTTCGCGACGCTTGCGGGGGGAGCCCAATGATTTCGCCATCCTCGATTGTGCCGGACAGGATGTGGCCGTGACCCGCATGGTGGCGGAAGATGGCGTCTTCTTGCCGGATTCGGTCGTGCGTTATCGCGCCGCGCAACATGGCTGGCACAAACTGGATGGCACCGCGCCGTAGCCATCCGTGCTTTGCCTGCTTTGCGGCTGGCGCGTCCTGCCCCCCGCCTGACCGGCTTGCGGCTGCGCACAAACAGCATGCTTGCGGCCTGTGGTCTTTGTGCCTATTGACGACCTGTCGGTTTCCGCAAGGAATCAAAAGGGAATACGTCGCCGGTTCGCCGGTGAAACGGAACTGCCCCCGCAACTGTAGGCGGCGAGCGCGTAGCGAGATACCACTGTGGTTCCATGCCATGGGAAGGTCGCTTTGCGTGATGACCCGTCAGTCAGGAGACCTGCCGACAGTGTCAGTAACGCGAACCGGGCGGGGTGTCCGGAGAGGTGTCGAATGAAGGTTTCCAAAAGATACCCTTTCGGGGAGGTCTTGGCCAGAATGACCGCGCCGGCCCCTTCGGCAGACGTGGGCATCAGCCTGCGGGTCGGCAATCTCTCACTGTCTCCGGTCGTCTCATCAATCGGAGAAGATCCATGCTCACAAAAAGACTGACCGCATTGACACTGGCGGCACTTGCGCTGGCGATGCCCGTGCAGGCGGGAACGTCCTATCCCCTGACTCTGGACAATTGCGGTGTCGAGGTGACATTCGCGGCCGCACCGGACAGCGTTGTGACTGTCGGACAGGCCGCGACAGAGATCCTCTATAGCTTGGGTCTTGGTGACAAGGTCGCGGGTACCTCTGTCTGGTTCACGGATGTCTTGCCGGAATTCGAGGCGGTGAACGCCGGGGTCGCGCGTCTGTCCGACAATGACCCCAGCTTTGAAAGTGTCGTGGCCAAGCGTCCCGGGCTGGTGGCGGTGCAGTATGAATGGCACGTCGGCGCACAGGGGAGCGTGGCCACGCGCGCGCAGTTCTCCGATCTTGGCATCCCGACCTACACTTTGCCCGCCGATTGCATCGGCAAGGACAACACAACCGGTTCGGATGGCACCCGGCTGGCCCCCTTTGCGATGGACAGTCTTTATCAGGGGATCACCGAACTGGCGCAGATCTTCGATGTCGGCCCGCGCGGCGCGGCACTGGTGGCCGATCTGAAGGCGCGCGAGCAGGCCGCGATCAAAGCGGCGCAGGCGCTTGGGCTTAACGGTGCCTCCGCCGTGTTCTGGTTCTCCTCCGCCGAGATGGATATCGACCCCTACGTCGCCGGACAGGGCGGCGCGCCTGCCTATATGATGCAGGCGCTTGGCCTCGAGAATGTCGTCAAAAGCAACGAGGAATGGCCGGTTGTAAGCTGGGAGACCATCGCGCGCGCCAATCCGACCGTGATCGTTGCCGCCCGCATGGAGCGCCGCCGCTTCGAGGCCGACGATATCGAACGGAAGCTGGAATTTCTTCAAACCGATCCGGTTGCGCGCCTGATGGATGCGGTTGTGCATGACCGGATCGTCATTCTGGATGCCCACAGCATGGACCCGTCAATCCGTAACATCAACGCGCTCGAAACATTGGCCGAGGCTTTGGCGGAGGTTGCCCTGCAATGACGATGCAGGCCGCTCCCGTCAACGCGACCCTGCGCCCCACTGTCGTCTGGGGCCTGTCGGGAGTGGTCATTCTTGCGGTTGCGATCCTTGCCGGTGTGGTGATCGGCGAGACGCCTCTGTCGCTGTCCACGGTGACGGCGGTGTTCGCGAACAACCTGTTCGACGCTGGCTTTGTCGTCGATCCGATCGATGCAGGCATCATCTGGAGCTACCGCCTGCCCCGCACACTGGTAGCTGCGGCCTGCGGCGCAGGGCTGGCGCTGTCAGGGGTTGTCTTGCAGGCGCTGGTGCGCAATGCGCTGGCCGATCCCTATCTGCTGGGCGTCTCGGCAGGAGCAGGCACGGGGGCTGTCGCGGTCACGATCCTTGGTCTGGGCGGCGGGGCCATCGGCATCTCGGCAGGCGCGTTCATCGGTGCGGCGCTGGCCTTTCTGCTGGTCGCGGCGCTGGCGCGGGCGGCGGGGGGCGGATCGGCCGAACTGGTGCTGGCGGGGATTGCCGGATCACAGCTTTTCAACGCCCTGACTTCGTTTTTCATTGCGAAATCGGCCAATGCCGAACAGGCGCGCGGCATCATGTTCTGGCTGCTGGGCAACCTGTCGGGCGTGCGCTGGCCCGATGTCTGGCTGGCCGCACCCGCCGCAGGGCTCGGGTTTCTGGCCTGCCTGTGGTTTACCCGCGCGATGGACGCTTTTTCCTTCGGCGCATCCTCGGCTTCCTCCTTGGGTATCTCGGTGCGTCAGGTCCAGATCGTGCTGATCGGGGCGGTCACGCTGATGACGGCCACCATGGTGAGCCTCGTCGGCTCTATCGGCTTTGTCGGTCTGGTGATCCCGCATGCGATGCGCTTCATGGTCGGCGCGCGCCACAGCCTGCTGGTGCCTGCCTCGGCGCTGGCGGGGGCGGTGTTCCTGATTGCCGCCGATATCGTGTCGCGCATCCTGATCTCCGGTCAGGTCGTGCCCATCGGCGTGGTCACAGCGCTTGTCGGCGCGCCCGGTTTCGCGCTGATCCTGATCCGCAACAGGAGGCGGGCGTGAGGATCGAAACCCGTTCTGTCGGCTGGCGCGCCGGTGCGCGCCAACTCGTGGATGCGGTCACGCTCGACATCCGCCCCGGCGAGACATTCGGGCTGGTCGGGCCGAACGGCTCGGGCAAGTCGACGCTGCTGCGGCTGATGGCGGGGCTGTTGAAGCGCCCGCAAGGCGAGGTCTATCTCGACGACCACCCGATCATCTCGCTGACACGGCGCGACGTCGCGCAGCGGATCGCGCTGGTCGAGCAGATGGCGGACACATCCGAGGCGCTCAGCGTACGCGATGCGGTCGAACTGGGCCGCACGCCGTGGCTGTCGGCGCTGGCCCCGTTCAGTGCTGCCGATGCCGCGATTGTGGAAGAGGCGCTTTGCGCTGTCGGGATGCGCGACATGGCGCGGGCCGCATGGTCCACGCTGTCGGGCGGCGAGCGTCAGCGGGTGCATATCGCCCGCGCCCTCGCCCAGCGGCCACGCCTGCTGATACTGGACGAGCCAACCAACCATCTGGATATCCATCACCAGCTGTCCCTGCTCCGGCTGGTCAGCGATCTGCCCGTGACGGTCATCATGGCGCTGCATGATCTCAATCAGGCGATGGGATGCGACCGTCTGGGCCTGATGCAGGACGGGCGGCTTGTGGCCTGCGGTGCCCCGCAGGATGTGCTGACGCCGGAACGCCTTGCCTTGATCTTCCGTGTCCGCGCCACGGCACTGCGCGACCCTGCCGACAATGCGACAATTTTCCGCTTCCACAACCTGAAAACACCCTGATGCGGCTTGCCGCTGTGCGCTTGCTTGGCTGGCCGGTGGCCAGGCCCACCTTGACCAAGACCCGCGCGCGACAGGGCTGGACGCAACGTTGCGCCACAGGTCCGATCAGCAAGTGTTGATATGTTCCGCGTGGCCCTCGGGATCAGGATCGGCTACAGGCTGTGACGCAAAATCACGTCGCGCAACCGGACAGGGCGGTCATATTGAGACCGCAGCGCCACCGCGATACATTGCGCGCCCGCTTCAACCCGCCTGCCACTTTGAAAAAGGGCGCCACCATGCACCTGCCACCCCCACTGACACGAGACCTTGTGCTGATCGGCGGCGGCCATGCGCATGCGCTGGTTTTGCGGAAATGGGCCATGTCGCCGTTGGCAGGTGTGCGGCTCACCGTGATCAACCCTGCCCCCACAGCGCCCTATACGGGCATGCTGCCCAGCCATATCGCGGGACACTACCAGCGCGACGAACTTGATATCGATCTCGTCCGCCTGTGCCGTGCGGCGGGCGCGCGGCTGATTCTCGATCATGCGACAGCGCTTGAAGCCGCAGAACAGCGGGTGCATCTGTCCTCCGGCCGTGTGTTGGAGTATGACATCGCCTCGCTCGATATCGGTATCACGGCAAAGATGCCTGCCATCGCCGGATTTTTGGACCATGCCGTCGCCGCCAAGCCGCTGGATGTCTATGCCAGCCGGTGGCGCGCCTATCTCGCGGCCGTGCAGGACGCGCAGACAGCGCCGCACGTGGCGGTGATCGGGGCGGGTGTGGCCGGTGTGGAACTGGCAATGGCCATGGCCTATGCCTTGCGCCACAGCACGCAATCCGCCGAGGTGCATCTCATCGAGGCTGCCCCCTCCCTGACAGGCACCGGTCCCGCCACACGCGCCCGCCTGCTGCGCGCGCTGGCGCAACGTGGCGTGCGCCTGCATTGCAACGCGAGCGTCGCAAGGATCACAGCCGATGCGGTGCAGCTTGAGGATGGCCGCCGGATTGCGGCCGATTTCGTCGTCGGCGCGGCGGGGGCCTTTCCGCATGCATGGCTGGCGCAGACCGATCTGCCCCTGACCGATGGCTTTGTTACCGTCCGGCCCGATCTGCGCGTGCAGGGATTCGATACGCTTTTCGCCGTGGGCGATTGCGCCCATATGGCCCATGCACCACGGCCCAAGGCGGGGGTGTTCGCGGTGCGCGCCGCCCCCGTGCTGCACGACAACCTGCGCGCGGCCCTGACGGGCCATGCAACCCGCGCCTTTCATCCGCAACGCGACTATCTCAAGCTGATCTCGCTGGGCGAGCGATCCGCCGTCGCCGAGAAATTCGGGCTGGCCTTCTCCGGCGCGTGGCTCTGGCGTTGGAAAGACCGGATCGACCGTGCCTTCATGGACAAGTTCCAGACCCTGCCGCAAATGCCCGCCCCGCCACGCCCTGCCCTGCGCGCCTTGGGTGGCGCAGAGGACAGCACGCCGGAGCAACCCCTGTGCGGCGGCTGCGGTGCCAAACTTGGCGCGCAGACCCTGCACAGCGTGCTGGCCGCCCTGCCCGCGCCGCAGCGCGACGATATCCTTAGCTTGCCCGGCGACGATGCGGCGATCCTTGCGACGGGCGGGACCAGACAGGTGATGACAACCGACCATCTGCGCGCCTTCACGGGCGATCCCGTGCAAATGGCGCGGATCACCGCCATCCATGCGCTGGGGGATATCTGGGCAATGGGCGCGGCCCCGCAAGCCGCAACCGCCACCGTGATCCTGCCGCCGATGTCGATAGAGCTGCAAGCTCGCACCATGACCGAGATCATGCAGGCCGCCGCGAAGGTATTTCGCGCCGCCGGGGCCGAGATCGTGGGCGGCCATTCAACCACCGGGGCCGAATTGACGCTGGGCTTCACCGTGACCGGATTATGCGCCGGTGCGCCGATCACCCATGCCGGCGCGCAGGCGGGCGATACGCTGGTCCTGACCCGTCCCATCGGCAGCGGCACGATTCTTGCCGCCGAGATGCAGGGCCGCGCCGATGGCCGCCATATCGCAGCGTTGTTGTCGCGCATGGCAGAGCCGCAAGGCGATGCGGCGCTGGTTCTGCGGCAGGCCCATGCCATGACGGATGTGACGGGCTTTGGCCTTGCGGGGCATGTGCTGGCGATCTGCCGTGCATCAAACCTGCGCGCCGATCTGACCCTCGCGGCGGTTCCGCTTTACGAGGGCGCGGCAAAGCTGGCCGCCGCCGGTATCCGCTCCAGCGCCTATCCCGACAATCTGGCCGCAGCGCCTGTGACAGGTGCAAGCGGTGCGGCGGGAGTGCTGTTGCATGATCCACAAACCGCAGGTGGCCTGCTCGCCGCCGTCGCCCCCGATCAGGCGGATGCGCTGGTCAGGGAATTGCGCGCATTGGGGCATGCGGCGGCGATCATCGGGGCATTGTCGCAAGGCGCGCCTGCTATTCATTGCCGCTGAAAAGTCATCCGTTCAGCGCCAGAATGTCCACTACCGCCGCGTCCAGATCGGCATCCGTCAGCCCTTGCATCACAATCGTCGCCAAAGGCGCGCGCGCGTGGCGTGACTGAGATTTCTGGTAGCGTGGGTCATAGTGATGCGTGACAAGTTCCTGCGCCAATAGCGCGAAATCGCCCGCCTGCGCCATCTGTTGCCATGACGCGACACGCTCTGCCCCGTGATAGGCCCGCAACAGCTCCAGCTTCGTGCACAAAAGCTCCACATTGGCCAGCAGATCGCCGTAGGCCTGCGTCAGATAACGCACCCTTGCGCCAAGTGGGGCCGAGAGCATCACGTGATCCGCCGCGATCATCGCCTTCCACAGCATCGGCGGCACGATCAGCTTCCCGATCTTGTTGCTTTCGGCCTCTACATAGACCGGGCGGGCCGGATCGAACCGCGCCAGCGCCATCGCCACGCGGCTCTCGAAGCGCTTTTGCGCGGGCTGCTCTGTCTCGTGCCCGCCCAGCAAGGAGCCGCGATGCCCCGCCATCCCCTCAAGGTCGATGACCTGCGCGCCCGCATCTGCCAGCCGCGCCAGCAGCCGCGTCTTGGCCGTGCCCGTGCCACCATCCAGCAGAACCAGACGATGCGGCAGGGCCTCTTCATAGAGGGCCGCAGAGACCAGCCGCCGATAGCTTTTATAGCCGCCCTCGATCAGTTCCGCGCGCCAGCCGACCTGCGCGAGGATCGAGGCGAAAGACCCAGAGCGCTGTCCGCCACGCCAGCAATAGACCAAAGGCCGCCAGCCGCCGTCACGGTCCGCAAGCGGCCCGTCCAGATGGTTTGCGGCGTTGCGCGCCACCAGCGCGGCCCCGATCTTGCGCGCCAGAAACCGGTCCTGCTGCACATAGATGGTGCCCACTGTCGCGCGCTCCGCATCCGACAGGACAGGCAGGTTGATCGCGCCGGGGATGTGATCCTCGGCATATTCCGAAGGTGAGCGGACGTCGATGATCTGGTCGAACGGCAGTGCAGCCAGTTGTGTCAGTGAGACCAGTTTTTGTGCCATGAAGCGCGCCATTCCCGAAAGGTTCAGCGCCTTGATCTAGCGGTCCGGACCACAAAAGACCACGGCCTCTGCGGCATCCTTGCGCATTATTAACCGGATCGCAGACCCGCACCGCCGAGGGTACGGGCCTGCGAAAAACCCGGCTTTACAGCGCAGAGGTGATGGCCACCTCTTCCTCGGCCTCTGCCGCCAGCAAGGCGGCATTGCCGCCCGCCGCTGTCGTGTCGATGCAGATATGCCGCTCGATCCGGCAGCGGGCGGCCAGATCATCGCCGCAGGCCAGCCCGATCAGCGCGCCGTCGCGTACGGCCAGCGCACGGCGTGCGGCGCGCAAATCACGCGCATCGGACCACAGGGCCACCAGATCGAAGCCGCGCATATGCTCCAGCGCGCCGCGTGGCAGCACGCCGTCGACGCCCTGCGCCGCAGGCACCCCCGGTGCCACGGCCAGCGCATGACAACCATTGTCGCGCGCGATCCGCAGCTGTTCCGCCGCATCCGCCGCTGTCGGCCCGAGGCACAGCACGACGCCGCGCCCGAAAGTGGACAGCCGGTTGGATTCGCCCGTCGGCCCCGGCAGATCGGTGACTGACAGCCGCGCCGTCTCCAGCCCCGCCAACCGGTCCAGCCGCGCCTGCACTGCCGCTACGTCGACAGGCTTGCCCGCCTGACCTGCGTGGTCCATGGGGGCGGCCTTCAGGAAACGTGGCACGTAGGACGGCCCGCCCGCTTTCGGTCCGGTGCCGGAGAGTCCCTCGCCGCCAAAGGGCTGGCTGCCCACGATGGCCCCGATCTGGTTGCGGTTGACATAGGCATTGCCGACCTTGAGCCGCGATGTCACCTGCTCTACCCGCCCGTCGATCCGCGTATGCATCCCGAAGGTCAGCCCGAAGCCGCTGGCATTCACCGCATCCACAACGGCGTCGATCTGTTCGGCGCGGAAGGTGGCGACATGCAGGATCGGGCCGAACACCTCGCGCTCCAGTTCCGCGATACCGGACACCCGGATCACGGCGGGGCCGATGAAATGACCCGCTTCAGGGGCCTCCATCGCCTTCAGAAGGCTGCCCGCCTTGCGCGCCGTCTCGATATACTCCGCGAAATCAGCCTGCGCACGCGCGTCGATCACCGGGCCAACATCCACGTCGTGATGCCACGGATTGCCCAACCGCAATTCGTCCATCGCGCCGAACAGCATCTCCAGAAACGGCTTTTCGATATCCTTTTGCAGATAGAGCACCCGCAGCGCCGAGCAGCGTTGGCCGGCAGACTGGAAAGCCGAGGCGATGATATCGCGCACCGCCTGTTCCGGCAGCGCCGTGCTGTCCACGATCATCGCGTTCAGCCCGCCCGTCTCCGCGATCAGCGGCGCATCGGGGGCGACACCATCCGCCATCGAGCGGCTGATCCGCTGGGCCGTGGCGGTCGATCCGGTAAAGCAGACGCCGCCCACCCGCGCGTCACCCGTCAGTACGGGGCCAAGCACCGATCCGGCACCGGGCACCAATTGCAGCGCGCTGCGCGGCACACCGGCCTCGTGCATCAGCCTGACCGCGACATGGGCACACAGCGCCGTCGTCTCTGCCGGTTTGGCCAGTACGGCGTTTCCCGCCGCCAAGGCCGCCGCGATCTGGCCCGTAAAGATGGCCAGCGGGAAGTTCCACGGCGAGATGCAGGTGAATATCCCGCAAGCCTCACCCTGCGCCTCGGCCCCGCGCGCCGCATAGTAACGCAGGAAATCCACCGCCTCGCGCAATTCGGCAATCGCATCCTTGGGCGTCTTGCCCGCCTCGCGCGACAGGACCGCGAAAAACTCGCCAAAGTTCTCCTCGTAGAGATCGGCCACGCGGTTGAGCACGGCGGCGCGGGCATCGGCATCGGCCGTCCATGGCCGGGCTGCGGCAATCGCCGCTTCGGCATCCGCCGCCGAACAGATCATCGTATGGCCCACCAGATCGGCGGGATCGGCGGGGTTGACCGCCTCCACCTTCTCGGCCGCGTCCAGATCAACCGCCGCCAGCGGGCCTGCCTGCCACTGGTAGGGGGCGGCAAAGGGCGCGCGGGCGCGGTCGATCATGTCCAGATCGCGCGCCTCGTGCAGATCGTATCCACGCGCATTGGGCCGCTCGGGCGCATAGAGCGCGGCGGGGTCTTTCACCGCCGACGACCTGCGCCCCGCAGCTCCTTGCAGCGCGTCGAACGGATCGGCGGCAACAACCTCGGGCGGCACATCCTCGTCCACGATCTGGTTCACAAAGCTCGAATTGGCCCCGTTCTCCAGCAGGCGCCGCACCAGATAGGCCAGCAGGTCGCGATGCGCGCCCACAGGTGCGTAGATGCGGCAGCGCGTGCCGGCCTCTTTCATCACAACATCATGCAAGACTTCACCCATGCCATGCAAGCGCTGGAATTCAAACGATTCCCTGTTGCCCGACATCTCCAGAATTGCGGCAACAGTGTGGGCATTATGGGTGGCGAATTGCGGATAGATCCGGTCTGTCATGCCCAGCAGCTTTTCGGCGCAGCACAGATAGGACACATCGGTTGCGGCCTTGCGGGTGAAGACCGGAAAGCTCTCCAGCCCCTCGACCTGCGCGCGCTTGATCTCGGTATCCCAATACGCGCCCTTGACCAGCCGCACCATGATCCGGCGGTCCAGTTCCTCGCTCAGCGTATAGAGCCAGTCCAGCACCGGGGCCGCGCGCTTGCCGTAGGCCTGCACCACCACGCCGAACCCGTCCCAGCCCGCCAGACGCGGATCGCGCAGTACCGCCTCGATCACATCCAGCGACAGATCGAGCCTGTCCGCCTCTTCCGCGTCGATGTTCAACCCCATCCCCGCCTTGCGCGCGCCCAGCGCCAGTTCCAGCGTCGCGGGCACCAGTTCTTCCATCACGCGGTCATGCTGGCCCACCTCGTAGCGCGGATGCAGCGCGCTCAGCTTGATCGAGATGCCGGGATTGGCGCGGATATCCTTGTGGGTGCATTCGCCTGCCAGCTTGGCAATCGCCTGCGCATATGCGGTGTGGTATTTCTTGGCATCGCGCGCCGTGAGCGCGGCCTCGCCCAGCATGTCATAGGAAAAGGTAAAGCCCTGCCCCGCGCGCGCGCCACCGCGCTTGATCGCCTCGGAGATGTCGCGGCCCAGCACGAACTGGTGGCCCATCTCCTTCATCGCGCGGCTGACGGCCGTGCGGATCACCGGCTCGCCCAGACGCTTGACCGCGCCATGCAGGATGCTGGCCACGCCGGGGCCGTCATCATCCTTGAGCACCTTGCCCGTCAGCATCAGCGCCCAGGTCGAGGCGTTCACGAGGCTCGACGAGGACCGCCCCAGATGCGTACCCCATTCGGAGGGCGCAATCTTGTCCTCGATCAGATCGTCGATCGTCTCGCGGTCCGGTACGCGCAGCAGCGCTTCGGCCAGACACATAAGCGCCACGCCCTCGTTGGTGGACAGGCCGTATTCGGCCAGAAACACCTCCATCAGGCCCGGACGGCCCGAGCCTCGGATGGATTTGACCAGCCCGATCGCACGCAATCTGGCCGCGGCGCGCGTGCCCGCATCTGGGGCGGCGCTCGCCTGCAGATCGTCCAGCACCGCCGCTTCGGGGCGGTGATGTGTGGCGCGGATTTCGTGGCGTAGGGTGTCAAGACGGGACATGGCGGACTCCGACAGGGGCAAAGTGATTTCAATTCACACATCCCGATCCTAGCAGATGCGCGACAGCCGTTTTTCCTGTTGATCAATCCGCAACAAGTCGTTTGAATTTGTTTGCCGCCGTTTTGAAGGAACTTACATGTCAGACAACCTCAAGCCAGACCAACTGGACCGGATCGACGCGAAGATTCTGCGCGAGTTGAGCACAGATGGCCGCATCCCCATCACCGATCTGGCGCGCAAGGTGGGGCTGTCGAAAAGCCCCTGTCAGGTGCGGATGAAACGGTTGCAGGATCAGGGCTATATTCAGGGCTTTCGCGCCGTGCTGAACCCCGCAAAGCTGGGGTTGGATCATGTGGCTTTTGCCGAGGTGCGGCTGACCGATACAACCGAAAAGGCGCTGTCGGCCTTCAACAAGGCGGTGATGGATGTGCCGGAGATCGAGCAATGCCATATGATCGCGGGATCGTTCGATTATCTGCTCAAGATCCGCAGCAGCGACATCAAGGCCTACCGGCACATCCTTGGCGAGGTGATCTCGGCGCTGCCCTATGTCGGTTCGACCTCAACGCATGTGTCGATGCAGGCGGTCAAGGACAGCGCGTTCTGACGCAGCCTCAGGTCAGGGCACCCGCGTCGCGCAGTTTCTCCAGCGCCGCATCGTCATAACCCAGTTCACGCAGGATGGTGGCCGTATCCTGCCCCGGCGCACCGGGCGATTGCGGCGCGGCAGCGGGCGTGCGGTCAAAGCGCGGCGCGGGGGCGGCCTGCATCACACCGTCTACCCGCATGAATGTGCCGCGCGCAGCGTTGTGGGGGTGATGCTCCACCTCGTCCCAGTCCAGCACCGGTGCGACACAGGCATCCGAGCCGTCAAAAATCGCCATCCATTCATCCCGCGTTTTGGAGGCAAAGACCTGCGCGTAAAGCGCGCGCCGCTCGGCCCATGTGGCGGGGGCGTTCTGGTCACTGCGGTGTTCGGGCGGCAAGCCGGCCAAGGCCACCAGTTCAGCGAAGAACTGCGGCTCCAGCGGGCCGACGGACAGGGCGCGGCCATCCTTGGTGGCGTAGCAACGATAGAACGGCGCGCCGCCGTCCAGCAGGTTCGTCTCGCGCCCCTGCCCCCATTGGCCCTGCGCCATCCATTGATGCAGCAGCCCCATCATCGCGGGCACCCCGTCCACCATCGCGGCATCCACGACCTGCCCCTTGCCGGACCGGCTGCGTTCATAAAGGGCGGCGAGAACGCCGAAGATCAGGAACATCGTGCCGCCACCGTAATCGGCCACCAGATTGAGCGGTGGCACCGGCGGGTTACCCGCCGGACCGATGGCCCCCAAAGCGCCCGAGAGCGACAGATAGTTGATGTCATGCCCCGCCGTCATCGCCAGCGGGCCTTGCTGCCCCCAGCCAGTCATCCGCCCGAAGATCAGCCCCGGATTGGCGGCGTGACATGCCTGTGGCCCCAGCCCGAGCTTTTCCATCACACCGGGGCGGAATCCCTCGATCAGGATATCGGCGCGGGCAATCAGCTTTTGCGCGGCACCCAGCCCCTCGGCGGATTTGAGATTGAGCGCGACCGAGCGTTTGCCGCGCCGGTTCACCTCCGCCGGATTGGCGCGGGCAGATTTGCGGTCGATCACCACAACCTCGGCCCCCAGATCGGCCATCAACTGCCCCGCCAGCGGACAGGGGCCAAGCCCTGCCATCTCAACCAATTTCAATCCGTCCAACGGGCCCGTCATAATGTTCTCCTGCCGCGAAAATCGCCTTGAATTTGGACGCAGGATTGCAGCTTGTGTACGGGATGCCAAGCCTTCGCGGACAGCCCTGCCGCCGCGTCGAACAGGGGTTTGCCGCCTGCGACCGCGCGCCGTTCAACCGGACTGGTTGCACGCAACCCACAGATGAAAAAATGCGACGGAACCCGCCACGACCATGCCTTTACGGCCCGCATTTAATATGTTTTTGTCTAAATCGATGTTTCGTCTCACACCGCATAGCACCCATCCGTTGCCGCGACGCAACATCTGTCAGGAGGTTTATCCAGTCTTCCCCACTTAAGGACTAAGGGTCAAATACGATGTGGTTTCCGTCGTCTTGGGTGCCAATGATAAATCGCACGTCACACAATGCTAACAAGTTCGATCTTTCCCGCCGCCTCGACGGTCCAGCGGCATTTTGGAATGTGGAAAGATCATTCAATTTATTGCACAGGGGTCTTGCATCAGGATCCCGGGGAGACCGTTTGTGAAGCAAGAGAACTACGTCATTTCCTTTCTGAATGAGTTGGTGCGGACACCCGCGGCAGAGCTTGACAACGCCATCACGCGGGTACTGGGGCGTATGGGGCAGATCTGTGCGGCAGACCGTGCCTATATCTTCAAGTTTCGCGATAAAGACGTGTTCGACAACACCCATGAATGGGTGACCGAGGGTGTCGCACCGATGCGCGCCTGCCTTCAGGGCCTGTCGATGCGCAAACTGGCGAACTGGCGAAACACACTCGAGGCGGATCGTTGCATCCATATTCCGAGTGTGCCGGATATGGCGGATGACGCCCCCGAGAAGGCTGCCTTTGTCGCGCAGGGTATCAAGTCACTTTTGGTGGTGCCGATCATAGATGAAGGCAAGCTGGTCGGCATGGCGGGAATTGACCGCACGCAGAGCATGGCGGCATTCTCCGACGACGAGATCCGGATGCAGCGCGCCGTGGCGGATGTCATCCAGTCCGCGCTTGTGCGGCAGGAGGCCGTGCAGAATCTGGAGCGGACGCGCGACAAGCTGGAACTGACGCTTGCGGCCTTGCCGGACCTGTTGGTCGAGGTGGACCATCAGGGTATCTACCGCGCCTGTCACCACGAAACGCCCTTCAGTTGGGCGCCCGATCCGCAGGCGGCCGTCGGCAAACCGATCGAGGCCGTTTTGCGCCCCGAGATCGCAGCCGAACGGCGCCGCATGATGGCCGATGTAGCCAATGGCAAAAAGATCATCCGCGTCGAGCAGCAATTGCATCTGGATGATCCGCAGAGCTGGGTGGAAGTGTCGATCTCCATGCGTGCAGCGGTCGGCGTGGATGATCCGGGCGGCTTTTTGTTCCTGATCCGCGACATCAGCGAGCGCAAGGCGCGCGAGGCGGAACTGTCGGCAACCTATGCCGATCTCGACAAGGCTTTCTCGGAACGCGATACGATAGCCTCGCGGCTGCATGACCTGTCGGCCATCAGCAACGACTGGGTCTGGGAACAGGATGCCGAGACACGCCTGACCTATATCTCGCCCAGCATCATGCGCTTCGGCGTCGATGAATCCTATTTCATCGGACGCACGCGCGCCGAAGTGGCGCTGGATTCAGGCGTCGCGCCAGACGATCCCGGCTTCAACCTGATCACCGAAAGCATGAAGGCCCGCAAACCTTTCCGGGACGTGTTTTACAAGGCATGCAATCTCGATGGCCGCACCGTCTTTCTGCGGTTCAGCGGCACGCCGATGTTCGATGCGCAAGGCAGGTTCACCGGCTATCGCGGTATCGGCTCGGAGGTGACGGAGATCCTTCAGCGCGAGGAGGAATCGCTGGAGGCTGCGCGCCGGGTCGAGGCAATCATGGCGGCCCTGCCCGATCTGTTGCTGGAAGTCGATGAAACAGGCCGCTACACCGGTTTTATCGCCGGCCCCTCGCAACTGCGTCTTCCGGTGGAAGGCGCGTTGGCAGGCATGAAGATCGAAGACGTTGTTCCGCCCGATGCGGCCAAGACAGTGCATCTGGCCCTGCGCCGCGTGCTGGACGAGGGCCATGTCAGCGGCATGCGATATGCGCTGGATATCGAGGGCGTGCGGCGGGTTTTCGAACTGTCCGGCGCACGCAAGGAATCGCCTGGGCCCGACACCAGACCCAGTGCGATCTTCATGGTGCGCGATGTCACCGAAGACACGCAGCAACGTGACGAGCTTCTTAAATTCGGCAAGATCGTCGAGGCGATGACGAATTTCGTGGTTGTGGTGGATTGCGACCATCGGATCGTGTGGTTTAACCGCGCCTTCTCGGAGAAAAGCGGCTGGACGCTTGACGAGGTGCGCGGCGCGTTGTTCGAGGAGCTTGTCCGCTGCGAGGAAAGCGACTCCGAAGCCGCCGCCGCGTTAACCCGCGCGTTGCACAGGCGCGAGCCTTTCCGCGGCGAGACGGTCAACAAGGACCGGCACGGCAACAGGTACTGGATTGATTTGGACGTGCAGCCTCTCTACGGCATCGACGGCTCCTTGCAGGGCTTTGTGACCGTCGAGACGGATATCACCGAGCACAAACGCCAGCGCGCCGAGGTCAGCAGGCTGGCCTCCGAGGCAACCGAGATGCGGCGACGCCTTGAAAACGCGCTCGATGCCCTGCCGGACAGCGTGGTCGTCTCCGACGCACAAGACAGGCTGGTGATCGCGAACAAGGCCTACCGCAAGATGTTCCCCGCTTTGACCGAACATCTGATCGAAGGGCAGCCGCTGGAATTCATCTTGCGCAAGGGGATCGAGACCCATTCGCTTCCGGGAAGCGGGCCAGGTGCCGATGTCGAGGCTGTTCTGGCCGAGAAACTGGAATGCTACCGAAAGGCAACCTTTCAGGACGAGGTGCCCCTGCCGGATGGCAGATGGGTCAGACGGATCAATGTCCGCACCTCGGACCACGGCTCTATTACCGTGGCCATCGACATTACGGCACGGCGCAACCAGATCGACGCGCTCGATGCCGCCAATACAGAACTGAAAGACGCACTGGCCAAGCGCGACGAGGTCGAGGAACAGCTTGCCACGGTCATGCACGGGGCCGCGATCGGGACATGGGAATGGAACGCGGCGACCAAAAAGCTGACGGTTGGCGGCCAGTGGCGGCAGATTCTGGGATATGACGAAGGCCAGATGCCGCCGATGGATCTGGAAAGCTTCAGCAAGATGGTGCATCCCGACGATCTCGCCCAGTTCGAGAATATCGGCGCGATCCGTGATGATAACACAAAAGGGCTGAGCGAAACCGAATTCCGGATGCTGCATAAGGACGGTCATTGGGAGTGGGTTCTGTCACGCAGCCAGATCACTCATTTCAGCCCCGACGGCAGGCCGGAAATCATCGGCGGTGTGCATCTGAACATTCAGGATCGCAAGCGGCTGGAACAAGGGCTGGAATCGGGCAAGAAATTTCTTGAGCAAATCATGGATGCGAGCATCGCCGCCATTATCGTGATGAATGCGGAAGGCAAGATCGTCTATGCCAACAACGAGGCAGAGCGCATCCTGCGGCTCTCGCGCGACGAGTTGCACGGGCTGCGCTATGATGCACCTGTCTGGCGCTCAACACGGCTGGACGGCTCTCCGATCACCAGTGAGGAACTTCCCTTTGCGCGTGCCATCGCGGAAAAGCAGCCTGTGCGCGATCTGCGCTTCGCCATCGCATGGGAAGACGGGACGCGGCGGGCCTTGTCCGTCAATGCGATTGCTGTCGAGGCGGAGGGCGAGGAACTGCGCGTCGTGACCTCGTTCAACGACATTACCGAGGAACTGGCCGCGACCAGCCGCCTTGAACAGGCCCGTGCCCAAGCCGAAGAGGCGAGCCGCTCGAAATCCATGTTCCTTGCGAATATGAGCCACGAGATCCGCACCCCGCTCAACGGCGTTCTGGGCATGGCCGAGGTGCTGGAGGGCACGTTGGTCGAAGACCGCCAGCGCCGGATGATCGGCACCATCCGCAGCTCCGGCGAGACATTGCTGAGCATTCTGAACGACATTCTCGACATGTCCAAGATCGAGGCGGGCAAGATGGAAATCGAGCAGGTGCCGTTTCTGGTCGAAGACCTGATACAGCCCGTGCAGGCGCTCAATGCGATCCGCGCCGAGGAAAAGGGGCTCCAACTACGGGTGCATACCAACAGCGGTTGCGCCCTGCACCTGCTGGGTGATCCGCACCGGATCAGCCAGATCCTGAACAACCTGCTGCACAACGCGATCAAGTTTACCGAGTCCGGCTCTGTCATGCTCACCTTGCATTACCAGCCTGGAGAGCCGCTGGAGATGGTGGTGCAGGATACCGGCATGGGCATGTCCAAGGCGCAGATCGCACGGATACTGGACAGTTTCGAACAGGCCGATGGCAGTATCACGCGGCGCTTTGGCGGCACCGGGCTTGGCATGTCGATCGTGCGCCAGCTTGTCACGCTGATGAAGGGCGACATCACAATCGACAGTGCGAAGGATCGTGGAACGACAATCCGTATCTCGCTGCCCCTTGATGCGGCCGGTCCGGTTTCTACAAAACGTGCCGGACCTACCGACACGATCGAGCAGACGGATGTGCAGCTTGGCCATCTCAAGGCACTCGTGGCGGACGACAGCCCGACGAACCGGCTGGTCATCTCTGAAATGCTGCGCGACAGCGGTATAGACATCGCCATGGTCGAGAACGGCCGCGAGGCCGTCGATCTCTGGGCCAAGCAAATCGCGGGCGCAGCGGGATTCGACATCGTGCTGATGGATATCTCGATGCCTGTCATGGACGGGGTCAGCGCGTTGACAGAACTGCGTGATCGCGAGGAAACACTGGGGCTCGCCCCGGTCCCTGTCATCGCCGTGACCGCCAATGCGATGCCGCATCAGGTTGCCGACTATCTGATCGCAGGTTTCGACACCCATCTGGCAAAGCCTTTCAAGCGCGCGGAGCTGCTGCATGCCATCGTGACGCTGACGAAAAATGCGCTCTAGGCGAAACATCCGGGGCTGGTGCCGAGAGAGGCGGATCAACCCGGGGTGTATGACCGTAAAATATTCTGAGGTTTTCCTTTTTTTTGCCGAAAAGACTCTGTTAAGGTTACCGCATTGCAAATAGCGCAGGATCACGTATTCCGTGAACCTTCCGTTCAGATTTTCATAAGCGGCGTGATGACTCACATGGCATTCAAGATACTCCTTGCGGAAGACGATGAGGTCACACAGCAGATCGTGAGATCCTTGCTCAGCGGTTTCGACTCTATCGAGCTGACCGTAGCGAATGACGGCCGGCAAGCACTCGAGGCGGCGCTGATGCAACATTTCGATCTGATGATTTTCGACCAGAACATGCCTCACATCAATGGCGACAGGGTCATCCGGCATCTCAGGGCGGGCAATTCCGCAAATCGGGACGCCAAGGTCATCCGGTTCACCGCAGAAGCCGAGGCGCTTCGCATCCCCCCGGTGGGCTGCGACGACGATATCGTTATGCCGAAACCGATCCCGAGTGCAGAATTCGTGAGCGTCATCGCGCAACTGATCGATTCCCGCGTCTTTGCACATGAAAGTGCCTCCGTTTAAGTAGAAAGTTGCTCAAAATTCGCCGTACTCTCGACATATTCGCGCGTCACATTTAGGACACTGAAAATTCGGGGATTGGCAGAATGAAAGACCTTCGCATACTTGCAGTGGATGACGATCGGGCCTTCCAGATGGTGCTCCAAGGCACTCTGGCACAGTTGGGCTATAATAATGTAACGAGTGTTCCATCAGCAGCTGCTGCGCTGAAGGTCATCCGCAACAGCCCAGAGCTGTTTGACGGGTTCCTGCTCGATATTGAAATGCCGGAAGTGGACGGCGTTGAACTTTGTCGCCGCATCCGCGGCATGTCGGTGTATCGCAAGACACCGATCATCATGGTGACATCGCTGGCCGACAAGCAATATGTCGACGGCGCCTTTGCCGCCGGGGCGACCGACTATTTCACCAAGCCGCTGGACGAGATCGAGCTGCGCGCCCGCCTTCAGGTGATGCGCCAGTTGGTCGACGAGCGCCAGCGCGCCCTTGACCTGCTCGACGAGCTGAAGTCGTGGTCCGACCTGCCGAAATCCAAGGTCAAGTTCGACGCGCCCCTGTCGGTGATCAGCGCGAACTGGATGGTCGAGTATCTCGCCATGCAGAACCACCTGCTCACGTTGAGTCGCCTGCAACTGTTCGGACATGCCGCGATCGGGTTTTCGGTCACAAATGCCTCCGAAGCCTTCCGCTCGACGGACCATGTCGGCTATATCGACTATCTCGCCAATGTGGCAACAGTGATTGCCGAGGCGCTGAAGACATCGCCGTTCAGCATGGCACATGCCGGACAGGGCGATTTCGTCGTCCTGACGAACCGGACCGCCGTGAGCGATCCCAAAAGTATCCAAAGCGCGGTGCGTGACGGTATTGCGAGCTATGACAGGCTCCATGCCGGCCTTGGCCTGCCAGCACCAGTTATCCAGACAGGGCGGCCCGTATCCGCCAGCATTTTCAGTCAACGCTCCGAGATCTCCTCGTTGCTGGATCGCGCCAGAATGTCGGCACAGATCGGACTGGAAGAAGGTTACAGCTCTCAAAAGCAATGGAATTAACCTGAATGGCCCTCAACGCAGTCAGCAAATTACCTCCGGGCGTGCCTGAAGTCCTTCGCGCCGCCCATGATGTTTTTGTCAACGTTTCGACGGATCGTATCCTGCGGATCGAGATGCTGACGCAAGCCGTGCATAACGGGCAGGACAGCGTTCCTGCCCTGACCGAGATCGCGCAGATCGCGCATAAGATCGCGGGTGTTGCCGGTACGTTGGGTTACCCCGACATCGGCGACCAAGCCCGCGCTATCGAACAGCGTCTCAAGTCCGACATTGCCGCCGGTGCGCCTTTACGGAACTGGGACATGATCTCGACCGAGATCGAAGCGCTGCTCGATTCCATGGAAGAGCTGATCTGACCATATCCTCACTGGCAGGTCGTCCACCTCGCGCCAGCACAGGTCCCGCCCGCATCACCGATGCTTGCCGGCCAAAACCTCCCTCAGCATTCATCCTGACGCTCCCTTTCCGGAAAGCGCGTATCGTTCGTGGGTTGTTCGAAGCAACTTTGCCCGTCATTGGCCGGATCATACTGCTGCCCGGAAACTCCCTGTGCAGACAGTGAGTCTTGGACAGTAGAGCGATTAAGATCTGTTTAAATACGCCTTAGACACAATATATTCACGTTATGCGTGTATTTTCTTTGTGGCTAATTTTGGGCCGCAAGTTTGTCGCGCCCCGTCTCTTAAATGCAACAAACGCTTATGGTCAGTCATCTTCTCGATTTAAAAAATTGCTATCCAAAGGTCTAGCTTGCTGGATTTTCGTGCCAAGCCAATGAAATAACGCAATATTAGTCTACCTATGCAATTTCTTTAATTTGACATAATTGTACGCACAGATTTACCCGAATTCTCTCGAAAATCTCGTATCAGCGCCCTAATATGTCGTCTTTAGGGCGAACTTAGACAGCTTCCCGCCACAATTAGATTCTCATTGGTCGCACTTATTGATAGGTTCTCGGATCAGAGATGGGGGCTCATCTCGAGAGCGCAGGCTCCGGACTTTTATGACGGGAGTGAATTCGATGTTCACCAAACAAAAAACGCTAATCAGACTAACCTGTACGGGCAGCTTCCTGACTCTGGCAGCGGCATGCGCACAGCCCCCGCTACCGGTACCTATCGTGGCAGACATGTATTACGACAAGTTCTCGGCCGTTCAATCGACCGGAACGGGTGTCGACTTTTGCGAACTGAACGCTGGCGACTTCACACCGGAACTGGTTGCACAGATCCGCGGCAATCCGAATTACGAGCGCAATCTGGCAATCTGGCTTGAGGAATGCCCGGAATTGGCGCTCGCCTTTGCCGATTTCGGTACAGCATCGATCGCCTCGCCCAGCCCGTTTGGCGGCGAAGCGTCGCCCGCTGATGGCGGATTTGCAGGCGGCGAGAATCCGGGCGGACCAGGTGCTCCCGGTGGACCAGGTGCTCCCGGTGGACCAGGTGCTCCCGGCGGGCCAGGTGCTCCCGGTGGGCCGGGCAATGGTGACAACGGCGGCGGTGGCGACAACGGCGGTGGCGGCGACAACGGTGGTGGCGGCGACAACGGTGGTGGCGGCGACAACGGTGGTGGCGATGACGATGGCGACACCGGAGATAGTGACAACGACGGCGGCAAAGACCATGGCAAAGACCACGGCAAAGACCACGGCAAAGGCGGACAGCAAGGAAACAACGGTCACGGGAACGGCGACCAGGATGCTCCCGGCGACTCGGGTGGTAACAACAACGCGGAGAACTCCGGCAACAGCGGACAAGGCAATTCGGGTCAAGGTCAAGGCGGCTTGTTCGGTGGAAGCAGTCAAGGCTGATCGACGGCAAAGGCGGGGATCCTGCTAAATAGCCCCGACGTAGCTTGAAAAACGGTTGGTGGCCCAAGTATAAACTCTTGGGCCACACGACCATAACGGAACGACGATCAGATTTCCCTACGCGATAGCGCGGTGTAACGGACAAATACGATTTTTCTTATCTATTCATCAACCAGAGCATGATTTTTCTTGAAGCTATGTGATGCGAACCAACTTACAGGTTGCAGGCAAGTCGACATGACGTTCCTATCCATTCCACCTTTCAGAGGTCAGAAGGCGCGGAAGATGTCGCGGCTTGCTTGTTTGGCACTCGCGCCGTTGCTTGCGTTTCCGGCCATTGTCCATGCACAGGTCTATGATCCGACAGGGATCAAGCGTTGCTTTCTTGATCGCTACCTCGCTTGTGCCGAAGCACCCAGCGACGCAGCACGCTTGGACTGCTTCGACACGCTTCTAGCGGATATTCCGGCGTGGCTGGAGGCTACACCGCGGAACAGTGGCAAAGACGGCGCTCCCCTGCTCCTTAACCCTCGCAAGATGCCGAAAGAGCAACGCAGCGCTGACGAACAGGACTGAAACCGTGAAAGAGGGCCCGGTTCAGCGCGAGAATGCGATTTTTGCCACCCGGACCGAAGAAGGCCTGCTTACCGCCGCCTCCACACGCGGAGACGAGACAGCATTGTCATTGCGCAGGATGCCGCCGTCGATCACGGCTGTCCAGCGTCCGGGATTGGCCGGGTCCTGCATCCGCAGGAACGTGTATCCGGTCTGACGCCAGTGCAGCACGTCGTCGCGCAGGTTGTCGAGCACCAGATCCCCATGCGCGGTGCGCAACACCAGAACGGCATGGGCGTTGCGTTGCCGGTCCAGAACCGTCGCGACCAAAAGCATCTGGGGGTTCAGCCCTGCCTCGATCAGGCGTTTCTTTTTCAGCAGCGCAAAGTCCTCGCAATCACCGCCGCGCGCTGTCGGCAATGCCCAATGCTCCACGACCCCGTATTGTGCCTGATCCGAGACCGATCTGACAGAGCCGTTGATCTGGCGATTGAGTTGGACCGCATAGGTAAGCTGGCTGTCGGACACACGCATCGCAGCCGCCTGCGTTGTCTTGCAGGCCCATGGGTAGCGCCCGCACAGCCCCGCCGCCCCTGCCGGAGCAGAGACAGTCATCCGCGCCTTCAGAAAGGCGTCCTGCCCCGCAGATGCCGGAGCCGCGCCCCAAATGACAATCATGGCGGTCAAAGCAAGAGATGCAGAGGAAACTGCTTTTCGCAGGCTGCCCGAAGTCTGCACAAGCCGGATGGACCTATCAAACATGCTCTATTCCCCTACTGCCCCTGTTATCGTAGATCACCGGCCTTACGGACGATCCAGAGGTTTCACTCTTGAGCAAGACCTTGTCAAAGATCGGGCCAGAGTGGGTTTTTTTCGGTTCGAGAGGGGAAAAGCGGGCGAAGTTGCGCTAAATTTCGCCTTAATTGGGCGGATATAGCTGCAATCCCGCGGTGATGCCGCAGGCACTTGCAGCGAACGCGTATGGAATCAGCCGTATGGAACACAACTTTTGCGTTATTATTTTGAAATATAAATCGTGGTTATTCATAGATTCGGGGACATCACGCCACGTTGTCCTGTACTCTGGCGAATACGGTGACAACTGTGGCGTGATGCGCCGTGTTACATCAACAAGGCGATGATGATGATGACAAGGAGCGGCGCTCCGAGCAGCCAAGCGATAAGTGCCGGCATAAGAAATCTCCTTTCAAGAGAGAATCCGGATCAGCGACCGAAGGTCCGAAAGCCGAGGCTCTGGTCACGGTGTTGTCCGCCTGTTGCGGCTGCGAAATAGGCGGCAGCCGCGCTTGCAAGCAGGGTGGCTGCGATGACGAAGGCTGTAATGACGCTGGCGATACGTGCCTGATCGACAAGGTCCAGAGTCTCCTGCCATGTCTGTTCTGCCTCGGCGATGGTGTTGTCGACCTGAGCGCGTGCGGCGGCTTGATCCATCTCGGTGTTGGCCGCGACGATGGATGCGATATAGGCGCGGTCTTCTTCAACGATCTCGCCTTGCTGCAGACTGCGAGTCAGCACGGATGCGATTTCATCGCGCGCCGCAGTATCGGCGACGACATCGCCGGTATCCGATCTCAGGGCCATGCGGGCGGCATAATCAATCGGGCCTTCCATCGTCTCTGCCACGGTTGAGGTGGCCGCGCCGAGGCCCGATGCAACGGAGCCCACGACGCCGGCAGCGCCGCTGAAGCCCATGATCATCGCAAAAACGGCACCGATCGCCCAGACAACAAGACCATTGCTGCCATCGCGGGTTTCGATCTCGTCGCCGGGGGCATCACCGACCGTGCGCCGCATGCGTCCGGCCAGATAGCCGCCCGCTGCGAAGCTGGTGATTGTCGTCCAGACGACCCATATGCCGCCGGCGATCATCACCCAGCGCAGCGATACACCGTCGCCCGCTTCCGGCGAAACCATGGAAAGGCCCAGCCCTGCGCCGAAAGTGGTCAGCACCAGCAGCAGCGCATAGGCAACGACCGCCCCTGCCAGAATGGCTGCCCAGTCGACATAGGCTGCATCGGGGCGGGAGGCGTCAACCACGGGTGATCTTGGAGTTGGCGTAATCATGAAGATGTCCCATCGTGCAAAGATAATTGAAAAACCGCGACATCGCGCATCATGCGAGGCCGATGAAGGACAGGATGGCCAGAACTACGACAATGAGGCCGACGATATAGATGATGCTGTGCATGTGAGAACTCCCTTTGTTCCAGGCTATTGTTGCAATGCAAAGGTCACGAGCTGTGGCCCTCGCATTAAACACGGGATCACAACGCACAGTGTTGTGAATTGTTCCCCGCCCCGTTTCAACAATCGGGCGCGCAGCCATTCCCGGTCCGGTCGGAACGAGATTGCGCAAGGGAGGCCAGGAACAATGAACGCCTAGCCAATAATCGCCTTATAAGGGTAACACGACGTTCTTTTCAAAAACGGACGGCACCAAAACTTGCCTTTTCGGGTGGCCCGCATACCTTGTCCGCGGTCAGCGGCGTTGGAGGCACATTTGGACCTCGATGATCTATACCTTTTGCTGCGGGGCGCGCACGCACAGGCGCAAGGGGTGATGGATACGGTCCGCGACCCGCTTCTTGTGCTCGATTCAAGCCTTACGGTAATCGGCGCCAATCCTGCGTTCTACCGGACATTCGACACGAGCCCCGATGCCACCATAAATGTTCCGTTCACCGAGCTTGGTCAGGGACAGTGGAAGATCAAGGAACTGGCGGTTCTTCTTGAACAGGTGCTGCCGCGCAGCGCTTCGGTCGTGGATTACGAAGTGACGGGCACCTTTCCGGTCATCGGGCATCGCACGATGCTGGTCAGCGCCCAGCGTCTCGACCATCCCACGCTGGGGCGGCGGGTCTTGCTGATGACCATCGTGGACGCGACCGAGAAAAAGCGCGCCAGCGAGAAAAACGAGATCCTGATCGGGGAGTTGCACCACAGGGTCAAAAACCTGCTCGCCGTGACGCGCGCCATTGCACGGCAGACCCACGTCGAAGGGCGCAGCGCCGAGGATTATCGTACGGCCTTTCTCAGCCGGTTCGACACGCTTGCACGCTCGATCGACATCTCGAACAGAAACGGCACGGCGGATCTGTCCAAGCTGCTGCTCGCGGTACTGGAACCCTTCCGCAACCGGAATGCGGCGATAATCGTCAATGACGGTCCGCAGACGGAATTGTCTATCCAACAGACCGTGCCTGCAGGTATGATCCTGCACGAACTTGCCGCCAATGCTGTGAAACACGGCGCGCTATCTGTGCCGGATGGAGAGGTCACCATAGAGTGGTGGGAGACAGAGGCTGCAGAGACAAAGACCGGCCCGCAGATCGTGCTGCGCTGGACAGAACGCGGAGGGCCAGAAGCGGTCAAACCGGACGAGACCGGGTTCGGAATACGCATGATGCAATTCGCGGCAAAGTGTGATCTTGGTGGCTCGGTGGAACTAACTTACGGGACAGAGGGTTTGTCCGTGATGCTAACTTTCGCAAAGCGGTGACGCGCGAGGAGAGATGATGGAAGACGCGGCCAGTCCCGGTACTGAGCACAATTTTTCTGTAATGATTGTCGAAGATGAATTCCTGATCGCCATGGATATCGAGGCGATGCTGGAAGACAACGGTCTTACGGTGATAGGGACCGCCGCCTCTGTTGCGGGCGCGTTGCAGTTTCTGGAAACAACCAGCCCCGATATTGCCGTGCTTGACGGCAATCTGCGCGGCGTTTCCGTAACGCCTGTGGCGTTGCGGCTCAACGAGCTTGCAATTCCCTTCGTGCTTGCCTCGGCCTATTCGTTCAAGGACATCGACGGGAGCGATGTTCTGGCGCAGGCCACCAATGTGGGCAAACCGATCCTCGAGCACCGCCTGCTGGAAGCGCTGCGCGAGGCGATGGCAAAATAACGCCGCCGACGCGCCCTGTTTGGGCCGGACAGTCTCACGAACTTGGGCATGTCCGCCTATCCCGCGCGCAAAACAGCCGTAGCATCGCAATCAAGGTGCCAGATCAGGCCGGTGTCCTTGTAATCTACCGTCACAGTTCCGCCCGTGCTTGACCGCACCATCTCTGTTGTGACCTTGGAGCCAAATCCGCAAAGCGCCGGCTCTGTCACGACGGGGCCGTCCTGCTCTGCCCATCTCAGGCTGAAACGCTCTGTGGCATCTGCGCGCCGGACATCCCACGCGATCAGAATGCGGCCCGTGTCATTCGACAAAGCGCCGTATTTGGCGGCATTGGTTGCCAGTTCATGAAACGCCATCCCCAACGCCTGCGCCGCATCCGCGGTGACCATCAGGGTAGGCCCTGAAAAGGCGATGCGCGTGCCGACAAGGTCGGAAAAATGCGCCAGTTGCGAGCGGATCAGCTCGTCGAGCGGCACAGCCTGCCAAGCATGCTGGAACAACAGGTCGTGCGAAGCTGCCAGCGCGCGGACCCGCTCACCGAAACAGGGCAGAAAGTCGGCTACATGCGACGAGGCTGTCTGGCGGGCAACGGCCTCGACAAGCGCGAGCAGGTTCTTGGAACGGTGATTGAGTTCGCGCATCACCATTTCGGTATGGTGTTCCTGTCGCTTGCGCGCTGACACATCGTTGAACAGCACCGCGACCCGCTGGCTGGGCGCGTTGTCCAGCCGGAACGCATAGACATCGAACCAGCGCCCCAATGCCTTGGAATTCTCCTCGAAGCGCACCGACTCGCCTGTTTGCGCGACACGCCCGTAAATCTCATACCAATGCTCTTCGAGATCGGGCGCAAGTTCGCGCATCCAGCGCCCCAGGATGCACGGCTCAAAGCCCGTCTTCTTGTAGAAAGCCGGGTTTGCCTCGATCACACGGTAATCAATGCGCCCATCCGGCGCATCAAAACGCACGTCGATCACGCAAAACCCCTCGTCTATGGCATCGAACAAGGTGCGATAGCGCAGTTCGCTGGCGCGCAGCCGTATCTCGGCGGTCTCCTGCATCCCTGATCCGTGCGCTTGCGGTGCATCTTGGCCGGACAGATCCATTGTGGCCGTGCCCGCGCTGGCACGGCCCTCTGCCTGTTCCGGTGGGCGGTGGTCCGTGGCTGAACCGTCGTCCGCCACAGCGCCTCGCATGATCAATCCCGGCCCTGTAAGCGGCGCGATGTCAAATCCCGCCTCGCCCGTGATATCGATACTGATCCCACGGATCATCCTTGGAAGGCCCGCAGGATCGCGCACAATCATGCCACGGTCCAGTATGGTGCGGATCGTCCCGTCAGGGCGTATGATGCGATAGCTGCGGCTGTAACGCCTTGCGTCGGATTTCAGCAAGCGTATCGTGTCGGTTTCGGTCCGGCAGCGATCATCGGGATGGACAAGCGCCCTGATGTCGCGGAACGACTGCGGCCCGTGATCCAGACCGTACAGGCGCAGCAGTTCTTCCGAACAACTCAGGCAATCCCCCTCGGCCTGCCACTCATATGTTCCCATCCCCCACTCTGCTTCGAGTGTAAGGATCGTGCCCTCGATCTCACCTAAAACAGTCATGAGTTCCCCCCACAAACGGCCCGGATGCGCTCAGCGCTGACGTATCCCGGGGACCGGACGCTCCCTCACGCTGGCGGCACCATATTGGCAAGTTTCAGTTCGATATCAAATCCAATCGAAGGCCTAAACTGTCAACTGGCGCATCAATTTGCACATTTCCGCCACATGACAAACGCGGGTCGCCCAAAAATTTTAAACTAGGTTAATGACATAGGAATGAAAAGAACATATAGGGAACAGATGGCAAAGCAAACTCTGGAGCAGAAACTGGCGATTCTCAGCGATGCGGCGAAATATGACGCCTCATGCGCCTCGTCCGGATCGACAAAACGCGATTCGCGGGGTGGCAAAAGCCTTGGCTCGAACGAGGGCAGCGGCATCTGTCATGCCTATACTCCGGACGGGCGCTGCATTAGCCTTCTCAAGATTCTGATGACCAATTTTTGCATTTACGATTGCAGCTATTGCATCAACCGCGTGTCCTCCAACGTGACGCGCGCAAGGTTCAGCGTGGACGAGGTGGTCAAGCTCACCATCGAATTCTACCGCCGCAATTATATCGAGGGTCTGTTTTTGTCCTCCGGCGTGATCCGCTCGCCCGATGCCACGATGTCGGACATGGTGCAGATCGCCCGCAAACTGCGGCACGAGGAGAATTTTCGCGGCTATATCCACCTCAAGACCATTCCCGATGCTGCGCCCGAACTGATCGCCGAGGCGGGATTGTTGGCAGACAGGCTGTCGATCAATGTCGAACTGCCCACGGATGCGGCGGTGGAGCAATACGCGCCCGAGAAGAAGCCCGCCCAGATCCGCAAGGCGATGGCCGATGTGCGCCTGCGGCAGGAGGCCAGCAAGGAGACATCCTTCAGCGGCAAACGCCCGCCCCGCTTCGCGCCTGCGGGCCAGTCGACCCAAATGATCATCGGGGCGGATGGATCGAATGACGCTGCCGTGCTGGGGCAATCCACGCGGCTCTATTCCAGCTACAAGCTGAAGCGGGTGTATTACTCCGCCTTCTCGCCGATCCCGGATTCCTCGTCGAAACTGCCTCTCGTCAAACCACCCCTGCTGCGGGAACATCGCCTGTATCAAGCCGACTGGCTGTTGCGGTTCTATGACTTCAAGCTGGACGAGATCACTTCTGTCACCACCGATGGCAACCTTGATCTCGAAGTCGATCCCAAACTCGCATGGGCACTGGTCCACCGCGCGGTGTTCCCGCTCGACGTGAACCGCGCCAGCCGCGAGATGTTGCTGCGCGTGCCGGGTTTCGGCGTCAAGACCGTGAATCGCATTCTGACCACCCGCCGCCACCGCTCCTTGCGCTACGAGGATCTGCTGCGGATGGGGGCCTCGATGAAAAAGGCCAAGGCGTTCGTCACGGCGGGCGGCTGGTCTCCCGGCGGGCTGACGGATACGGTCGATCTGCGCGCAAGGTTCACACCGCCCCCGCTGCAGCTTTCGCTGTTCTGATGCAGCGGGCGGTTATTCCCGCCATCGGTGCGGCGACAGCATGGCGCGATGCGGCGCGGCAATATCTGGCCGCAGGTGTCCCGCCGGAGCAGATCATCTGGGGTGACAGCGCCGCCGCGCCTGATCTGTTCGCCACCTCCGCAGCCCCCGCCGCCCGCGCCGTGCCCGCCGTGCCGCGCAGTTTCGTCAGCATGGCGCAAACCGTGGTATGGCACAACGATCCGGAGCGTTTCGCCCGCCTTTATGCGTTTCTGTGGCGGCTGAAGGACGCGCCATACCTGATGACCGACAGGGGCGATGCAGAGCTGTCGCGCCTGCGCCAGATGGAGAAAGACGTCCGTCGCTGCCAGCACAAGATGAAGGCTTTCGTCCGCTTCCGCGAGATCGGCGCGCCGGATGCCCCGCGCCGCTCTTTCGCCGCATGGTTCGAGCCGACGCATCACACTGTGGAGCCGACAGCGGATTTTTTCGTGCGCCGCTTCAGCGATATGGACTGGCGGATCGTCACCCCCGATGTCACCGCCGTGTTCGAGGATGGCACCCTGAGTTTTCAGGACGGACAGGCCAAGCCCGACCTGCCGGAGGATGCGAGCGAGCAACTCTGGATCACCTATTTCCGCAACATCTTCAATCCGGCGCGGCTGAAGGTGAAGGCGATGCAATCGGAGATGCCCAAGAAATACTGGAAGAACATGCCCGAGGCTGCCTCCATCCGTGACCTGATCGCCGAGGCCCCTGCCCGCGCCCGCGCAATGGCCGAGGCCGCCCCATCGCTGCCGCCCGCCCGCATGGCCAGCGTACAGGCGCAACTGGCGACATATGCCTCCGCATGGGACGGCCCGCAGCAGGAACTGCCCGCTGCCATCGCCGCCTGTACCCGCTGTCCGCTCTACAAGAACGCGACCCAAGCCGTGCCCGGAGAGGGGCCGACAGATGCCGCCCTGATGATTGTGGGCGAGCAGCCCGGCGACCGCGAGGATCTGACGGGCAGGCCCTTCGTCGGCCCGGCGGGACAACTGTTCGATCAGGTCGCAGGCACCGTCGGGTTGGACAGGCGGCAAGCCTATGTGACCAATGCGGTCAAACATTTCAAATTCGTCCCGCGTGGCAAGCGGCGCATCCACCAGCGCCCCGATACGACGGAGATCACGCATTGCCGCTGGTGGCTGGAGGCAGAGGTGGCGCTGGTGAAACCGAAACTGATCCTCGCCATGGGCGCGACAGCCGCCGAGGCGCTGACAGGCGACGGCACCGCCATCATGGCGCGGCGCGGTCAGGTCACGCAGACCGCAGCGGGCCAGCCTGTGCTGATCACGCTGCATCCGTCCTACCTGCTGCGCCTGACCGACGCGCAGGCAAAAGCAGAGGCCACCGCGCTGTTTGCGGCAGATCTGGCGACAGCAGCGCGGCTGACCGCCTAGGCGGGGGCATGGCAGAAAATCGCCGCGCCTTTCACGCGCCGCTTGTGTTTCATATTAATACAGCCATATACCATCCATACAGATGGAGAATGGCAGATGAGCAACGTTACACCGCTGCGGGGCAAGTTTCCCGAGAACGAGAAAGTCACGATCAACCTTGGCTATGTCGATCTCGGCCGGATTGATCTGCTGGTGCAGGAAGGATTCTATGCCAATCGCAGCGATTTCATCCGCACGGCGATCCGCAACCAGTTGGGCAACCAGTCCGACATGGTCACCAAATCCATCGAGCGCCATACGATGGAGCTGGGGCTGCGCGATTATACCGTGGCCGATCTGCAGGCCGTGAAAGCCGCCAACGAGGTGTTGCATATCAAGGTGGTCGGCCTTGCCCGCATCGCCCGCGACGTCACACCGGAACTTGCACTGGCCACCATCGGTTCGATCCATGTGCTGGGCGCTTTGCAGGCCAGCGACGATGTCCGAAAAGCGCTCTCCGCGCGCATCACTTGAGAAACACCCCGAAGGAAACCCTGATGAAACATGATTTTGCCGCAGCGATGAGCCGTGCGACCGAACTGGTGCGCGCCGGAAATCCTGCCGCCGCCACACGGCTGATCCAGTCCTCGCTGAACGGAGGGGGCGCGCAGGCGCAGCAGATGCCGCAACCCTCCTCTTTCGCCGCCTTCACCCAGCGGGATAAGGGCCAGCCGAACAAAGACCAGCCCGCCAAGCGCAGCGGATTGCGCGAAACACTGGCCGGTCTGGCAGGGAAAATGCCTGCCCAAACCCGCACCCGCCCGCAGCCTGCTGAACCGGCAATGGCCGATGGCGCGCGTTTTTCCCAAGACACCTTCTCGCATGCCGCCGGAAGCCGCGAATATCGCACCTATATTCCCGGCAAATCCGGAAAACCGCCTGCGGGTATGATCCTGATGCTGCATGGCTGCACCCAGAATCCGGTTGATTTTGCCAATGGTACGGCGATGAACCGGCTGGCCGAGGCGCACGGGTTGATCGTCGTCTATCCGGCCCAGTCGCGCGGGGCGAATATGCAATCGTGCTGGAACTGGTTCAGCCCTGCCGATCAGGAACGCGGTAAAGGCGAACCTGCGCTGCTGGCCGGAATGGTCAGGCATGTGCAGGCCGAACATGGCGTGCCGGAGGGCAAGGTCTATGTCGCGGGCCTGTCTGCCGGGGCCGCGATGGCGGTGATCCTCGGGCGCACCCATCCCGATACGTTCGCAGCCGTAGGGGCGCATTCGGGGCTGGCGTATAAATCCGCGCGCGATGTGCCCTCGGCCTTGGCCGCGATGGCAGGCAACGCGGCGGCAGGTCCATCCGCACCGGACCAGCCCGTGCCAACAATCGTGTTTCACGGCACCTCCGATACGACGGTCAACGTGTCCAACGGCCAGCGGATCGCGGACGAGGCCCGTGTCAAGGGCACCGAACTGCTGGATGACGGCACAAACAACGGACGCAATTACACGCGCACGACAACCCTTTGCGCGAAAGGCCGTGCCGCGCTGGAATACTGGCGCATCGAAGGGTTGGGCCATGCTTGGTCCGGCGGTGACGCGGCAGGCTCCTACACGGACCCGGCAGGGCCGGATGCCAGCGCCGAGATGGTGCGGTTTTTTCTGAGCGTCGCAGATCGCGGGACCTGAGGCTTTCCGGCCTTTGCCGGACCAAAAGACGGTGCGCCGCAATGAGCCCAAACCCGTGCTGCGCACCATTTTGCCTGCCGCGCCAAGCCAGCCGAAAAACGCTACCAGTTCAGAAAACGCGGGCCAGCCAAGGCACCGAGCAGACCAACGAACAGGATCGCGGCGGAATAGCCCGGCAAGGCGAACAGCGCCGCATCCTGATCGCAGTATAGCGAATAGACAGTTGCCGATGCCCCGCCCGCCATCAGCCCCGCGACAGCCCCGCTCAATCGCGGATGCAGCGTTGCCCCGGAGGACAGTGCCCACAGGGTTGCGCCCAGAACCGGCAGCGCCAGCACGGGGATCGACAGCAAACAGACCGCAAGGCTGGGCGTGACAAGCGCGTTTGTCAGGCCTGCCAGCCCGTCGCGCACCATCAGGATGACGAGCGCGACAGCCAGTGCGGCCGCGAACAGGCCAAGAGCCATCGAACGCCGATCCGAGCGCAGACCGGGATGCGCCAATGCAAGGGCCAACCCCGCGGCCAACACCGCCAGCACCGCTGGTACGACGGTTTTGAGAACCGCCGCAGAGCCGAGTGCGGCGTCCAGATCGGGCCGCAGCCCCCAGAACAGCAACACCGCAGCCGCAGAGATCGCTATCGCGACCGGCAGCGCACGTAACATTCGGGAGTCCACGGTCTGCTGCGGCACGGTGTCGGCAGCCAGCACGGATAACAGGTCATCGGTCTTCATTCGATCATCCTTTCGCGCAAACGCGCCAATGTCTTCAACGCACGGTGCAGTGCCACGCGCACCGCGCCTTCGCTCATGCCTAGCCGCGCCGCCGTCTCGGCGGTGGTCTCGCCTTTGAGCCCGAAGCCGCGCACGATATCCGCGGCGCGTGGTTCCAATGCGCGCAGCACCTTTTCCATATCCCGCCCCCGCATCGGATCAGGACCTTGGGGTGCCGCGACCCCTTCGGCGAAATCCTCGATCGACAGTTCGATCCGCTGCCCGCGAATGCGAAAGGCATCCACCACCTTGTGCCGCGCAATCGCATAGAGCCATGGCCGCAAAGGGGCCGTCTCCACCCAAGTGTGGCGCTTGGTGTGAATTGCCAGCAACACATCCTGCAACACATCTTCGCAGCCCTCGTGACCAAGAGCATGACCGCGTGCCCGCACCACCGATCGCAGCACCGGCGCGATGACATGCAACAACCGTCTGTATGCGACCGCGTCGCCACGGTTGGCCGCGCGCATAAGATCCTCCCATCGTTCCACGCTGTCCAACACATTCCCCTTTACGCTGCGCGCGCATCCTTTGTTACGCGGATGCGCAGATATTTTTTTCCTAAACGCGATACTGGCCTAGCCGGATCACATGCGCGTGAAGAGCGTAACACAAGTGCCATCCGACACGAACAGTATGACGGGATTGCACTGACGCACCCGCCAACAGGAGTAATTGTTCATGAACACCAAAACCCTCTCCCTGCCGCTTGCCGCCTCGCTTGCAACCGCGTTGACACTGGCCGGAGGACAGGCCCACGCTCAATCCGCGACGATGGAAAAATGCTTTGGCGTTTCGCTGGCTGGCGCGAATGATTGCGCGGCCGGCCCCGGCACAACCTGTTCGGGCACATCCACTGTCGATTATCAGGGCAACGCATGGACATTGGTCCCCGCCGGCACCTGCGCCGAGATCGACCTGCCTGCGATGGCCGACGGCTCCGCGCGTATGGGGTCGCTGGCAGAGCTGGACCGCGACCTGCCGTCTACCTGATGCCACTTGCCGGGGCAGGGTCACACCCTGCCCCACCGTTCCCGAAGGAAAGCGCGATGCCACATCTCCCCCGTTCCACCGGACTGGGCTTCAAGCCTGAACATTTCAGCGACATCATGGCCCGTCAGGGCGCGGTGGCCTTTTTCGAAGTGCATGCCGAGAACTACATGGGCGACGGCGGTGCGCCGCATGCCATGCTGGCGGCCCTGCGCGAGAACCATGCGCTTTCGATCCATGGCGTGGGCCTGTCGATCGGCAGCGCGGGCGGGCTGGACCCTGAACACCTTGCAAGGCTGCGCCGCCTGATCGCACGCTACGAGCCTGCCAGCTTCTCCGAACATCTGGCATGGTCAAGCCACGGTGCGGCATGGCTGAACGACCTGCTGCCCCTGCCCTATACGGATGAAACCCTGACCACGATCTGCGCCCATATAGATCAGGTGCAAAACGCGCTTGGCCGCAGGATGCTGCTGGAAAACCCCGCCACTTATGTCAGTTTCGACAGCTCCACATGGGCTGAGACCGATTTCCTGACCGAACTGGTCCGGCGCACGGGCTGCGGGTTGCTGCTGGATATCAACAACGTTTTCATCTCGGCCACCAATCACCGCTTTGATCCGCTCGCCTATCTGGCCGCCTTTCCCTTGGAGGCCGTGGGCGAGATCCATCTGGCCGGTCATGATACCGAGGAACTGCCCTCCGGCCCGCTTCTGATCGATACGCATGGCGCGCCGGTCGCCGATCCGGTCTGGACGCTTTACGCGCAGGTTCTGGCGCGCACAGGCCCGCTGCCCACCCTGATCGAATGGGACACGGATGTGCCGGATTTCCCCACCCTTCTGGCCGAGGCGGCGCGGGCCGCGCGTCTGCTTGGCTCTGACGCAAAGAACCACTCCCATGCCGCATGAGCGCAGCCATGCCGCCCAGCAAAGCGGCTTTCATGCCGCCCTTTGGCAGACCGAGGCCCCCGCGGGGATCACAGCGCCCGCACAGGACGAGGCCGCACAGCGTTTCGCGGTCTATCGCAACAATGTGCAGCACAGCCTGACCCGTGCGCTGGCGGCGCGGTTTCCCGTGATCGAACAGCTTGTCGGCGCGGCATTCTTTACGGCCATGGCGCGGGTCTTCATCGCAGCGCAGCCCCCCTCCAGCCCCGTCTTGCTGCACTGGGGCGGGGACTTTGCGGCCTTTCTGGACCAGTTCCCCCCCGTGGCGCATCTGCCGTTTCTGGGGGATGTGGCGCTGCTGGAATACGCCCGCGGCCGTGCCTGTCACGCCGCCGATGCAGCCCCCGTCGCGGGCGAGGCCCTGCACGTTCCCGATCCGGCAGCACTGCGGCTGATCCTGCACCCGTCGGTGACGCTGTTCGCATCGCAGCATCCCGCCGTGCAGATATGGCAATCCCACCTGCCCCAAGCCAGCCGTGCCGCACTGAACGCGGGGCCGGATCACGCCCTGATCGCGCGGGAGCCTGATTTCACCGTGATCGTCGTGCCGACAGATCAGGGCACACACGCCGTGCTGACAGCGCTGGCCGAGGGCCAAACGCTGCGCCAGGCCGCCAGCCAAGCAGACCCGACCACGGCCTTGACGCTTTTGCTGCGTCATCAACTCGTCACCCAAATACAGACAGGAGCAACACCATGAACGAGGCTGCATCGACACATCTCTCCGGCGGCGCCGTACCGCGCGCACAAAGCCTGATGCGCCGCATCAACGGGCTGGCAGACCGGTTGCCGTATGACCTTGTGGCCATCGCCGCGCGCCTGTTTCCGGCCGTGGTCTTCTGGCTATCGGCCCGCACCAAGGTCGACGGTTTCACGATCAAGGATTCCACCTATTTCCTGTTCGAGAATGTCTACAACCTGCCGCTTGTCCCGCCAGCCCCCGCTGCCGTTCTGGCCACGGTCGCGGAGCATGTTCTGCCGGTTCTGCTCATCCTCGGATTTCTCTCGCGGCTCTCGGCGCTGGGGCTGCTGGTGATGACGGCGGTCAGCCAGATTTTCGTCTTCCCCAATGCGTGGGTCACACATGGCCTGTGGGCGGCGGCTTTGCTGGTCGTGCTGGCGCAGGGGCCGGGGCGGCTGTCGCTGGACCATTTGTTCAAACTCGACAAGACCGTCTGACATCGAACCGACTGGCACGGCGCGGCGCTGTCAATGCGCCGCCGCTCGGCCGGGGGAAGCACATGCTGTGCGCTGACGCCATTCAACCGGATTGATCAGCCAATCTTTCGCGGGTCATGGACGCAACGGGATTGGGCCGCGCCCGTTCCGCCGTCACTGCATATCACCCCTGCGGTGCGGTCTGGTCACGCGGTCTCGGACGGCGCTGGCTGTGGAACTAATCGGTCCCGAACAGGTTGCTTTTCGAGGTAGAGAAAGGAAGGGCACGCCATGAGCAGCAGCAAGCACCCGAAATCAGACAAAAAGATCGACGTTGATCTTCGTGACAACCTGAAGGACGACCCCGGCATCGGCCGGTCGAAGGGACGGTTCGCAATGACTGACGAGCCGCCGCTTGAAGGCGAGAACACGTTCGAGGGCGACGTCCAGAATGACACCACACCACAAGGTGGCGTTGATCCGAAGCAACGCGGCCGCACAAACAAGTAGCGGTTGTGCCAATCACCGTTACTGTCGCGCACCTTGGCGACGTGTCCGGGATAACCCCACCGGCGTCAGCCGAACGGTGGTTTTGGCCCGGCTGCGGGGCGCGGCCCGCCGCAGAAACTTCAGGTCGGGCCGCCTGTTCTCAGCTTTGGACGGGTTCGTGGGCTTCGAGGAACCACAGTGCCTTGTCGAGAGCCCGCGACATTGCGGTAAAGATATCGGCAGTGCCTGCATCGCCAGCCTCATCGGCCGCGTCGATTGCCGCGCGCGTGGCATTTGCCAGCGTTGCGTAACGCTCGGCCAGAGCCTGGACATGGTCATCCACGCTCACCAGATCGGGATAGGCTTCGAGTTTCGTGCCTTGGGCAACCCGCTGGCTCGTGCCTTGTGCGACACCGCCAAGCTGGACGACCCGTTCGGCCAGCGTATCCGCGTGCAAATCGAGCTCTGCACGGAAGCCATCCAGCATTTCATGCACCGAGATGAACTGGCGTCCGCGCAGGTTCCAATGGGCCTGCTTTGTGATCAGCGCAAGGTCGATCGTATCGGCCAAACGTGCGTTCAGAAGGCCGGCAACAATCGTCTTGGTGTTGGATTGCAGGTCATTTCGGGTTTTGTTGATCGGCATTTTGGTAACTTCCATGTGCCATTTCGATGAAATGGAAATGTCTGGGGGTCTTGAGCGCGCATCATTTGGATCGGATCAGTAATGTTCGCCGTCTTTGCGGCGACCGGCGCCGCGCATGAACAGCTTTGGCCGCGTCGCAGCAGCGGTCAGGGTTGCGACGGTGATTGCCGCCGCGGCGATCAGGACCGTATGGCCGAGGATGCTGTAGGCGAGAAATGTGTAGCTTCCAATCGCAGTCGAAAAACTCACCGCCCACATCAAGCCCAGAGCTTGCAAGACATAATGTCTCACGGCGACATCGGGGATATGGCGAAGAGGGCTGATTTTATGATTGAACAAAAAATTCCACAGCTTGATCGTCAGGTTCTTGAGTGCGGTCATCGTGGCTCTCCCTCTGTGGCGCTACCGTCTGACAAATCAACATAGCGCGATCCGGACTTTTTGACACATCCGCTTTTCCAAGCGTCCGGGAGG
>JAGXGW010000030.1 GCA_024636555.1 Paracoccaceae bacterium | reverse complement strand
GGCCATTGCTACCGGAGCACGATTGTCATTTGCAATTGTACTTTTCGGACCGATAACGGTGGTACCTCACCGAGACAAAGCATAACCCCTTTAGACGTTCGTCGATCCTGTTTCAGCCCCATTGCCGCCAAATGAGCGGGTGTTGGTGGAGCTGCCGGGTACCGCCCCCGGGTCCGATCCGCGTATTACGAGCGCGTTTATGTCCATAGTCTGTTTCCAGACAAGTCGAATATAGGGCAGGGCGGCGGACTTTTGAAGGGGGCAAATGCAATGTTGTGAGCAAGGGGCCAAAATTCCGTCAAAGCGGCTGCCCAAGCCCTGACCGACGTGCCGGCAGGGCGGTTCTTGCTGGCCTAAGGCGGCATTTGGGGCTTTACGCGGCGGGTCATTCTCTGCCTATTTGGGCCAAAGCACAGACGCACCAGCAGGGTGCAGGGCGGACAGATGCGCGGGGCGCGCCGGTATTGCGAGCGGGAGGGGATATGCTGTCAGACAGGATCCGGGCGATGGGCGCACCGCATTGGTTGGCGTTGTTCGGCCTGATTCTGGGCGCGTGGATCCTGCTTTACGCGATGGCTTTGCCCGCTGACTTGCGCGAATCCGCCCGCATTTTCGGCGCGGCCTTCTGGGAGGGGCTGTGCACCGTCACCCTCGATGCGGCGGGTTTCGCGCGTGTTGTGCTGATGTGGGCGCTGATGTCGGCGGCGATGATGGCCCCCACGGCCTTGCCCGCCTTTGCCACCTATGACGATCTGGGACGCAGCACGCAGACCCGTTTCGGGGCGCTGGTGGCGGGATACCTTTGCGTCTGGCTGGGGTTCTCGGTGCTGGCGGGAGCCTTGCAGATGGGGCTGTTCGGCGCCGGGCTGGTCAGTGCCTTCGGCGACAGCCTTTCGGTCTGGCTGTCCGCAGGCTTGCTGATGCTTGCAGGGCTCTACCAGTTCTCGCCGGTCAAGGAGGCCTGCCTGAGCAAATGCCGTGCACCGCTGACCTTTTTCATGGCACATTGGGACGAGGGGCCGCTGCGCAACGGGCTGCGGCTGGGCCTTGTCTGTCTGGGCTGTTGCTGGGCACTGATGCTGCTGGCCTTTGTGGGCGGGGTGATGAACCTCGCCTTCATGGGGCTGGCGACACTGATCATGGTGATCGAGAAACTGCCGCAATACGGCCGCATCCTGACGCGGCCCCTTGGTTTGGTTCTGATCCTGTCTGGGATAACACTGGCGCTGCGCGCCATCTGAGGGAGAGAGAAAAACATGGCTTTGGATCAAAATGCGGTCGGCACGGTGCCTTGGGCGATCAAAGGAGAGCTGATCCTGAACTGCAATTGCACGGTGTTCTGCCCCTGCGTGGTGAGCCTAGGCAAACATGCCCCGACCGAAGGCTATTGTCAGGCATGGTCCGGCATCCGCATCGACGAGGGCCATTATGGGGATGAGGATATCTCGGGGCTGAATGTTGGCCTGCTGTTGGAAATCCCCGGAATGATGGCACGCGGCAACTGGAAGGCGGCGGCCTATATCGACGAGCGTGCCTCGGATACGGCTTACGAGGGGCTTGTCAACATCTTCTCGGGTGCCGCACGCGGTACGACGGGCCTGTTCAAGGTGCTGGTCAGCGAGTTTCTGGGCGCAGAGCGCGCGCCGGTGATCTTCGAGACCGAAGGCAAGACACGCCGCCTGATGGTGGGCAAGGCAATCCACGGCGAGGTCGTGCCGGTGGCGGCCAAAGACCCCGATCAGGAGATCGTGGTGACCAATACCGAATACTGGATGGGGCCCGATATCACCGTGGCCACCGCCACCAAGGGCCGCGTCCGCGCTTTCGGACGGGTCTGGGATTTTGACGGGCGCAGCGCCGAGATCTGCCAGATCGACTGGCACGGACCGCGCTGACGCGGGTGCAAGGGTAGGGGGTGCAGATGATCAATCCCGGTTATGTGCTGACCATGGCGCGTTACAACGCGTGGCAGAACAAGCAGATGATGACCGCGATGGCGGGGATGTCCGAGGATGCGCTGCAAGTGGATCGTGGAGCGTTCTTCGGCTCGATTCTGGCGACAGTGAACCACATCCTCTGGGCCGATGCCATGTGGATGGCGCGGTTTCAGGGGCAGGAGCCGCCTGCCGTGTCGATCGAGGCATCCACGACGCTGCATCCTACCCATGCCGCATGGAGCGCCGAGCGATTCCGGATGGACGGGCGTATACTGCTCTGGGCCGAGAAGATCCATGCGCTTGATCTTGTCGGAGACCTCACGTGGTATTCGGGATTTATGAAGAGGCATGTCACCAAGCCACGCGGGGCGTTGATCATGCATATGTTCAACCACCAGACACACCACCGCGGCCAGATCCATGCGATGCTGACCGGGGCGGGTGTGGCCGCGCCCGTGTCGGATCTGTTTTTCATGCCCGAGGCGGGGCCTTGGCTGTGAACGGCGGATTTTTGGATATTTGAAGCAAGAAGAAGGCAGGGGCTTTTCCCCGGCCTGTCAAACGGAGGAGCAAGGCCATGTTCAACGCATTGGTGGTTAACAAGGACGACGAGGGCAAGACGCACGCGGCGGTGCAACAGATCAGCGTGGATGATCTGCCCGAGGCGGAGGTGACGGTCGCGGTCGAATATTCCACGGTCAACTACAAGGACGGGCTGTGCATCGGGCCGGGTGGCGGGCTGGTGCGGAACTATCCGCATGTGCCGGGCATCGATTTCGCCGGCACGGTCGAGACCTCGCGCGATCCGCGCTACAGCGCCGGTGACAAGGTCGTGCTGACCGGCTGGCGTGTCGGCGAGGCGCATTGGGGTGGATACGCGCAGAAAGCGCGGGTGCGCGCCGACTGGCTGGTGCCGCTGCCACAGGGGCTGAGCACACGGCAGGCGATGGCGGTTGGCACGGCAGGCTTTACCGCGATGCTGGCGGTGATGGCGCTGGAGGATCACGGGCTCAAGCCGGGCCATGGCGAGGTGCTGGTGACGGGTGCTGCGGGCGGTGTCGGCTCTGTCGCGGTGGCGATCCTTGCGGCATTGGGGCACGAGGTGGCAGCCGTTACAGGGCGGCCCGAGACGGAGGACTATCTGCGCGGTCTGGGGGCGACACGGATCGTGCCGCGCGCCGAACTGGCCGAGACCGTCAAGCGGCCCCTGGAGTCCGAGACATGGACCGGCTGCATCGATGCCGTGGGCGGCACGATGCTGGCGCGGGTGCTGGGGCAGATGAAATACGGTGCCTCGGTCGCGGCAGTGGGTCTTGCGGGTGGTGCGGGCCTGCCTGCCACCGTGGTGCCGTTCCTGCTGCGCGGCGTGAACCTGCTGGGGATCGACAGCGTTTTGCAGCCCTATGACAACCGTCTGCGCGCATGGGAGCGGATCGCGCGCGATTTGCCGATGGACAAGCTCGACGCGATGGTCCAGCCCGCCACGCTGGCCGATCTGCCCGCATTGGGGGCCGATATCCTGAAGGGGCAAGTGCGGGGCCGTGTCGTTGTCGACGTGAACGCCTGATGCTGTCCCGCCGCCCTTGCCGTTGACAGGCGCTTGACGCAGGGCGGCGGGATCATCACAGTCCGCGCAACATCAGTGGGGACTGGAATGCAACTGGATATCAATTTCGTGCGGGCGCAGTTTCCGGCATTTTCTGTGCCGGATTTGCAGGGCCAGAGCTTTTTCGAGAACGCTGGCGGCTCTTATACCTGCGGGCAGGTAATCGACCGGCTGACGCGGTTCTACACGGAGCGCAAGGTACAGCCCTACGGGCCTTACGGGGCCAGCCGTGCGGGTGGCGCGGAGATGGACGAGGCGCGCATGCGCTTGTCGGCCATGCTGGGGGTGGAGGCGGACGAGCTGTCCTTCGGGCCCTCGACCACGGCCAATACCTATGTGCTGGCGCAGGCGTTCCGCCAGTGGATGAAGCCGGGCGAGGCGATCATCGTCACCAATCAGGATCATGAGGCGAACAGCGGGCCGTGGCGGCGTCTGGCCGCCGAGGGGATCGAGATTCGCGAATGGCGGCATGATCCCGAAACAGGTCATCTCAACCCCGAGGATCTGGAGGAACTGCTGGACGAGCGTGTGCGGCTCGTGTGTTTCCCGCATTGCTCCAACGTGGTGGGCGAGATCAATCCGGTGGTGGAGATCACCGCGCTGGCCCATGCGGCGGGGGCCTTTGTCTGCGTCGACGGGGTGAGCTATGCGCCGCACGGCTTTCCCGATGTGGGGCTGATGGGGCCGGATATCTACCTGTTCTCGGCCTACAAAACCTATGGTCCGCATCAGGGGTTGATGGTGATCCGGCGGGCGCTGGGTCAGCAACTGCCCAATCAGGGCCACGAATTCAACGGCGGCACGCTTTACAAACGCTTCACCCCGGCAGGTCCGGATCATGCACAGATCGCGGCTTGCGCGGGCATGGCCGATTATATCGATGCGCTGGCCGATCATCACGGATTGCGCGGCCAGCCCAACGAGCGCGCGGCGGGTGTGCATGATTTGATGCGCGATCACGAGGTGCGGCTGTTGCAGCCCTTGCTGGATCATCTGGGAGAGCGGAACGCCCTGCGCCTGCTCGGCCCGCGTGATGCAAGCCTGCGCGCGCCGACCGTGGCGATTGCGGCGCAAAGGCCGGGGGCGGAGCTGGCAACAGATCTGGCCGCCAAGGGCATCATGGCGGGGGGCGGTGACTTCTATGCCGGGCGCGCGTTGCGGGGAATGCGTGTCGATCCTGACAAAGGTGTGCTGCGGTTGAGCTTCGTGCATTACACCGCGCAATCCGACATGGACCGTCTGATGTCGGTGCTGGACGATATTCTTTAATCCGTTCAGCGCTCTGTCACGTAACCCTGTTAAAGAAACAACAAGGCGGCCGTTTTGTCCGATACCTCACCTGTACTTCTGTGGCTAAGGCGAGACCTGCGGCTGACCGACCATCCTGCCCTGACGGCGGCCGTCGCGCGCGGCGGGCCTGTGATTCCCGTTCTTATCTGCGATGACGGCGTGGAGGCGCTGGGGGCCGCGCCGAAATGGCGGCTGGGGCTGGGGCTTGAGGCCCATGACAAGGCCCTGCGGGACAAGGGCAGCCGCCTGATCCTGCGCCGGGGCGACGCGCTCGAGGTGTTGCGCGCGCTGGTCAAGGAAACGGGCGCGCGCGCGGTCTACTGGTCGCGGCTCTATGATCCGGCGGCGCAATCGCGCGATGCCGCTGTCAAGGAAGCGTTGCGCGCGAAGGGGCTTGAGGCGCGCAGCTTTGGCGGCCATCTGATGTTCGAGCCGTGGACGGTCGAGACCAAGACGGGCGGCTATTACCGCGTCTATACCCCGATGTGGAAAGCCGTGCGCGGTCGCGATGTCGAGACGCCGCTTTCCGCGCCCGCGCGCATTCCCGCGCCGCAGCAGTGGCCCGCCTCGGACGCGCTGGAAGACTGGGCGCTGGGGGCAGCGATGGATCGCGGCGCGCAGGTGGTGCTGCCGCATGCGCAGGTCGGGGAATCTGCGGCGCAGGGGCGTCTGGGGGCGTTCATTGCGCAGTGGGTGGAGCGCTATGACACCACGCGCGACCAGCCGCATGTGGCAGGCACCTCGCTTTTGTCGGAGAACCTGTCGCTGGGCGAGATCAGCCCGCAGCAATGCTGGCATGCCGGACAGCGCGCCATGCAGGAGGGCAAGGCCGGGGCCGAGACCTTTCTGAAGGAACTGGTCTGGCGCGAGTTCGCCTATCATCTGATGTATCACACGCCGCATATTCTGGACGCGAACTGGAAAAGGGATTGGGACGCTTTCCCGTGGAATACGGATGAGGCCCATCCCAATGTGATCGCATGGAAACAGGGGCGCACGGGTATTCCCTTCGTCGATGCGGCGATGCGCGAGATGTATGTGACGGGCCGGATGCACAACCGTGGCCGGATGATCACCGCCTCCTATCTCACAAAGCACTTGCTGACGGATTGGAAGATCGGCCTCAAATGGTTCGATGACTGCCTGATCGACTGGGATCCGGCCTCGAATGCGATGGGCTGGCAATGGGCGGCGGGATCGGGGCCGGATGCGGCACCCTATTTCCGCGTGTTCAATCCGGTGAGCCAGCTCGACAAGTTTGATCCCAAGCACAAATATGTGGCACAATGGATCGCGGAGGGTCAGACGCCCGCGTCCGATACGGCCCTGTCCTATTTCGACGCCATACCGCGAAGCTGGGGACTTGACCCGAAAGCCGCCTATCCCGATCCGGTGGTCGCGGCCGATGAGGGCCGCAAAATTGCGCTTGCCGCCTATGAAAACCGTAGCTTCTAGTCTTTTTATTGATGAAAAACCGAAACTTGACCCAATCTGCGCGCGTGTATAGAACGACAAGCCGCCAATGGAGATGTGGATGATACTGACCAGCACAGATAACCAGACCAACCTGCCGCGCTATTTCGCGCGCGGTTTTGCGGTGGCGCAGCGCCTGAACAAGGGGCGGCTGGATATCGTGCTGCCCGATGGTCGCGTGTTCCGCGCCGAGGGGAAAAACCCCGGTCCGGTGGCGGAATTGCACATCCACAACCCCGATTGCTTCGGCCGTCTGATCCGCGAGGGCGATCTGGGCTTTACCGATGCCTATCTCGACGGCTGGTGGAGCACGCCGGATCTGATGGCCTTCATGGATGTGATGCACGCCGAGAACGAGGAACTGTTTGACGGCTATCCCGGCATGGTCTTCGTGCGCGCCTTCGAAAAGATGCGCCATTTCCTGCGCTCCAACACGAAAAAGCAGGCGCGCAAGAACATCAGCCACCATTACGATCTGGGCAACGACTTCTACAGCCTGTGGCTGGACGATACGATGACCTATTCCAGCGCCAAGTTCGAGACCGGACAGGAAAGCCTCGAGAAGGCGCAGCTTGCGAAATACGCCTCGATGGTGGACCAGATGGGCGTGAAAGCGGGCGATCATATCCTTGAGATCGGCTGCGGTTGGGGCGGTTTTGCCGAATATGCCGCCAAGGAGCGCGGCTTGCGCGTAACCTGCCTGACAATCTCGCAAGAGCAGTTCAACTACGCTGTGAACCGCATTGAAAAGGCGGGTCTTTCCGATATGGTCGATTTCAAGTTGCAGGACTACCGCGACGAGAAGGGCAGCTATGACGGGATCGCCAGTATCGAGATGTTCGAGGCTGTGGGCGAGAAATACTGGCCGATCTATTTCGACACGGTGCGCGACCGTCTGCGCCCCGGCAAAACGGCGACGTTACAGATCATCACGATCCATGAAAACCGTTTTGAAATATACCGTAACGGGGTGGACTTCATCCAGAAATATATCTTTCCCGGCGGCATGCTGCCGTCCCGTTCGGCCCTGTTGAAGGAGATTGACCGCGCCGGTCTGAGCTATGCGCGTTCGGTCGAGTTCGGCGAGAGCTACAGCCAGACGTTGCGCCGCTGGTATGACACGTTCAACGAGAAGTGGGACAACGTGGCCGATCTTGGCTTTGATGACCGTTTCCGGCGCATGTGGAATTTCTATCTTACCTCTTGCGCGGCTGCCTTTCATTGCGGAAATTGCGATGTGACACAGATCACAGTGACAAGGCCTGCATGAATGTTTACCGCCCCGCGTCTGGTTGCCGCCCTGATCTTGGCCTTCGTCGGGTTTGTTGCCTCTGAACTGATCAAACCGCTGGCACCGGAAGGCACGCAGTTCGGGTATTTTTCTTTCGTCAACATGGCGCTCGGGGCGCTTGTCGGCTGGTTCACGATCGGCACCAGGGTCGGGCGCGGGATAGCGGCGGCCATCAGCTATGGTCTGACAGGCACTGTGGTGCTGATCTTCTGGGGGCTGTTTGTCCAATCGGTGAACGAGATGCTACGGCTGGCGCTGCGGCGGCGCTATCAGGGCCCCTTCGAGGCAATTGTCGACATGTTCCGCCTCGGCATGGAATACGCGGTGATGATCGCGACACCACAGGTACTGGGCACATTGTTTCTGGGGGGCGTTCTTGCGGCGGTGCTGGCCGAGTTTTCCTCCCGGCACTGGCGCTGATCCGCATGACCCCTTTATTTGTTTACGGTACTTTGCGGCATCTGCCTCTGCTGGAGCAGGTTCTCGGCCATCCGGTTGGGGCGGCAGACATCCAGCCGGCAAGCCTGCAAGGGCATCAGGCGCATTGGGCCGAGGATCAGGCATTTCCGGTGCTGGTCGATATCGCGGGTGCCACGGCAGAAGGCCTGCTGCTGCACGGTCTGACAGCGCAGGACATGGCGCGGCTTCAGTATTATGAGGGCGGCTTTGGCTATCACCTTGCACCTGTCGAGGTGGAGACGGCGCAGGGCGCGGTCGCCGCACAGGTCTGGTTTCCCGATGCGGGGCTGTGGAACGTGGGGCCCGTCTGGGATCTGGCTGCGTGGCAGGCGCGGTGGAGTTCCATCAATATGCAAGCGGCCGGCGAGATGATGGGCTATTTCGGGCAGCATGATGCGGCAGAGATCGCGCGCATGTATCCGATGATCATGGCGCGCGCCGCATCCAAGGCGTCCGCGGCGCGGGCAGGGGCGCGGGACGATCCGGCCCTGCCGGGCAGCGGCATGACGCGCGCGGATGTGCAGCCGTGCAGTCTGGCGCGCCCCTATGCGGATTTCTTCGCGGTGGAGGAATATCACCTCTCGTTTCTCCGCTTTGACGGCGCGCAAAGCCCCGTGGTGAAACGCGCGGTCTACAGCGCTGCTGATGCCGCGATCCTGCTGCCCTATGATCCGGTGCGCGACCGGGTCATGCTAATCGAGCAGTTCCGCGCCGGGCCCTACGCGCGCGGTGATCTGTCCCCCTGGCCGCTGGAGCCCGTGGCGGGGCGTGTCGATCCCGGCGAGACGGCCGAGGAGGCCGCGCGCCGTGAGGCCGAGGAGGAGGCGGGGCTGCATCTGCGCCGGTTGGAACGGGTCAGCGGCAACTACCCCTCGCCCGGTTCGACCTCGGAATATTTTCACGTTTTCGTCGGTCTGTGTGATCTGCCCGATGCCGCGCAGACACTTGGTGGGGTCGCCTCCGAGGATGAGGATATCCGCAGCCATATCCTGCCCTATGCACAGTTCGAGGACCTTCTTGACCGCGATCTACTGACCGTTGGTCCGCTGGTTTTGGCGGGTCACTGGCTGGCGCGCAATCGGGCGCGGTTGCGCGCTGGATCTTGAGTTTCCGTCGCCGGATGCCTACTAGATGACTTGAAGGGCAAACGGCCCGCAAGAACAGACAAGCAGGAGATGGGCGATGCGGATTGCACAGGATCTGGCCGACACGGTGGGCAAGACGCCCCTGATCCGCCTCAAGGCCGCAAGCGAGGCCACGGGGTGCGAGATTCTCGGCAAGGCCGAATTCATGAACCCCGGCCAGTCGGTCAAGGATCGCGCGGCGCTCTATATCATCAAGGATGCCGTGGCGCGCGGCCTGCTGAAACCCGGCGGCACGATTGTCGAGGGCACGGCGGGCAATACCGGCATCGGGCTGGCGCTGGTGGGGGCCTCAATGGGGTTCAAGACCGTCATCGTGATCCCAGAGACGCAGAGTCAGGAAAAGAAGGACATGATCCGGCTGGCCGGCGCGCAACTGGTCGAGGTGCCTGCAGCCCCTTACAAGAACATCAACAATTATATCCGCTATTCGGGCCGTCTGGCCGAGGCGCTGTCCAAGACTGATCCCAACGGCGTGATCTGGGCCAACCAGTTCGACAACACTGCCAACCGTCAGGCCCATATCGAGACAACGGGCCCCGAAATCTGGGAACAGACCGGCGGCAAGGTGGACGGGTTCATCTGTGCCGTCGGTTCGGGCGGCACGATGGCGGGGGTCGGCATGGCCTTGCAGCACAAGGGCGTGAAAATCGGGCTTGCTGATCCCGACGGCGCGGCGCTGCATTCCTACTATACCACCGGAGAGTTGAAATCGTCCGGCGATTCCATCACCGAAGGGATCGGGCAGGGGCGTATCACTGCCAATCTGGACGGGTTCACCCCTGATTTCAGCTATAATATATCTGATGCCGAGGCTTTGCCGATCGTGTTCGATCTGCTGGCCGATGAGGGGCTTTGCCTTGGCGGCTCGTCCGGTATCAACATTGCCGGCGCGATGCGGATGGCCCGCGAGTTGGGGCCGGGGCACCGGATCGTGACGATCCTGTGCGACTATGGCACGCGCTACCAGTCCAAGCTGTTCAATCCCGAATTCCTGCGCAGCAAGGGCCTGCCACTGCCGACATGGCTGACGGAGGACAAAATTGCGGTGCCGTCGGTTTTCGAGGACGCATGAACCCGGCACAATCGCCCCGTTTCGCAATGTGCTGGCGCCGCTTCGTGCATGCGCTGGTTCTGCTCGTGTCGCTGTCTTTACTGGTGGCGCCACAGGCCACGCTGGCGCAAGCCGCAGCACCCGAGACGACCGCGCAAAACGGCGTTTCAGGCCCTGATTTCGAGGCATGGGAAAGCACCGCCGCACGCGCGGAGGAGGCGATCGAGACGGGTCGCGCCTCGAATTACGTGCTGGAACAGTTGCGCGCCGAGATCGCGGGATGGCGTGACGCCTTTCTGGCGGCGCAATCCATCAACAGTTCGCGCATCGCCACGATCCGCAGCCAGATCGACGCGCTCGGCCCCGTGCCCGAAACGGGTGGCGAGCCGGAAGAGATTGCCAGCCGCCGCGCCGAACTGACCGAGCAACTGGCCCGGCTGCAGGCGCCTGTCCGCGCGTCGGAAGAGGCGTTCAGCCGCGCCAACGGGATCATCTCGGAGATCGACCGCATCATCCGCGAGCGTCAGACAGAGGAACTGCTGCGTCTCGGCCCGTCGCCGCTGAACCCGATCCTGTGGGGGGGCGGTTTGAGCGAGTTTGCCGATGTGGTGGTCGGCATCAGTGACGAGGTGTCGGTCTCATGGGCCAACCCGCAGCAACGCGAGGTCACGCGGCAGGGCCTGCCCGCCACGCTGGGGCTGGCCGCGATCGGCCTTTTGCTGATCTTGCGCGGACGCCGCTGGGCCACGCGGCTGGGCACACGGCTTTATGACAGATGGAACAACGGCAAGGATGTCTGGGGCTTTCTGGTCTCCCTGACGCAGGTCGCCCTGCCGATGGCTGGTATCTATGTGCTGACCACGGCCTTGCTGGAAACGGGGCTGTTCGGCGCGCGCGGCACGCAGATCGTCGAGGCGTTGCCGGTCTGGGGCGCGGTCATTCTGGGCGCGCGCTGGCTGGCGGGCCGCCTGTTCCCCGCCCGCATGTCCGCGCCACCCTTGTCCGTCGCGGTGGAGCGCCGTGCCGAGGCACGGTATTATACCACCGCGCTGGCCCTGTTGCTGGTGCTGCACAGCGCGGTCGGACTGCTGGTCGATGTCGGCAATCTGAGCGAGCCGAGCAACGTCATCCTGAGCTTCCCGCTCATCGTGCTGAGCGCGCTGGTCCTGTTCCGTCTGGGGCAGTTCCTGACCAATCAACTGGCCGAGGATGTCAGTGACGGCAGTACCGTGAACTACCGTGACCGCGTTGCGCGGCTTCTGGCGCGCGGCTGCAAGCTGGTGGCGCTGGTCGCGCCGACGATGGCGGCCATTGGATTTACCGCGGCGGCCAACGCGCTGATCTTCCCTTATATCCTGACACTTGCCGTGATGGCGGCGGTGCTGTTGCTGCAAAAGCTGGTGCGTGACACCTATGCGATGATCACCCACACGCCGGAGGAGCAAAGCGATGCGCTGATCACGGTGTTGATCGGCTTCATGCTGGTGGTGGTCGCCGTCCCGGTGCTGGCGCTGATCTGGGGGGCGCGTCTGGCGGATCTGACAGAGATCTGGGCGCGCTTCCGCGAGGGGTTCGCGGTTGGCGGGACACGGATATCGCCCACGGATTTTCTGGCCTTCGTGCTGGTCTTTGCTGTCGGCTATACGATCACGCGTCTGGTACAGGGGGCGTTGCGGACATCCGTGCTGCCCAAAACCAAGATCGATCCGGGCGGGCAGAACGCGATTGCCGTGGGCTTTGGCTATGTCGGTATCGTCATCGCCGCCCTTGTCGCGATCACCAATGCAGGCATCGACATGTCGGCCTTTGCCATCGTGGCGGGGGCGCTCTCGGTCGGGATCGGCTTTGGCCTGCAGAATATCGTGTCGAACTTCGTCTCCGGCCTGATCCTGCTGATCGAGCGGCCGATTTCCGAGGGAGACTGGATCGAGGCGGGCGGCCAACAGGGCTATGTGCGCGACATTTCCGTCCGCTCCACGCGGATCGAGACCTTCGACCGGACCGATGTGATCGTGCCGAATGCCGATCTGATCAGCGGCACGGTCACCAACTTCACCCGTGGAAACACGGTTGGCCGCGTGATCGTGCGCGTCGGTGTTGCCTATGGCAGCGATACGCGCAGGGTCGAGGCCATTCTGCGCGAGATTGCCGAGGCCCATCCGATGGTGCTGGCCCAGCCTGCGCCGGGGATCCTGTTCCAGAATTTCGGCGCGGATGCGCTGGAATTCGAGATCCGCGCGATCCTGCGCGATGTGAACTGGGTGATGTCCGTGAAATCCGATATGAACCACCAGATCGCGGAACGCTTTGCCGCCGAAGGGATCGAGATTCCCTTTGCGCAGCGCGACATCTGGCTGCGCAACCCCGAGGCGCTGCGCGGGGCTTTGCCCCCAGAGACGGCCGCACCGGCGGCCGCATCAGCAAGGACAGGTGAAAATGTCCCGCAGGCAACGCCCGCACCGCCCACACAGACTGACAAGCCACCATCCTCCACCATCCGTGATGTTGAGATGGACGATGCCGGAGACAACTCCGGCGGCGAAGGAGACAGATAATCATGACAGAGCCGTTGTACCGCACCGATACCTATCTCAAGGAGTCAGAGGGCCGCGTTCTTGGCCATACGCCGGAGGGCGCTTTGCGTCTGGATCAAAGCCTGTTCTACCCGCATGGCGGCGGTCAGCCAGGCGACACCGGCTTGCTGGTCTGGGAGGGCGGCAAGCTTGTCGTGGCCGATACGCGCAAGGGCGAGGCAGGCGAGGTTGTCCTGATCCCGGCCACGCCGGACGGGCCGGTGCGCCTGCCGAAGGTCGGCACCACGGTGCGGCAGGTGCTCGACTGGGACAGGCGTCACCGCCACATGCGCGTCCATACCGCGCTGCACCTGCTGTCGGTCGTGATCCCGCTGCCTGTGACGGGTGGCTCGGTCAGTGCCGACAAGGGGCGGCTTGATTTCGACATGCCAAACGCGCCCGACGACCGCGATGATATCGAGGCCGAGATGAACGAGCTGATCGCGCGCGACTTGGCCGTGACCGAGGACTGGATCAGCGAAGAAGAGCTGGCCGCGAACCCCGGTCTGGTCAAGACAATGTCGGTGATGCCGCCCATGGGCGCGGGCCGCATTCGCCTGATCCGCATCGGGCAGGGCGCGGACCAAGTCGATCTCCAACCGTGCGGCGGCACCCATGTCGGCCGCACCGGAGAGATCGGCCGTGTGAGCCTTGGCAAGTTCGAGAAAAAGGGGCGCCAGAACCGCCGCGTCACCCTGCTGCTGGACAGCTAGAGATCGCGGCAAGCGCAGGGCTGCTTCATTCGCCGGGGGTTGTTGCTCCGGCGACCCTGACGCGTGGTGCCGGTGTATCGTCGCCTGAGGTCGTGCTTTGGGTGAAGGTAGCGGGGGGCTGATCGCCTGTGTCGGGGGCAGGGCGTGCGTCACGCTCCGGCATGGCAGGCGCCTGCTGTCCTGCCAGATCCATACGCGGGCCGGGCAGGTCGCGTTCGGTATCGGGCAGACCCTCGCGCGACAACAGAACCGCGACACCGCGCAATTGGGGTATATGGCTACAGATGATCATGATCGCCACCATGATCGGCACTGACAGGAACATCCCCGGAATGCCCCAGACCGCCGCCCAGAATGCCAGGTTGATGATGATCCCGAAGGACGACAGGCGCAAGGCATGCCCCATCAGCATCGGGTCGATGACATTGCCGTTCAGAAACTGGATACCGGTCACGATGATGAAGATCGCCAGTGTGGTCGAAGGGTCCTCGAGCTGCACGAAAGCGATCAGCGCGACCACGATGGTGGACAGGATCGATCCGATGTTCGGGATGTAGTTCAGCACGAAGGTCAGGATGCCCATCGCCACGGCCAGTTCGAGCGAGAACAGCTTGCACACGCCGAAGACCAGCAGGCCGGTTACCACACTGACGGCCGTCTTGACCAACAGGTAATAGTTCACGCGGTGAATGATCGACGCGATGATGCGGCTTACCTGCTGGGCCTGATGCTCGTCGCGAAAGAAGTTGGTCATCTTGGTGGCGAACCAGACCCGCTCGGCGAACAGGAAGCCGACGAACAGGATCACAAGGACAGTGGCCTGCAACAGATTGCCCGCCTGACCGGCCAGCTGGCGCAGATAGCTCGAAATATCGGCGGTCCTGACCGTGTTGAGGATGGAGGCCTCGATATCCTCGCCCAGCCATGAGAACAAAGCCGCGACCGCGAATGGTGCGCGCTCGGTATAGGCAAGCGCGGTGGACAGCACCGTGTTTATCTGGCTCAGGATGATCGAGGTCAGCGACAGCAGAGCCGCCGAAATCAGCAGCAAGGCCGCGATACTGGCCAGCCAGTTCGGAATCCGGAACGGCCCGACGCGGATGCGCGCGATGGAGTTGATCGCATCCGATGTCAGGCTGAACAGCACGATGGCGGTGGCCAGCGACACCAGCAGGAATTGCGCCTGCACCAGCAGGAACAGCACAACCGCGAAAGCGATGATGATCAGCGCCGCGGTCTGGATGCGCGAGTAAGGCCCGGCTTCCTGCCGCGCGGAGGCCATGTCCTTGGCATCGGACGATCCGATACCGCGGTCTTGCGTTGCGCGGGGGGGCGGCGAGCTGTTCATATGTGGCTGTGGCCTCGTAGGATGCGGCATCAAAAAGGCAGCTCCGGCAAACCGGAACCGGATCGGTACAATCCAATTATGTGCCATCGCGCCACAAGACTCAACGCCTCCGGATAGATTGCCGCAGTTAGAGCGCGCAGAGCCGTGATATCTGGTGGAGAAGACAGCATTCGGGGTCTTGCAATCCTCATCGAGGTAGGGATAGAAGACGCGCTAACGGAGAGGTGGCCGAGTGGTCGAAGGCGCACGCCTGGAAAGTGTGTAGGCGGGAGACCGTCTCCAGGGTTCGAATCCCTGTCTCTCCGCCACTTGCCCTTGAGAAACCGTTCTCCCGATCCGGCTGTGGCCGGATTTTCCGTTATATTCAAAGGTTATGCGGGAGGGGCTGTTCACCGTCCCCGGTGCGAACATGGTCCAAAGCGTTCTCTCTAGGCCGATATTCTCCGGACCTGTTGACTGCGCTAATTTGGTGAATTTTTGGTAAGTCTCTGAAAATATGCCATTTTATTGATAGGCCCAGCTACGCACTTCGACGCCAGTGGCGTTCCCCAAAAGGGACTGAAATCGAACTCCTTGCTTCAGCTTGCAGAGCGCGCAGGCCGCGCGATCAACAACCCGAAGTCAGCACCGGATTGAGCGATCGCCTCATGGAATCTCTGGTAATCTTGATCGGTGATTGCCTCAGAAATCGTTGCACGGCCTCCACAATCCAATTTCAGCAGACCAGCATCGAATAAGCGATGAAGGTCCGCCCTGAGGATGATCCCGTTTTGAGGAGCGTCCGAACCGCCGTCCGCGCGTGGCAAGAGGTGAGCCGCGTCCAATATCTCAGCGAGTTCGCAATGGCTTATCGCACAGCGCAAACCGTCGCGCTCAGCTATCTTGCGGCGGAACTCCTGCTGTTCGGGGCGCGTCTCGCGCATCGCCCAACGACGGATCTTTTCCTTACTGTTCGACGAAGTGGCGGCGCCTGAAACACGTCGCCCATCGGGCTTCTCAAGGTGCAGCCTGAACTCATGGGTGTCGAGACGCTCAAAGATGACGTAATCCCCGACATCTGCTCCAGACTCTGCGAAGAACGCCTTCGTAAATTCTCCCCGATGGCGGATAAATCCTCGGGGACGACCTGTCTCCTTGTAGGTAGGAAGATCAGCTTCGACCGATCTATCTCTCCATCGCAGGGTCAACGATTGGTGCGCGATGTGATTGCGAGTTGAGCCACCCATCGCGCCCTGTGGAAGTTCCTCGATGAAGGGGGTCACAGTAATCCGCAGAACCTTCGGGTTCAGCGCTGACTCGCTAAGCGGCGCGCTCCGATACTCTACATTCATGCTGATGCCCCCGTCGCGCGAACCAGTGTGACTTCACCGACCAGCAACGCTCAGTAGTACTCACGGATATAGCCGTAGGCTCGCTCGAACAGCTCAGCGTCCTGGTGCAGCTTGTATTTGAACAGGGTTTGCCGCAGAGCCTTTTTTACCTCGCGTTCGCCTGCATGGGTTGCCTGCCAGCCATCGAACCGAACGGCGCGGACGATCTCGTCGATGTCATCCACGACGCGCCTAACCATGATCGGCGTCTCGCCGTTCTTGGCTTCCTCGAAGAGCTCGGTGAGCGCCGCCTTGCCTCGGTCAATGTCTTCTTCGACCGGAGTTTCGCGTTCCATCTTGACGACATCCTTGGCGAGCTTAAGCAGCTCCTTCAGGAAATCGATGCTGAGAAGCAGCCCTTGCTGATGCCGGTTCTTCAGGTCTTCGAGGCGTTCGGCCAGTGCCTTGTACTGAGGGTTGCCGGTGTGCTTTCGAAGCCGGCCCGTCAGCTTGACGGAGATTTCCTTCGCCTTTTTCTCGGGGTCCGGATTTCCAAGAACCGCCTCGAGAAGTTCAGCGTCCATCACCAGGGTGTCGAGGTCGTCCCGTACCGCATCGACATGCACGTTTTCGTGGATCAACTCGATGGTCTTGGCACCGAGCCGGTGCCATAGAAGCCGACCGGTGCCTGTCGATGGCTTCAGTGACTCGTAGACTTGCGCCAGCCAGCGGTAGTCCTTCTCGTGCGGTGTCAGAATAGGATCGGGCGACAGTGCCTCCCAGATACGGCTGAGGATACTGAAGTCGGATGCGAAAGCATCGCGCCGTTCGTCATTGGGTAAGCAATCCTGCGCGGCGATCAGGCCCTCGTAACCGGTAAGGTTTCGGTCGACGCCAGCGAAGTATTCTAGGCACTTCTGGATGGCCGAGGGCAGCATTGCGGCCAGTTCCGAAATGTTGGAAACGGCTTTCTGAACGCCTTTCTCGTCGAATTTTAGCGCCTGCGCGACATCGTCGAAGATCCCGAGGTAATCCACGATCAAACCGTGGGTCTTCTGCTCGCCGTAGGGGCGATTCGTCCGGCAGATCGCCTGCAGCAGCGTGTGATCGCGCAGAGGCTTGTCCAGGTACATCGTCTGCAGGATCGG
>JAGXGW010000029.1 GCA_024636555.1 Paracoccaceae bacterium | reverse complement strand
CGCCATGACCGGGCCGTAATGGGCCACAACCTCGACCTGACGGCGCGGGCGCGTCTCGGTGAAGTTCGGCAGTTTGACACCCCAGATACGCGCGCCATCGCGCGCATCAAGGCGCAACAGCTCGTTGCGGTCGGACACCGCAAAGACAGAACCGCCCGCAACCCAGACCGGGCTGACAGCCCCGTCCTGCGCGGTCCAGCGGCGTTCGCCGGTGGACGCGTTGAGCGCGACAATGCGCCCCGAATGGGTGCCGACGTAAAGCGTGTCGCCCGCCAGCACCGGATCGCCCGTGATATCCGCAACCCGCGCCAGCGCGCTGAAACGACGCTGTCCGGCCACGATGGACTCCCATGCGCGCGAGCCGCCCTGACGGAAGTTGGCCTGCACCTCGCCGTTACCGAAGGCAAAGATGGCGAACTGGTCGGTCACGACAGGCGCCGCGCCGCCCAGCACATTGGCCTGATCGGGGGCTGTCGATGTCTGCCAGCGCACGCGGCCGTTTGATGTCTCGATCGCCCAGGCCGTATCGCCGCCCGCGACCAGATAGATCAGATCGCCCACGATGGTCGGCGTGCCGGAACCGGTCGCCTCCAGTTTCTGCTGCCAGCGGATATTGCCCGTCTCTGCATCCAGTGCAGTCAGCAGACCGAAAGTGGAGGAGACATAGAGCACACCATCCGCAAATGCGATGCCGCCGCCTGTGGCCTGATCGGACCGGTCCGCCGGGGGCGTCAGGTCACGTGACCACAGTGTCGCGCCGGAGGTCGCGGTCGCCGTGACGGTGGCTTCGGCGTCGAGTGTGAAAATACGGCCCTGCGCCATGACAGGATCTGCCACGATGCGCTGGCGCTTGCCGTCGCCCGCGCCGATATTGGCCGACCACACAAGCTGAGGCTGCTGCGAGAGCGCCGCGTTATCGGTGCGGAAACGCGCGGAATTCGGCCGGTGGGTCCATTCGGAATTGTTGACCTGCGCGGGAAACGAGATCGGCAGGCTGGTATTTCCGGTCTGCCGTGCCGCCGAATCCATCGCCGCCTGTGCACCGGTGCTCATGACGGCGCGCAGGTCTTCGCGCACGCCGGGCAAAATCACCTGTTGTTCCGTGCATGCGCTCAGAAAGACAAGCCCGGCCAGTCCTGCGACCCACCCTGTCCTGTGCATTGATCCTGCTTTCACGCCTGCCCGCCTTCCTTGCCACCGCGCTGCCCGTGAGGGTTTCCAGACGCAAATGTCATCTTCTCAATTTCCCGATGCGCCCGTTTCACCGGACGTGCCATTCAGCGCCACAATCAACTGAGACGCCCGCTGACGCAAGCCCGCTGTGACCTCGGCATCCGATTGCAGCGCTTGCAGGCGGGCGATTGCCGCATCTGTCTGGCCGGTTTCGATTTCGATAAGCGCCAACTGTTCTTCCGCCGGCAACCGCAGCATGGCGCTGGTCTGGGCAATGCCTTCGAATCCGAGCCGGCGTTCCTCGGCACTCAGGCTGTCTGTCTGCAACAGCAGGGCCTTGAAACCTGCCATCTGGCGGTAGATCGGATCGGCCTGACCGTCGGCGGCGATCTGGTTGAGCAGGGTGACCGCATCCGCGCTGTTGCCCGCCGCGATCATCTCCGATGCGGTCATGAACCCGGTCGTGATCCGCGCGCCATGCGTGTCAAGCTCGATCGCCTGCAAGGCGTCGACGCGTGCGGCGCTGTCATTGGCCTCAAGCGCGGCGATCATCGCATTGCCAAGCGCCTCGGCCTGCGCGGTGTCGCGCGCCTTGCGCCATTCGTTCCAGGCCGCACCACCGACCAGGGCCAGAACCACAACGATGGCGATCCAGCCATAACGCCGCATCAGGCCGAACAACCTTTCGCGCCGCACCTCTTCGGTGACCTCTTGGATGAAACTTTCGCTCTCGCTCACGCGCTGCCCCTTTTCCACTTTGCCCCCTCTTACCGTGAAGGCGCAGCCCTGCCAAGGGGCGCGGGACGGCAGCCGCGCGCTTGAGCGCGACAGATTGAGATGTCGCGATCACAACAGGTTTGTACCGCGTGTTCAGCGCACTGGCCCGGCATGACCAGATGTTATAAGCCGCGCTTGCGAGACTCGCGGGAAAAGACTAATCTGAACTGATCAGTTCAGCGTAGAGATTACAGTCAACAAAGTTTTCGGCGGACAATCCGCGAGGAATGCCCATAAATTGCCGGTTTGTCGTGTTCGAAAGGTCGATGAATGCGTATTTTTCCCGTTATTATTGCTGTCATTGTGACAGCATTCCTGACTGCGTTGGTGTTGCAACGCGAATGGCTGCTGGCCTTTGCCGGAAACGAGCCTCCCGCAGCGGCGCAGGCAGAGGATGACCCAGCGCAACCGCCCTCGCAGGCGGTGCGGGTCGTTGCCATGACCTCGACTGCCCGCGAGATCGAGGATGCAGTGGTCCTGCGCGGCGAAACCCAAGCCATGCGCGAGGTCGATCTGCGCGCCGAGACCACAGGCCGCATCATTTCCGAACCGCTGCGGCGCGGCGCATCCGTCGAACAGGATCAGATCATCTGCGAGATCGACAGCGGCACGCGCGAGGCGATGCTGGCCGAGGCGCAGGCGCGTCTGGCCGATGCGCGCATCAACTACGCCGCCGCTGACAGGCTCTCGCAGGACGGATTTGCCTCTTCCACGCGGCTGGCCACGACAGAGGCGAACCTGCGCAGTGCCGAAGCTGCCGTCGCCGCTGCGGCCACCGAGATCGAACGTCTCACCATCCGTGCGCCCTTTGCCGGTATCCTCGAGAATGACAGCGCCGAGCTTGGCAGCCTGCTGCAGGCGGGCGGCGTTTGCACCACCGTGATGCAGCTCGATCCAATCCGGCTTGTCGGATTCGTGCCCGAAACAGAGATCAGCCGCATCGAACAAGGCGCGATGGCAGGTGCCCGTCTGGCGGCGGGCGGTCAGGTGCAGGGGCGCGTCAGCTTTATCTCCCGCTCAGCCGATCCGGCCACCCGCACCTTCCGCGTCGATATCGAAGTGCCCAACCCGGACCTGAGCATCAGGGACGGGCAGACCGCCGAGATCCTGATCTCCGCACCGGGCACAAAGGCGCATCTGGTGCCGCAATCCTCCCTGACCCTGAACAATGACGGCGCGCTGGGTGTGCGGCTGGTCGATGCCGATCAGATCACACGCTTTGCACCGGTCTCGCTGGTGCGCGACACGCCCGAAGGTGTCTGGATCACCGGGCTGGCCGAGACGGCCGATGTCATCATCGTCGGTCAGGAATATGTCACCGACGGTGTCCCCGTGATACCGACCTACCGCGAGGCGCAGTGATGATCGGCATGGTAGATTGGGCAGCAGCCCGCGCGCGGATGGTGATGGCTTTCATCATCCTGTCGATCTCTGTCGGGGCTTTCGCCTATGTCAGCCTGCCCAAGGAGGGCGAGCCGGATATCGAGGTTCCGGCACTTTTCGTCTCTCTCCCCTTCCCCGGCATTTCCGCCGAGGACAGCGAATCCCTGTTGATCAAACCGATGGAGACCGAACTCTCCTCGCTTGACGGTCTGAAAAAGATGACCTCGACCGCGGCCGAGAATTACGCGGGCGTGGCGCTGGAATTCGAATTCGGCTGGGACAAGGCAAAGATCATGGCCGATGTCCGCGAGGCGATGAGCAATGCCGAGGGCCAGTTTCCCGCGGGGTTCGAGAAGTTCTCGATCAACGAGATCAATTTTTCCGAATTTCCCATTATCATCGTCAACCTGACCGGCGACGTGCCGGAGCGCACGATGGCGCAGATCGCCAAGGACCTGCAAGACCAGATCGAGGCGCTGGACGCCGTGATGGAGGCCGGGATCGCCGGAAACCGTGACGAGATGATCGAGGTGGTGATCGACCCGCTGCGGCTGGAATCCTACAATGTGACGGCGGACGAACTGATCAGCGTCGTGCAGAACAACAACATGCTGATCGCTGCAGGCGAGGTGGAAAGCGCGCAAGGTACGTTCAGCGTCAAGATCCCGTCTTCTTTCGACAGCCCGCGCGACATTTATGACCTGCCGGTCAAGACCAACGGCACGCGCGTGGTCACGCTGGGCGATCTGGCCGAGATCCGCATGACTTTCGAGGATCGCAAAGGCACCGCGCGCTTCAACGGTGACCCCACCGTGGCGCTGCAGGTGGTCAAACGCAAAGGCTTCAATCTGATCGACACGGCGTCCGAAGTGCGCCGCATCGTGGCACAGGCGCAGGCGACATGGCCCGAGGATATGGCTGCCGCCGTCCGCGTGGGCACGTCGAACGATCAAAGCCGCGTCGTCGGCTCCATGGTCAGCCAGTTGGAAGGCTCCGTGCTCACCGCGATTGCGCTGGTGATGATCGTGGTTCTGGCCAGCCTTGGCACCCGCGCCGCCCTGCTGGTGGGCTTCGCGATCCCGACATCTTTCCTGCTCTGCTTCGTGCTGCTGGCCGCGATGGGGGTCACCATCTCGAACATCGTTATGTTCGGCCTGATTCTGGCCGTGGGCATGCTGGTCGATGGCGCGATTGTCGTGGTCGAATATGCCGACAAGCGCATTCAGGAGGGCACCGGCCCGATGACCGCCTATGTCGAGGCGTCCAAGCGGATGTTCTGGCCCATCGTGAGTTCCACTGCGACCACGCTTTGCGCCTTTCTGCCGATGCTGTTCTGGCCGGGCGTGCCGGGCGAGTTCATGGGAATGCTGCCGGTCACGCTGATTTTCGTGCTCTCCGCCAGCCTGATCGTGGCGCTGATCTACCTGCCCGTGATGGGCGGCGTCACGGGACGCATGGGCCGCATGTTCGGCCAGTCCTCGGACATGCTGCGCCGCGCCTTGCCCTACTGGGCGCGCGCCGCACTGGTACTGCCGTCCATGTATATGGTGTTTCTTGGCGTGATGCAGCTTCTCAACCCCAGCTATCTTTTCGGCGGCATAGCTGTCGGCACGGGCGTTGTCGCCATGCTGCCGGGGGCGGCGCTGTTTCTGGCCGGTACCTTCGCCACCTCCATCACGATGGGCGCGGCCAGGATCGAACGCCGCCCGCGCCGCATCAAGGCAGGGCACCGACGCACGCTGTTTGGCCATTTCATCCGCGCCATTGCCGCCAATCCGGTCATGCCGCTGGTCACCATCGGCCTTGTCGGCCTGTTCGTGATGGTTGTATTCACGACCTTCCAGCAAAACAGCCGCGGCGTAGAGTTTTTCGTCGCGTCCGAACCCGAACAGGCGATCGTCTATGTCCGCGCGCGCGGTAACCTGTCACTGGCCGAGAAAGACGCGCTGGTACGGCAGGCAGAGGAGATCGTGCTCGCCCATCCCGGCGTGGACAATGCCTTTGCCTTTGCGGGCGATGGCGGGCTCAACGCCAATACCGGCGGCGCGCAGCCGCCGCTGGACACGATCGGCCAGATCCAGCTCGAGACGATCCCGTGGGAAGACCGCGCCGACCGTCCGGAACTGGGCGGCGATCTGGTCATCGACGAACTGACCGCCGCCATCGGTGCCATCCCCGGCCTGCAGGTCGAGGTGATCGCACAGTCGCGCGGACCGGCCTCGGCCAAGCCGGTGCATCTGCGGCTGAAAAGCAACGACTGGGACTCCCTGCAAGAGGCCACACGCATGGCCCGCGCGCAGTTCGACAAAACGCCGGGCCTGACCCTGATCGAGGATACGCTGCCGCTGCCCGGCATCGACTGGCAGATTGATGTCGATGTCGAGAAAGCGGGGCGTTTCGGGGCCAATGTCGCCACGGTGGGCGGGATGGTCCAGCTTGTGACGCGCGGCATCCTGCTGGATACGATGCGGGTCGATACATCGGACGAGGAGATCGATATCCGCGTGCGCCTGCCCGAGAAAGACCGTGTGCTCTCCACCCTCGATACACTCAAGGTCCGCACGCAGGACGGACTTGTGCCGCTGGCCAATTTCATCAGCCGCCAGCCCGTGCCCAAACTGGCCGAGATCAAGCGCGTGGACGGCGAACGCTATTTCGATGTGAAAGCGGCCGTCGCCAGCGATATGACCAGTCCCGTCACCGCCGCCGACGGCAGCACCAGCGAGGTGCCGATCACCGCGACAGAGCGGATCGAAACGCTGACCGCATGGCTCGAATCCGCCCCCCTGCCGGCAGGCGTCGCATGGGAATGGACCGGCGATCAGGAAGATCAGGCCGAATCCGGTGCCTTCCTTGCCAATGCCTTTCTGGGCGCGCTGGGGCTGATGTTCATCATCCTGCTGGCGCAGTTCAACTCGGTCTACAATGCGGTGCTGGTGCTGCTGGCCGTGGTGCTGTCCACTACGGGCGTACTGATCGGCATGCTGGTGATGGATCAGACCTTCTCGATCATCATGACGGGCACGGGGATCGTGGCGCTGGCGGGGATCGTTGTGAACAACAACATCATCCTGATCGACACCTATCAGGAGTATTCCCGCTACATGCCACGGATCGAGGCGATCATCCGCACTGCCGAGGACCGGATCCGCCCGGTGCTGCTGACCACGATCACCACGATGGCGGGGCTTGCGCCGATGATGTTCGGCCTCAGCCTCGATTTCATCAACGGCGGCTATTCCATCGACAGCCCGACCGCCCTGTGGTGGAAACAGCTGGCAACGGCGGTGGTGTTCGGGCTGGGCATCGCCACCATGCTCACGCTGGTCTTCACGCCCGCGATGCTGGCGCTGCGGGTCTGGGCCAGCACCTATGCGATGGCGCTGTCACGTCTGCTGGCGATCCTGTCGTTCGGGCGCGGCAGTCAGGCGGCGCGCGACTGGGCGCTCAACCGCGCGGCACGCAAACTCAAAGCCCCCGAGATCATCTGGGAGGACGAGGCAAGCGATCCCGCACTGTCCTTGCAATCGCCGCGTCCCGATCCGTTGATCACCCCGCAGCCGCCGCTGCGCGCAGCAGAATAAGAAACGGCGCCACGGTCTTTCGTGGCGCCGCCGTTTCTTCTTGCTCCAAATATCCCCGCCGGAGGCATCGCAGCCTTGCTGCGATCCTGCCCGCGTCAGGCCGCCTCGCCGCGCTCGCTGGCTTGGCGCTGCCACAGCCCCCAGTAGCGGCCCTTGCGGCCCAGCAGATCGGCATGTGCGCCCTCTTCCACGATCTGGCCGTCTTCCAGCACGATGATCCGGTCGGCATCGGCCACGGTGGACAGACGGTGCGCGATGGTCAGCACCGTGCGGCCCTGCGCGGCCCGCGCCAGCGCGCCCTGAATCTCCTGCTCGGTCTCGGTATCCAGCGCCGAGGTCGCCTCGTCCAGCAACAGGATCGGCGGGTTCTTCAGCAAGGTGCGCGCGATACCGACGCGCTGCTTCTCGCCACCCGACAGTTTCAGCCCGCGCTCGCCGACGGGCGTGTCATAGCCCTCCGGCAGGCGCATGATGAAATCATGGATCTGGGCATCGCGCGCCGCCTGTTCGATCTGGTCCTGTGTCGCACCGTCACGCCCGTAGGCGATATTGTAGCGTATCGTATCGTTGAACAGCACCGTATCCTGCGGCACCACGCCGATGGCATCATGCAGGCTGACCTGCGTCACATCGCGCAGATCCTGCCCGTCGATCAGCAGCGCGCCCTTGCTCACGTCATAGAACCGGAACAGCAACCGCCCGATGGTGGATTTGCCCGAACCGGAGGAGCCGACGATCGCCACCGTCTCGCCCGCCGCCACCGTCAGGGTGACCCCCTTGAGGATCGCGCGCTCCGGATCATAGCCGAAATGCACATCGCGCAGCTCGACGCTGCCGCCCTGTACCCGCAGCGGCTGCGCGCCCGGCTTGTCGGAGACTTCGGCGGGCTGTTCCAGCAGGTCGAACATCTCGCCCATATCCACCAGCGCCTGCCGGATCTCGCGGTAGACCGTGCCCAGAAAGTTCAGCGGCATGGTGATCTGGATCATATAGGCGTTGACCATGACGAAATCGCCCACGGTCAGCGCGCCGCGTTCCACCCCCAGCGCGGCCATGACCATCACGATCACCAGCCCGCTAGTGATCAGGAATGTCTGCCCGAAATTCAGGAACGCCAACGAGTAGGATGTTTTCAGCGCTGCCGCCTCGTATTGCGCCATCGCCCCGTCATAGCGCCCTGCTTCGCGCGCCTCGGCCCCGAAATATTTGACCGTCTCGAAATTCAACAGGCTGTCGATGGCCTTCTGGTTCGCATCCGTATCCTGATCGTTCATGATCTTGCGCAGTTTGACGCGCCATTCGGTCACGGCAAAGGTGAACCAGACGTAAATCCCGATGGTGCCCACGATCACCGCCAGATACCAGACGTCGAACAGGAAGAACAAAATCCCCGCGATCATCAGCAGTTCCAGCATCAACGGCCCGATCGAGAAGATCAAAAAGCGCAGCAGGAAATCCACGCCCTTCACACCGCGCTCGATGATCCGGCTGAGGCCACCCGTTTTGCGGGTCAGGTGGTAGCGCATCGACAGGCGGTGGATATGGGTGAAGGTCTCCAGCGCCAGCGCGCGCAAGGCCCGCTGGCCGACAGCGGCGAAGATCACGTCGCGCAATTGCTGGAACCCGTTTGAGAGCAGTCGCGCCATGCCGTAAGCCACCGTCAGGCCCACCGCGCCCAGCATCAGAGGCGACACCCCCTCGCCCGCCAGCGCGTCCACGGCGTGTTTGTACAGGATCGGCGTACCGACAGCCACGATCTTGCCCAATAGCAGCGCCAGAAGGGCCAGCACCACACGGCGCTTGACCCATGTTTGCCCCTCGGGCCACAGATAGGGCGCGACCTTCCGGATCGTCCGCAGACCTGACCGGCGCGCGGCGCTGGCGTCTTGGGATGTGTATGTGGTGGGTCGCATGATCAGGGCCTTTCAACTGACCACGACAGATAGGCCGGTTTTACCCCGAAGACCAGAGAGCGGGACACTGCGTCAAAGCCGCAGGATATGCCCCTCGCGCGGGCTGATACGTCCGGCGGCGAGATCGGCCCAGAGTGCGGGGGCATGGTCCAGCCCGTCATGCGCGACCACATCCAGCCAGTTTTCCGCATCCGCCGCGATCCGCTTCCATGCGGCGGTGATCTGCCCCTCGATCACACCCGGACCCCATTCGTCACGACGCTTGGCGATCTGGGCGGGGGCGAAGAAAAACTTCGGCTTCGGACCGGGCAGGTCCTGCGGCGGGGCGAATTTGTCCCAATGGCTGGTGCCCACCGCCGCCGAATGGCGCAGGTGATCCGCCAGATGGCCATGCAGCCGCGCCTTGACGGCGGCATTGCCCGCCATGTCGACATAGACGCTGGGCACCTGTGCAAGCTGGTCGATCTCGTCATAGCCGAGCACTTGGTCGCAGGCCCCCAGTCCTGCCACGAAATCGCGGTTGGCGGCCCCCGTCAGCCCGACGATCCGGTAGGGCCGCGCCTGTGGTTCCGCCAGAAACTTGCACAGCCCCAGACCCGTTTTGGACGAGGCGCTGCCGATGATGATCTGCGCGGCCCCGAACCAGTCGTTATCGGCCAGCCAGTCATACAGCAGATAGGATGTGGCCAGCAAAGGCTGCAATAGGCTGTGCAGATGTTCGTCGTGTTCACTGGACGCCTTGACCGCGACATAGGTGTTATAGACAAGCGCCAGCCCGTCACGATGGGCGGATCGGTCCACATAGATGCCGGGGGCGGTCTGGGTCGGGCGGATCACCAGTTCCTGCGCCAAGGGCAGATAGCCGTAAAGCCGTGTGCCCTCAGGCAGGTCGGCGGCACGGCTTTCCACCACCGTTGCCGTGCCCCAGACAGGCACGATGCCCTGCCCCTCAATGCCGCTGGGAAAGAACTTCCAGTAGTCGAGCACAAAGCCTGTTGCCGCATAGGTCAAATTGTTCACGGTCAGCGCCACGCTCTGGATCGACAGGCGCACCTCGCCATCGGCCAGCGGTGCGGCGGCAGCCGTATCCTCAGCCAGTACCGCCGTTGCGATGTCGTTCTGATCGACCAGAATCCGTTGCATGCCCTGCCTCCCCGCGTCGCCTGTTCAGGCTAATCCCGCAAAGGCAGATCTGCACAGCCCTTTTCAACGTGACGACACGTCAGGCGGTACAGCGCGGGTGCGGGCCTCACTCCGGGATTTCGAAAATCTGGCCGGGATAGATCAGATCGGGATTGCGGATACGCTCGCGGTTGGCCTCGAACAGGCGCACAAAAAGAATGCCCTCGCCATAACTCTCGCGCGCAATGGCCCAAAGCGTATTGCCGGGCTGCACGGTCACCACGCGGATGGAGCTATCCTCTGTGCCCGCCCGCGCGGTTGCATCCTGATCCGCCGCGCTGTCCCCGGTTGCCGCGCCGTTCACCTGCGCTTGCGCCTTTTTTTGCGCGCCCGCAGCCGCGATCGCCGCCACTTCTGCGCGATCCTCGCGCTTGAAGGGCGTCTCGATCCGCGACAGAACCCGGCCCTCGGCATTCACCTCGTCCAGTCGCAGGGTGTAGACACCTGCCGAAATGGCGGGCAAGGCAACGCTCCATGTCCGGTCGGCACCTGTTTCGGCTTTGCTGAGCAGAGCGTTGTCGAGATAGATCAGAACCGTGCTGTCCGCCGCGCCACGCCCCTGCAACAGAACGTCGCCGTCATTGGTGTAGCTGATCACATCAAGCGCGACACCCGGCCCGCTTGCTGCCGGATCGGCGGGCGTGGCGGGTTGGAGTACGCGAATGCCGTCACCATCCGACAACAGCAAGGCGGGCGTGCTGGTGGTTGGCGCGCCTTCCTGCGTGGTTGCCGCGGGCGCGCTGCCGGGAACAGGTGGCGCATCCGGCGCGGCGGTGCTGACGGCGATAGCGCTGTCAGGCTGTGCCATCGGCGCGATAATGACCTGTTCCGTGGACAGCCGTGTCGCATCACTGTCCGAGGCAGCCAGTGTCAGGACGCGGGGCGCATCAGATTCGGGCAGGCTCAGAAACGCGACAAAGGCCCCGTCACTGCCCACAACCGTGCTGCCGACGGTCTCGCCGTCAAGCAGGATCTCCACCGTGTCGCCTGCCCGTGCACGGCCCGCGACCAGTGCCTCGCCGTCAGGGGCCAGACGCACCGTGTCAAAACTGGGCGCCGGATCTGGCTGCGTGACCTCGGCTGCGGATTCTCCGGTGCTGCCTTGCTCGGTGCTGCCTTGATCGGTGACGGGTTGATCAGTGCCAGGTTGCGCATCGTCTTGCGGCAACGCGGCTATGGCGACGTCCTGAGGCTGTTCGCCTTGCGATGATGCCCCGACAGGATCACCTTCGGGCGTGTCCGCTTCCGTCTCGGCAACTGTTCCGACAGGGGGCTGTGCTGTTGCCTCTGCCGCATCTGCGGGCGCTTCCATGGCAACCTCATCGGTCTCCTGTTCGACTGCCCCATCGGTCCCCACGCTGGCAGGTGCATCCGGTATTGCAGCAGGATCGCTGACTGCGCCCTGCGCCGGTGCGTCACCGGATTGTTGTGCGGTGCCCACTGGTGCTCCGACCGGCTCTCCGGCGGCCTCCGTCCTTGGCTCTGCGGGCGTCTCTGCTCCCGTCTCCTTGTCCTGCTGCACAGCCAGTTCAACAGGATCGATGCGCGGATTGAACACCATCAGCGCCACCACCAAAAGTGCCGCAGCACCGCCGCCTGCTACCGCAAGCGCCGTGCCTCCCGACATCCAAGACAGTTTCTTCATCAGTACCCTTTCGATCCGCCATTGTACCGGCATGACGGTTGAGCGAGATTAACAACAAGGCTAACACATTTCAAAAGCAGCTTTTGTGGGAAACGGGAACATCTGATGTCATCAAATGCGAAAGGATTTGCCGTCTGCGTCTATTGTGGCGCACGTAGTGGCAAAGACCCTGCCTATCACACCGAGGCCACCGCTCTGGGGCAGGCCCTTGCGGACGAGGGCTGGCAACTGGTGTATGGCGCGGGCGACGTGGGCCTGATGGGCGCTGTGGCGCGGGCCGCACAGGCGGCGGGCGGCGATACGCTGGGTGTCATTCCGGTACATCTGCTGAAAATGGAGGTCGGCAAAACCGATCTGACCCGCTTTGTCGTGACCGAGACGATGCACGAGCGCAAGAAGGTCATGTATATGAACTCGGACGCGATTGTCGTCATGCCCGGCGGTGCCGGATCGCTGGACGAGTTTTTCGAAGTGCTGACATGGCGCCAGCTTGGCCTGCATGCCAAACCGATCTTTCTGCTCAACACGCATGGATACTGGACACCGCTCGTCGCGCTGATCGAGCACGTGATCGATCAGGGTTTCGCCGAGCCGTCGCTGGCCGGTTTCATCACTGTTGTGGACACTGTCGAGGCCCTCACCCGCGCCTTGCGCGCCGTCTGCTCGATCAAAACCGAGGCTGCGGAGTAAAGCGCCAGCGCGCACCAGATCAGCACGAAGGCCACCAGATGCCAGCCGCTGAAAGGCTCTGCGAAGATCATCACGGCGACCAGAAACTGCAGCGTCGGGTTGATATACTGCACCAGCCCGACAGTGCCCATCCGCACCCGTTTGCTGGCATAGGAGAACAGCATCAACGGGCTCGCCGTCAGGATGCCCGAGAACATCAGCAGCAGACTGTCGGTGATATCCGCCCCGAATGCGCCACCACCGCCGCGATGCGCCAGCGCCAGAACCACCACCGCGATGGGTGACAGCACCAGCACCTCGGCTGTCACAGAGACAACAGGACCGGCGGAAAGGCGTTTTTTCATAAGGCCGTAAAGCCCGAAGCTCACAGACAGGACGAGCGCGATCCACGGTGCCACCCCCAGCCCGAGCGTCAGCACGACCACCGCCAGCACCGCAAGCGCCACGGCGATGGCCTGAATCCGGCTGAGCCTCTCACCGAAGACCACGCGCCCGATCCCCACGGCCACCAGCGGGAACATGTAGTAGCCCAGCGAGGCCTCTGTCGCCTTGCCAATCTGGATCGACAGGATGAAGACGAACCAGTTGACCGAGATCATCAGCGCAGCGAAGGCCACGATCATGATCGCCCGTGGTGATCCCAGAGCCGCGCGCATCTGGCCTAGCCGCCCCTGCACCAGCAGCACCAGCGAGAAGAAGACCAGCGACCAGATCGTGCGATGTGCCAGAATTTCGATCGGCGGGACATGGGCCAACAGTTTGTAGAACAGCCCCGACAGCCCCCAGAAGGTGCAGGTGGCCACCAGTGCCACAACACCTTTGCCTGCTTCCGTCATATGCCTGTCATCCCCGCGCCTGGCTCGTTGCACCTTGGCGCAGCCGACGCGGGGGTTCAATGGCGCGCGGACAGACCGTTACATCGTTTCCAGATCGCCGATGACAACCTTTTGCAATTCGGGCACCGGATGCCCCGTCAAGGTTTTGGGGATTTGCGCCACGATCGTGTCGGAAACCGTCACATGCAACTGGTCGCGCATCTCGCCCAGAATACGCGGCGGCGCGACCAGCACCATGCGTTTGATCCGTCCACGCTGGACCATGCGCTTGAGAATATCGGCAAGGTCGGCCGCAAAGCGTTCCTTGGCCAGCTGGTGCCAGTCCGGCTCCTCCATCGCCGAGCGCTGCCCCTGGCCGTGATCGGCCCTGCGCCCCGGCCTGTCCGACACCTGTTCGCCTTGCGCGGGATTGTCCTGCTGCTCGACGCGTTCGACCGTCAGGCTGGGCGTGACTGCACCGCCGTCATTACGCAGGAACATCGCCTTTTCGCCATCGGCGACGACAACCCATGTATCTTTTTCCAATCTGATCATGTGATCCTCCGAAGTGTTGCTGTCCGGGCCCGGACAGATACAGCGCGCTGAATCCAAGATATGAACGATCGGATAGAAAAAAACCCCGCATCGGATCGGATGCGGGGTTTCGCCGAAAGACTTGTCGGGAGACGGGATGTCAGAGGCGCGAGGCCACGTTTTCCCAGTTCACCAGATTGTCGAGGAAGTTCGTCAGATAGGCCGGACGCTTGTTGCGGAAATCAATGTAGTAGGAATGCTCCCACACGTCGCAGCCCAACAGGACCGTCTGGCCGAAGCACAGCGGGTTCACGCCGTTCTCGGTCTTGGTGACCTTGAGCGAGCCGTCCTTGGCCTTGACCAGCCAGCACCAGCCGGAGCCGAACTGTCCGGCACCTGCGGCGCTGAACTCTTCCTTGAACTTGTCGACCGAACCGAAATTGTCGGTGATCGCCTTTTCCAGCTCGGATGGCATTGCGCCACCCTTGGGGCCCATCATCTGCCAGAACTGGGCGTGGTTCCAATGCTGGGAGGCGTTGTTGAAGATACCGTTCTGGGCGACAGCACCGGCGTCGTAGGTGCCCGTGATAATCTCCTCAACCGATTTGCCTTCCCATTTGGTGCCGGCAATCAGCTTGTTGCCGTTGTCGACATAGGCCTTGTGGTGGATGTCGTGATGAAACTCCAATGTTTCGGCGGACATGCCATGTTCGGCCAAAGCGTCATGAGCGTAGGGAAGATCAGGAAGTTCGAAAGCCATGGGTTATCACCTTTTTTCTGGTTTCTCTCTGGCCCCTAGATGGGTGTCTAAGGGGGGCAAGGTCAACCCCCGCCCCGTGATCCCGCGCGTTTCAGCGGAAATAATCGACCGGTGCCGCCGGGTCGGCAGCATTGCACAACAGATCGTAAACATAGGCCGCAACAGAGCGGAAACAAACCACGTTGATCTGCCCTGCTGCGGGCATCCAGATCGCGCCGGCCACCTGCGCCAGCCTGCTGCGCCGGAAATCGCCCGGCTTGAACGCGGCAGGGTGCAGATCGGCGGGCGAGAGTTTCGCAAGCACCTCGCGCACAAGCGGATCACTTCCCGTCACCGAAAACAGCGCCCGCGCATCCGACAGGTTTTCGGCCAGATGATGCTCACCCTTGAGCGATTTTTCCAGACTTCTCAGCGCTGTGGAAACCTGCCCGTAAGGCAGGATCAGCAATATCTCGTCCGGCGACATCCAAGCCGCCTGCCCTTCGCTCACCCCCTTGGCAGGCTGGATGCGCCCCATCGGCGGGATCGGCAGGCCAAGGGCCGTATCCACCGCCTTTGCCATCGCCGCCGTGGATAGATCACCGCACAGGGTGATCATCCCGACAGGTCCACGATCCGCGATCGTGACAAGCCCCTCGAAACTGGCCCCGTTCAGGGCGCTGACCGGATCAGACATTCTGTTTCTCCCCGTCCTTGTCGAAGAAAACCTGATCGACGATCTTCGCCTTTACCTCGGTCCCGTCGGTCTTGCCGAAACTGATGACCTGCCCCATCCGCGCCGGACCGTCCAGCACCAGCCCCATCGCGATCCCGCGCCCCAGCGTGGGCGAGTGATAGGTCGATGTGACGCGTCCTTGCGTGTTGCGCTGCCCGTTCGCATTGGTGCCATCGGCCACGGCATAGGCCCCATCCGGCAGGGTGGAGCCGTCCAGTGTTTCCAGCCCCACCAGCTGCCAGCGGTTCGGATCGGTCATATGACTGCGCTGCTGTCCGCGCTTGCCGATATAGTCGTCCTTTTTCTTCGAGATCGCCCAGCCCAACCCCAGATCCTGCGGAATGACAGTGCCGTCGGTTTCGTCCCCGATCATGATGAACCCCTTTTCGGCGCGCATGATGTGCAAAGCCTCGGTGCCGTAGGGCGTTGCCCCGAATTCCGCGCCCTCGGCCATCAGCCGCTCCCAGAAGGCGTGGCCCTGACTGGCGGGCACCGCCACCTCGAAGCTCAACTCGCCCGAGAAGGAGATGCGGAACACCCGCGCCGCCACACCGCCAAGGCTGCCCTCTGCCCATTGCATGAAGGGCAGCGTGTCCTTGCCAAGATCCATCCCGCCGAGTTTTTCCAGCAGATTGCGCGCATTGGGGCCGACCACGGCGAATTGCGCATATTGTTCGGTTACATTGGCGACATAGACTTTCCAGTCCCACCATTCGGTCTGCAACCATTCCTCCAAATGGGCATGGATACGATCCGCGCCGCCGGTGGTGGTGTGACACAGCCATGTATCCTCGGACATACGCGCGACGACGCCGTCATCCATCAGGAACCCGTTTTCCGAGCACATCAACCCGTAGCGGCATTTGCCCACTGCCAGATTGCTCATCATATTCGTGTAGAGCATATCCATGAAACGCCCCGCGTCGGGGCCTTTCACGACCAGCTTGCCAAGGGTCGAGGCATCCAGCAGGCCAAGGCTGGCGCGCGTCTGCGTCACCTCGCGGGCAACCGCGTCATGCACGCTCTCGCCGGGGCGCTGGTAGCAATAGGGCCTACGCCAGTAGCCGACTGGCTCCCAATAGGCGCCATTGGCGGCGTGCCAGTCATGCAGCGGTGTGCGCCGCAGCGGCTGGAAAATCTTGCCGCGCGCCTCGCCTGCAATCGCGCCCATGCTGATGGGCGTATAGGGCGGGCGGAAGGTGGTGGTACCGACGCTCGGGATATCAGTATTGAGCGCATGGGCCAGCGTGGCCAACCCGTTGATGTTGCTCAGCTTGCCCTGATCCGTCGCCATGCCGAGCGTGGTGTAGCGCTTGGCATGCTCGACCGAGGTGAACCCCTCTTGCACCGCCAGTTGCACATCCGAGACTTTCACATCGTTCTGGAAATCCAGCCAGGATTTCGCCCTCAGCGCATAGGGCGCGCCCTGCGGCATCATCCAGACGGGCGCAATCGCGGCCTGCTGCTGCACCTCGACCCGGGGTAATTTACCCGCTGCCATCTGGTGCCCTGCGGCAAGCGCTGCCGCACGACCTGCCTGATCGGCATCCGCCAGCACCGCCGCCAGATCCATCGCGCCATTGGCGGCCCCCGCCGCGATCACCATCGCCTGCCCGTCGACACCCGTGGGGGCGCGCGACGGATCGGGGCGGAACATCGCATGATCCGCATCCCACAACAGTTTGCCACCGCAATGCGACCACAGATGCACCACCGGCGACCAGCCGCCCGACATGGCCACCGCGTCACATGCGATGTCTTCCAGCACCGCGCCCTCGCCCGCCTGCGCGCAGATCGCGACACCCGTGACGCGCTTGCCGCCCTTGACCTTGGCGATGGCCTTGCCGTTCTCGACGCGGATACCCAAGGCACGCGCCGCCTCGGCCAGCGCCCCGCCACCCGTGGCACGGGCGTCAAGGATCACAGGCACATGCAGGCCCAACCCCTTGAGGGTGATCGCCGTGCGATAGGCATCGTCGTTATTCGTGGCGATGACCACACGATCACCCACCGACACACCCCAGTTCACCGCATAATCGCGCACGGCACCTGCCAGCATCACACCGGGGATGTCATTGCCCGCAAAGGAAATTGGCCGCTCGATGGCCCCCGTAGCGGTTACGATCTGGCGCGCACGGACCCGCCACAGGCGGTGGCGCGGGCCGTCAGCATCCGGCGCATGATCGCGCAGGCGCTCGTATCCCAGCATGTAGCCGTGGTCATAGACCCCTGCCCCCATGCAGCGCAGGCGCAGAGTGACATTGCTCATTGTTTCCAATTCGGAAACAACTGTCCCGATCCACGCATCAACCTGCTGACCATCCACGGTGCCGCCATCCACAGGCGCGCGCCCGCCCCAATGGGCCGTCTGTTCCATCAGCAGCACCCGCGCGCCGGACCGGCCTGCCGCAAGGGCGGCCTGCAAACCGGCCACGCCGCCACCAATCACCAGCACATCCGTCGTGGCGTTGAAATGCTCGTACCGGTCCGCATCCGCCGACGTGGGCGCCTTGCCCAGACCTGCGGATTTGCGGATGAACGGCTCGTAGACATGTTTCCAGAAAGCGCGCGGATACAGGAACATCTTGTAATAGAACCCTGCCGGCAGGAACCGGCTGAGATAGGTGTTCACCGCGCCGATATCATACTCCAGCGACGGCCAGTGGTTCTGGCTTTCCGCCTGCAACCCGTCGAACAGCTCCGTCGTGGTCACGCGCTGGTTCGGCTCGAACCGCGCGCCTGCGCCGAGCCCGACAAGCGCATTCGGCTCCTCGGCGCCAGAGGCGACAACCCCGCGCGGGCGGTGGTATTTGAACGACCGCCCCATCAACATCCGGTCATTGGCCAGCAGTGCCGAGGCAAGCGTATCGCCCGCAAAACCCTTGAGATATTTACCGTTGAAGCGGAATGTGACCTGCTCGCTGCGATCGAGGAAGCGGCCACCCTGTGCCAAACGCGTACTCATTGATACTCTCTCCATGACCAGCCGGGCCGTTTGGCGCTGATCTTGTCCTTGATCTCTTGGGGTGGCTCTGTGGTCTGGGCCTTGTAGGTGCCGAATACTTCGAGCGTCACGGTGCAGCGCGCGGCATGGAACCACTTGCCGCATCCGTAACTGTGCCGCCAGCGCTCGAAATGCAGCCCCTTGGGGTTTTCGCGCATGAAAAGGTAATTCTCGAAACTCTCGTCATCCGCGCCCGGGCCATGCCGCGTCAGATGCGCCTCGCCGCCTGCGGAAAGTTCGGTCTCGTCGGCCTGTACGCCGCAATAGGGACATTGAAGGGTCAGCATGGGGTGCCTCCGGCGCTTGGGCAGAGCAAGAGTTTTTCTGAAAAACTCTTGGCAAATTTCTTGCAAGAAATTTGGATATGGACAGACATCAATGCGCCACCCCTGCTGCAACGGACTCGTCAATGAACTTGCCTTCGCGGAACCGGAACATCGAGAACTCTTCCGTCAAGGGTGAATGCCCCTTGGCCATCAGTTCCGCCATCGCCCAGCCCGAACCGGGGGTCGCCTTGAACCCGCCGGTGCCCCAGCCGCAATTGACGAAAACGCCCTCGACGGGTGTTTTCGACAGGATCGGCGAGCGGTCGCCGGTCATGTCCACGATGCCACCCCATTGGCGCAGCATTTTCAGGCGGCTGATCATCGGGAAGGTTTCGATCAGGGCGCGGACGGTTTCCTCGATATGGTGGAAACTGCCGCGCTGGGTGTAATTGTTATAGCCGTCGGTGCCGCCGCCGATCACCATCTCGCCCTTGTCGGACTGGCTCATGTAGCCGTGCACCGTATTGGCCATCACCACCACATCCATGCAGGGCTTGATCGGCTCGGAGACCAGCGCCTGCAGGGCCAGCGATTCAATCGGCAGACGGAACCCCGCCATTTCCGCCACAACGGATGAATTGCCCGCCACGACGATGCCCAGCTTGTCGCAATCGATCGACCCGCGGTTGGTATCGACCCCGACAACGCGCGCGCCGTCGCGGCGCACGGCTGTCACCTCGCATTGCTGGATCACATCCATGCCCATGTCCGAGCACGCCCGCGCATAGCCCCATGCCACCGCATCATGGCGCGCCGTGCCGCCGCGCGCTTGCCACAACGCGCCCAGCACAGGATAGCGCGGCCCGTCGATATTGATGATCGGCACCAGTTCCTTGACGCGTTCAGGGGTGATGTATTCGGTCTTCACGCCCTGTAAGGCATTGGCATGGGCCGTGCGCTGGTAGCCGCGCACCTCGTGATGTGTCTGCGCCAGCATCATCACGCCGCGCGGGCTGAACATCACGTTGTAGTTCAGGTCCTGGCTCATCGTCTCGTAGAGACTGCGCGATTTCTCGTAGATCGCCGCCGAGGGGTCTTGCAGGTAGTTGGAGCGGATGATCGTCGTGTTGCGGCCCGTGTTGCCGCCACCAAGCCAGCCCTTTTCAAGGATCGCGACATTGGTGATCCCGTAGTTCTTGCCGAGATGGTAGGCCGTAGCCAGACCATGGCCGCCCGCGCCCACGATGATCACATCGTATTTCTTTTTCGGGGCAGCATCGCGCCAGGCGCGGGTCCAGCCGGTATGCTGACGCATCGCTTCACGGGCGATGGCAAAGACGGAATAGCGTTTCATCGGCGGCCCTGATCCTTCGAATCCGGTTCTGACACTGTTGCCGTGATATCTGGACCCAAGCCCGGTTTCACCCCCGTTTGGGAACGTCACAATGACGCTTGGTTGCGACATGGTGGACCGCTGCGACAGTTTGCTCTTTTTTCGGAGGGGCCGCATCTATACATGAAGCCCTACAAGACGGAGGACCCATGACGTTCTGGATCATCATCACGGCTCTGGCCTTTGCTGTTGCCGCCCTTATGGCGCTGGCGATCCTGCGCGGGCGCAGTTCCGACGAACCGCCTGCGGCCTATGACCTGAGGGTCTACCGCGACCAGCTCAAGGAAGTGGAGCGCGATCTGGCGCGCGGCGTGATCGGGCCGGACGATGCAGAGCGTACCCGCGCCGAAGTGTCGCGCCGCATACTGGCTGCTGACGCCCAGCTCCAGAAAGGCATGCAGGAGGGCGCGCAGCCCCAGACGCTCGCCATGGCCGTCGCGGGCCTGTCGCTCGTGGCCCTCGTCGGCGGCTCCGTCTGGGTCTATTCCCGGCTGGGCGCGCCGGGTTATCCCGACATGGCGCTGGCCAGCCGGATCGAGGCCGCCCAGGAGACACGCCTCAATCGTATCTCCCAGAGCGAGGCTGAAGCGCGCGTGCCGGCCTCCCCTGCCGCCGAGCCGCCGACGCCCGACTTTCTGCGCCTGATGGAACAGTTGCGCGCCGCCGTGACCGCACGCCCCGGCGATTTGCAAGGCATGATATTGCTGGCCCGCAACGAGGCGGCGCTGGGTAACTTCACCGCCGCACACCGGGCGCAGGCACAGGTGATCTCGCTCAAGGGCGAACGGGCCACGGCGGAGGATTTCGTCGATCTCGCCGACATGATGATTCTGGCCGCCGGTGGCTATGTCTCGCCCGAGGCGGAAACGGCCCTGCGCGCCGCCCTGACCCGCGATCCGAAAAACGGACCCGCGCGTTATTACGTGGGCCTTTTGCAGGCCCAGACAGGACGGCCCGACAATGCGTTCCGCACGTGGGACGCGGTGTTGCGGGAAGGGCCGGAAGGGGCGGCACATATCCGTGCCATCCGCGCCCAGATCGAGGACATGGCCTTCCGCGCCGGGGTGAATTACACCTTGCCGTCCGAAGACGGCAGCGCCGCGCCGTCGCGCGCGGGCCCGAGTGCGGAGGAGATACAGAACGCAGAGGATCTGGCACCGGAAGAGCGGATGGCGATGATCCGCAGCATGGTCCAGAACCTGTCGGACCGGCTGGCCCTACAGGGCGGCAATTCGTCGGAATGGGCGCAACTGATCAGCGCGTTGGGCGTGCTGGGGGACGAGCCTCAGGCCCGCCTGATCTGGCAGGAATCGCAGAGAATTTTCTGGGACAATCCCCAAGGTCTGGCCGAGGTTGACGAGGCCGCGCGCCGCGCCGGGCTGATGGAGTGAGGCATCCGCGATGATCTTCGAGACGATCGACAGTTTCGCACAGGCCGTGCCGCCCCATCGTGCCATTGCGGGGCTGGATTTCGGCGACAAGACCATCGGCGTGGCCGTGTCCGACAGGATGCTATCTGTCGGCACCCCGCTGCAGACGATCCGCCGCGACAAGTTCACCACCGATGCGGCGCAATTGCTTGCCATCCTGACAGCCCGCGAGATCGCCGGGATCGTGCTCGGCCTGCCGCGCAACATGGACGGCAGCGAGGGCCCGCGCTGCCAGAAAACCCGCGCGTTTGCCCGCAACCTCAGCCGTCTGACAGAACTGCCCATCACCTATTGGGACGAGCGTCTTTCGACCGTGGCCGCCGAGCGCGCGCTGCTGGAGGCGGATACGTCTCGCAAACGTCGCGCCGAGGTGATCGACCACGTCGCGGCATCCTATATCCTGCAAGGCGCGCTGGACCGGTTGGCGCATATCAAGCGGCAGAGCCGGACCGACAAAGCGGAGAGCAGTCATGGGTGAGATCTGGAAACGCGACGAGATCGAGAGCCCCTGCATCAAGATCTGCGTCATCCACCCCGCAGAGCGGCTGTGCACAGGCTGTTTGCGCAGCATCGACGAGATCACCCAATGGTCGCGCATGACACCCGAAGTGCGCCGCGCCGTGATGGAAGAACTGCCAAGCCGCGCCTCACGGCTCAAACAACGCCGTGGCGGGCGCGCGGCACGGCTCACAAAGGACAAGTGAGGGCACTGTTGTCCGCAACCGTCTGAGGGGTAAGGCCCGTGCGCCGGTTTTACCTCTCACACGCCAAGCTCCGCCGCCGTGACCAGAGCCACCATGTCGAGTGTCAGCGCAGCGGCGGCACCGCTCACCCGCGCCACCTCGGCGCCGTCCAGCCGCACCAGCGCATCCGCACCGTCGGCCCCAAGCGTCACCTCGCCGGCCCCTGTGTAGGCTGCTGGCAGCACGATCAGGATATTGTCCTGATCCGCCGCGAAATCAGCCACCACGCCTGCATCATGCGAATTTGCCATCCATGGCCCGACAAAAAAGCTGTCCGCGCCCGCCCCGCCATAGGCTGTATCTCCGCGCCCCATGAGGATCAGATCATACCCGTCGCCGCCATAAAGCATGTCGGGATCAACCACATCGTCCAGCCAGTTATCCGGCGTTGTTCGGTCTTCCGAGGATTGCAGCACATTCTCGCCATCCGCGCGGACCAGACCGATGATCACATCATTTCCTGCCCCGCCTTGGATCGTATCGGCACCTGTGCCGCCTTCAAGGACATCATGCCCGTCATCCCCGTGCATGGCGTCATTACCCGCGCCGCCGAACAGCAGATCGTCGCCCGCACCGCCAGACATATCGTCATTGCCTGCGCCGCCGCCCATCTTGTCAGCGTCGTCGCCACCCTGCATCGTATCGTCGCCGGACCCGCCGATGAGCAGATCATCACCGCTGCCGCCAAGGAGCAGATCCGCCCCCGCACCGCCCGTCAGTGTGTCATTGCCCGCGTTACCGGTCAGCGTGTCTTCACCCGCGCCACCGACAAGCAGATCATCCCCCGGCGCGCCTGACAGCAAAAGGCCCGGATTCTCCTGCGCGGCGGGTCGCTCCGTATCATCGAGAATGGGCAGCGCACTTGCTGTATCGGCCTCATCGTCCGAAGACGACGGGAACAACAGCGTTCCCAGCGCGACAAGCCCGGTCAAAACCAACAATTCGATCATCACACCACACTTCACCGGTTCAGGACTGACACGCTGATTTACGGGTACAAAACGAAGGCCTGCAAGCGCGGCGACAAGAGTCCCCTTCGATGCCTCTGTTTGTGCGATGCCGCGCTTCGATTTCTCAACAATACGACACCAGACCCCGCTTTGATCGACTTTTGGAAACTGTTGTGACTGGCGAAGACCACCGAATTTTGCGCCGCATTGGCGCGTGTATCATTCCGAGGCTCCAAAGCATTAAGCCGCACAGCTCTGGGGCAAGTCGCAATTGTTGAGAATCTGAAAGCCGTCCCGCAGCGCCTTTACCAGCCCAGAGCCTTGCGCAGCATGTTCAGCGCCACCAGCGTCAGGAAAACCGCGAACACCCGCTTGAGGGGTTTGGGGTCCATCGCATGGGCCAGTTTCACCCCCAAAGGTGCGGTGAGCAGCGTCATGGCGATCGTCACGCCGAAGGCCACGCCATTGACCGCGCCGATGGTGAAGGGCGGTCTTGTCACCGGATCGACCTGCACGAACAGGAAGCCGATGACCGAGGGCACCGCGATGATCACACCAAAGCCTGCCGCCGTTGCCACAGCGCGGTGAATCGCAACGCCGTAAAGCGTCATGATCGGCACGCCGAAGCTGCCGCCGCCAATGCCCATGAGCACCGACAGAAAGCCGAGCACGGGCGACAGCGTCAGCCGTCGCAGCCCTTTGGGCATTTCCGCACCCAACCGCCAATGCGGCTGCGAGGTTGCCATGTAGATCCCGATCACCAGCGCCAGCCCGCCGAACACCGCCTGCAAGGTGACCGAGCGCAACGAGGCCGCCACCAGCACGCCCAGCACCGCGCCCAACACGATCCCCGGTGCCCATCCGCGCAGGATGTTCCAATCGACCGCCCCCTTGCGGTGATGGCTTAGCACCGACCGTGTCGAGGTGACGATGATCGTGGCAAGGGATGTGGCCAGACAGATCTGCATCAGTTGCGGGCTGTCATGGCCCAGTGTCTGAAAGGCGTAGAAGAAGGCGGGCACCAGAATAATCCCGCCGCCCACGCCCAAAAGCCCCGCCAAGACACCTGCAAAGGCACCGATCACCAACAAAAGCACCAGCATCTGCAACAGCAACGTTGTTTCGGGCACGGCGGCACCTCCTTCCGGGTAAATTTGCGCGAGATAGACAGGGTTTTTCCGGCAGGAACAATGGCAAAAGCCGCGCATCCGGAGTGCAGGCGAGGCGCAGACGCGGGCCGGACCTACTGGATCAGCGCCGCCTGCGCCTGCGCCTGCACCCGCGCCTCCAGCACAGCCTCCAGCGCCTGTTCGACCAGCGCATAATCCGCCCCGGTGCGCGATGCGCCCTCCGACAGGATCCGCCGCCACTGCCGCGCGCCGGGGCTGGCCGCAAACAGCCCCATCATATGGCGCGTGATCTGGTGCAGGCGGCCCCCATCCGCCAGATGCGCCTCGATGTAATCGCGCATCCGGCGCACCACCTCGACCGGGTCGCTGTCCGCGCCCTGCCCGTAGATCAGCCGGTCGGCCCGGCACAGGATATCGGCGGGCTGGTGATAGGCCGCGCGCCCCACCATGACCCCGTCCAGCCCCGCATCCAGAAAGCCCAGCGCCTGATCCAGATCGGTGATCCCGCCATTAACCGAGATATGCAACCCGCCGAACATGCCCTTCATCCGCAGCACCAGTTCATGATCCAGCGGGGGTATCTCGCGGTTTTCCTTGGGGCTGAGGCCCTGCAACCACGCCTTGCGCGCATGGATGATAAAACGCCCGCATCCCGCAGCGCCAACGCGTGACAAAAACTCCGGCAAGACCTCCTCGGGGTCCTGATCATCCACGCCGATGCGGCATTTCACCGTCACCTCGATATCCACCGCCGCCCGCATCGCCGCCACACATTCCGCCACAAGCGCGGGCTGTTTCATCAACACCGCGCCGAACGTGCCCGATTGCACGCGGTCCGAGGGGCATCCGACGTTGAGATTGATCTCGTCATAGCCCGCCTGCGCGCCCAGTCGCGCCGCCTGCGCAAGTTCGACCGGATCGGACCCGCCCAGTTGCAGCGCAACAGGATGCTCCGAGGGATGGTGATCCAGCAAATGCAAAGCACCGCCCCGCACCAACGCCGGCGCCGTCACCATCTCTGTATAAAGCAGCACGTGCCGCGCCATCAGCCGGTGCAGATACCGGCAATGGCGGTCCGTCCAGTCCATCATCGGAGCCACGGACAGACGCGATGCCAGCACAGCATTGTTTTTTCTATCTTTTTTCACCCCTGACTCCTGTCTGACATGTAGCGCACACGCGGCTATTTACCGCGATTTGCCGAGGCTTTCCCAGGTTTGCCGATTTGCCGTGCTACGGCGTAGCACGCCCCAAAGGTTACCGACACGCCTGGCACGGGCCCCTCCCTGGTCTCCTGAGCAACTTTCTTCAGAAAAAAATTCCGTACGGAACGGCTTCAACCAATTTCCAATCCGAGCCCACTTAGGAAACCCGCTATGAACTACCCTCACTCCCATGCAAATGGAACCCAAGACCTGCTTGCGCGCATCACTCGCGAGCAGGCGTCAATACAGGCCCCCACACCACCTCAGCCGATTCCCGCGACGGCTGCACCGAAAAAGAAGGCGAAATCTGTCGATTCGGAACCCAAACAGAAGAAAGAGCCCAATACCACCACGATCCACAACTCCGACGGCACGAAGTCCTACCGCGTTCAGATCCGAGGGCGCGTCAATGGAAAGCTGAACAGCCTTTGCCGGACCTTCAGCAGCCTCACGATCGCCCGTGCGTGGCGCAAGCGGACCATCGCTGAAATCGAGCTGAATGGTTTTCCTGTGCCTGAAGTAGAAGCTGATGTCCAGTCTGTAGCTGCCATCTTGAAGGCGCGCCTGGACAAAGACAAGAAGATCGAGCGTAGCGCGCGGCAATGCCTCCGCTACCTTAGCAAGCACCCGATCTGGCAGGCCAAGCGGTGCTCGGATCTGACGGCTTCGGACCTTGTCGATTTCGCGGAAGCCATGGTCGCAGAGGATCGCGAGCCACAAACCGTCGCAGGTTACATGTCCTTGCTCGCTACGACCCTGAAACGCGCACGCAAGCGCGGCGCTCCGGTGCCACTTCAGGTCATTGAGGACGGAATGGACATCCTCTGGGAAGAAGACATCATCGCTCGTTCTGCGACGCGCGACCGTCGGCCAAGTCTCGACGAACTCGATAGGATTCTAAGCCGGTCAGTAGCCAACAAAAGACAAAAACTGCCGTTGGCGAAACTCATTGTCTTCGCGATTTTTTCAACGCGGCGTCTTGGCGAAATCTGCCGCTTGCGCTGGGAAGACTTGAATGAGGTCGAGAACACGATTCTTGTAAGAGACATGAAGCATCCGAAGAAAAAGAAGGGCAACAATGTCCTTGTGGATTTGCCAGCGGAAGCCATGCGCATCATCCAGTCAATGCCGCGCGACAGCGAATTTATCTTTCCGTTCAATCCTCGCTCGGTCGGCAAGGCCTGGCGACGTCACCGTGATGTCCTTGATATCTTGGATCTACGCTTTCACGACCTACGGCATGAAGGCATCAGCAGGCTCTTCGAAATTGGCGAGCACGACTACTTCGTGCGAAAAATATCCGGTCATGGACCAGGTGGCTGCGTTGCACGATACGCTCACGTTCGCAATAAGGGCGACAAATTCGAGAATTGGTCGTGGATCGACCGAGTTACTGGGGCGATTACCTCATAAGAAACCATCCAAGACATGTCGGGAGCAGAAATCTGCTCCCGACCTTGTAGGTCCTCAGAGAATTTAGGAGGTAGCGTCAGGAGGCTGGATTGGCGCATTAGGCCCATACTACCCACCGCAGCTCTGCACAGTTTCGCGCGTGCAGCATAATCCGCTCGACGTACCCGGCCCAAAGCTGCCACTGATCGAACCAGCCCAATGCTGCGATGCGGCCCGTCGAAGCGGCCATTCATGCCCCGCGCAGCATTTTCTATAGTCGAAGGACGGCAGAGCGGGACATAGCGATCATTGATCCATGGTGGTGATTTCTCCACCATGTCGTTATTATTTTCGTGTTGGCATATCCACAGTTTGAACTGAGTTTAGACGAACGCATTCGTCGGCTCCGGTTCGCGAACGAGCCGGCCAGAGCTATGACAATCTCGGAACCAAACAGTCATAAATTGATGCGAGGCTACGACAATCAACTTGCGAGGTAAGTGCGAAACCAGGCAACCATGCGCTCTTCCGCCAGCATAGCGGCCTCCGCGTCATAGCGCGGCGTCGTGTCGTTGTGAAATCCGTGGTTCACATCGGGGTAAATATGAACCTCGTAGCGTTTGTCGTTGACTTCCAGAGCTTTCTGGAATGGGGGCCACATCGCATTGATGCGCTGGTCCAGTGCTGCGAGCTGGATCATCATCGGTGCCTCGATGTTGGCAACCTGCTCGGTATCAGGGAACGAACCGTAGAACGGAACGCCCGCCGCCATTTCCGGATAGGCCACAGCCAGCCTGTTCACCACGCCCCCGCCATAGCAGAAGCCGGTTGCACCGACTTTGCCGTTGGTGCCATCCAGCGCCTGAAGATATTCGAACCCGGCGAAGAAATCATTGAGCAGCGCCTCCTGATCCAGCGTGGCCTGCATCTCGCGACCCTCGTCGTCAGTGCCCGGATAGCCACCAATCGAAGACAGGCCGTCAGGTCCCATCGCAATGAACCCTGCCTTGGCAAGACGACGCACTACGTCCCGGATATACGGGTTCAACCCCCGGTTCTCGTGAACAACAAGGACAGCCGCGGGTGGGTTGTCAGGATCGATGTCGATTGGGCGAACGAGATAGGCACTGATCTCGCCAGTGCCATCAGGGCTTTGATAGGTGATGTCTTCGCCCTCGATGTCGGGGTCATCTTCGGCGACCTGTTGGGCCAGCGCATAATTCGGAGAAAGCGTGCCGAGGATCGCCGCCGCCGTCAGGCCGCCCACCGCCCATTTTCCGGCGCGGTCGAGAAACTCGCGCTTTGAAATTTTGCCATGCGCGTAATAATCGTAAAGATCCAACAAATCCTGATCAAAATCGGCGGCGGTGAGGCGGCGTGATGAAGCGTGCTTATTCATCTGTAGTCTCCCTAATCTTTTTCCATACGTAGCCCGTTGGTGTCAAATGGCGAGTGGATTGGATAGTGCCCACGGCATGGTGCAGGTTCTGGCTGAGGTTGGAGACTTAGGTCCGAGCGGCTGTGTTAAAAGTGCTCTGCGCCAGATGGCAGCGCTGTTGCATACACTCTCACATGAATATTGCAGCTCATGCTGGCAAGAGCGGACGCCGGGTGATCTCCACCATCATCGCCTCGGCCTCCGCATGGCACGTGCCGAGTATGCCTACAACCACGAGGAAGCGATAGCGTGTTTGCGGAAGGCCCTGGAGGCAAATGCCGTCGTTGCGATGGCCCTGAAAAAGACAGTCGAGAATGCGCCTCGGGTTCCTCAACAGCCACAGTAGAACGATTTGCGTTAAACGTCTGCCACAACCTCGCCCTTCATCTCCCCCGTCATTCGGGTCATATCCTCTCTGTGGACCGATTTGCGTATCTCGTCGATCTTCAGTTCGGCCGCGTCGCTCGTGATCTTATCCGGCCATTCTGTTATCGCGGCACTGGTCCGTGCGCTTGTGCGGATCACGGTGACGCGGCTTGCCCCTAAACTCTTTAGTGCAGGTAGGCGTTTCTCTTCAATCGAGCGCAGAGATATATTGTAGTCAATGCCGTCCGCGATCTCCCAAGTGGTAATTGTGATATAGCGCATGTTTACCTCCATCGGTTACGGTGTCAGTTTACCACAAAAATCGGCAATTCGCCTTGAACCTTTTCCCCTGCCGCTCCATGTGCTTGCACAACAAAACGGCCCATTGCTGCCGGTCGGGATGACCACTGCGCCGCAGTGCAGCTTCCCGGAAGCGGTCACTCAGGAGTGCCGGAGCATTTTTTGGTATTGAGTGTCTGCGGTGCAGGACAAAGCTTCAGTTTGAGCTGAGACACCGAGTTACCCCTTCAAGCGCATCCGCGCTTCACTCCGGTTTCCAGTGGCAGGAACAAGCTCGGATGCTTTTCCCAAACCGAAGGGCGGCATCCCAGAATATACAGCCTCGTATTGGCCGGCCATTACTTGAAAGGTCTCGTGCCAAATACCAACGTCGTCCCGACTATTTTTCATGCGTTTATTGAAGGCCAACCACGCAGGAAAATGCGCATTGTCTTTAGAGAGGGCATAGCTTTCAAGATGGTCAAAACTTCGCCAATATTGGGCAATGACCCCCATGCTCAAACCGGTATGTCCCAAGAAGCCAGTCTCGTCGGAAGGTCGGGCATCAAGCTCTTTTAACATCTTTGGCATGGCAAAAAATACTGGCAACCATTTGTGAAGTTTCCAGAGTTTGTTGATCCGGAAACCAATAAGAAATACCACAAAGTCACCCTCAATATGGGCTATGATCTCGGATCAGGCTGGTCTACTCTCGCCGACGAATGCGGAATAGCGCTCCTGTTCCCCGGGCAAAGAAAGGCCAACAACGCCATCGGCAGCTTCAACTGGTTCAAGCTGGGCGACAGCCACCGCGGCGGTGGTG
>JAGXGW010000028.1 GCA_024636555.1 Paracoccaceae bacterium | reverse complement strand
CGGAGATGTGTATAAGAGACAGGCCTTCGGGTTTTATCATGAGCACGATTGCCATTATGACAAAGATCACGACAGCCGAACCTTCCGGATAAAAGACGCGGGTCAGGCCCTCGATGACGCCAAGCCCGAACCCTGTCAGGATGGCCCCGAGGATGGAGCCCATCCCGCCGATCACCACCACGGCGAACACAACGATGATCAGGTCTGCCCCCATGTTGGGGTTGACCGAATAGATCGGAGCGGCCAGCACACCTGCAAAGGCCGCCAGCGCAACGCCGAAACCGTAGGTCAGCGTGACCATTCGCGGCACGTTGATCCCGAAGGCACCGACGAGTGTCGGATTTTCTGTCGCGGCGCGGAGATAGGCGCCGAGCCGTGTTCTCTCGATCATGTACCAGGTCCCGAAACACACGATCACAGAGGCGAAAATCACCCAAGCGCGGTAGTTCGGCAAGAACATGAAGCCGAGATTCGTGCCGCCGGACAGCGCCGGAGGAATACTGTAGGACAGACCCGAGATACCATAATAGTTGCGGAACAACCCCTGTAGGATCAGGGCGATACCGAATGTCAGCAGCAGGCCGTAAAGGTGGTCAAGCTTGTATAATCGCTTGATCATCAACCGCTCTATGACAATGCCCGTGGCCCCGACAATCAGCGGCGCAAGGGCCAGCGCGAACCAGTAGTTCAGGCCGAGATAGTTCAGCAGCATCCATGCAACGAATGCACCCATCATATACTGGGCGCCATGCGTGAAATTGATGATATTGAGCAGACCGAAAATAACGGCCAGCCCCAGCGACAGTACCGCATAGAAAGAGCCGTTGATCAGGCCGATCAGGAGCTGTCCCATAAAGGCTTGAATTGGGATACCGAATATCTCGAACATGCGGGACCTGCCTCATTGCAATGTCAGGAAAAGAAAGGGCACGTCGAACGTTGTCGACGCGCCCGACCGGATTTAGTCAGCCATCGCGAAGGCGCAGTTACCCTCTTCGAGAGGGCGGAACGCATCCTCACCGCTGATCGTGGAGATCAGCTTGTACAGATCCCACTCGCCTGTCGATTCTTCGGGTGTCTTGACCTCGAACAGGTACATGTCGTGGATGTGGCGACCGTCCTTGCGGATGTAGCCCTCACCGAACAGCGGATCGCTGGATGGCATTTCCTTCATCTTCTCCATCACCGCCATGGTCTCCTTGTCGCCAAGCTCTTCCACGGCTTTCAGGTAATGCAGCGTGCCTGCATAGACGCCGGCCTGAACCATCGTGGGCTTGTTGCCCATTTCGGCCTGGAACCGCTCGGACCAAGCGCGGGTCTCGTCGTTCAGGTCCCAATAGAACGCCTCTGTCAGCACCAGACCCTGTGCGACCTCTGTGCCGAGCGCGTGAACATCTGTCAGGAACAGCAGCAGACCGGCCAGCGATTGCCCGGCTTGCGTGATTCCGAATTCAGAGGCTTGCTTGATCGCGTTGACAGTGTCACCGCCAGCATTCGCCAGACCGATCACCTTTGCGCCCGACGCTTGCGCCTGCAACAGGAAGGACGCGAAATCGGTGCCGGGGAACGGGTGGGCGACGCTGCCGACAACTGTACCGCCATTTTCTTCGACCACGGCACGGGTATCGCGCTCCAGTGCCTGACCGAAAGCATAGTCAGCCGTCAGGAAGAACCATGTATCGCCACCGCTTTCCGTCACGGCCTTGCCGGTGCCATTGGCCAGGGCGGCTGTGTCATATGTCCAGTGAACCGTGGTTTCCTGACAGGACGCACCCGTCAGATCGGACGTGGCGGCGCCCGAGTTGATCATGATCTTGTTCATCTCGGCAGTGATGCTGGCGACGGCGAGTGCGGCCGAGGACGTCGGAACATCAAGAATGACGTCAACGCCGTCCTGATCATACCACTGACGTGCGATGGTCGAGGCAACGTCGGGTTTGTTCTGGTGGTCGGCCGAGACGATCGTGACGTTGATGCCCTTGCTTTCGGCATCAAAATCCTCGACGGCCATACGCGCCGCAACAACCGAACCCTCGCCCGCAAGATCCGCATAGATGCCGGATCTGTCGTTCAGAACACCGAGTTTGACATCGATGTCCGCCAGTGCCGGGGCAGTGCCGAGCGCGAGCGCCGCGACAGAGCCGAGTGCTATCCTCTTGAACATGTGGATTCCTCCCTTTGGTGACGCTTTCACGCGTCGTTGCTGATTTCAGACGCCAAGATAGGCGTGTAGCTTGTCGATATTTGCGTCGAGTTCCTCGTTGGGGATCATGTCGATCACGCGCCCCTGATCGACGACGTAGTGCCGGTCGGCGACGGATGCCGCGAACCGGAAATTCTGCTCCACCAGAATGGTCGTGAACCCGTCGTTTTTCAGCAAGTTGATCGTCTTGCCGATTTGCTGAACGATCACCGGCGCAAGGCCTTCGGTCGGTTCGTCCAGCAGCAGGAAACGCGCGCCGGTCCTCAGAATGCGCGCAATGGCGAGCATCTGCTGTTCCCCGCCGGACAGTTTTGTCCCCTGACTGCGGCGACGTTCCTTGAGATTGGGAAACAGGTCGTAAATCCGCTCCACGTCAAGGCCGCCGTCGGCGATTTTCGGCGGCAACATCAGGTTTTCCTCCACCGACAGCGACGAGAAGATCCCGCGCTCCTCCGGGCAGATCGCGATTCCAAGGCGCGCGATCTCGCGGGCCTGCATCTTGATCGTCTCGGTATCGCCAAGCTTGATGGACCCTTCTCTCTTGTCGAGAATGCCCATGATGGAGTTGATCGTGGTTGTCTTGCCGGCCCCGTTGCGGCCCAGCAAAGTGACGACCTCTCCGCGCGACACGGTAAAGTCGACGCCGTGCAGCACATGGCTTTCACCGTACCAGCCCTGCAGGCCGGAAACTGTCAGTAGGGGTGTGTCGGTCTTGGCGGCACCGGCCGGGCGTGTGATTTGTTCAGTCATGTCCAGCCCCGATATATGCTTCGATCACTTCGGGTGACTTCGCGATGGTTTCGTAATCCCCTTCCGCAAGAACCTCTCCGCGCGCCAGTACGGTGATCCGGTCCGACAGGTTGGCGACGACTGAAAGATTGTGCTCCACCATCAGGATGGTACGGCCCTCTGCAATCCGTTTGATCAGCGCGGAAATACGATCGATGTCTTCCTGCCCCATTCCGGCCATTGGCTCGTCCAGCAACAGCATATCAGGGCTGAGCGCCAGCGTTGTGGCGATCTCCAGCGCGCGCTTGCGCCCGTAAGACAGCTCCGCCGCCCTGTTGGCCACGAATTCGGACAGACCGACGCTTTCGATGTATTCGAGAGCCTCATCGTTATATTCGGACAAGACCCTTTCGGAGCGCCAGAAATCATAGCTGTCACCACGGCGCCGTTGCAGCGCGATGCGGACATTTTCCAGCACCGTCAGGTCACCGAAGACCGCCGAAATCTGGAACGACCGCACCAGGCCCAGTCTTGCGATATCTTCCGATGACCGCGCGGTGATATCCTTGCCTTCATACGTGATCGTGCCGGCGGATGGTTTCAGGAACTTGGTCAGGAGGTTGAAAAGCGTTGTCTTCCCCGCGCCGTTCGGTCCGATCAGTGCATGCACAGAGCCGCGCTGAACGGACAGGTCCACGTTCTTGACCGCAAAGAAACCCTTGAATTCTTTTGACAGGCCCTTGGCCACAAGCACCTCGCTCATGAAGCCGCACTTGCATGCTGCTTTGACATATTCTTGGTCACAGTGGCCTCCCTCACCCCCGTAGGATCATACTTTTCAGTATGTGTTCATAATTGCTCATTAAGGCATGCAATATCCATCAAGCGCTCTGACAGAAAAGGCAAATGCCTGATTGGACTTGAAACAGCATTATGCAAACGGTCGGCGTTTGCTTGAATTGTTACTCACACCGCATTGTTGAATGGCATGAACCCAACTCACTCCCTTCTCTTGCACATCAGGCTAGATGCAGTGACCGCTGCCCGTCAAGGGCGCACATGTCTCAAAGAGGCAAAGTTGGGGCCGTTTGTGTAACAGTTTATTTGCGGCATGCCGAAGCTCGACAGAATGCTCGCCTCACCAGGCCGCAAGATAGATCATACGGGCATCTTCTTGGGTTACCTCGCGGGGATTATTCACCAAAAGCCGTGTTTGCAGCATCGCATCCGCAGCCATTTTGTCGATCGCGCTTTCCGGAACTTCGACATCGCGAAGCCGCGCCGGAATCCCGACTTTTGCGATCAGATCATCGATTGCGGTGATGAAGCCTGCACACCGCTCCTCTCCATGGGGGACGCTTTCCAGATGCGGAAACGCATCTGCTGCGATCTCTGAATAAGGCTGATACGCGGCGGGTGCGTTGAAACGCAGCACATGCGGCAGAATCAGCGCGTTCGACACACCATGCGGCACGTGGAAGGTGCCGCCAATCGGGTAGGCCAGCGCATGGACCGCTGCCACGGGAGAGTTGCCAAAGGCCTGCCCTGCAAGTGTCGCGCCCAGCAGCATCGCGCTGCGCGCCTCGATGTCCCGCGGCGTCTCCATCACCTTGAGAATATTGCCGCCCAGCAACCTGAGGGCCTGACGCGCCAGAAGCTGGCTGATGGGATTGTTGTTCGCATTGGCGGAGGCATAGGATTCGATGGCATGGACCATCGCATCCACTCCCGTAGCCGCCGTGATCGGAGCGGGCAGGCCAAGCGTCAGTTCCGCATCCAGAACGGCGATATCCGGCAGCAGGATCGGGCTGGACACGCCGCGTTTTTCCTCCCCTCCGACAGAGATGATGGAGACGGGCGTTACCTCGCTTCCGGTACCGGCGGTGGTTGGCACCAGAACCAAAGGCAACCTTGGCCCCTTGGCATTCCCGACGCCCCAGGCATCATCAAGGTCTTCGCCTGATCCCAGAAGCAGCGCGGCGACTTTGGCAACATCCATGGCAGAACCGCCACCAAAGCCGATCACGCCGGTCGCGCCGATCGACTGCCCCATCGCCACAGCCGCTTCCAGTGTCGCGCGCGACGGATCGGCCTCTACCGCGTCGAACACGCTGACATGTGCGCCCTTCGCCTCGAGCGATGCGATTGCGGGCGCGCAAAGGCCGAGCCCCACAACCCCGGCATCCGTGACAAACAGGACCTTGTCGCCCAGAACCGCCCGGGCGATCTCTCCCATTTCAGTCGCCGCACCGGGACGGAAAACGATGGATTTGGTTGTGTTGAATGTGAAGGGAGTCATGTGCGCTCGCTTTGGTTTGGGTTGGGCGATGGTCCGGCCAACGGTTTATGTCACAAGCCCGGAAAGATGTGCCCGCAAGGCCGCAGGCAGATCGACCGGACGGTTGGTTTGGCGGTCAACATAGACATGGACCAATTGACCCTGCGCCGCCGCTTGCGCCTCGTTCTCGGGAAAGACGGCAAGCTCGTATGTCACGCTGGATGTGCCCAGCCTGCTGACGGACAGCCCGACATCGATCTTGTCGGGAAACGAGACGGCAGCGAAATAATCGCAATTGCTGCGGGCAACGAGGCCGATCGCGTCGCTGTTCTCGATATCGAGCACACCCCCCTTGATCAGATTCTCGTTCACAGCCGTGTCGAAAAAGGACAGATACGTCACATTGTTCACATGGCGGTAGGCGTCGTTATCGCTCCAGCGCGTGCTGATCGGACAGAAAGCCGCGAAGGCATCGCGGGTTTTGGGTGTTGGTCGCTGTGTCAAAGGGGCTCCTTTCCGGTCACATGACAGAGGGACGGTGGTTCACCGGATGTGCGGTGCAAATCCGCATCTCACGCTGGCCGCCGACCGGAACCGGCGGTTTCCCTGTCGTAGGTCGCGGCGGTGACACCCTCGCGTCGCAGCGCAGCTTTCTGGATTTTGCCATTCGCTGTCTTGGGCAGATCATCCAGAATCCGCACGTAGCGGGGCACCATGTAGCGCGGCAACTGCTTTGACAGAAAGCGCAACAGATCGGGTATGTCGATCTTTGCACCCTCAACCGGCGTCACCGCAATCATCACATCATCCTCGCTATGCTCGCTCGGCACAGCAAGGGCGGCGCATTCACGCACGGCGGGATATGCGACAACCTCGTTTTCCAGCGCAAAGGATGAGATATTCTCGCCCCGGCGCCGGATGATATCTTTTAGGCGGTCGACAAAAAAGAACGTACCATCCGCCTCGCGCCGGAACCCGTCGCCGGTGTGGAACCAGCCGTTCTGCATCGCCTCTGCCGTGGCGGCGGGCTTTTTGTAATAGCCCTTCATCAAGGCCCAGGGCCGGTGCGACCGGATAATCAATTCGCCGGTCTCGCCATCGGGCAACGGGATGTCATTCTCGTCCACCACACGCAGGTCGAACCATGGCCTCGGCTTGCCAGCGATGCCCTTGCGGGTGATGTTCGGGCCTGCATGCATCGGGCTGGCGATCTCTGTCATATTGTAGATCGTCCATGCCTCCACCCCGAAACGCTCTGCAAAAAGCGGCCCGTCCTCTCCGAATGGCGTGATGAAGGCGCGGCGCAGAGGGTGGTCCCTGTCCCGGCTGTCCGGCGGTTGCTTGATCAGGAAGCTCGCCATCACCCCCAGCAACAACGCATAGGTCGATCCTGTCTCCCGCACGGCGGGCCAGAAATCCTGCGTCTTGAACTCACGCATCATCCCGATGGACAGCCCGCGTGCGAGCATCGCATAGACATAAAGCGCTGATCCGCAATGGAAGATCGGGCCGCAGATCATACAGCGGTCGTCGGACGCGACGCAGTCAAAGGCATCGGGCCCCATCGTGTATAGCTGCACATAGGACGACAGCACGCCTTTCGCATCGCCCGTCGTGCCGGAGGTATACATGATGGCCTGCGTATCCCATGGCTGGATTGGCCGCTCAAGTTCCAGCGCACCGGGGCGCGATGCAGCCTCGGCATCATCGGCCATCGGTGCAATCTCGACAGAGGGCAGAGCCGGAACATCGCCCGCATCCACGGTCAGGATACGGCGCAGGCTACCTGTGGACAGATCGGTCAGCCGGTGGATCAACGCCGTCTCCGCAATCATCAGCGCCGCGTCGGCATCCTGCAGGATATGCTCCAGGGGTCTGCCACGCGCCGCGGTGTTCACAGGCACATAGACTGCGCCGAGATAGTTGATCGCGAACCAGCTTGTCAGCAAATCGGGGCCATTCCCCATGAAGCACAGAACATGGTCGCCCTGCGCCACGCCCGCCGCTTGCAGCGCTGCGGCACGGGCGCGGACCCTGTCACGGGTGGTACGGTAATCCCAAAGATCGCCGGGCCAGAACTGCACGAAGGGCGCATCGGGCGTCTGGGTGGCGAAGCGGTCCAGAATGTTGCGCAGGACCGAATAGGCCGGGTCCAGCGCTTTCTCCGTGGTCATGATGTCCTCCTCCCGGTGCATCGATGCGCGCCTCTGCCACAAGGCTCGTTGCCGGGCAGCGAAATTACACTTTGCATACCGCGAGCACCTATGAAACATACCAATTAGTATGTCAATTGGGAGGTGCGGCATGTCAGTGGTATCAATCACCGATGAGAACGAGATGGCGCTGGTGCGCTATGATCGCGGCGCGAAGGCCAATGCGCTGAACCTCGATGCAATGGAACAACTGACCGCGACAGCCACTGCCTTGGCGGCAAGAACCGACCTGCGTGCGATCGTTCTGAGCGGCACCCCGACCCGGTTTTCAGCAGGGGTCGATCTGTCGGACGAAAGCCTGTGGCGGCAGGACATCGACCCTGTGGCGCGCCAGCGGGTTCTGGCGGCAGGCGGTCGGATGTGCACCGCGTGGTCTGCGTTGCCGCAGGTCGTGATCGCGGCTGTCGAGGGTCCGGCCATCGGGGGCGGTGGCCTGCTGTCGCTCACGGCGGATTTCAGGGTGATGGGTAAAAGCGCCTATTTCCGCTTTCCCGAGGTGCGGTTGGGGCTGACACTGGGATGGGGCGGGCTTGCCTTGCTGACCTCTCTGGTGGGTCCGGCCCGCGCCAAACACATCCTGTTCACGGATCGCGCCGTGGCACCGGAAGAGGCGCTTCAGATCGGTCTGTGCGAGGAAGTGACCGATGACGGAGCCACCGAGGCCGCCGCCGCAGCACTGGCGCGCGAGGTCTCGCTTTGCCCGCCCTTGTCGGTTTCTATGACAAAGCGCGCCGTGGATGCAGAATGCCGCGCCAACTGGGCCGCACCTTTTGAGGCGGACCAGTTCTACCTTGCGCAACTGTTGCGGGACAAACCCGCGTCAGGCTGACGGCTGGGTCAGACGGTGGCAACCGGCGTAACAGGCGATCCCACCGCGCCCGGTAGGCGGAGCGGCGGCGCGGTCAGCAGGAACCTAGAACGATTGTTGGCGCGCAACCACGCGGCCAGTGGCGTCAGATGCCACAACTCTCCCAGATGGATGCCAAGGCGGAACAGACAATGCTCGTGCAACGGCAGGACCGAACAGCAAGCCTGCTCCCCCGCCTGCGCCGGATAGGCCTCGACCGCGTAATTGTCGGCGATCAGGGCCGACAGTCCGGAATCCGTGATCCAGTTCAGCAAAGCGCCATCACGGCCATTCAGGACACAACAACTTGCATGCAGTCGGCTCGCCTCCGGTTGGCCGCCCATCTCAAGCACCATCTGCGCGAAGCCAGTATGCAGGCAGACCATATCGCCCGCTTCCACGACGACACCGTCGCGCTCCATCACCTGCATCAACTGGTCATAGCCGATAAGTGTATGCGCCTCGCCGAAATGGTGGTGCAGATCGATCATTACTGCGCGGCCCTGAACCCCATCCGCCGCCATATGCTCGATACCCAGCGGCCCCGCATCGGAGGTGCCTTCGCTCTGCATGTCCGATGTGAGGCCCGCATCTTCAGGGGATGCAGGCCCACGAATGTCCTCGCCTGCGCGAAAACCGTTGTAATAGACCCGCTCCGCAACTCCGTCCCCATCGGCATCGAATTGCGATCCGACATGGCTCAAGGCATCCCATTGCGTCGAATACTGCAGATGCAGGATTACCAAATCGTCACAGAACACATCCGTCGCATCCGCTTGCGCGCCGGTCAGCACCGCGTTGAAATTGGGCTTTCCGTCGCGCAGGGTCGGCCGCAGGATCGGCGGGTGACGCCGCGGGTTCAGCGCGTTGCCGCCGGGATAGTTCAGCGGCAGGGACAGCGAAAACACAAGCCCTTCCACGGCCTCGGCCAAACCTTGTCGCGTCTTTTCCGGAGTGATCAGATTGATCCGCCCAAGGCGATCATCGGGGCCGAAGTCTCCCCAGTTCGATCCGGGCGGGCGGTGCCGCCATCGCTGCTTTGTCTGTGTCATGTCATGTCCCGGCCTTGCCTGCGGTGATGTCGTTCTTCATCTGTTTGCTATAGAGCGCGTAATCCACCTCTAGCGTATAGCGCGGACTATCGAGATAGGTTTTCCGCTGCCGCGCGCGATGCGCCGCGATTTCCTGCTGTCGTGTGGCCCTGTCAGGCAGGGCCATCTGGCCTGACATCATGGCGGCGATCCATTTGCCCTGCGTCTCGACCAATGGGATCGTCGGCCCGACAGGCTGCACAAGTCCCGCAAAAATAAGGCCGGGGTGATCCGGCAGGACCATACGACGGTAAAGATGGCCCACCTGCGCCTCGGGATCGAACACATCGGGTGCAAGGAAAGGGAACGTCGTTTTATAGCCTGTGGCATAGATGATGGCATCCACCGCATCCTCATGGCCGTCCTCGAAGGCGACACGGTCACCGCGCAGTTCCTTGACGTCGGGCCGCACGGTGATCCAGCCGTGGCCGATATAGGGCAACAGTTCCTGACTGAGCGTCGCATGTTCGCGCCACATCGGATGCGCTGGCCGTGGCAGGCCGAAACGGCGTTGATCACCGATGCCGAGCCGCACAAGCCGCGACATGATGCGGCGCACCATCGGCGTCTTGAGCCTGAGCTTGCGCGCCAGAAAGCCCGACCATTGGTCGACCGGCACACCCATCAGATATTTCGGCATGATCCATGCGCTGCGCCGCGTGGAGACGATGACATGCTGCGCGCGGCGGCACAGATCGACGGCGATATCGACGGCGGAATTTCCCAGACCCACGACCATCACGCGCTTGCCCTCGAACGGGGCCGCGGTTCTGTAGTGGTGGGAATGGATAACCTCTCCGTCAAACTCTCCCGGAAAGGCGGGCATCCGTGGATCGGACAGGTGACCGTTGGCCACAATCACCGTGCCGTAGTTACGGGCCCCGCCTCCTGCAAGGGTGACCTGCCAGCGTTCGCCGTCAGGCACGACAGACAGCACCTCGGTGTTGAAGGTGATGAGCGGGCGGATACCGAACCTTTCCGCATAGGCCTCCAGATGCGCCAGAAAATGCGCGTGCGACAGGAAATCGGGCAGGTCGGGGTCAATCGGGAAGTCGCTGTAACCAAGGTTCGGGCGGCTGGTGTCGATGTGGAGCGATGCATAGCAGGACGAGCGCCCGTTGTCGTTGTTATAGCGCCACATGCCGCCGATATCGGACCCTGCCTCGAAGATATCGAAGGCCAGACCGGCCTCCTTGAGCGATTTGGCAACGGTCACACCCGACGATCCCGCGCCGATGATGCAGATGTCGGGTGACCGGACAGCGTCTTTGGATGCGTGTGAAGGGGAGCTTCGCATCTCAGCCCGTCCTGTTTTCAAGGTAATCCGCGATGATCGCATCAAAATCGGGATCGGCACCGATCCCTGCCTGCGTTGCGCGGTCGGAGATGAACTGTTTGGGCCAGCTATCGACAATGGCTTGCATCACGGGATCTTCCACGAAGGCAATCTCGCCCTTGCCCGCATTGCGCCTGACTGATGCCAGCATGTCGGTGATTGACACCGTGAGTGCCGGCAGGTTCATCACCCGCTTCGGCGGCAGCTTGTCGGCAGGCAGATCATGCACCTGCACCAACGCGCGGCAGACGGCCCCGACCGAGGCGACCGGAATGCGTGTCTCCGGGCGTAACGGCGATACAGTGTCCTGACCATTCAGCGGTTCGCGCACAAGTGCCGCAACCCTGTCCGACACCGCTGGCTGGGCGGCACCCGCGCGCAGCAGAACGATGGGCAGCCGCAATGACCGTCCGTCGATCCTGCCGAGGCGGCTGTAATCCGCGATCAGCAACTCGTTGATGGCTTTGTGTGTGCCGTAGGTCGTTGCAGGTGCGGGCGCGACATGATCATCGACAACATCGGGCAGATCGCCGCCGAAGACCGCGATGGAGGATGCAAACACGACCTTGGGACATTGCGGCGCCGTGCTGGCCAACTGCCGCAGCGCGCCGACATTGACTGCATAGGCATGCTCCGGGTCCTGCTCAGCCTGCAGCGTCAGCAAGGAGGCGAGGTGGAAGATGCTGTCGAAACCGTATTCCGCAAGCTCTCGCGCGAACGCCCGATCAGACAGATCTCCGCGCCGGTTGGTGATGGTGATGCTTTCCGAAACCGGAGGTGCGGTGTCGACAATATCCGACAGTTGGATTTCTGTGACACGGCGCGACACGCCGTCCGCTCCGGTCAGTTCGCCTTTTGCAACGAGCATCCGGCACAGCCGTTGCCCCAGAAAGCCAGCCGCCCCCGTGATCAGGACCCGGCTCATTCCAGACGTATCGGCATGGAGGCGGAGCGCGAGGCAGGCGGAACAGGCTTTGTCATCGGGGTCACTTTCTGGGGGCTGGACCGTCAGTGATCGCACCCGCTGTAAAAACATACAATCGAGTATGTTTTTGTCAATGCTGTCTGGTAGAGAGCCGTCAGTACCAACGAAACTCTTGCGTGAAACGCCTCCTTCGCACATACCGACTTGCAAACAGGGAGAGGCCATGCCGGACGTTGTGGGGCCGCGCAACACCCCGACGGACCAGAGTCCGCGCAAGAAAGGGTGGCGCAAAGCAGAAATCATAGACATGGCCGCGCTTTGTTTTATGGAACGCGGTTATCACGCCACCAGCGTTGACGAGGTCGCCGACCGTCTGGGATGCACCAAGGGCCGCATCTATCACTACTATGCCAGCAAGATCGACCTGTTCTTCGACGTTCACCGCGAAGGGATGAAGAAGCTCTTCGAGGCAATCGAACCCGCCATGAAGACCACGGGCGACGGCCTGACCGTCCTGCATGCCATGCTGATGGCGCATGCCAAGGCCATGCTTGAACATCACACCTTCGAGAACGTGGTCGCGCAGGGGGTGCAGATCCATCGGTTCGACGCCACAACCGAGGATCAGCGCCAGACCATGAAGCTCCTGATCGACAGCCGTGACCGGTTCGAGGGTTTCTTCAAAGATCAGATCGCCGCAGCAATCGCGGACAAGACGCTGCGGGACATGGATGTCTCGGTCACGGCAAAGGTGTTGCTGGGTGCTTTGCAATGGTCGATTTTCTGGTATCGCGCCAGACCGGACGAAACCGTAGCGGAACGCGAAGAACTGGCCCGCAAGATGGTGGAACCCCTGATCGACGGTCTACGGCGTAACTGACCCGAGGGCGTCACTGCGCCGGTAGTTCTCCGCGCATCCGCGCCTGCGACGGCCTGCCGTTCAGGTCTCCAAACTTGTCTCTACCCCAGAAACCTTTAGGCTGCTCAAAACACAGGGATGTGGGAGTCCATCACATGACAAAGTATCTTTTCGGCCTTGGTATTCTGGTTGTGGCCGTGGTCGGCTATTTCTTTCTGGCGCCTCCCGCCAATCCACCGGCGCCCTCACCAGAGGTGGCGGGACCCACCGCCCCGACCGCTCCGCCCGCAGCCACACCCGTGCCGGAACCGGTTGCACCGGTCGATACCGCCCAGACTGACGTGACACCAGCAACACCCGATGAGGAAACGCTGCTCGAGAACATGGCAGCAGATACCCGTGAAGGTCTGCCCGCGGCGGTGACGGACACGGTTACCCTGAACGACGCGCTGTTTCTGCCGCGCATGCGGATCATGGAATATTCCTACGTGACGACAGCCGCCGATGCGGGTGCGTCGGCGCGCGACATGCGGACCCTGATCGAAGCCAGCGCCGAGACGATCTGCACCGAGGGGCGGCAGATGTTCGAAATGGGCGTAACCTTGCGCAACAGCTTTGAAGATCGTGCCGGAAATCTGTTCCAGCGGGTCTACTTGCTGCCCGAGGATTGTCAGCGATTCTACTAGGACCTATGCGCGGCTGCCAGTCGCAAAAGAGCCGCCGGATGATGGCACTGGGCCTCTCACGGGCACTGTTTTTGGATAACAAGCGCTGTTGATATATAGATCCGCTGCAGGCACGTGCTCCATGCACTGCAATATTCGCCATATAAACGCATCTGCGTTCTGTCCGGTTGATCATGCGTCTGCACGGCGCCCGTCGCCGGACAGTCCCGGAACAAGGAAGAAAAAATGCCCATCGCACCGCTCAAGACCACCACGGCGCTTGTCGCCAGCCTCTCGCTTTTGCTGCCGCATCCGTCGCTCGTTACAAGCGCCGCAGCGCAGGAAATCGAACTTCTGTGCCTTGACGAGAGTGAGCCGCCTTGCCCGGAGGGTCAGCCGGAAGAAGGGTCTACACCGGAACAACGGGCGGACTTCGTCGCGGCAGAGGCAGCAAGGCTTGCGGCCGAAGCAGAGGAGGCCGCAAGGCTGATGCAGGAAGAGGCCGCCGCTGCCGCGGCAGAGGCTTTCCGGTTGGAGCAAGAAGCCGCGGAAGCTGCGGCTGTGGAAGCTGCTGCCGCCGCACAGGCGCAGGCCCAAGCAGCAGCCGAAGCCGCAGAAGCGGAGGCCGCGCGACTGGCAGAGGAAGCCGAAGCGGCCCGCCTTGCCGCAGAGGCTGAAGCACAGGCAGCCGCAGAGGCTGAAGCACGGGCAGCGGAAGAAGCGGCAGCGGCAGAGGCTGCGGCACGGGCAGCGGAAGAAGCGGCAGCGGCGGAGGCTGAGGCGCGTGCAGCAGAAGAAGCGGCCGCGGCGGAGGCTGAGGCGCGGGCAGCAGAAGAAGCGGTAGCGGCAGAGGCTGAAGCACGGGCAGCAGAAGAAGCGGCGGCAGCAGAGGCCGAGGCGCAGGCAGCGGAAGAAGCAGCGGCGGCAGAGGCCGAGGCGCGGGCGGCAGAAGAAGCAGCGGCGGCAGAGGCTGAAGCACGGGCAGCAGAAGAAGCGGCGGCAGCAGAAGCCGACGCCTCCGATACGGCGAACTTTGTCGATCCGACCGCGGCTGGAGCGGATGAGGCCCCTGTGGCGGCGACCCCTGAGACGACAGCGACTCCCGAGGAGGTGGTCGAGGAAACGCTCGATGCACAATCTGTCCGCACCAGCGCGCAGGATTTCGCAACCGCTCTGGGTGGTCAGGGGGCGAGCGTGTCACAAGATAGCGGACGTAGCGGGCTGAGTACCTTCGAGAAAGCGCTGCTGCTGGGTATCGGCGCGGTCGTTGTCGGATCGGTACTGCGCAATGGTGACAAAGTGGTTGCCAATACAGGCGACCGTGTCGTTGTCGAGGGCGATCGCGGCTTCACCGTCTACAAGGATGACGATGCGCTGCTGCGGCAGACGGATGCGCGGCTGCGGACGGAAACCTTCTCGGACGGGTCGTCGCGCACCATTCTGGATCGCGCGGACGGATCGCAGGTCGAGACGATCCGCGATTCACGGGGCCGTGTGTTGCGCCGTGCCGCGATTTATCCGGATGGCACCCAATACGAATTGTTCGACGATCTGCAGCCCACGCCCGTTGTCGACGTGCAGCAGTTGCAGTCCAGACGCCCGCCCGCGCGCAGCCTGTCGGCGGCGGATACCGATCTGGTCGCCCTGCGCCGGGCCCTGCGCGACGACATGACCTATGATGCAGGCCGCACGTTCAGCCTGCGCCAGATCCGCGAGATCGAGCAGGTGCGCAGCCTTGTGCCGGCGATCGAACTGGATAACGTGAACTTTGCGTCCGGCTCTGCCGCGATTCCGGCGGCGCAGGCACGCAGCCTTGTGCGGCTGGGTATCCTGATCGAGGAAATGTTGTTCGAGAACCCGCGAGAGATCTTCCTGATCGAAGGTCACACCGATGCGGTCGGCAGCGATAGTTACAACCTTGCCCTGTCGGATCGCCGTGCGGAATCCGTCGCGCTTGCCCTGACAGAAGCCTTCCGTATCCCGCCGGAAAACCTGATCGTTCAGGGTTATGGCGAGTCCTTCCTCAAGGTCCGGACGCAGGAAGCCGAAGTTCGTAACCGTCGCGCAACGGTACGGCGGATCACGCCTCTGCTGCGCCAGATCGCGGCCAACTGAGGGCTTCGATCAACAGGAGTGGAGTGATCGGTGGAGTTCGCCAGAGTGGCGGCTCCACCCGTCTGCCCCGCTGCGCGCCGCTTACCGTCCCTGCGCGCCACGGCGCAGCCAGTCATGCACGAAGGCAAGCTTGCGCTGGGCAGCTTCCGACAGGACGAACGGGTAGATGTCCGACAGTCCCATCGCGCGGTTGACGTGGTTTATCCCCATGACGAGCGACACCGCGACACGGATCAGGCGGATAGCGTCCGGTTCCGCGTAAGGGTCCCAGCCGGGATGCGGGATGTCCGGCGATGTGAAACCCGCAGAGACAACGCTGTCCGTAATGTCTGTCAGATGCAACAAATGCGCGGCGGTTTCCGCCCAGTCCTCGTGCGGGTGTGCAGAGGCATATGTAGTCAGAAAACGCGATTGCCAGTCCGGCGGCGGCCCGCTGCCATAGTGGCGGTTGAGTGCGGCCGCATAATCCGTGCGTTCGTCACCGAACATGGACCTGAAAGCCTCCAGAAAATCCTCTCTCAAGCTCAGCCGCCACCAGAGCATATGCGCGATCTCGTGGCGCATGTGACCGATCATCGTGCGGTAAGGCTCCTGCAAGGCTTCGCGGCGGGTGGTGATCAGCACCGGGTCGGCCTCGGCCACGCTGATGGTGACCACGCCGTCTACATGCCCCATGGCTACCGGCGTAGGCCCCTCGGCAAGCATGCGAAACACCGGGCGCACACCGGGATCTTCCGGCCGAAACCAGTGCCACCGCCCCAGATTGTCCAGAACCCAGCGCTTTGCGGCTTCGGTCTTTGCCCAGTTGTGCCTTGCACCGGGTAACGAGGTGTCAGGTGCAAGGGCAGTCATGACACAGGAATGGCACAAAGTACCGTGTGCCGCTGCAATCCAGTTGCAGCCGATCAGATCGCGGTTCGCGCAAAAAGGGCCAGAGGGCACAAAGGCCCGCGCCTGCGGGTCATATGCCACAGGGGTTCCGTCCGCAGTGGCAAGATTGTCGAACCAGAGCGATCCGGCCCCTGTCGGATTGGGAAATACGCGCATGCTACCAAGCTCCTGCAGTTTGACTGTCCGGCAGGCCCGACAACAACAGAGGCGTACCCTATACCGGCCACCGTGAAGGGCCGAACGTTAACTGAACCTGCTGCTCGGGAATCCGTTCCACTAAACCGGAGCAATTGTGCCCTGAACCGCCACCAGCTTCGATGCGGGACAGTGGCACCGCGACCGTGGTCGTCGTGACACAGGATCGAAATTGTTATTTTGTCTTCGTGCTTTGGCGATGTTAGAGCGCACACTGTGTGATTGCGTGCCATCTTCCCAATACGAGCGTATCTGTGTCATTGAACACATGAATGGAGCAAGTCGTGCAGCGCGAAGGAACAGCATCGGCGGAGGTGGCGGTTCGGGACGGCGGCGAGAGCCGTTCAGTTGTCCTGTCCGGCGTTCTGACTGTGCATACCCTTGGCGCGCTTGACGCGGAACTGGCCGCGTTGCCTGCCAAAGACACCCGGATTGATATGTCATCCGTTGCAAGGCTGGATACCGCAGGCGCATGGGCCGTCGTCACCCTGCAACGGCGCATGACCGCCGCCGGAAAGCGTGCAGAGATTGATGGCGCCGATGCTCATCAGGTGGATTTGCTGGACACCGTTGGCAATGCGATTCCGGAAATTCCCGATTCTCAGAACAAACAGACCAGCTTTGCCGACTGGCTGGAATCCGTGGGCCGTGCCTTTGCCTCGGGGGCCACGTTCCTGATGGAGTTGAGCGGGTTTCTGGGCATCTTCCTGTCCCGTCTCGCCCGTGCGGTCGTGCACCCTGGCGAGTTCCGTCTGACCGCATTGGTGCACCACTGTCAGGAGGTTGGCCTTCGCGCGGTGCCTATCGTCTCGCTGATGGCGTTTCTGATCGGTGTGGTGCTGGCCTTTCAGGGCTCGGCGCAGTTGCGGCAATTCGGGGCGGAGGTTTTCGTCGTCGATCTGATCGCCATATCGATCCTGCGCGAGCTTGGTATCCTGCTGACGGCGATCATTGTCGCGGGCCGTACGGCGTCGGCTTTCACCGCCGCCATCGGCTCGATGAAGATGCGCGAAGAGATCGACGCGATGCAGACGCTGGGCATTGATCCGGCCATGGCACTGTTCGTGCCCCGCATTCTGGCGCTGTTGCTGATGCTGCCGATCCTTGGCCTGATTGCAAATATCGCGGGCCTGCTGGGCGGCGCGATCATGTCATGGATCGAGCTTGGCATCTCGCCCGCAATGTTCCGCACCCGCCTGATCGAGGGGACAGGCATCAGCCATGTCGTTGTGGGCATGGTCAAGGCACCTGTCTTTGCCCTTATCATCGGACTGGTGGGGTGCCATGCCGGCATGAAAGTCGGTGGCAACGCCGAATCGCTGGGGCGGATGACATCGAACGCGGTGGTGACGGCGATCTTTGCAGTCATTGTGGCAGATGCCCTCTTTTCCATCCTCTTTGCCCAGATGGGTGTGTGATGGAACCTGAAGTCGTCATCTCCCTGCGCGGCATACGCACCCAGTTCGGTGACAATGTGGTGCATGACAATCTTGATCTCGATGTTTTCCGTGGCGAGGTGCTGGGCGTTGTCGGTGGCTCGGGGACGGGTAAATCGGTGCTGCTGCGTACCATCATTGGACTGATCCGGCCACGTTCGGGCAGCGTCACGATGTTCGGGATAGATGCGCTGAACACGTCCGAGCAAGAACGTGCGATGATCGACCGGCGCACCGGCGTCATGTTTCAGGACGGCGCGCTTTTTTCCTCGCTGACCGTGCGCGAGAATATCGAGGTGCCCTTGCATGCGATTGCAGGGCTGACGCCGGAATTGCGCCGCGCCTTGGCCGATCTCAAGATTTCCATGTCTGGCCTGGAATGGGTGGCGGGCGATCAATACCCCTCTGAGCTGTCAGGCGGGATGCGTAAACGTGCCGGTCTCGCGCGGGCGCTGGCGCTCGATCCCGAGGTGGTTTTTCTGGACGAGCCGACGGCAGGCCTCGATCCGATCGGTGCCTCGGCCTTTGATACGTTGATCAAGGGTTTGTCGCAGCAAATGGGTCTGACGGTGTTCCTTGTCACCCACGATCTTGATACGCTGCATGCAACCTGCGACCGGATCGCGGTTCTGGCCGAAAAACGCGTGCTTGTCGCCGGCACGATGGAAGAAATGCTGAAAGTCGATCATCCGTGGGTGCACGCGTATTTTCATGGCCCCCGTGCGCGCGCCGCTGTGATGGTCAAAGACAGGAACGACTAGATCAATGGAAACACGGGCACGCTATGTTCTGATCGGAGCCTTCGCCCTGGCGGGCTTTCTTGGGCTTGCCGGCTTCCTGCTGTGGTTTGCACAGTTCGAGCTGGACCGCCAGTTTGCCTATTACGACGTGCGGTTCAGCTCGGTATCAGGACTGTCGCGCGCCTCCGAGGTGCGGTTTTCCGGCCTTCCGGTCGGACAGGTCGTCGAAGTCCGGTTGGCGCCGAACGGCGACGGCACGGTGCTTGCGCGGCTGGAAGTGGCTGGCGAGACACCGGTGCGGACAGACAGCATCGCCACGATCGAATCGATGGGCGTGACAGGTGTCTCCTATGTCGGGATCAGCGCCGGTGATCCGGACTCTCCGCTCCTGCGCGAGCAAGGCGGCATTCCCGAGATCGAGGCGGGCCGCTCGGCCCTGCAAAGCCTGACCGAGGATGCCCCCGAGATCATGGCCGAGGCACTCGCCGTGATGGAGCGTATCAGCGACATCCTGAACGAGGAGAACCAGCAGAAGGTGCAGGCAATTCTGGACAATCTGGCGCAATCCTCGGGCTCACTGAGTGGCGCGTTGGAGGATTTCGCCGTTGTCAGCCAGACAATTGCCAGCGCCTCGATCGATATCGCGGGATTCACCGAGCAGATCGAGCCGGTGATCGGTTCGATCGAGGGAACGCTGGACAATGTGGACACGGCGCTGAGATCGTTCACAGAGCTGTCCACGCGGGCGGTATCCTCGCTGGATGTTGTGGAATCGGCTTTGGCCAGCGGCCGCGTCGCGCTTGACGCCGCAGAGGTTTTCATGACGGGGGAATTGCCGGTGATCGTGCAGGACATGACGGCGACAACGCTTGTTCTGCGTGAGCAGACAGAGCTTCTGGTGACAGATGCGCGTGGCATGATCGATGAATTCACCGCCACCGGATCAGCGGCAACCGCGCGCCTGTCCGAGGCGCAAAGCACGCTGCAAAGCGTGGACACGGCAATCGTTCGGCTGTTGGAAACGCTGGACAATATCGACGAGGCTGCAACCTCGTTCGATGACCTGATCAGCAATGACGGCACTGCGCTCATGGACGAAACCCGCGCAATGGTCGCCAATGCGGATGCGGCGGTGAATGCGATCACCATGGCGGCGGAAACCGATCTGCCTGCAATTGTCGCGGATATCCGCAGCGCCACCGACACCGCGAACCGGGTGGTTACTGACGTGGGCCAGCAGATCTCTGATGCTGCCGGGCGGATCGACGGTCTGGCCGACGATGCCTCGGAAACGATGACCCAGATCACAGGCACCTTCGCCAATGCCAACGAGACACTCACCGCCATCAACAGCGCCCTGACCACGGGCGAGCGGACGCTGGACGCGGCGGAACGCGCCTTCGCGGGTGCGGATCGTGTGATCAACGAGGATATCGGCGCAATCACATCCGATCTGCGTCAGGTGATGCAGCGTCTGGATGCTGCCATCGCGCAGGTATCCGACGACATTCCCGCCATCACCGGCGATCTGCGGCGCGCCGCGGAAACCGCGAATACGACCTTCGCCGAACTGGGGCAGATCATATCCAGCTCCAGCGCGCCGATCACGACATTTGCCGCGACCGGGCTGCCGCAGTACACTCAGCTTGCCCGCGAGACGCGCGATCTGATTTCCAACCTCGAAAACCTGACCCGTCGGATCGAACGTGACCCCGCCCGCTTTTTTCTCAACCGCCAGTCACCGGAGTTCAGAAGATGACCCTGATCCGCACGGCCCTCGCTATCCTTGTCACCTTGAGCCTTGGAGGCTGCGCGGCGATTTCATCGCTGACAAGCGCCGCGACCACGCTGGAGGCCTACGAGTTGCAATCCGCCACGGATCTGCCCGCCGTGCAGGGCAGTGTTGCGCGTGATCTGGTGATCGAAACCCCCACGTCCGGCGGTGCGCTGGATACGGACCGGATCATGATCCGGCCGGGACCGTTTCAGGCGCAATATCTGCCTGAAGCCCGTTGGACGGATTCCGCGCCGGTGATGCTGCAGAACCTGATGCTGCGGGCGTTCGAGGACACCAATGCCTTGCGCTATGTCGGCCGCAGGCCGTTGGGGGGATCGGGTGATTTCGCTCTCGTCTCGGAACTCACCGACTTTCAGGCAGAAGTCGGACCTGACGGAACCAGCGTGACAACGCGCCTGCGCTTTACGGTGACGTTGGTGCGGGAATCCGATGCCTCGGTGGTTGCCAGCCGGACGTTCCAGCAAACGGCTGCCGCCGCATCGACGCAGACGCTCGATATCGTGGCAAGCTTCAACCTCGCCACAAACGCCGCGTTGCAGGACCTGACAGGCTGGGCGCTGCGTCAGATCGGGCTCAGGGTGTCTGGCTAGCGGGGCGGCCCTAGGTCAACAATTGCTGAGCATCGGACTACGACGCCGATACATCGACGTCACGGACCCCGTTTGAACGGGGTGAGTCTACAGGCGGTTTTCCGAACAGATTGCTGTTGGTGACCCCGGCAGGATTCGAACCTGCAACCTGCCCCTTAGGAGGGGGCTGCTCTATCCAGTTGAGCCACGGGACCACGCGAAAAACTCTTAGCGCGGCTTGCGTGCTTGAACAAGTCCGGCGCTTGTCGCAATGTTGGCGCAAGCGAACTGACAGAAAGCACATGGTGTGAGCCGTAACGATCCCCGCCCGTTGACCCTGCGCGATGTCTCCGAGGCTTCGGGCGTCTCCGAGATGACTGTCAGCCGTGTCCTGCGAAACCGCGGCGATGTCTCTGCCGCGACACGCGAGCGGGTTTTGCGCGCGGCCAAGGCGCTCGGGTATGTGCCCAACAAGATCGCAGGCGCGCTGGCCAGCCAGCGGGTCAATCTGGTGGCCGTCATCATACCGTCATTGTCGAACATGGTCTTTCCCGAAGTCATGACAGGGATCAGCCGGGTTCTGGAGCAAACGGACCTTCAGCCTGTGGTCGGTGTCACGGATTATCTGCCGGAAAAAGAAGAAAAGGTCCTTTACGAGATGCTGTCATGGCGGCCCTCGGGTGTGATCATCGCCGGGCTTGAGCATTCGGATGCGTCACGGGCGATGCTGCGGGCCTCGGGCATACCTGTGGTCGAGATCATGGATACCGACGGCACACCCGTGGATGCGATGGTGGGGATTTCGCACCGTCGCGCCGGGCGCGAGATGGGCGAGGCGATCCTGCGCGGTGGTTACAGGCGGATCGGGTTCATGGGCACCCAGATGCCGCTGGACCACCGCGCACGCAAACGCTTTGAAGGGTTCACGCAGGCCTTGGCCAAGGGCGGGGTCGAGATGGCGGATCACGAGTTCTATTCGGGGGGCTCGGCGCTCGCGAAAGGGCGCGAGATGACACAGGCCATGCTGGAACGCACGCCCGATCTGGATTTTCTGTATTTCTCCAACGACATGATCGGCGCGGGCGGGCTTTTGTGGTTGCTCGAGCAGGGCTATGATATCCCGGCCCGGATCGGCCTTGCCGGGTTCAACGGCGTCGAGCTGTTGCAGGGTCTGCCGCGCAAGCTGGCCACGATGGATGCCTGTCGCGCCGAGATCGGACGGCGCGCCGCCGAGATTATCGTGGCCCGCACCCGTGGCGAGGAGACCGCCAGCACCGTCGTGCTCAAACCGCAGATCAGCCATGGCGATACGCTGCGCCTTCCGTGATCGATGACGGTGCCGCGCCTGCCCAACCCGTTTGCGCGTCGCCTGTTTCTGCATCGTCATGCGCTGTCCGGCCTTTCTGGCAGTGCCGGCCTGAACGGTCTTGCCAGTCTGATAGAGCAGTTGGGTTTTGTGCAACTCGACAGTATTGCCACGGTCGAGCGGGCGCATCACATGGTGCTGTTTGCCCGCCGTCCCTCGTACAAAACCGCACATCTGGACAAGCTCCTGTCGCGTGACCGCGCCTTGTTCGAACACTGGACGCATGATGCCGCCGTGATTCCGATGGCCTTCTATCCGCATTGGCAGCTTCGCTTTGCACGGGATGCCGATGCGTTGCGCGGGCGTTGGCAGCGCTGGCAGCGGCACGGGTTTCTGGAGCGTACCGAGGCTGTTTTAGAACACATCCGCAAAAGCGGCCCCGTATGCTCGGCCGATCTGCGCGGCGAGGCCCCGCGCAAGGCGGGCGGCTGGTGGGACTGGCATCCCGACAAGACAGCGCTGGAATACCTCTGGCGGTCCGGCGATCTGGCTGTCTCGGAGCGGGTCGGTTTTCAGAAATACTACGATCTGGCGGAACGGGTTGTTCCGGATACGGTGCGGAATCAACACCCCGCTTTGGATGAAAGCATCGACTGGCTGTGCGCACAAGCGCTGGCGCGTCTCGGGTTTGCCACACCCGGAGAACTGGCAGCCTTCTGGGCAACAGTCACCCCGGTGGAGGCGCGTGGCTGGTGCCATGATCAGGCCAAGGCAGGCGCTTTGATCGAGGTGGAAGTCGAGGGCGCAGACGGCACACACCGCCGCGCCTTTGCGCGGCCCGATGTGATGCAATCAGCCACGGATGCACCGGAACCGATCGGACGGCTGCGGGTGCTCAGCCCGTTCGATCCGGCCTTGCGTGATCGCAACCGGGCAGAGCGGTTGTTCGGCTTTCGCTACCGGATCGAGGTGTTCACGCCGGAGGCCAAGCGCATCTACGGCTATTATGTCTTTCCGCTGCTGGAGGGCGCGCGTCTGGTGGGAAGGATCGATATGAAGGCGCATCGCAAAGAGGGTGTGCTGCGCGTCACGGCGCTCTGGCCGGAGGCCGGATTGGCGTGGGGCAAGGGCAGGCAGGCGCGGCTGGAGGCGGAACTGGACAGGATCGCGCGCTTCGCCGGTTGTGGCAGGGTCGAATATTTGCCCGGCTGGCTGCGCGACACGCTCTGACAGGGCTGCTTTGGGGGCCCCGGATTCCGGATATTTACAGCAAGAAGAAAGAGGCGATCAGTTCATCCTGATCACGTCCTTGTCGACTGCCAGCATATAGCCGCGCCGCGCGATGTTCTTGACCAGCAACTCGCTGACCAACTGGTTGCCCAATGTGTCGCGCAGGCGCTTGATACGGGTGGCACCGGCAGCCTCGTCACAGTCAACAGCGTTGCGGCCCGACACAATCGCCTCGATCTCGGCGCCGCTCAGCACGTCATCATCCAGTCTTGCCTCGGCCAGAACCGAGAGAGTCTCCATCGCGGCTTCGGTCAGTTTGAAGCCCATGTTGTTCAGATACACCGTGTTCTCCTCACGGCTGATCAGAAGGGATGACACCTGAATGCCAGAATCCTCGATCTGCGCCATGCGGCGGTTCAATCCGACAAGCATCGCCAGCAGTAAAAGCGCCGCAACGAGCAGCGCCGTGGCAAAGACCAGCAGCACGAAGATTGCCACCCTGTAGGAGGCAAGCGTTTCAGAGAAGGCGGTCCCGCTCTGGGCAAGGATTTCCAGCAGCTTGATCTCGGCCTCGGCGGTCAGATCGTCGTTTTCGACAAACAACCGCTCGACCTTGAGGTTGAATGCATTGGCGTCGGGCAGGTTGCGAAACAGCAGCGCCGCGGTCACGCACAGAATCGCGACGATTCCGGCCAGACCGAATGTGACGATGCGGTTGCCCCTGCGCCGTGCTTCAGAAGCGGAGGTAAAATTGTCCTGCACTGCGCTTTCTTTCTTCCAGACCAGAGGCGTCGAACAGGGACATAACGTTCAGAAGCGTCCACCCATTCCGTTCCAGACGCGCGGAAACCTCGTCACGGGCCTGCGGATTAGAGCATGGTCCGGTGATCTGCACCACGCCGTAATGCAGCCGTAGCGGATTGTCGCGCTTGGCCTTGTAATCGGCATAGCAGTCGGCCGCGCCAGCCGTGGCGACGAGGCTGAACAGAACAGCACAGAAGGCGGGGGCAAGGATGTGTTTCATGATCCCAGACTGCGCACAAAGCTGCGGTTATTCAATATCTCCCCAAGTTTAGGGGTGATGTTATTGGATAGCCACGGGCTGATATTGCCTGTCTCCGTGCCGGATTCGCAGAATGATCGCATGACCTTTTTCGCTGGCGGTTTGCCGCGGACAAGGACGTCACGCAACTCAAATCATACCCGCCCCCGATCATGCCCGATTGCGGGCGCCATTCCGGAAAGGAAACACCATGGCCAGAAAATTCATTGCCACCGTTCTTGCCGCTGCCGTCGTCATCACCGGCTTCAGCGCGCCTGCGCGTGCGGACAAAATCCTTGATCTGGCGCAGGCTGCGGCCGGAATAGCCGCCGTCGCGATCATCGCCAACCAGCTGAACAAATCGCGCGAGCAGAACAGGCACAGCCTGTCCAGCCGCAACCAGCCCACCCAATATATCGCCCCGCAACGACATCACTTCAGCGCGCCGCAGCAGAATTTCCGCGGCGGGCATGTGATCCAGCCTCGCCCCCTCCCGCAGCGGGCGGCGCGCTATGCTCTTCCGGCGGCCTGTGTGATGACGATTTCGGACGATCGCGGACGCCGGAGCAATGTTCTGGGCGAGCGCTGTCTTCATAAAAACTTCCGCGGCGCGGGCAATCTGCCCCGGTCCTGCAGCGTGGATGTGCGCGGCCAGCGCGGGTGGAGCCACGCTTATGATGCCGACTGCCTGTCGCGTGCCGGCTATACGATCGCCCGCTACTGAGGTGAGCACAGGCGCGGGAAAATGTCCCGCTGCCGGAAGGGGGCTGCACCGGTGGCCCCCTTTTTTATTGCCAAACCCGCTGATCTGCGGTTTCTCGCATGTCATGGATATACCCGATTACAGCTACGAATCCGCCCTGCTTGCAAAAGGTATCGCGCGCGTCGCGGGGGTGGATGAAGTCGGGCGCGGTCCGCTGGCCGGGCCGGTCACTGCGGCGGCTGTTGTGCTTGATCCGGCGAACATTCCCGTCGGGCTGAACGATTCCAAGGCGCTGACGCCCCTGCGCCGTCACGCCCTGCTGGTTGCCATCATGGACAGCGCCGAGGTCTCGGTCGCCCATGCCTCGGTCGCCGAGATCGACAGCCTGAACATCCTGCGCGCCAGCCATCTGGCGATGCAGCGCGCCATCGCGGGGCTGACCCATCCGCCCGACCACGTACTGATCGACGGCAACATGATCCCGCGCGGCCTGACCCTCCCGGCGCAGGCGATTGTGAAGGGCGATGCGCGCAGCGTGTCGATCGCGGCGGCCTCCATCGTGGCGAAAATCGCCCGCGATAAAATCATGTGGGATTTGGCGCAACAGTTTCCCGGATACGGATGGGAGACAAACGCTGGCTATCCGTCAAAAAGCCACAGATTGGCGCTTCAAGATCTTGGGGTAACCCCTCACCATAGGCATTCGTTCAAGCCAGTGCACAATATCTTGTATCAATTTAAAAATGTAAGTTATTGATTCAAAAAGAAATTGACCGCGAATCAGCTTTGAATCATCTTTGTCCCAACCACAGAGCGCACAAAGCGCCGGGCAGAGGCAGAGAATGAAGACCATGACAGACGTTAAGGGCGCCGCGGCGCTCCCGCTCAATACAATTCTATCGGGTGATTGCATCGAGGTGATGAACAGCCTTCCCGAAGGCTCTGTTGATCTGATTTTCGCGGATCCGCCCTACAATCTGCAACTCAAGGGCGATCTGCATCGCCCTGACAATTCCCGTGTCGATGCCGTGGATGACCACTGGGACCAGTTCGCCAGCTTCGCGGCCTATGACAAGTTCACGCAAGACTGGCTCGCGGCGGCCCGTCGCCTGCTCAAGCCGCATGGCGCGATCTGGGTGATCGGCTCCTATCACAACATCTTCCGCGTCGGTGCGGCAATGCAGAACGCGGGCTACTGGCTGCTCAACGATGTGGTCTGGCGCAAGTCCAACCCGATGCCGAACTTTCGGGGCAAGCGCTTCACCAATGCGCATGAAACGATGATCTGGGCCAGCAAGTCGGAAGGCGCGAAATACACGTTCAACTACGAGGCGCTGAAATCGCTGAACGAGGGCGTGCAGATGCGCAGCGACTGGGTGCTGCCGATCTGCACCGGGCACGAACGTCTCAAGGACGACAACGGCGACAAGGCCCATCCGACGCAGAAACCCGAAAGCCTGCTGCACCGCGTGCTGGTCGGATCGACCAATCCGGGCGATGTCGTGCTTGATCCGTTCTTCGGCACCGGCACCACGGGCGCTGTCGCCAAGATGCTGGGCCGCGAATATATCGGGATCGAGCGTGAGGAAGCCTATCGCCGTGTCGCCGAGAAGCGCCTTTCCAACACCCGCAAATTCGATCGCGACGCCCTGCAGGTCTCCACCTCCAAACGTGCCGAGCCGCGCATCCCCTTCGGCCAGCTGGTCGAGCGTGGTATGCTGCGCCCTGGTGAGGAGCTGTGGTCCATGAACGGCCGCTTCAAGGTTAAGGTCCGCGCCGATGGCACGCTGATCGGCGATGACGTCAAAGGCTCGATCCATCAGGTCGGCGCCCATCTTGAGGGCGCGCCAAGCTGCAACGGTTGGACCTATTGGTGCTTCCGCCGCGATGGCCAGACCATCCCGATCGACCTGCTGCGCCAGCAGATCCGCGCCGAGATGGAAAACGGCCCAAGCTGATTCACAGGCTATTTCGAACACCGCCGGTGTTCATGGCCTGACATCATGAACACCATACTGCTCCGCCACATTACGGCGGAGCTTTTTTGCATTCAGGCCAAAGGCCCGAGCCTGCAACCGGCCGCTTCTTCTTGCCGGAAATATCCCTGGGGAGTCCGCAGGACGGGGGCAGCGCCCCCGCCTTGCCCGCTGCCCTCAGCGCGGCAGCGGGTTGAGGGCCTTGTTGTAGGCTTTCCAATCCGTGATCTCGGGATAATACATCTCGCGCCACCGCCGCACGCGTGGGTTCATCACGCGTCGCCAGACGGGCGGGACCATTGCCACCATGGTCATCAGAGGATAGCCATAGGGCAGTTGCGGCGCGTCGGCCTCGGTGTAGTTCTGCAGCAGGGGAAAGCGTCGGTCGGGTTTGTAATGATGGTCCGAATGGCGCTGCAGATTGATCAGCAGCCAGTTCGAGACTTTATGGGCCGCGTTCCAAGAATGCTGCGGTTTGACATGCTCGTATCTGCCTTCCCCCAGATGTTTGCGGGTCAGACCGTAATGTTCGATGTAATTGACCAGCTCCAGTTGCCAGATCGCGATCCATGCCTGCCACAGGAAAAGCGCCAGTCCGGCCCAGCCTCCCAGCACAAAGGCCAGCACCAGCATCGCGCCCTGCAAGGCCCAGTACCGGAAGAACGGATTGGACAGGTCCGTCCATGGCAGTCCGCGCCGCGCCAGCATATCGCGTTCGGCCTTGAAGGCCGAGACCAGCGATTGCCGCAGCACCCGCGGGAAATAGCGGTGGAACCCTTCATTATACCGCGCTGTCACCGGATCGCGCGGGGTGCCGACATATCGGTGATGCACCAGCAGATGTTCGGAGCGGAAATGCGAGTAAAGCGCCATCGCCAGCAAGAAATCTCCCAGCCGCCGCTCGGTCTTGTTCTTCTGGTGCATCAGCTCGTGGCTGTAGTTGATGCCCACCGTGCCGGTAATCACACCCACGCCAAAGAACAGCACGATCTTTTCCAGAGCGGACAGATGGCCCGTCTGTGTCACGTACCAGATCAGACCGAACAGGGTGAGAAACTGCAAGGGCGCCCAGATCAGGGTGATGGTGCGGTACCATGTGAGCTTGCTTTGCTCTGTCGCAGGATCGGCATTCTCTTCGTAAAGCCCCAGCAGCGCATCCAGCAGCGTAAAGAGATACCACGTCACGAATGGCAACAGGAGCACCGTCCAGCCACCCTGCGTGGCCCCCAGCCATGCGATGGGGATCAGCAGCAGCGACACCCAGAACGGCAGGGCCCGCCCAATGCGCGCCATCTGGTCGGCTTGAATGAACTGGGACATCGTTAACTCCGGAAACCAAACACGTTAAATCATATCAGAGTCGAGAGCGGGTGCGACAAGGTCGAAAGCCTTTCGCATGACCGTGGGTAGATCAGAGGGCCGAAATGCGGCGGGATCAAGGAATTCGCCTGTTCCGGGGCGCGTATCCTCAGGGACCGTGGCATAGCGGATCTGAAGTTGCAGGTGGAAATGGGTGAACGTATGCCGCACTTCCGCGTCCAGAAGCCGCCAGTCAGCTTCCAGCGGCGGCGCAGCCTCTGGCGCGCTTTCGGACCAAGCGCCGCCCGGCCAGCCCAGCATCCCGCCCAGCAACCCGCGCGCGGGGCGGCGCTCCAGCAGATAGGCTCCGTCTTTGCGGCGCACGACATAGGCGATGCCCAGCCGTACCGGTTGCGCCTTCTTGGGCGATTTCCGGGGCAGATTTGCCGCTGTGCCGTTGGCGCGCGCCGCGCAGGGTGTGCGCCACGGGCAGATGCCGCAAGCAGGATTGCGCGGGGTGCAGATCGTTGCCCCAAGGTCCATGACCGCCTGGGCATAATCACCCGGCCTTGCCTGTGGTGTCAGCGCGGCGGCCGCCTCGGTCAGTTCGGGTTTGGCAGCGGGCAGGGGGGTGTGGATGTCGTGCAGCCGCGCCATCACACGTTCGACATTGCCATCCACCACGGTTTCCGGCCTGCCAAAAGCGATCGCCGCAATCGCCGAGGCCGTGTAAGGCCCGATCCCCGGCAGGGTCAGCAACGCTGCGCGCGTCTCGGGAAAGACGCCGCCGTGATCGGCCACCACAGCCCGCGCGCATTTCAGCAGGTTGCGGGCGCGGGCGTAATATCCAAGGCCTGCCCATTCGCCCATCACATCCGCATCCTCCGCCTTGGCCAACGCGCGGACCGTGGGCCAACGCGTGGTGAAACGATGGAAATAGGCCGTGACCGCGGCGACGGTTGTCTGTTGCAGCATCACCTCCGACAGCCAGATGCGATAGGGATCGGGACGAGCGCCCGCACGGCTTGCCTCGGGCGCCACACGCCATGGCAGGACACGTGCGTGGCGGTCATACCACTCCAGCAAAGCGGCAGGCAGGTCCGCGCTTGGTACCGCAGATGCTGATGCGTCACGCAATCTTTATCCCCCTTTATCCGCTTATTCTCTGGTATCGCCCCATATGGCTACTAGAATAGCGCGACCTTCAAGGATGCAACACATGGCCGCACGGCGACCGACCGCATATCAGTTCACCCGCGCGGCAACCCTGCTTCAGGGACAGATCCGCCGTGCCGGTGAGTCGCGCGGTTTTGCCGTTACGCGGCTGCTGACACATTGGCCCGAGATCGTGGGCGAGGATGTTGCCCGCATCGCAAGGCCTGTGGATGTATCCTACGGGCGGCAAGGCATGGGGGCCACGCTGTCGGTGTTGACCACCGGCGCGCAGGCACCGATGCTCGAGATGCAGAAGGAACGGCTGCGCGACAAGGTCAACGCGGTCTATGGCTATAACGCCATCGCCCGCATCCGCATCACCCAGACCGCGTCGACAGGTTTTGCCGAAGGGCGGGCCGATTTCAGTCACGCTCCCGCAAAGCGCGCCGAATCCGTGCCTGATCCGGTCATCACGCGCAATGCGACGGCGGTTGCCGCCGGCGTGGGAGATGAAAAATTGCGGGCAGCGATTGAATCACTGGCCCGGAACGTTCTATCCAAGTCGAAACAGTAAGTCCCCGGCCCGACAGCCGTACGTGACATGAAGGAAAGGTGAACCAGATGAACCGCAGAAACGCCCTGATCGGGATTTCAGCCCTTGCCCTTGCCGCAGGTGGCTGGTCACTGACACGCCCGTCAACAGGCTCTATGCCGGATGTCGGCATGGCCAATGCCCAGAGTGGCGACATCGACACGTCCGGTATTGTCGAAATGACCCTTGGCGCGGATGACGCACCCGTCACAATGATCGAATACGCCTCCTACACCTGCCCGCATTGCGCGACGTTCCACAACGGTCCGTTCAAGCAGTTGAAGGCCGACTATATTGATACCGGCAAGGTGCGCTTCGTGTACCGCGATGTCTATTTCGACCGTTTCGGGCTTTGGGCGGCGATGGTCGCACGCTGCGAGCCGTCAAAGTTCTTCGGCGTGACCGGCCTGCTCTATCAGCAGCAATCCGAATGGATCGCAGGTGGCAATGATCCGGCACAGATCGCCGACAACCTGCGCCGCATAGGGCGTCTGGCAGGGTTGGAGAACGACCAGCTTGAGGCCTGTCTTGCCGATAACGAGAATGCACAGGCTCTGGTGGCATGGTATCAGGCCAATGCAGAGGCGGACAATGTCACCTCCACGCCCACGCTGATCATCGACGGGGAAAAGCACGGCAACATGGCTTATTCCGCGCTCAAGGCCATCATTGACGAAAAACTGGGGGAATGATGGACGCCCCCCTGACTGGCCTGAAGGTTATTGAACTCGCACGCATTCTGGCAGGCCCATGGGCCGGCCAGACGCTTGCAGATCTTGGTGCCGAAGTGATCAAGTTGGAATCGCCGGAAGGCGACGACACCCGCCAGTGGGGGCCTCCTTTCATCGAGCGGGAGGGCGACAGATCGGCCTCCTATTTCCATTCGTGCAATCGCGGCAAGGCCAGCGTCACGGTCGATTTCCGGACGCCCGAAGGGCAGGCGCAGGTCCGCGACATGGTCCGCGACGCGGATATCCTGATCGAGAATTTCAAACTGAACGGGTTGAAGAAATACGGTCTGGATTACGACAGCCTGTCCAAGATCAATCCGGGGCTGATCTATTGCTCCATCACAGGTTTCGGCCAGACCGGCCCCTACGCGCACCGCGCGGGCTATGACTACATCATTCAGGGCATGTCCGGCCTGATGTCGATCACCGGAGAGCCTGACGGCCAACCGCAGCGCGTGGGCGTGGCGGTGACGGACCTGTTCACAGGCGTCTATTCCGTCGCCGGTATCCTTGCCGCGCTCTACCAGCGCAGCCGCACCGGACGCGGCCAGCAGATTGATATGGCGCTGATGGATGTGGCCGTCTCGGTCACGGCCAATCAGGCGATGAACTACCTGACCACCGGCACGCCGCCGGGACGGACGGGAAACTACCATCCCAACCTCACCCCCTATCAGGTGTTCGATTGCGCCGACGGTCACATCATCATCGCCACCGGCAATGACGGGCAATACCAGCGCCTGTGCAAGCTGCTGGGCCTCGACTGGATGATCACCGATCCGAAGTTCCTCCGCAACGCGGACCGCGTGGCCAACCGCCCCGAAATGATCGACCTGCTGAGCGCGGAAACCGCCAAGCGGACCAAAGCGGAACTGCTGGCAGGCTGTGAAGCCACTGGCATCCCCGCGGGGCCGATCAACGACATGGCCGAGGTCTTTGCCGACCCGCATGTTGTCGCGCGCGGTATGCAACTGGACTGTGACGGTATCCCCGGCGTGCGCGGCCCGATCCGGTTTTCGGATGCGCAGACCGCCACCGACCGACCCGCCCCGCGTCTGGGCGCGGATAACGCTGGCTGAGGGACAGGCTCGGCCCTTACCTTCAAGGGCGTTCTGCCTCCGAGAGTGAAGAGCACGTTGCGGCCTGTGGAATTTGAGTATTTGGAGAACGATGAAGGCGGGCGCGGTGCTTCTTTTGCCATGCAAGGGGCGGGCGCTACCTGTGAACGGGGCTACCGTTGCGTGCCGGATGAGGTCAGCAAGGACCGAAGACGATCCCGTACCATATCAGGTTGATCCAGTGCCAGCCTGACCGGCAGGGTTATCACCTTCGAGCGGAAAGCAGGCGTCAGACGCACGGCGTCCTTCTCGGTGGTGACAAGCTGCGCGCCACGCAGTTTTGCCTCTTTCTCCAGCCGTGTCATCAGGGCCTGTGTCAAAGGCTGGTGATCCTCCAGCGCCTCGGCGCGCACAAGATTGGCCCCCAGCCCGCGCAGGGTGGCAAAGAACTTTTCAGGATGGCCGATTCCCGCGAAGGCAAGAAACGGCGTGTCTGTCCATGTCATGCCGGTCTGCAGCGGCTCCAGCCTGCCGGACATATGGGCAGGCGTGAGCGCATGGCCCCAATGCTCCTTGAACATCTCCTGCGCCGCCGAAGGCCCGATCGACAGCACTACATCCGCCCGCGCCAGCCCGACAGCGACAGGCTCGCGCAAAGGTCCGGCAGGCAGGCAGCGCCCGTTGCCGAAGCCTTTTACCGCATCCACCACCACGACCGAGAGGTCCTTGTGCAGCGCGGGGTCCTGAAACCCGTCGTCCAGCAGGATCACATCGGCCCCCGCCGCCTGTGCCGCAAGGGCACCTGCCACGCGGTCCCGCGCAATCCATGTGCGCGCGAAGGCAGCCAGCAGCAAGGGCTCGTCGCCGGTTTGCGCAGCGCGGTGGCGTCTTGGGTCAACCTCGATCGGCCCTGCCAGCGTACCGCCATAACCGCGCGAGACGACATGCGGCTCAAGCAGCATGTCCCGCAAAAGCTGGACCAGCGCGATCACCGTGGGCGTTTTGCCGGTGCCCCCCGCATTCAGATTGCCCACGCAGATCACGGGAACATCCATCAAGCGCGGTGTGCCCTGTGCCAGCCTGCGCGCTGTTCCCTTGGCGTAGAGTGTGCCCAACGGGGACAGCAAGCGCGCCGCGAATGCCGGTTTGCCGGGAGGTGTGAACCAGAATCCGGGCGCGCGCATCACAAGGCCGCCTTGCGGTCCAGCATGTCCTGAACGAGGTCCATCACCGCATCTGTCACCTCGGCCCCCGCAGTCGTCACCTCCCACGCGGCATGTGCCATGGCGGCGGCCTGATCCGGCGCGGTCAGAAATGTCACGCCGGCGGCCAGCGACTCCGCGTCCCGCACCATGCGCGCCGCGCCGGCAGTGGCAAGCCTGTCATAGGTTGTCGAATATCGGCTCATATGCGGACCGAAGAGAATGGCGGAACCCAGCGCTGCCGGCTCGAACGGGTCCTGCCCGGTGTGATGCTCCTGCATGGAGCTTGCCATGAAGGTGACGGGTGCCAACCGGTACCACAGGCCCATCTCGCCACGCGTATCCGCGAGGATGATCTGGCTGGTCTCGTCAGGGCGTTCGCCCTGACCCCATTGCGCCACGCGCCAGCCTTCGTCCCGCAGGGTTTGCGTCATGGCGTCGCCCTGCCGGATATCGTCGGGAACAAGGAGCAGAAGCCTGCGATGCGCGCTGCGCAAGGCGATGCGGTGTGCCTCGGTGACAACGGGCAACTCTTCGGGCTGTATCATGGCTGCCAGCCAGAGAGGGCGGCCATCCAGCAGGCGCGCCATCTGGTCGCGTGACGCGTCATCGCAGGGCAATGCGGCTCCGGCCTCCATCAACGGCCCCGTGACGGTAATGTCCTTTGGTGGAACGCCAAGCTTGAGAAGCCGCGTTGCCGCATTTGCCGTGCTCGCCAGCACCCGGCCGAAGTGCCGCAGACTGACCTGTGTCCGGTTCCGCAGCAAGTGCCACCGCCCTGTTGTGAGGGCAGACTCCTCTGCATCAATCAGAACCATCGGCACCCGTCGGCGTGCGGTCTCGTGGATAAGCACGTGCTGTAGATAACCCCCGGTCCAGAGACAGAGATCGGGAGCCCAATGATCGAGAAAGGCTTTGATTGCGGGCATCGAGTCATCAGGCACGGTCAGCGCCGTCATATAGGGCCGCAGATGTTGCGGGGCGGACAGGCCGGATGGCAGCGTCAGCAACAGATGCAGGTCAGGGCGCATCGCGTGCAGCCGCGTGACGATCTGCACCAAGGCGGTTGCCCGGATTTCAGAGGTTGCATGCGCCCACAGCACATCTCCATCGGGTCGCCCGGTGACGCCCCCACCCCCGGTTTCAGCGATGGCCGGTGCGGACTTCATGGGGTGCCCTGCGATGCTATAGGCGGACAGGCTGCTCGCATGAGACAAGATGGGTCACCCGATCTCCTGCGTTGGCGAGGTTTCGGACTTCTCGTCCAGCATCCGGTGCAGGTGCGATATGAAGTAGCGCATATGCGCATCATCGACGGTGCGCTGGGCCTCGGCCTTCCAGGCCAGATAGGCGCTGGCATAATCCGGATACAGGCCGACGATATGCACATTGTTCAGATCCTTGAACTCGGTCTTGTCCGGATTGGTCAGTTCGCCGCCAAAAACGAGGTGCAGGCGTTGCGTCATCGGAATCTCCTTTGAAAATGAATGCAGGCACAGGCTTTGCGCGGAACCTAAGTCCTGTGGCTTGCTGCTGCAAGTTATCACATGAACCTTGATTGTCTGTTCCAACCTGCGATGCGGGATGGAGGTCCGGCGAGGATCCGGGTCACTGCAACAACTGGCTGCAGAGCGCGTGATGCAGCCCCTTGCCAGCCGCGACTACGCCGTTGACCTGCGGATGCGGGTTGTTGAAAAGCAGATCGCCTCCGGTGCGGTCCGTGCCCGTGGCTCCGGCCTCCTGCAAGATAAGAGCCCCCGCCGCAATGTCCCATTCCCAACTGGGCCGCAGGGTCAGCATCGCATCGTACCGGCCTTCAGCCACCAGAGACAGGCGATAGGCCAGCGACGGGCGGTGATGCCGCTTCATCTGCGGCACCTGACCGCCGCGCCAGTGATGCGGCTCTGTCACGGGTTTGGTGGCCAGCACGGAGGCCCCGTCCAGGGTGGAATTAGACGAGGCGCGGATCGGTCTGGCGTTGAGAAACGCGCCCAGCCCGTAGCCCGCGCTGTAAAGCTTGTCCTTGAGCGGCAGGAACACAACAGCGGCGGTAATCCGGCCTTCGTCGGCGACGGCCAGCGAATGCGCCCAAGTGGATGTCCCTTCGATGAAACTGCGCGTTCCGTCGATCGGATCGATGATGAAGGTGCGGCGCTGCGAAAGGCGTTTTTCGGTGTCGGGTGTTTCCTCCGACAGCCAGCCATAATCGGGCCGCGCCTCGGTCAGGCGAGCATGGAGCAACCTGTCCACAGCGATATCCGCCTCGGTGACCGGCCCGGCGTCCCCCGCCTTGTCCCAGCGTTTCGCGCTCGGACCGCTGTAGCGTGTGGCAAGCGCGCCGGCCTCCCGCGCGGCTGAGATGAGAAGGTCCAGATCACTCGCCGGCAAGGGTCATCCCTTCGACCAGCAGCGAGGGCACGACGCGGCTGAGATGTGGCCTTGCATCATTCGCGGGCACGATGCGGCGCAACATATCGCGCAGGTTGCCTGCGATGGTGCATTCATTCACGGGATAGGCAATCTGCCCGTTCTCGATCCAAAGACCGGATGCGCCGCGCGAGTAATCTCCGGTATTGGGGTTGATCGTCGATCCGATCATGGAGGTCACCAAAAGCCCTGTGCCCATATCGCGGATCAGATCCTCCCGGCTGGCATCGCCCTGTGTCAGAGCGACGTTCCAGCTTGAGGGCGAAGGCGGTGCGGAGGTGCCGCGCGCGGCATTTGCCGTGGAATGCATCCCCAGCTTGCGGGCGGTGGCCAGATCCAGTGTCCATCCTGTCAGCACACCACCCTCGACGATGGCGCGGCGCTGCGTTGGCAAGCCCTCGGCATCGAACGGGCGTGAGCCACTGACGCGCGGGCGGAGCGGGTCTTCGGTCAGCGACAGGTGATCCGGCAAAACGGATTGGCCCAAGGCGCCCAGCAACCACGACGAGCCGCGCGCGATGGCGCTGCCGCTGATCGCGGCCAGCAGGTGGCCGATCAGCGAAGACGAAATCCGCTCGTCGAAAAGGACGGGATAGGAGCCTGTCTTGGGCCTGCGCGCGTTGATGCGTTCGACGGCGCGCTGACCGGCGCTTTGCCCGATATCCTCGGGGCTGCGCATATCGGACTGGAAGATCCGCATGTCGCCGTCATAATCGCGCTCCATGCCGGCGCCGGTGCCGGAAATCGCAACGCAGCTTACGGCCCTGTCAGAGCGGGAATATCCGGCGGAAAAACCGTTGGTCGCCGCCAGATGGATATGGCGCATGCCATAGGCGGAACTGGCGGATTGGACCTGCGACACACCCTCTATACCCAAGGCCGCAGCCTCGGCGCGGGCCGCGTCCTCCTGCATGCTGCGGGCATCCGGCTCCGGCGTCGGGTCGCATAATTCCAACGCCGCAATATCCCAGTCGCGGGCCAGTTGAGACGGGTCCGCCAGTCCGACATGCGGATCGACAGGGGCTTCGCGCGCCATTGCAACAGCGCGCTCCGCCATCGTCGTCAGCGTGGCCGGATTGATATCTGAGGCCGAGACATTGGCCTGACGCTGACCCACCATGACCCGCAGGCCAAGATCGATTCCCTCTGCGCGCTCGGCTTGCTCCAGAACCCCGCCACGCATGTCGATCGTCACGGAGGTGCCCTGCACGGCCATCGCATCGGCGCTTTCGGCCCCCGCCTTGCGGGCAGCCTCCAACAGGGCTGCGGTCAGATTTTCCAGCGATGGGGTGGTCATGGGCAGGTCTCCTTGCTGGGTGTGAGGTAGGCCGACGGGCCATGATACGCAAGGGTGCAGCCGTCGCAGGGGGTATGAAATGCGAAAGGGCTGCCCGACTTTGCATCGGACAGCCCCGTTTACAAGCGTGTTGGAAGGTCAGCGGATACGCTGTCCGTTGGCCAGAACCTGCCCCTCTTCGTTCACCTCGATCCGCGAGGTCAGGCTGTCGGGGCCGTCACCCGGCCGTGCAAAAAGGCCAAGCATCATGCGTGCGCCCATCGCCTGTTCCTGCGGCAGCAGCCCCATTGCCACCAAAGTATCCATCAGGGCGTTGCCACCGGTAAGGTAGAAATCCACCGCGCCGGTCGGTTTCGGCATGCCGGGGAATGTGGTCAGGTCGTCATTATCGAAAGTGAAGGCGCCTGTTCCTGTCAGGCGCGCACCTGCAATTGCAAGGGTCAGCTCATTAACCGAAAGACTGTGGATCTCGCCCGGAGGTGTACCCTCGTTGTCCATCATGGCTTCCTGGTCCATGATGTCCTGTGTTAGACGGGCCTGGCCCGTCAGGTCAATCTCGACGGTCGCAGGCTCGCGCGACAGTTGCTCTGCCGGATCGATTATCGCCCAGATCGCATCCGAGACGGTTATATCCGCAAGGGTCAGCCCCAGACCGAAATCTGTCGGCTCCTCGGTCTCACCGGCTGGAAACAGAAAGTTGAAACCGGCTGTTCCCATTGTCAGCGACACCGGCAGCGGAACCTCGGATCCCGCATAATTCATCGCGAGGCCGCGCGCCTCGCCCGTATAATGCAGGCTCTTGTCATCCATCCGCACGGTAAGCCGCCCGCTGTCGGAACTGGTATTGCCCTCGAAGCTCTGGCCATCACCGACGACCGAAAAATCCGACGTTCCGTTCTCGTAGGTATAGCTGCCAGCCAGCGAGAAGCCTGCGCGCATCGCGGCGCCCACATCCGACATATCGACGTCCTCGGGCAGGGTGATCGCGCCCTCGAAGCCCATATTCTCCAGCCCGCCGTTTACCGCGATACGCTCTGACGGGTTGTCGGGATTGGCCATGTCCAGCACATAGGACATCGCGGCGATGGTCATCGTCTGGGCGATATTGCGGATATCCGTGCCGGTCGTGGTGCTGTTGCCGCTCATTTCGGTGAACCGCATCAGCGCCTGATCGATCTCGACAGGTTCACCGCCGACGCTCAGGCTGCCCAGTTCGAAGCTCAGCCCCTCCGCGCTGTAATCGTAAACCATGTTGTCGGGATCACCCGAAACGATCATCTCGAAGCCTGCATGCGTGTAGTCGATCACGCCCTGCACATCCTCATCCGGCTCGTCGGCAAGCGTTGTGGTAAAGGCGATCGGCATTCCGGGCGGCAAATCAACGCGCACACGTCCATCGCCGGTCTCGGTGAAGGCGATGCTCTCCATCTCCACCCGCGCGGTGCCGGACTGATCGTCCATCACGATCGCAAGCGTCAGGTCGTTGACCGTGACGCTGCCGCCTGCGCGCGCCTCGTTGCCTTCGACGGTATAGCCCATGCTTTCGAGATAGGACTTGAAATCAGTCCATACCTGATCTGCGGTCACATCCGCCCAAACGGCAGAGCCTGACAGGAAAATCGCGACGCTGCTGCAGCCAAGCAGCCGGGACCAGATGCCCATTTCTATCACCTTTCAGATTTTACGGGGGGAGTGTGACTTAATCAGCCGGAGGGTCAAGTCCCGTTGGTGCTGGACCCCGTGATTTGAGCGGTTTACCACAGATGGATATCCAGCAGGAGGGCAAGATGGACGCGATCAAGGGAAAAACCGTGCTGATCACCGGCGCGAGCAGAGGCATCGGCGAAGCGGCCGTGCGTGCCTTTGCCAAGGCGGGTGCGAATGTTGTTCTGGCAGCGCGTGATACGGCAAGCATCACAGCGATCGCGCAGGACATCGGCCCGCAGGCTATCGCCATCGGTTGCGATGTGACCGATGCGGCGCAGGTACAAGCGGCGGTTGATCAGGCCGTCAGCCGCTTTGGCGGGCTGGATATCCTGATCGGCAATGCCGGCGTGATCGAACCCATCGGAAGTATCGAGGCGATAGAGCCGGCCGACTGGAGCCGCGCCGTCGACGTCAATCTCAAGGGCGTGTTCCACGGCATGCGCGCCGCACTGCCGGTGATGCAGGCGCAGGGGCACGGCACGATCATCACGATCAGTTCCGGTGCCGCCCACAACCCGCTGGACGGTTGGAGCGCCTATTGCGCCTCCAAGGCCGGAGCGGCGATGCTGACAGCCTGCGCCCATGCGGAGAACGGTAACAAAGGGCTGAGAATCATGGGACTTTCCCCAGGAACGGTCGCCACGGACATGCAGCGCGTGATCAAGGCCAGTGGCGTTGGGCCGGTTGCCAAGCTGGACTGGGAGGATCACATCCCCGCCGACTGGCCCGCGCGTGCGCTGCTGTGGATGTGCGGCGCGGATGCGGATGACTGGCTGGGTCAGGAGGTCTCGCTGCGTGACGAAACCATTCGCCGCCGGGTGGGCCTGACATGATCGAGCTGGACAAGGACGGCGGCCTCTGGACCGTCACGATCAACAGGCCCGACAAGGCCAATTCGCTCACAGCCGCGATGCTGGAGGAGTTGTGCGATATCGCCGAGGCCGCGCGGGAGGCACATGTGCTGATCCTGACCGGCAAGGGCAAGGTGTTCAGCGCCGGGGCCGATCTTGAGGCCGCCCGCGCGGGTCTGGCCACAAGTCCGTTGTGGGAAAGACTGTCCGGCGCAATCGCCGCCTTGCCGGGGCTGAGCATCGCTGCGCTGAACGGCACGCTGGCGGGGGGCTCCATGGGAATGGCGCTGGCCTGTGATCTGCGGATCGCGGTGCCGGCGGCCAAGTTCTTCTATCCGGTGATGAAGCTGGGCTTTCTGCCGCAACCCTCCGACCCCGGCCGCATGATTGCCCTGATCGGGCCGGCGCGGACCAAGCTGATCCTGATGGGCGGGCAAAAGATCACCGCAGACGAGGCGCTGGCTTACGGGTTGATCGACAGGATCGTCGAAGATGTCGCGCTGACCGAGGTCGCCCGCGGGATTGCGGCCGACACATTGGCCGCCAAGCCCGATTTTGTCGGCGCGATGAAAGCGATGTGTCGCTGATCCTGCTCCGTGGGATTGGATATTTAAGGCAAGAAGAACCAGGGCGCGGGCCTAGCGCTTGCGCCGCGCGCCCCCACTTCCCGGACTGCGGGACAGGAAACCGGGCGGACGTTTGGCGATCCAGTCGGCGAAACGGGCAAGGCGCGGATGGGCGCGCAGCGCCTCGGGGGTGTTGTAGTGGCGGGCCAGTTCCGCCTCGGTCAGAGTGGCGTGGATTTCCTTGTGGCACAGGTGATGCATCAGCACGGTCGGTCCGCCCTTTCCGCCTTTGAGTTTGGGGATCAGATGATGCGCCGATTGCGGCACATCGCCGGGGATCGGGCGCAGGCAGAGCGGGCAGATCGGGGTGTCGCTTGTCTCCATGCCGTGAAAGGATGGGACAGGGGCGGGCAAAGGCAAGGATGACGATGGCACAGGCACTGGTGATCGGGGCCGGCCCCGCGGGGTTGATGGCGGCGGAGGCGCTGGCGCAGGCCGGGCTGTCCGTTGTCGTGGCCGAGGCCAAGCCCTCGGTCGGACGCAAGTTCCTGATGGCGGGGAAATCCGGGCTCAACATCACCAAGGATGAGGCTTTCGGTGATTTTCTGGCCGCCTATGCCGAAGCCGCTCCGGTGCTGCGTCCGGCGCTAGCGGCGTTCGGGCCTGACCATGTGCAGGACTGGGCGCGCGGGCTGGGGCAGCAGATCTTTACCGGCACGACAGGCCGCGTTTTTCCCGTAGCGATGAAAGCCTCTCCGCTGTTGAGGGCGTGGCTGGCGCGTCTGGGCGGGATGGGCATTGATATCCGCACCCGCTGGCGCTGGAGCGGGTTTGACAGCGGCGGCTGGCACTTCGAGACGTCCGCAGGCATGCAAACCCTGACCCCCGTCGTAACGGTGCTCGCCTGTGGCGGGGCCAGTTGGGCGCGGCTGGGATCGGACGGGCGCTGGGCGGACCTGCTGCCTGACGTGTCCGTAGCCCCGTTCCAGCCGGCCAATATGGGGTTTCTGGTGGACTGGTCGCCGCATATGGCGCGGCATCTGGGCCAGCCGGTCAAGGGAATCGCGCTGCATGCGGGTGACGCGGTCTCGCGCGGCGAGATCGTGCTGTCGGCCAGCGGT
>JAGXGW010000027.1 GCA_024636555.1 Paracoccaceae bacterium | reverse complement strand
TTCAGCGGCACATGGGTCGGGTTCAAGGCGATCTCCGAAACGGTGGAGGCGGGGCAATCCGTTGAACTGCCCGAGGATCGTGTCTTCACGCAGCCGGATTTCACCGCCCCTGCGGGCGGGCTGCACGTGCGCCGCTCGGATATGCCCAGCCCCGAGATCGAGACGCGGATCGGCGCCAAGCTGGAGGCGGTCGAGGCGTTTGTCGAGGCGAACCCGATCGATCGGCGCATCTATGATATCGCGGATGCACGCTTCGGGATCGTGACCACGGGCAAGGGCCATCTGGACCTGATGGAGGCGTTACGCCTGCTGGGTCTGGACGAGGCGGCCTGCCGTCGTCTGGGCATCGACATCTACAAGGTCGGCATGGTCTGGCCTTTGGCGCGGCGCGATGCGCTGGCCTTTGTGAAGGGCAAGGAAGAGGTACTCGTTGTCGAGGAAAAGCGCGGCATCATCGAGAGCCAGTTCAAGGAGTATTTCTACGACTGGCCGGGCGACAAGCCGCGCAAGATGGTCGGCAAGCACCGCGCGGCGGGCGATCCGCTGATCCCCTGGACCGGTGAATTGACGCCTTTGATGCTGGTGCCCATCGTCGCCGAACGGTTGGAGCGGTTCTTCCCCGAGGAAGGGCTTGTGACCAAAGCGCGCGCCCTCACCGCCACCCCTGCCCCCGTGCTGACAGTGCCCGGTGCAACGCGCACGCCCTATTTCTGCTCCGGTTGCCCGCATAACACATCTACGAAACTGCCCGAGGGCAGCATGGCCGCCAGCGGCATCGGCTGTCATGTGATGGCAGGCTGGATGGACCGTAACACCGTTGGTTATGCCCAGATGGGCGGCGAAGGCGTGCCTTGGGCGGCAGGATCACGCTTCAACGGCAAGCGGCATATCTTCCAGAACCTCGGCGAGGGCACGTGGTATCATTCCGGCTCCCTCGCGATCCGTCAGGCCGTCGCGGCGAAGGCGAATATTACCTACAAAATCCTCTACAACGATGCTGTGGCGATGACAGGTGGCCAGCCGGTCGATGGACCCGTCAGCCCTGCTGCTATCGCGCAGAGCTGCCGCGCCGAAGGAGTGGAGCGGATCGCGCTGGTCTCGGACGATCCGGATAAATTCGCGCGCAGGGATTTCCCCGCCGGCACCACGATCCATGACCGCGCCGATCTGGACCCTGTGCAGCGTGAATTGCGCGAGGTCACGGGCGTGTCTGTACTGATCTACGAGCAAACCTGCGCGACCGAGAAACGCCGCCGCCGCAAGCGCGGCAAGATGGAAGATCCCGCGCGCCATGTGATGATCAACCCGCTGGTCTGCGAAGGCTGCGGCGATTGCTCGCTTGAATCCAACTGTCTGAGTGTGGAGCCGCGCGAGACGGAGCTTGGCCGCAAGCGCAAGATCAACCTGTCCAGTTGCAACAAGGATTTCTCCTGCCTCAACGGCTTTTGCCCCAGCTTCGTGACCATTGAGGGCGGGCTGCGGCGCAAACCCAAGCCCGCAGGTCTGGATATGCCCGCGCTGATGGCAGGCCTGCCCCATCCGGTGGAGGCGGATCTGACCCGCCCCTACAACCTGCTGGTGGCGGGTGTGGGTGGCACAGGTGTGGTGACGCTGGGCGCGCTGGTGACGATGGCCGCGCATCTGGAGGGCAAGGGCGCGAGCGTGCTCGATTTCACCGGCTTTGCGCAGAAATTCGGCACCGTTCTGGGCTATGTCCGTATCGGTTCCAGCCCCGACGCGATCCATCAGGTGCGGATCGAACAGGGTGCGGCGGATGCCGTGATCGGCTGCGATGCGGTGGTCTGTTCCGCGCCCAAAGCCTCTGTGCATTATCGCAAGGGCACCGAAGTGGTCCTGAACCGCGCGGAGATGCCGACAGGCGATCTGGTGCTGCACCGCGATGCCGACCTCAAGATCGACACACGCGAGGCGTTGATCGGGGCAACCGTGGGCGCGGCGCATCTGCTGGCCTTCGATGCCAATATCGCGGCAGAGCGGCTGATGGGCGATTCCGTCTTTGCCAATATGATGCTGCTGGGGGCTGCCTTCCAGAAAGGGCTGGTGCCTGTCAGCGAGATGGCGATGAAACAGGCGATCCTGCTCAATGGCGTCGCGGTGGAAAAGAACGGCACGGCCTTTGATCTGGGGCGGATCATGGCCGCCCGTCCCGAGGTGCTTGCGGATAGCCTGAACGTTCAGCCCAAAACCCCGCAAACGCTTGATGCGCTGATCGCGCATCGGGCGGATTTCCTCGCCGGCTATCAGAACGCCGCCTATGCCAAGCGTTTCACTGACAGGATCGCCCGCCTGCGCGCCGCGCTGCCCGGCGCGGACGAGGCCGTCATTATCGCTGCGGTCAAATCCCTGTTCCGGCTGATGGCCTACAAGGATGAATACGAGGTGGCGCGCCTGCATACCGAAGGCTCCTTCGAGGCCGAACTCGCCGCTGCCTTCGAGGGTGACTTTACCGTGAAATACCACCTTGCCCCGCCACTTTTGCCTTTGGGCAAGGATGCCCGCGGGCGGCCCAACAAGCGCGCTTTCGGGTCATGGATGCGGCCTGCCTTCACCGCTCTGGCACGGGTGAAAGGCTTGCGCGGCACAGCGCTTGATCCTTTCGCCTATAGCGAGGACCGCAAACTGGACCGCACCTTGCTGGACTGGTTCGACGGGGTAATGAGCCATGTGGAAAGCCGCTTTGATCCCGCCGAACAGGACGAGGCTTTGGCCCTTCTCAGCGCCCCGCAGGAGATCCGTGGCTATGGACCCGTGCGCCACAAAGCAGCGGATCAGGTGATGGCAGAGGTGGCAAAGCGGATGGCGTGATCAGCCGCGAAAGCGCGTCAACCAGCCCAGACCTTGCCGCGTGCCCGCGCGTGGCTTGTACTCCGCCCCCACCGGGGCGGCGTATCCCATGCCGTCAAGTTCCCCCATCAGCCAGAGGTAATCAACTTCGCCCTGATCAGGTTCGCCCCGGTCAGGAACGGCAGCAATCTGGATATGCCCGATCACAGGCAGCAACGCCCGCAGATGCACCGCCTGATCGCCCTGCATGATCTGCATGTGATAACAATCATACATGAGCTTGAGGTTGGGCTTGCCGAGCCCCTCGATAATCCGCACAGCTTGATCCGTGCGCGACAGATGATAGCCCGGCACGTCACGCGTGTTGATCGGCTCGATCAGGATGGTGATGCCATCCGGCGCGGCCAGATCACAGGCATAGGCCAGATTGGCGCGGAATGTCGCCTCGGCTGCCTCTCCGCCATCGGTGCGCCCTGCCATGACATGCACGGCGCGGGTTCCCGTGGCCACGGCATAATCCAGCGCCTGCCGGATCGCCGCCTGCGCCTCCGCCTCGCGCCCGGTCAGCGCGGCAAGCCCGAAATCGCCCGCCGCCTTGTCTCCCGGCCATGTGTTCAGCCCCAGCATGGTCAGGCCTGTATCATGCAGCGCCTGTGCAACTTCGGCGGCAGGTATCTCATAGGGAAAATGACATTCCACCGCGTCAAATCCTGCATCTCTGGCGGCATGGATCGCCTGCGGCAACGGCAGTTCCGTGAACAAAAAGCCCAGATTGGCAGAATACCGCATCAGTCCCACTCCAGATCGAATTTTTGCACCAAGGCACCGATCTGCGCCTCGCTGAGGGCGCGAGGGGCATGGCCGCGCAACAGGAGCGCGAGCTTTGCTGTCTCTTCCAGCTCTTCCATCGCATAGACCGCCGCTTCCAGATCCTTGGACGCAACGACAGGCCCATGATTGGCCAGCAGCACCGCCGCACGTTTGCCGCCAAGACCGCGCAGCGCCTCGCCCATCGCGGCGTCACCGGGCAGAAAGAACGGCAGCAGCGCCACCTTGCCCACCCGCATCACCGCATAGGGCGTCAGCGACGGCAGCACATTGTCGGGGTCGGTATCCGGCAACATCGACAGCGCCACTGAATGGGTGGAATGCAGATGCACCACCGCGCCCGCGCTCTTGCGCGTCTCGTAGAAGGCCGCGTGCAGCGGCATTTCCTTGGTCGGCGCATCCCCCCCGATATGCTGGCCCGCCACGTCGAACCGCGACAATCGCGCCGGATCAAGACGTCCCAGACTTACACCCGTCGGCGTCACCAGCAGCCCGCCATCCTCGGTCCTGACTGAGATATTACCCGACGCCCCACCCGTCAGCCCGCGATTAAACATCGACGCGGCCCAGAAACAGATATCCTCGCGCAGCTTTGCCTCGCTCATGCGGCTTTGCCCTCGATAAGCCGGGCCGCGCGGGCGAAAAAGTCAGGCCCGCCGAAATTGCCGGATTTGAGCGCAAGCACAAGATTGTCCGCCGCTCGGATCATCGGCACGCCGGGGTCGATCTCCGGCCCGATCTCGAGTGCGGACAGTCCCAGCCCCTCGACGACAGCGCCAGAGGTTTCACCGCCTGCGCTGATCAGGCGGGTCACGCCGCCCGCCACTAAGGCCCGTGCCAGTTGTGCAAACAGCTCTTCAATGCGCGCGGCCACAGTCTCTTTCCCGAAACGCTTTTGAGCCTCCGCCACCACAGCAGGATCGGCGGAGGTATAGATCAGCGGCAAATCCTTTTGCGCCAGCGCCCAACCCGACAGAGCCTGCGCCGTCACCTCGCCGGACATGACCTGCTCTGCCGTCACCTCGCGCGCCGGATTGGCCTTGGCATGTTCCGCCACCTGCCCCCGCGTCGCGTTGGAGCAAGAGCCCGACAGTATCGCGGCAGGCCCGCCCTGCCCTGTCCAGACGCTGGCCTTTGCCGCCAGCAGCCCCTTGGAACGGAAATTCGCAGGCAATCCCATTGCGATACCTGATCCGCCTGTCACCAAAGGCAGCGTGGCGGCGGCCTCACCCAGCACCATCAGATCCTGATCCGTGATCGCATCGGCCACCAGAAGGCGGTGCCCTGCTGCGTCCTCCGACTGCATACGAGCATGTATGGCGTCAGCCCCCTACATCACCACTGGCGCAGGGATGTGCCCGACGCTGCCCTTGATCTGAAGGCCCAACCAACGCCGGATATCGGGATCGGTCATCGGGGTCAGCGGATGGTTCTGCATGCCGCTCTCGCTCAGCAGATGATCCGCAACAAACAGATGGCCCTGATAAATCGACCGACCCGCCGCCGGAAAAGCCGGGCACACCAGCACCTGTCGCGCGCCCAAGGCATCGGCCAAGGCTTCGGCCACAGGCCCGATATTCCCCTCGGGCGTGGAATCGAACGTCGAGCAATATTTGAACAGGAACTGTGTGCAGCCCTGCGCGCGGAGCCATGCCAGCGCCTCCAAGGACAGACGCACGGCCTCCTCCACCGGAATGGAGCGGGATTTGAGCGCAACAATCCCCGCCTCCACCTCCGGCATAGCGGGCGCATCCGGCACGCCGACATATTGCGTCACGCGCATGCCCGCTTTGGTCAGCGTGTTGCCCAGATCGGAAGAGCCGGCGAAATCATCGCCGATGCAACCCAGCAGCATCACGCATCCCCCGGCAGCTTCAGCCCCGCGCGGGAGGCCACAAGCTTGGTAATTGCGGCATCGTCCTCCTGCCCCAATCCGGCCTCCGCCGCCGCGCGATATTGCGCCAGCGCCGTTTCCGTCAGTGGCAACGGCAGGCCGGCGTCTGCGGCGATATCGGTGACGATTCCCAGATCTTTGGGCCAGATGTTGATGCTTGAACGCGGGGTATAATCCGCCTCGATCACGTGGGGCGCGCGGTTCTCGAACATCCAGGATGTGCCGGCGGATACTTTGATCACCTCTAGCACGCGCGCCAGATCCAGCCCCTGCGAGGTGGCAAATCCCAAAGCCTCGCCCATCGCGGCGATATGCACACCTGCCAACAACTGGTTGACCGCTTTCATCGCAGAACCCGGCCCTGCCTGATCCCCCAGATGATGCACGGTCTGGGCCATCGCCTCCAGCACCACGGCTGCGCCTTCAAAAGCCGCAGGCGTGCCAGATGCCATCACCGACAATGCGCCCTCGGCCGCGCGGACCGCACCACCGGAGATCGGGGCATCGAGATAATGCAAGCCGCGCGCCTGTGCCTGCCCCTCCATCGCGATTGCAAAATCCGGCGCCACGGTCGCGCAGGACAGGATCGTGCCGCCCGGCTTGAGCAGCCCGGCCCAGCCATCTGCGCCAAACAGGGCCGCCTCTGTCTGCGCGGCGTTCAGCACGACACAGACCAGCGCATCGGCAGGGGGAGAGGCTTGGCTCAGCGCCTGCCCTCCCGCCTCTTCAAGCTTGGCAACCTGCACTGCATTCAGGTCCAGACCATGCACAACATGCCCCGCACGGAGCAGCGACAGCGCCATGCCCAAACCCATGGACCCCAGACCGATGACATGCACGATAGCCATACTCAATTCCCGAATACGTATTGGACCGGCCACATCGTAATCGCCGGCACATAGGTGATGATCATCAGCGCGCCGAAGACGGTCAGCACGAACCAGATCAGTTGCGGAATGATCTTCTCGACCGGCATTCTGGCAACAGCGGCGGCGGCAAAAAGGTTCACCCCCAGCGGTGGCGTGATCATGCCAAGCGCCAGATTGACCACGATGATCAGACCGAAATGGACAGGGTCAACACCGTAGGCCACGGCAATCGGGGCAAGGATCGGGGCAAGTACGAGGATGGCGGCGGATGTCTCGATGAACATACCCACGATCAGCAAAAGCACATTGACCGCCAGCAGGAACGCGATGCGGCTCTCGAACATATCCTTGAACCATGCTGCAATCTCGTTCGGCAGACCGGAGCGGGTGATGAGGAACGAAAACAACGCCGCCGCCGAAATGATGATCATGATGGCCGAGGTCGAGATCACCGTCTGCTTGAGGATCTCCGGCAGGTGGCTGATTTTCAGTTCGCGATAAAACAGCATCCCGACGATAAGCGCCGTGGCCACGGCCGCAGCGCTCGCCTCGGTCGGGGTGAAGATGCCCGAGTAGATACCCCCAAGGATCACCACGGGGACCAACAAAGCCGGCGTTGCCGCAAAAGCCGCCCGCGCGATGCTGGAGCGCCCCTCGCCGTCATTCTGGCCGATGCCGCGTACGTGGCAGATCACCAGCACCAGCACCATCAGCGACGTGGCCACAAGCAGCCCCGGCCCGAGGCCTGCCACGAACAGCCGCCCGATGGAGGTGTCGGTGGACACGCCATAAAGGATCAACGGGATCGACGGCGGGATCAGCACGCCCAGTTCGGCAGAGCTGGCCTGAATCGAGGCTGCCAGCGGCTTGGGATAGCCGTGCTTGACCATTGCCGGTATAAGAATGGCTCCGATGGCGAAGGTCGTCGCCACGCTGGAGCCGGAGACAGAAGCGAACATCATACAGGTCAGAACGCAGGAACAGGCCAAACCGCCCTGAATACCGCCGACGATGGATTTCGCCAGCTCCACCAACCGATGCGAGATGCCGCCCGCCGACATCAGATTACCGGCAAGGATGAATAGCGGAATCGCCATCAGCGGAAAGCTGTCGATGCCGGTGAACATCCGTTG
>JAGXGW010000026.1 GCA_024636555.1 Paracoccaceae bacterium | reverse complement strand
GTTCCGGGCACTCGGTTACCACTATATCGTTGCGCGGGGGCAAAAGGGCTACAACGGGGTCGCGATCCTGTCAAAGCTGCCATTGGAAGACATGGGCGATATGGATTTCGCAAGCCTCGGCCACTCGCGGCATGTGGCGGCACGGCTGGAGAACGGTGTGGTGATCCACAATTTCTACGTGCCCGCCGGAGGCGATGTGCCGGATCGCGAGGTTAACCTTAAGTTCGGGCAGAAACTGGATTATCTGACCGAAATGCGGGACTGGTTCCACGGGGCCCGCCCCGAAAAGGCGATCCTTGTCGGTGATCTGAACATCGCCCCGCGCGAGGATGACGTATGGAACCACAAGCAACTGCTCAAGATCGTCAGCCATACGCCTGTGGAGGTGGATCATCTGGGGCAGGTGCAGGACTCGGGCAACTGGGTTGATGTGACCCGCGCGGATATCCCTGACGGACAGCTTTACAGCTGGTGGTCCTACCGCTCGCCGGATTGGGACGCTGCCGACAAAGGCCGCAGGCTCGATCATATCTGGGCCACGCAAGACATCGCACAGGCCGGACATTCAAGCCGCGTCCTGCGCAGCGCACGCGGCTGGGTGCAACCCAGCGATCACGCGCCTGTCTTTGCAAGCTTTGACCTTTGATTTCACACCGCCCGCACCCCATATTACGCTGAACCGGCCACAGCGGCCGCATTGCCAAGCTGACACATAAGGAAGACGCAAGATGCTCGAACTGGGACAAAAGCAGCCCGTCGCCGATAACGCCATGATCGTCGATGTGTCTGAGGCCGATTTCATGGCGCAAGTCGTCGATGCCTCGATGACCGTGCCGGTGATCGTGGATTTCTGGGCGCCGTGGTGCGGCCCCTGCAAGACGCTTGGCCCGCAGCTTGAGGCTGCCGTCACCGCCGCCAAGGGTGCGGTGAAAATGGCCAAGGTCGATGTGGACAGGAACCAGATGATCGCGGGACAATTGCGGGTGCAGTCGATCCCGACCGTCTATGCCTTTTGGCAAGGCCAGCCGGTGGATGGCTTCCAAGGGGCCGTCCCCGGCTCCGAAGTCGAGGCTTTCGTCAAACGTGTGGCCGAGCTGGCCGGCCCTGCCGACGACGGCGGGCTGGCAGAGGCCGTGGAGGCAGCCGAAGCGATGCTGGCAGAGGGCGCGTTTGATGATGCCGCCCAGACCTTTGCCGCGATCCTTGAGGAAGAGCCTGCCAACGTTCAGGCCTATGCCGGGTTGGTCGCATGCCACATCGCTAAAGGAGACCTTGGCGAGGCCGAGGCTGTTCTCAACGGCGCGCCGGTCGAGATTGCCAAAGCCCCCGCACTGGAAGCGGCACATGCCCAGTTGGAACTGGCCCGTCAGGCTGCCGGCGCAGGGCCTGTGGCCGAGTTGATGGCCGCCGTCGAGGCTGATCCTGACGATATGCAGGCCCGTTTCGATCTCGCACTGGCGTTGCAGGCGGCCAACCGGATGGACGAGGCCGTGGATGCGCTGCTGGAAATCTTCCGCCGTGACCGGGAGTGGAATGACGGCGCGGCCAAGGCGCAGCTTTTCATGATCTTTGAAGCGCTCAAGCCGAATGACCCGATCGTATTGAACGGACGCCGCAGGTTGTCGTCGATGATATTTGCCTGATGCGGTTTCCGGTCTAGGTCAGGGATCATGGGCAAAAAATTTGACATGCCAGAAATGATCGCGGTGTTCCCGCTGCCGGGAGCGCTTTTGCTGCCCCGGTCGCGCTTGCCCCTGCATATTTTTGAGCCGCGCTATCTTGCTATGCTGGAAGATGCGTTCAAAACCCCCGAAAGATTGATCGGGATGGTGCAACCAAACAAGGTTCCGGGGCGCGAGGGCCACGGACTTCACCAGATCGGCTGCGCCGGACGGGTGACGCAGTTCTCGGAAACCGAGGACGGGCGTTATCTGGTCACCCTCTCGGGCATGTCGCGGTTCCGCGTGGTGCGCGAAGTGACCGGCTTCACCCCCTACCGTCGCTGCGAAGTGTCGTGGACAGGGTTCGAGCGGGATCTGGGCCGTGACGAGACTGACGCGGCGTTCAACCGTGAAGCCTTCATGAACCTTTTGTCGCGTTACTTTACCGCGCGGGATTTGCAGACCGATTGGGAAGGCCTGCAAGAAGCGGATGACGAGTTGCTCATCAACTCGCTGTCGATGCTTCTTGATTTCGACCCGGAGGACAAACAGGCGCTGCTGGAGGCACCGTCCCTTTCGACCCGCCGCGAAACACTTGTAACTTTGATCGAATATTCGCTGCGTGGCGGCGACGCTGACGAGATCATGCAATGAGCGAAACCCAGCCACAACCGTTCGATCGCCGTATGCTGGAGGCACTGGTCTGCCCCCGCACAGGGTTGCGGCTGGACTATGATGCAGACAAGCAAGAGCTGATCAGCAAGCGGGCAAGGCTGGCCTATCCGATCCGCAACGGTATTCCGGTGATGCTGACGGATGAGGCGCGCCTGCTGGAATAGGCGCGTCCCGCGTCTACTCGACACACGGACCCGATCAAAACAAAACCGCCGCCCGGTCTCCCGGACGGCGGTTTTTGTTTTTTCAGGACGGTGGCTTATTCAGCCGCCCAGCCGGCAACGGATTTGACTTCGAGGAAATCTTCGATGCCCCAAACGCCGCCTTCGCGTCCGTTACCCGATTGCTTCATGCCGCCGAACGGCGCACCCGCGCCGCGCGACTGGCCGTTGATTTCGACCATGCCGGAGCGCAGTTGCTGCGCCACACGGTTCGATTTCGTGCTGTCCTGCGTCTGGATGTAGTTGGTCAGTCCGTACGGCGTGTCATTGGCAATTTTTACCGCGTCCTCTTCGGTATCGAAGGGGATGATCGACAGAACCGGCCCGAAAATCTCTTCGCGAGCGATGGTCATGTCGTTGTTCACATCGGCGAAGACCGTCGGTTTGACAAAGAAGCCACGGTTGAACCCTTCGGGGCGGCCAGTGCCGCCTGCCACCAGACGCGCACCCTCGTCGATGCCCTTCTGGATCAGGTCCTGGATTTTCTTGAACTGCACTTCGTTCACAACCGGGCCGATATGGCGGCCGGAGTCATGCGCGTTGCCGACAGAGACCGCATTGGCCACTTCCGCTGCTGTTTCCACGGCTTTGTCGTAAACGCCCTTTTGCACCAGCATCCGGCTGGGGGCATTACAGGACTGGCCGGAATTGTTCATCATATGCATGACGCCGCGCTTGACGGCCTTGTCATCCGCATCGGCGAAAATGATGTTCGCGCCCTTGCCGCCCAGTTCCAGATGCACGCGCTTGAGTGTCTCCGCCGCTGCCTTGGAAATCGCGATCCCGGCGCGGGTGGAGCCGGTGAAGCTGACCATATCCACGTCCTTGTGGCTGGACAGTTGCGAGCCGACGCCGGCGCCGTCACCATTCACAAGGTTGAACACACCTTTGGGGAAACCGGCCTCGTGCATGATCTCGGCAAAGACGAGTGCGTTCAGCGGGCTTTCTTCCGAGGGTTTCAGCACCATGGTGCAGCCCGAAATCGCCGCCGCGATCACCTTGAGCGTGACTTGGTTCATCGGCCAGTTCCACGGCGTGATCATCGCGCAGACACCGACCGGCTCGTAGATGATCCGGTCATTGGGCGCATGATCGCCCAGCGGGCGGCTGAATTTGAATTCCTTGGCGGCCTTGAGGAAGTTGGTGATGTGGAATGTACCGGCACCAACCTGCGAGCTGCGCGACATGTCGATGGGCGCACCCATCTCTGACGTCATCGCTTGTGCAAGATCTTCCCCGCGTGCCTTGTAAACCTCGAGCAGTTTTTCAACCAGCGCGATGCGTTCTTCCGGCGGGGTCGCCATCCATGCGGGAAAGGCGGCTTTGGCGGCGGCAACGGCGGCATCCGTATCGGCCTGACCACCCAGCGAAATCACCGCACAGGGCTCTTCGGTCGAGGGATCGATGACATGATGGTCACGCCCTTCGATCGGATCAACCCATGCACCATTGATATAGAACTGACGTTTCTCGATCATCTTGGAACCTCCAATGTTCTGTCCGGCGCGACATGTCGCCCTAAGCTGTCGCCGCGCATCATCTGTCTTCCCGCGCAATCTGTCAGTGCTTTGAACAAGCTGCAAGACCAAGTGACAGGATGTAGAAAAATTTGATCAAATTGTGAAAGTTGTTCGTAGGCTGTGGCCGGGTTAGCCGGACAGGCGGTGTCGCGGCTCTGTATTGCATGTCGTGGCAGGCTTCACGCGGCTTTCACATCCATGGTGGACAACGCCACGGCAGCACACTAAGCGGCGCGTCAGACCGATATGGCACCCATCCGGGCAGGGGATGCACGGAACGCCACAGCCTGTTAGTATCGGCGATGCAACCCATGGGATCGTGACATGCGTGAGACGACAGCAACCGCGGCCAAGGCCAAACCAGCCAAGGCGAAACCTGCGCCCCTGTTGATCGGCTGGCGGGAGCGGATCGCCCTGCCCGAACTGGGTATAAGCGTGGTGCAGGCCAAGATCGACACCGGCGCACGTACCTCGGCGCTGCATGCAACGCGCGTGCGGCGCTTCGAGAAGGACGGGGCGGAATGGGTGCGGTTTCATATCCCCCACGCCAGTGGCCTGAAAGCGCGCGACGTCGAGGCACCGCTTGTGGACCAGCGTCAGATCAAGAATACTTCCGGTCTGGGCGAAGACAGGCTGGTGATCGAGACCCTGCTGATTCTGGGTGACCGCCGCTGGCATATCGAAGTCTCGCTTGCGGACAGGGCGGCCATGGCCATGCCGATCATTCTGGGGCGAACCGCGATCCGCAAGCGCGGCATTCTGGTTGATGCCGGCAAATCTTTTCTGGCGGGTAAGCCGGCGCCTGCAGGTAACGCGACCTAGCCAGCAGCCTGGCGACATTCGGACCAAATCGACAATCGTGATTCCGTAAAGGACAAACTTCCATGAAGATCGCCATGATGACGCGCAACGCGGCCCTTTATTCGCACCAGCGCCTGAAAGAGGCGGCGCAGGCGCGGGGGCATGAGCTTGATTTCGTCAATACCCTGCGCTGCAGCATGAATATCGCCTCCCGCCGCCCCGAGATTTACTATGACGGGCAAAAGCTGCCCCGCTACGATGCGGTGATCCCGCGCATCGGGGCCTCTGTCACCTTCTACGGTCTGGCGGTGCTGCGTCAGTTCGAGATGCAGGGCGTTTATCCGCTGAACGAAAGCGTGGCCATCGGACGCAGCCGCGACAAGCTGCGCTCGATGCAATTGCTGGCGCGGGACGGAATCGGCCTGCCGGTGACAACCTTCGCCCATGACCCGAAACAGACCGAAGAGGTTGTAAAACTGGCAGGGGGTGCGCCGCTGGTCATCAAGCTGCTGGAAGGGACGCAGGGCATCGGTGTGGTTCTGGCCGATACCGACCGCTCTGCAAAATCCGTGATCGAGGCGTTTCGCGGTGCTGGCGTCAACATTCTGGTGCAGGAGTTCATCAAGGAAGCAGGCGGCACCGATATCCGTGCCATCGTCGTGGGCGGCAAGGTTGTGGCCGCGATGCAGCGCACGGGCGCGGAGGGCGAGTTCCGCTCAAACCTGCACAGGGGCGGCAGCGCCAAAGCGATCAAGATTTCACCCGAAGAGCGCTCTACCGCCATCCGCGCGGCGAAATCCATGGGGCTCAATGTCTGCGGTGTGGATATGCTGAGATCGAATCACGGACCTGTGGTGATGGAGGTCAACTCCAGCCCCGGTCTTGAGGGGGTCGAGAAAGCGACAGGCAAGGACATCGCGGGTATGATTATCGAGTTCATCGAAAAGAACGCCAAGGACGGCGCGACACGGACAAAAGGCAAAGGCTGATGCCGTCCGGGGCCGCGTTTGAACTGGGTGGGGTGCAGGTGCCGCCCGGCACCCGGCGTACTATCGACCTGCCGGTGTCGTCTCTCTCCGACCATACGCCTGTGTCGATGGCGGTGCATGTCGTCCATGGGCGCAAGCCGGGGCCTGTGATGTTCGTCTCGGCGGCGATCCATGGTGACGAGGTGATCGGGGTCGAAATTGTGCGGCGGCTGCTCCGCACGCCAAGCCTTGAGCGGATGGCGGGTACGCTGCTGGCCGTACCGATCGTCAACACCTTCGGTTTCCTCAACCATTCCCGCTATCTGCCGGATCGTCGCGATCTCAACCGCTGCTTTCCAGGCTCTGCCGAGGGGTCATTGGGGGCAAGGCTCGCGCATATCTTCCTCAGCCAAGTGGTTACACGCTCCGATTTCGGCATCGACCTGCATTCGGCGGCAGTGCAGCGCAGCAACCTGCCGCAAATCCGCCTGACACCGGGCAACGCGCGGCTGGAACATCTGGGGCAGGCCTTCGGCGCGCCTGTGATGCTGCATTCCAAACTGCGCGAAGGCTCTTTGCGGATGGCGGCAGAGGCGGCAGGCGTTGATGTGCTACTTTACGAGGCCGGGGAGGGGCTGCGCTTTGACGAGATGGCAGCGCGCTCCGGCCTGTCGGGTATCCTGCGGGTGATGCAGGTTCTGGGGATGATCGGACCGAAAGGCGTGCCCCGCCTGCGGGCGCGCCCTGTGACCTGCACCCGCTCCACATGGTATCGCGCCCCTGCGGGCGGCCTGCTGCGGACCTATCGCGGCATCGGTGATCTGGTCGAGCCGGGGATGGTGCTGGGGGCCGTCTCTGATCCGTTCGGTGTGGCCGAGATCGAGATTAGGGGCCAGTCCAACGGGATCATCGTCGGGCGCAGCAACATGCCTGTGGTCAACGAAGGCGACGCCCTGTTCCATGTCGCTGAGACACCCAAGGTTTGGCATGCCGAAGCCGCGATGGAAGGCATGACCGCCCAGATGGAGGCCGCACCTCTGTTCGACGAGGACGAGATCATCTGAGACGCGTTTTGGTGACGTCGTGCAGAGACGCCTTTGTCCCGAGGTCTGGACACAAGTGCGGTCGCTGTCACGCGGGGCGGCGATCCAACCTGCGAATGGGGCACTTTATCCCTGAAAATTCATCTGACCTTAGCGCTGGTCTCAACCGTCGCAAAATCGCCGCCCGGGGGGCGTGACGGCGATCGCGCGGCGGCGCTTCGCGCCTTGATTCCGCGCGGGGGTGTTTATGTCTGGCGGCCTTCTGCAGGCCACAAAAAAAACACCCATGAAAAAGGCCCCGATGTTTCCATCGGGGCCCAGAGTCTTTCAGGATAGAGCGGCTTATTCGCCTGCTTCTGCCTGTTCCGGTGCGTTTTCTTCACCGGTTTCCTGATTGATGGTCTTCATCGCCAGACGCACCTTGCCGCGATCATCGAAGCCGAGCAGCTTCACATAGACTTCCTGACCTTCCTTGAGCACATCCGACGGATGGTTCAGGCGGCGGTTCTCGATCTGGGAGACATGCACCAGACCGTCACGCTTGCCAAAGAAGTTCACGAAAGCGCCGAAATCGACCAGTTTGACCACGGTGCCTTTGTAAACCTTGCCTTCTTCCGGCTCGGCCACGATCGACCAGATCATGTCATAGGCTTTCTTGATCGCGTCGCCGTTGGACGAGGCGATCTTGATGATACCGTCATCGTTGATATCGACCTTCGCGCCGGAGACTTCCACAATCTCGCGGATGACCTTGCCGCCGGAACCGATCACTTCACGGATCTTGTCCGTCGGGATCTGCATCGTTTCGATCCGTGGAGCGTGGATCGAGAAATCGGCCGCACCGGACAGTGCCTTGTTCATCTCGCCCAGAATATGGATACGCCCGTCTTTGGCCTGCGCCAGAGCCTTCTCCATGATTTCTGCCGTGATGCCCGCAACCTTGATGTCCATCTGGAGGCTGGTGATCCCGTTTTCGGTGCCTGCCACTTTGAAGTCCATATCGCCGAGGTGATCTTCATCACCCAGAATATCGGACAGCACCGCATAGGAGCCATCTTCTTCCAGGATCAGGCCCATCGCCACGCCGGCAACCGGTGCTTTCAGCGGAACGCCGGCATCCATCATGGACAAGGAGCCACCGCAGACAGACGCCATCGAGGACGATCCGTTGGATTCCGTGATCTCCGATACGATGCGGATCGTGTAGGGGAAATCGGTGTTGGCAGGCAGAACGGCCTGAAGGGCGCGCCATGCCAGTTTACCATGACCGATTTCACGACGACCCGGAGGGCCTACGCGGCCAGCTTCGCCCACCGAATAGGGGGGGAAGTTGTAATGCAGCAGGAAGTTGGATTTGAAATTGCCGTACAGCGCATCAATGAACTGCTCGTCATCGCCGGTGCCCAGCGTGGTGACAACCAGACCTTGGGTTTCGCCACGGGTGAACAGGGCCGAACCATGCGTCCGCGGCAAAAGCCCGGTCTCGCAAACGATATCGCGGATCTCGTCCAGACGGCGACCGTCGATCCGGTTGCCGTTCTTCACAACGTCACCGCGCAACACACCGGATTCCAGCTTTTTCATCGCTGCACCGAGGTTGGCATCTTCAAGCTGTTCTTCCGTCAGGCCAGCTTTGATCGCAGCCTTGGCGGCCGAAATCGCCTGCGTCCGCTCTTGCTTGTCGCGGATTGCGAAGGCGGCGCGCATCTGGTCTTCGCCAGCCGCTTTCACCGCACCGTAGAGTTCGCTGTAATCAGGCGCCTGGAAATCAAACGGCTCTTTCGCACATTCCTCGGCAAGCTCGATGATCAGGTCGATGACAGGCTGGATCTGCTGATGGGCAAAGTTCACCGCACCCAGCATTTCAGCTTCGGTCAGCTCGTAGGCTTCCGATTCGACCATCATTACGGCGTCTTTGGTGCCGGCAACAACCAGATCAAGCCGCTGATCGGGCTTGTTGCGGATGTCGTGCATATCGTCGATCTCGGGGTTCAGGATGTATTCGCCATCCACGAAACCAACGCGGCAGGCACCGATCGGGCCACGGAACGGCGCGCCGGAAATGGTCAGCGCAGCCGATGTGGCGATCATCGCGACCATGTCGGGATCGTTGACCAGATCGTGGCTCAGCACGGTGCACATGATCAGCGTTTCGTTTTTGAAACCCGGCACGAACAGCGGACGAATCGGACGGTCGATCAGGCGCGCTGTCAGAGTCTCTTTTTCGGAAGGGCGCGCTTCACGTTTAAAAAAGCCGCCGGGCACTTTGCCCGCAGCATAGTATTTTTCCTGATAATGGACGGTCAGCGGGAAGAAATCCATTCCCGGCTTCGGTTCCTTGGCGAAGGTCACGTTCGCCATGACGCTGGTTTCACCCAGCGTGGCGATGACGGAGCCATCAGCCTGACGGGCAACCTTGCCCGTTTCAAGTGTAAGGGTCTCGTTCCCCCACTGCATCGTTTTGGTCGTTACGTTAAACATCTCGTATCCTATCATGGTCGCCGGGGCCCATCCCCTTTGACCGTTTCATCCGGGGCCGTATTGCCCCTTGGTTTCTGGGTCGTTCTTCCTGTGGCCACACGAAACCAGTTGCGGCACCAATCGGATCAAATCAAAACCGCGCCCTTTGGAGGCGCGGTCTGTGTCAGTTTAGCGACGAATTCCAAGGCGCTTGATGAGGTCCAGATAACGGGCCTCTTCCTTGCCCTTGAGGTAATCCAGCAGCTTGCGGCGCTGGGCCACCATCATCAGAAGGCCACGGCGACCGTGGTTGTCCTTCTTGTGGGTCTTGAAATGCTCGGTCAGGGTCGTGATGCGCGAGGTCAGAATGGCAACCTGAACTTCCGGCGAACCTGTGTCGCCTTCTTTGGTTGCAAATTCCTTCATCACACGTGCTTTTTCTTCGACAGTAATCGACATCGGGGTCTCCTTTGTATGAAAGGTGAAGGGCGCAAGCCGGGATGTCGTCCAGCAAGGTCCATGGAGTATCTGACCGGGACTCCGGTAAAGATCACGCGCGTATAGGGGAAATTGCCCGGTTTGGAAAGGGGAAACCACCAAGCAGGGCGGGCGACTGTCCTGTGGATTATACGTTGCGCCGCCTGCGTTGTGTTACAGGTGAAACTCCGATGCACCTATGACGGCGACATCCGCCAGAGTCAGGCCGCTGGCCCCCGCGAAGGAGGCCAGATGCACGTCGTCCAGATACAACTCTGTCTGTCCGGTCCCGTTGGTGGCGGCACGCAATTCGATCTGCGGGTCGTTTGCCAACGTATCGTCGTAGACGACGAGCATCTTGTCCTCCGCAGGATCGAAATCCATGATCTGGGCGGGACTGGTGACCCAACGGCCCAAGGCGAACAGATCCGCCCCGCGCCCGCCGCTGACAATGTCATTGCTGCTGGCGACCATCGTGTCTTCGCCGTCACTGCCATTGAGGTAATTGATGCCCGGATCATCGGAAATGGCTTGTCCGTCACCCGCAACATTGGCCCCGATCAGGAGATCGTTGCCATCACCGCCAAACAATGTGTCCATCCCCTGACCCGCCGTCAGCGTATCATCGTCGAGTCCGCCGTGCAGCGCATCGTCGCCATCACCGCCATACAGCAGATCGTTACCCGGCCCGCCATGCAGGCTGTCCTGCCCTGTGCCGCCGTAGAGCAGATCAGCGCCTGCCTGACCAAACAGCAAATCATTGCCCGAATCGCCGTACAGGGTGTCTTCACCGGTGCCGCCATAGAGCGTATCGCCTTCCTCACCGCCTGAGAGATGGTCATCCCCTTCGGCTCCGTGCAGGTCATCATACCCGCCGCCGCCGTACAGCGTATCGTTGCCTGCACGCCCGCCGATCTGATCGTCTGCCGCACCGCCTTCGATCAGATCATCCTCGCCTTCACCCGCCAGAATGACACCGAAGGTCTGAATGGCCTCTCCTGTGGCGGTATCCTCTGATGCGGTATCGCCCGAAGTTCCGGCTGCGGCGACAGCACTTGCCGTTTCCTCGCCATCCGACATCAGTTGCATCAGCCCGTCTGTGCTGGTGTCATCGTGCTGGACGTCAGGGTGATCCTCTGTTTGCGGATCGACACTGCTCGTTTCATCACCGGAATCAGTTTTGGAGAATAGCCCCGACATCCCGAACAACGCGGTACCCGTCACGAAAAGGCCGAGAATGCCCGACATGAACAACATCGCTGAACCCCTTACCCACCAGCAGCATGCGCCACCCTTGAGAGGAGCATAACTTGCCGAGTCGGGTCAAATCCATTTGGGTTGTATGGTTAATCTTCCAGCGGCCAGAGAATCGGGGATTGGCTGTAGGGGATATACAACGGATGTTTGGGATGGCCCCCAAGAGTCAGCCCCAAATGGTGCAGCGGTTGCGGTTGCGCCCGCAGCAGGCGCTCGACGGCCGGGCCGCGATCCAGAAATGCCCCATGCGTGCCCCACGCCGCGATAATCCGGTCCTGCGATCCTCCAGCCCAGCCACAGCTGTCGCGTATCGCCGCATCATTGTCAGGCCCCACAGGATCGGGTGCTGCGCGCATGGCCCGGGGGTCCGTATCCCGCCACGCAAAGATATTGGTGACGCGGAAACCGCCAAACCCCAGCGCGCGGGCGCGGCGTTCGCACCGCTCGACTGTCGGATCGTTCTGGACCTCTGTCGCGGTGGAGGGGTTCAGCATCACGAAGAGCGCGCGGGGCGCATCGGGCGTCCATATGCGTGTCAGCAGATAGCGATAGCGCTCGCACTCGGAATAAACCGCGGTAGAGCGGGCGTCGCCCTTGAGGAAATCACGCGTGATCATGCGCGGGTTTTGCCCTTTGCGCCGATGATTTTCAAGGTGCCAGCGGTCAGTCGCGGTTGAACACACGGGTGGGATGCAATTCCCCTGCCTTGTAGATACCCACCGCCACCGCTTTGCCGTCGAGACTGGCCCATGCCTCGTCGCCATAGTCCACATCGGCGGCATGCAGGACCATGCCGGGATTGCCGTTGCGCAAGCGGGCGGCACCTTCCGGGGTGCAGCGCAGTTCCGGCAGTTCGGCAAGGCCGGTTTCCAGCGGCAGGATATGCGTGTCCAGTTCGGGCGTCCGCGCCAGCGCGTCGATCTGCTCCAGCGTCAGACCATCCGTCGCATCGAACGGGCCGGACCAGATGCGGCGCAGCGTGACGACATGGGCCAGACAGCCCAGCACTTCGCCCAAATCGCGCGCGATGGAGCGGACATAGCCGCCCTTGCCACAAGTCATGTCGAGCGTGACGTGATCGTCATCAACCCGCTCCACCATGAGCAGTTCCTCCACCCACAGTGGGCGGGCGGCGATCTCGAACGCCTCGTCGTCACGCGCCAGTTTATAGGCGCGTTCTCCGTCGATCTTCACCGCCGAGAAACGCGGCGGCACCTGCATCACATCGCCGACAAAAGCGTGCAGCGCCTCCTTGATGCCGGCATCATCGGGGCGGATATCGGAGGTGGCGATCACCTCGCCCTCGGCATCGTCGGTATTGGTGGCCTGTCCCAGCCGGATCGTGAAGCGGTAGGCCTTGAGCGCATCGGTGATATACGGAACCGTCTTGGTCGCCTCGCCCAAAGCGATAGCCAGAACGCCTGTTGCTTCGGGATCAAGGGTGCCCGCGTGGCCGGCCTTGTTGGCATCCAGCGCCCAACGCACCTTGTTGACCACGGCGGTCGAGGTCAGGCCTGCGGGCTTGTCCACGATCAGCCAGCCTGAAATATCACGACCCTTGCGTTTGCGTCCCATGGTTCCGTCCCGTTGCTGTCAGAGCGCGGGGCCTAGACCAAGCGCTGCGGTCTGTCAAACGCCGCCATGGCACCTGCCGCCGGTCTCGCGCCACGTCGTTGCAGAAGGATGAAAGGTGATCACTCGTCTGCGGGCAGCGGCAGGCCGATCACCGGTCCCATGCGAAAACCGGAATCGGAGCGGCCCAGCGGCGGCGCATGCAGGCGCGAGATATTCCCGTCGAAATAGAGCGCCTGCGGCAGGCCCAGCGCATCGCGGAAAAAGCTGCCGAACTGGTGGAAGGAGACAGGGCCGCGCGACATTACGAACACGGCACGGTCCCCGGCTGCGGATGTGCCAACACCATTTCGGATATAGCGCGAGGTGCTGTCCGGCAAAAAGCGCGGATGCAATGCGCCGTCAATGACCAGCATCGGCCCTGATTGGGTGGCCGCGCGGCAGGCGGGTTTTGTCTGCTCAAAGCGCAGGGTTTCGATGACATGCGCGCCCTTTTCCGTCAGGCAGAGCACGCCGTTGGGCAGCAAGCCGAAATTGCCGTAGCTTTCCCTGGTCTGCAGCGGCGCAAGCGTCTCGCCATTCTCGATATAAAGGCCCACGGGACGACGATCCTGATGGTACATGCCCGCATTCATCGCAAAGGCCAGCTGTTGGCCTTGTGCCGCGAGCGCCGTGTCGATGGCTTTGAAATGACCGTAAGGCTGCCCCGAAGGATCGTTGAGAAACAGCTCCAGCCGTGTCGCCGATGTATCGACCTCGCATACGGCGTAGCGCGTCTCGGCAAAGGTGGTCTCGCGACACTCGAGGGCATCAGCCGGGGATGCGGTCATTCCGGCAAGAAAAACGGCCAGCGTCGCAAAGGCACGCATCACTCGTCCAGATCACGCCGGACAGAGTCCTGCGCGAACAGTCGGCGCGTCTCGTCCATCCGGTCGAAGGTTTCATCCAGCTGAAAGCGCAATTCGGGCGCGAACTTCAGCGTCAGCTTCTTGCCGATGATCCGACGCAATTCGCCCTTGTTGCGGGCCAGAAGCTTGACCACCTCGTCCTTGCCCTCGCCACCTAGCGGCAGGACATAGATGGTCGCGACGCGCAGATCGGTGGTCACGCGCACCTCGCCCACGGTGATGGACATGCGGTTAAGATCGGGATCGTGGACATCACCGCGCATCAGCACCTCGGACAGGGTGCGGCGGATCAGTTCGCCAACGCGTAATTGTCTTTGGCCGGGACCGGCGGAGGATGTGCTTTTTGCCATGCAGCCCATCTAAGGCCTATCGCGGGCTTTGCCAAGCGGCGCTTGCACGGATATGAGAGGCGCAGACACAGTTCACCTGCATAGGGGCAGGTGGAGACGGCGTAGGAAACGGGAGCGGACGGGATGACGGATCTACCGGGAATCGTGGTGACGGGGGCATCGGGGCGTATGGGCCGGATGCTGGTCGAGACCATCATCGCCAGCGATCAGGCCCGTCTTGTCGGCGCGGTCGAACGGGCCGGACACGACTGGATCGGAAAGGATCTTGGCACCGCCATGGGTGGGGCCGCGCTTGGCGTGAGCGTCACGGATGACCCGTTGGAGGCCTTTGCCCGCGCACAGGCGGTGATCGACTTCACCAGCCCTGCCGCCACGGTTGAATTCGCGGCCCTTGCGGCGCAGGCCCGCGCGGTGCACGTGATTGGCACCACCGGCCTGTCCGAGGATGATCTGGCCGCGATCAAGGCTGCGGCACGTCATGCTGTCGTAGTGCGGGCGGGCAACATGTCGCTCGGGGTCAATCTTCTGGTGCAACTGACAAAACGCGTTGCGGCTGCACTGGATGCCGATTTCGACATCGAGGTGATCGAGGCGCATCACAACCGCAAGGTCGATGCGCCCTCCGGCACAGCCCTGATGCTGGGCGAGGCTGCGGCTATCGGGCGCGGCGTCCGTCTGGAAGACGTGCGCGACGCCGCGCGGGAGGGGATCACGGGCGCGCGGGAACCCGGCCATATCGGGTTTTCCGCCATCCGCGGGGGCGACATCGTGGGCGAACATGATGTGATGTTCGCAGCCCCCGGCGAACGCATCATCCTGCGCCATATCGCGACCGACCGTGCCGTTTTCGCGCGCGGTGCGCTCAAGGCCGCGCTCTGGGGGCAGGGGCGGCATCCGGGCGAATACGACATGGTGGATGTGCTGGGACTATCGGTACAATAAGCCTGCGCCAAGCGATGCGCGTCTTGGGGTCGCCCGGCCGTGCCTCGCGTTCTTGTTACTGCTATTTTGAACCATCTCGGCAGGTTGCTGCGTATCTCTTCAGGAAGCGCCTGAAACCGAAAGAGGTGAAGCATGAAGTTTGTTGTTCTGGGCGTCAGCCTTGCCGCGGGTCTGTCCGTCGCCTCCCTTGCGGCGGCGGGAGAATTCGAGATCCTTTCGGATCAGTCGAGGTTCCAATCAGAAATCGTCGGCAAGGAACTGCGCCTTCAGGGCTATGGCCCGATTGTCGTGCGTCTGACGGTGTTGCCGGATGGCCAGATCGAAGGGCGCGGTTTGGGTTGGCCAGTGACCGGTCAATGGCAGTGGCAGGACGGTTTTTTCTGCCGGAATCTGAATTGGGGCGGCAGCGATCTTGGGCAGAACTGTCAGGCCGTCCTGCTCTATGAGCAGACAGTGCGCTTTGTATCCGATCAGGGCCAGGGCGACTTCGCTGATTTCCGTTTGCAGTAAAGCCGCGCGCTCCCTTTCAGAAATCTATCGCAATACCCTTTTTCTCCCAGTCGCCAAAGCGGACCGGATCAAGGCCCTTGCGGCCCCCCAGTTCCTTGGGCAGTTCGGCCTCCTGCGCCGCGCGGCGGCGCTCCTCTGCTTCGGCCAAGGCGCGCTGGGCGGCGGGCGGCAGCTCCGGCGCCGCTTGCCGGGGCTCCTCTGGCTGAACCGGATTATCTTGCTGAACCTGATTCTCGGGCATGTCGGTCACGGTCATCTTCCTTCTTGCTCTGGCTGTTGATATACGGCGCAACCGCCCGCAAACAAGGACAACGCCATGGCTCCCCCCCACATATCTGCCCGCCGCGTGGCGCATGACCTTCTGGATCAGATCACCGGAGAGGGGCGGTTGATGCCGGAATTGCTGGCGGCAGGTGCGCTGGACCGGCTGGAGCCAGCCGACCGTGCCCGCGCCCAACGCCTGACGCTGGACACATTGCGCGGGCTTGAACGGGCTGACCGTTTGCTGGAACGGCATCTGCGGAAAAACCCGCCGCTGACGGTGCGCAACATGCTGCGGCTCGCGACGGTTGAAATCTGCATGGGCGGCGACGCGCATGGCGTGGTGAACGAGGCTGTGGCGATTGTCGGACAGGACAAACGCACAGGCGCGCTCAAAGGGCTGGTCAACGCCGTGCTGCGCAAGATCGCGGCGGAAGGCCCCGCCGCTTGGGAAAAGCTGCGGGTGCCACGCCTGCCCAAATGGCTGCGCGGCCCATTGGCCGAAGCCTATGGCGCGCCAGTCATCGCGGCGATGGAGGCGGTGTACTTCGCCACGCCGCCACTGGATTTGACACCGAAAGCGGATGCAGAGGCCCTTGCTGCGGCTGTTGGCGGCAGCGTTCTGCCCACAGGCTCCGTGCGGTTGCTGCAGGCGGGACAGGTGACAGCCCTGCCCGGATACGACAGAGGCGACTGGTGGGTGCAGGATGCGGCCGCGGCGGTTCCGGCGCAGGTTCTGGCGGCACAGCCCGGCGAGACGGTGCTGGACATGTGCGCGGCACCGGGCGGCAAGACGATGCAACTGGCCGCGACGGGCGCACAGGTGACAGGCTTGGACATCTCGGAAGGGCGCATGGCGCGGGTTGCGGCCAATCTGGCGCGCACCGGATTGCAGGCGGCGCTGGTTGTGGAGGATGCTCTGGCCCATCAGGGCCAGTATGATGCGATCCTGCTGGACGCGCCCTGCTCGGCCACCGGCACGATCCGGCGGCACCCCGATCTGCCCCATGCCAAGGACGGTTCGGAGTTCGGCGCATTGATCGACATGCAGGCGCAGATGCTGGACCACGCGCTGACCCTGCTCAAACCCGGCGGGAGGCTGGTCTATTGCACCTGCTCGCTTCTGCCGGATGAGGGCGAGGTGCAGGTGGACGAGGCACTGTCGCGGCATCCCGGCCTGAAGGTGGACCGTGCCGCACTGGCCCTGCCGGGAATTTCCGACACATGGCACACGCCGGAAGGCGGGCTGCGGCTGCGGCCGGATTACTGGGCCGATCAGGGCGGGATGGACGGGTTCTATATCGCCTGCTTGCGCTTCTGAGACAGGCTGGCAGGGGGCTTTCCGCCCCCGCCACCGGACTGCGTCCGATGGCCCCCCGAGGATATTTCCGGCAAGAAGAAGCCGGTCTGCGGGAATTCTTCGGTGACTTGGCGAATAGCCCGCGCTATGCTGCTGCAAAGACGCGTCAACCCGCGCGAGAGGCAGAGCAATGTCCCGACCAGACAGCTTTTCGGCGCGACACAAGCGCTGGATGCACCGCGTTCATGCGCGTCTGAGCGCGCTGTCGCGTCCGCCCACCGGTTTTGTGAGCCAGCCCGAACCCCGCACCATCGGTAGCTTTGCGCGCGGAAGGCAGCTTCTGGCGGGCAATTACCTTTTTGCGGGGCATCTTGTCGAGGCACCGGGCCGGACGATCTGGGAGATCGACGCGCCGGACGATCTGTTCGCGGATGAACTGCACGGCTTCGGCTGGATGGACGATCTGGCCGCCGTCGGAGACAGCGCCTGCCGGTCACTGGCGCAAGAGTGGCTCTGGGGCTGGATCGACCGCTTCGGGCGCGGGCGCGGACCGGGTTGGACGCCTGATCTGACCGGGCGGCGCGTGATCCGCTGGATACATCACGCGCTGTTCGTGTTGCGCGGGCAGGAGCGGGATGCCTCCGAGGCGTTCTACCGCTCATTGGCGCAGCAGGCGATTTTTCTGGGGCGGCGCTGGCGCGCGGCCTCACCCGGTTTGCCGCGAATCGAGGCGCTGACGGGGATGGTCTATGCCGGGCTGTCGCTGCAGGGCATGGAGCGGCTGGTCGATCCGGCGGTGCGGGCTCTTGCGCGGGACTGCCGTGTGCAGGTGGATGTGCAGGGCGGGATACCGACACGCAATCCGGAGGAGTTGCTGGAGGTCTTTACCCTGCTGACATGGGTGGTGGCCGCTTTGGCCGAGGCGGGACGCACCGTGCCGCCCGACATGCTGGCAGCGATTGACCGGATCGCGCCCAGCCTGCGCACCTTGCGCCATTCCGATGGCGGTCTTGCGCGCTTTCATGGTGGCGGGCGCGGGCTGGAGGGGCGGCTGGATGCGGCACTTGCCGCCTCTGGCGTCAAAGGGCGGATGCCCGAAGGGCTGTCGATGGGTTTTGCGCGGCTCAGCGCCGGGCGCAGCAGCGTGATCGTGGATGCGGCGCCGCCGCCAGTCGGTGCGGCCTCGGTCAACGCCCATGCCTCCACCCTCGCTTTCGAGCTGACCTCCGGGCGGCGGCCCGTGGTGGTCAACTGCGGCTCCGGCGCGGCCTTCGGGGCCGAGTGGCGCCGTGCCGGACGTGCGACACCCAGCCACTCGACGCTGACGCTTGCAGGCTATTCCAGTGCCCGGCTGGGCAAGGCCAGCAGCGGCACGTCCGGGCGGGCGGAGTGGCTGATGGATGCGCCACGCGACGTGCCGGTCGAGCTGTCGCAGGCACCCGACGGCCTGCGCTTTCAGGGCGGGCATGACGGCTATCAGCGAACCCACGGCCTGACCCATGCCCGCACGCTGGAACTAACATTCGATGGCAGCGGGCTGGCCGGTGAGGACCTGCTGATCGCGATCAATGCCGCCGCGCAAAAGACCTTTGACCGGCAGATGGATGCGATCCGCCTACAAGGTATCCCGTTCGCGCTGCGCTTCCATCTGCATCCCGAGATCGAGGCCGAACTGGATATGGGGGGCACTGCCGTCTCGCTTGCCTTGAAAAGCGGCGAATTGTGGGTGTTCCGGCACGACAGCCGTGCCGAAATGACGCTGGAGCCGAGCGTTTATCTCGAAAAAACCCGCCTTGCGCCGCGTGCAGCCAAACAAATCGTTTTATCCGGTCGCGCGATGGACTATGCGACCCGCACCCGGTGGTCGCTGACCAAGGCGCAGGACACGCCGATCAGTATCCGTGACCTGAACCGGGACGAGATGGACGTGACAACCTGAGCTTTTGCAGCGCATGAGCCGAACCACCCCGGGGGCCAGAACCTATGACGACCGACCTGCATCCAGTGCGCCGTGCACTGATTTCCGTATCCGACAAGACCGGCCTTCTCGATCTGGGGAGCGCCCTTGCTGCGCGGGGGATTGAATTGCTTTCCACCGGAGGATCGGCTGCGGCTTTGCGCGAGGCGGGGCTTGCGGTGAAGGATGTGGCCGACGTGACCGGTTTTCCGGAGATGATGGACGGCCGCGTCAAGACATTGCATCCGGCAGTGCATGGCGGATTGCTGGCCCTGCGCGACAACGCGGCGCATCAGGATGCGCTGGTGCAGCACGGGATCAACGAGATCGACCTGCTGGTGGTGAACCTCTATCCGTTCGAGGAGACAGTCGCCAAGGGGGCCGATTACGACACCTGCGTCGAGAATATCGATATTGGTGGGCCCGCGATGATCCGCGCGGCGGCCAAGAACCATGCGTTTGTGAATGTCATCGTGGATGTCGAGGATTACCAGCCGCTGATCGACGAACTGGCCGCGCATGACGGTGCAACCTCGCTGGAATTCCGCCGCAAGCAGGCGCAGATCGCCTATGCCCGCACCGCGGCCTATGATGCCGCCGTCTCGACATGGATGGCCGTTGCCATTGGTGAGGCCAGCCCGCGCCGTCGCGTTGTGGCGGGCAGGCTTGCGCAGGGGCTGCGCTATGGCGAGAATCCGCATCAGGGGGCAGCGTTCTATGTGGATGGCACCGCCCGCCCCGGTGTGGCTGTGGCGAAGCAACTGCAGGGCAAGGAACTGTCCTACAACAATATCAACGATACCGATGCGGCCTTTGAACTGGTCAGCGAGTTCGCACCCGCGGACGGGCCGGCCTGTGCGATCATCAAACATGCCAACCCCTGCGGTGTGGCGCGCGGGGCCACGTTGCGGGAAGCCTATGCGCGGGCCTTTGATTGCGACCGTACCAGCGCCTTTGGCGGGATCATCGCGCTGAACGGCACGCTGGACGCGGCCACCGCCGAGGAAATCGCGCAGATTTTTACCGAAGTGGTCATCGCGCCGGGGGCCGATCAGGCGGCGCGCGACATTTTCGCGGCCAAGAAGAACCTGCGCCTGCTGATCACACCGGGTCTGGCAAATGCAGCCGCGGCGGCACTGACATGGCGTCAGGTCTCGGGCGGCTTTCTGGTGCAGGACAAGGACAATGGCCAAGTGCTGCCTGCCGAGCTCAAGGTGGTGACCAAGCGCGCGCCAACGGAGGCCGAGATGGCCGACCTGCTGTTTGCATGGAAAGTGGCGAAACACGTGAAATCCAACGCCATCGTCTATGTGAAGGACGGCGCGACGGTGGGTGTGGGTGCGGGGCAGATGAGCCGTGTCGACAGTTGCCGTATCGCCGCGCGCAAGGCGCAGGACATGGCCGAGGCGCTGGGGCTTGCCGCGCCCCTGACCCAAGGCTCCGTGGTTGCGTCGGACGCGTTCTTTCCCTTTGCCGACGGCTTGCTGACCGCAGCCGAGGCAGGTGCCACGGCGGTGATCCAGCCGGGCGGGTCGATGCGCGATGACGAGGTGATCGCGGCAGCGGATGAGGCCGGACTGGCGATGGTCTTTACAGGGATGCGTCATTTCCGGCATTGACCCGCAAGCCGGTCACCCTGCTGACAGCGCCGATGCGCTCCGCGCGGGGATATTTGCGGCAAGAAGAAGCAGGCGGCCTGTGGTGCGGGCAAAGCGGGCAAGGAGAGCGGATGAGGGTGGTTTTCTGGGTCGCATTGGCGGTGTTTCTCGCGGATCAGGCGAGCAAATATTATGTGGTGCATGTGCTCGATCTGGCCACGCTGGGCGCGATTGATGTCTACCCGCCTTATCTGAACCTGCGGATGGCGTGGAACTACGGGATCAATTTCGGTCTGTTCGCCCAGTCCTCCGATATCGTGCGCTGGCTGCTGATCGCGGTGGCGTTGGTGATTTCGGCGGGCGTGGTCTGGTGGATACGCAAAGATCCGCCGGGCAAATGGGGGCTGGTTGCGGCGGGCCTGCTGGTGGGCGGCGCGCTTGGCAATGTGGTGGATCGCATCTTATACGGTGCCGTCGCGGACTTTCTGAACATGTCCTGCTGCGGGTTTCACAACCCCTATGCGTTCAATATTGCGGATATATCGATCTTTGCCGGTGCGCTGGGGTTGGTTCTTTTCACATCAGAGAAAAAGGCCCCGTGACGATTGCTTGATGATCGGCTAATGCTGGGACCGGAAACGTCAGGAGGATGGCAATGCGTCTGGCGCATGGAATGATCTTGGTGGCCATTTTGGCCGTAACGGCCTGTTCAAGGCCGCAGGGCGATCTGAACCTGCGTAATCTGGCGAACCCGAGCGCGGGGCCGGACGAGTTTTCCGTGCTTCCCGGCAAGCCGCTGGAAATGCCGCAGCAGACCGTGCTGCCAACACCGACACCGGGCGGCAGCAATCTGACCGACCAGAACCCGCTGGCGGACGGGGTTGCAGCCCTTGGCGGGCGACCCGGCGCGCTGTCGCCGCAAGGTGTTGCCGCCTCTGACGCGGGGCTGTTGCAGCATGCTGCCCGCAACGGGACGTCTGGCGATATCCGCGCGATGCTTGCCGCCGAGGATGCGGAGTTCCAGCGTCGACGGTCCCGGTTCACACAGTTCCGGATCTTCCGCGATGTGGACCGTTATCACGAAGTCTATAGCGGCGAGATGACCGACCCCTATGCGGAGTTGCGTCGCTTCCGCAGGCTTGGTGTGCCGACGCCGTCGGCCCCACCGCCACCGCGGCGGCGCTAGGGCGTCACAACTGCGTCAGGCCGGCTTGAAGCGGGATGCCCTTCGCTTATTGTTGTTAGAACTTGCCGAAGGAGTGCAGCCTTGTTCCGTCTGACGCTGATTGCCGTAACGTTCTGTCTTGGCCTGTCGCCTGTTTTGGTCCGCCCCGTGTTGGCGGAAGACCGCGTCAGCAATTTCACGCTGGATAACGGGCTGGAGGTCGTGGTTGTCGAGGATAACCGCGTCCCCGTCGTCGTTCATATGCTCTGGTATCGTGCCGGATCGGCGGATGAGCCGCCCGGCGCGTCCGGCATCGCGCATTTTCTGGAACATATGATGTTCAAGCGCACCGAGACGATGGAAACGGGTGAGTTCTCGCGCACCGTGGCGCGGAACGGAGGGCGCGACAATGCCTTCACCAGCTACGATTACACAGGGTATTTCCAGCGCGTTGCCGCGGACCGGCTGGGCCTGATGATGCAGATGGAGGCGGACCGGATGGTCAACCTGCGTCTGGACGACAACGAGATCGCGACCGAGCGGGAGGTGATCCTCGAAGAGCGCAACCAGCGCGTGGAGAACAGCCCGTCCGCGCTTTTCCGTGAACAGAAAAGTGCCGTGCAATATCTCAACCACCGCTACGGCATCCCGATCATCGGATGGCGTCACGAGATGGAGACACTGGACCGCGACGATGCACTCGCCTTTTACGAACGCTTTTACGCGCCAAACAATGCCATCCTGATCGTGGCCGGCGACGTGACACCCGACGAGGTGCGCGCACTGGCCGAAGAGCATTACGGCCCGATCCCCGCCAATCCCGACCTGCCGGAGCGTCTGCGCCCGTCAGAGCCACCCCAGATTGCGGAACGGCGGCTGACCTACCGCGATGCGCGTGTGGCCCAGCCCTATGTCAGCCGTTCCTATCTCGCGCCCGAGCGCGACAGCGGCGCGCAGGAAACCGCCGCCGCGCTGTCCGTGCTGTCCGAGGTTCTGGGCTCCGGCACCACATCCGTTTTGGCGGAGGCGTTGCAGTTCGATCGCCAGATCGCAACCTTCACGGGCGCGTTCTACAGCGGCACAGCGCTGGACAGGACAACCTTTGATCTGGTCGTCGTCCCATCCGACGGGGTGAGCCTTGAGCAGGCCGAGGCCGAAATGGACCGCGTTTTGGCGGAGTTCCTGCAAACCGGCGTGGATGCAGAGCAGCTTGACCGCGTGAAAACCCAGATGCGCGCGGCGCAGATCTATGCCCGCGACAGCGTGGACTCGATCGCCAACCGTTACGGACGCGCCCTGACCCAAGGGCTGACGGTCGAGGATGTGCAGGCATGGCCCGATCTGTTGCAGGCCGTCACGGCGGATGACGTGCTGGCGGCGGCGCAGATGGTGCTGGACCGCAGGCAGGCCGTGACCGGCTGGTTGATGGCCGAGGAGGTGACACAGTGATGATGCGTTTCATATTGCCGTTCGTGCTGGTGCTGGCGGCTTTGCCGGCGCGCGCCGATATCGACATCAAGGAAGTTGTCAGCCCCGGTGGTATCACCGCATGGCTGGTCGAGGATCATACGATCCCCTTCACCGCGCTGGAGATCCGCTTTCGGGGCGGGGCGTCTGTCGAGCCGATGGAGAAACGCGGTGTCACCAACCTTATGACCGCCTTGCTGGAAGAAGGCGCAGGCGACATGGATGCCCGCGCCTTTGCCCGCGCCCGCGACGGTCTGGCAGCCTCGTTCGGCTACGGTGTGTCGGATGATGCTGTCTCGGTGTCGGCCCAGTTCCTGACCGAGAATCGCGACGAAGCGATTGCGCTGCTGCGCGAGTCGCTGATCGCGCCGCGTTTTGACGAGGATGCAATTGCGCGGGTGCGCGCGCAGATCCTGTCGGGTTTGCGCTCGGACGAGAAAGACCCGCGCGCACTTGCGTCGCGCCGCTTCGATGCGGTTGTTTATGGTGATCATCCCTATGCCACCTCTCTGAATGGCACGATCGACACGGTTACAGCCCTCACGCGCGAGGATCTGGTGACTGCGCATGCCGACAGCATGGCGCGCGACAGGATTTACGTGTCCGCCGTGGGCGACATCACAGCCGAGGATCTCACGGCGCTTCTGGACGACTTGCTGGGCGATCTTCCCTTGACGGGAGCAGAGATGCCGGGACCTGCCGATGTTTCCTTTCCCGGAGGCATCGACGTCGTGGATTTTCCCACGCCGCAATCCGTGGTGCAATTCGGCCAGCCCGGTCTCAGTCAGGAGCATCCCGACTTTTTTGCCGCTTTCATACTGGATCACATCCTCGGCGGGGGCGGTTTCGAGAGCCGTCTGATGACCGAAGTGCGCGAGAAGCGCGGCCTGACCTACGGTATCTCGACCTATCTGGCCGAGCGTGATCACGCCGAGATCTGGGCCGGCTCTGTCGCCTCTGCCAATGACCGCGTTGCCGAATCCATCGAGGTGATCCGCGACGAGTGGACGAAAATGCGTGATGAGGGTGTCTCGCAGGAAGATCTAGACAACGCCAAGACCTATCTGACGGGGGCCTATCCGCTGCGTTTCGATGGCAACGGCACGATTGCCAACATCATTGTGGGCATGCAGATACGCGGATTGTCCATTGATTATGCGGCCACGCGCAATGACAGGGTCAATGCTGTCACGCTGGAAGATATCACACGGGTTGCGGCCGAACTGGTCGATCCCGAAGCGCTCACCTTCATCGTGGTGGGCCAGCCGGAAGGGCTTCCGGAGACGTCGAACTGATCCTGTGATGCAACACGCAGGCCAGTGCAGGAAGCTCCGACCGTGGATAAGCGGTTCACCCCTGCGCCACAAAAGGTTAAGAGGCGTCGTATCAGGCAGGAGACTTGGACGATGACCATCCCGAAACCCGTGGTGCTGTGCATTCTGGACGGCTGGGGCCACAGGGAAGAGCGCAGCGCGAATGCGCCCGCCCTCGCGCGGACCCCGACCTTTGACCGGATCATGGCGACTTGCCCGCATAATCTGCTGATCACCCACGGGCCGGACGTCGGACTGCCGTCGGGGCAGATGGGCAATTCCGAGGTCGGGCACACCAATATCGGCGCGGGCCGGGTGGTGGCGATGGATCTGGGCCAGATCGATCTCGCAATCGAGGACGGGTCTTTCTTCACCAATCAGGCGTTGCAGGATTTCATCGCCACGCTCAAGGCTTCTGGCGGGACAGCGCATCTGTTGGGGCTTGTCTCGGATGGCGGTGTGCACGGGCATATCAGCCATATCCTTGCCGCCGTTACGGCCATCACCACGGCGGGTATTCCGGTTGTCCTGCATGCCATGACCGATGGCCGCGATGTCGCGCCGCGCTCTGCCTATGGCTATCTCGAGCAGGTGCAGGACGCGCTGCCTGCAGGGGCGCGGATCGGCACACTGACCGGCCGCTATTTCACGATGGACCGCGACAACCGCTGGGAGCGCGTGGCCGAGGCTTACGAGGCCATGGTCCACGGGAAGGGCATGCGCGCGACCACCGCCCATGCGGCCGTGACCGCGGGCTATAACCGCTCGGAAACCGACGAATTCATCACCGCGACGGTGATCGGTGACTACAAGGGCGCGCAGGATGGTGACGGGCTGTTCTGTCTCAACTTCCGCGCAGATCGCGCGCGCGAGATTCTCAGCGCCATGGCCGCGCCGGATTTCGATGCCTTCGACGTCGGCAAACGCCCTGCTAGGGCAGCCTGTCTTGGTATGGTCGAGTACTCCGAGGCGCATAACGCCTTCATGACCACGGTTTTCCCCTCGCGCGAGATCGTCAACACCCTGGGCGAATGGGTCGCGAAACACGGCAAACGCCAGTTCCGGCTGGCCGAGACCGAGAAATACCCCCATGTGACCTTCTTTCTGAACGGTGGCGACGAACATCCTGCGACCGGTGAGGACCGGTATATGGCTCCCTCTCCCAAGGTGGCGACCTATGACCGGCAACCCGAAATGTCCTGTGCCGAAGTGACGGATCATCTCGTGCAGGCCATCCACGACGGCTATGACCTTATCGTCGTCAACTATGCCAACCCCGATATGGTGGGCCACACCGGTGATCTCAAAGCCGCGATTGCGGCGTGCGAGGCGGTGGACCTTGGGCTGGCCCGCGTTGTCGACGCCCTTGATGCAACCGGCGGCGCGATGATCCTGACCGCCGATCACGGTAATTGCGAGGTGATGGTAGACCCTGATACCGGCGGTCCTCATACCGCGCATACGCTCAATCCTGTGCCGGTGGCCCTTGTCGGCGGGCCTGCGGGCGTTACACTCAAACTTGGGCGTCTGGCCGATCTGGCCCCGACCTTGCTGGCGCTGATGGATCTGCCCAAACCGCCCGAGATGACCGGAGAAACCTTGATCGCATGATCCGCTCCTTATGTCTTTCACTGTTGCTATGCGCGCCCGTGGTCCTGTCCGGCCACGCGGTTCAGGCGCAGGTGCAGAGCCAGGGAGAGGTGGCAGCTGCCGCGCGCGCCGCGGCGGAACAGCTGGAAAACGCGACACGTCAGCTTGATGCGGCGCAATCGGGGCGTGACCGCGTGCGTGCATTGACGCAAACGGTGATGGCTTTCGAGAACGGGCTGGAAGCCATGCGGGACGGCTTGCGTCGCGCCAGCCTGCGCGAGGCGCGTCTGACCCGCGAGTTGCAGGCCCGCGAGGACGAGGTCGCGCAGCTCTTGGGCGTCTTGCTGAGCATGGGCGACCGTCCGTCTCCGACGATGCTGCTGCATCCGGCCGGTCCGGTGGGCACCGCCCGCTCCGGTATGATCCTTGCCGATGTCACCCCCGCCCTGAATGCCCGTGCCGATGACCTGCGCGCCCGGCTGGACGAGATCACGACACTGCGTTTCCTGCAACAAAGCGCCGTCAACACGCTGCAAACCGGCCTGACCGGGGTGCAAGAGGCGCGCACGGCCCTGTCGCAGGCCGTGGCGGAGCGGACCGACCTGCCGCGCCGCTTTACCGAAGATCCGGTGCGTACCGCGATACTCATCGCCTCGACCGAGACGCTGGAGGCATTTGCCAGCGGATTGTCCGAGATGACGACCGACGAGGACCGTGAGGATCTGCCCGAAATCTCCGACCTGCGCGGCACCTTGCCTTTGCCGGTGCAGGGCCAGATCCTGCGGCGTGCAGGCGAGGCGGATTCCGCCGGCATAGCGCGTCCGGGCATGTTGCTGGCGACCCGGCCGCGTGCGCTTGTCACATCGCCCGCTGCGGCGACGATCCGGTATCGTGGCCCCTTGCTCGACTACGGAAACGTGATGATTCTGGAGCCTCAGGCCGGCACTCTTTTCGTGCTTGCCGGGCTTGATGTGGTTTACGGTGGCGTTGGTCAGGTGATCCCCGCCGGTAGCCCGATCGGCTTGATGGGCGGGGAAGAAGCTGAAACCGGAGAGATTCTCGCCAGATCAGGAAATGGGTCTGGAACAGGGCGTCCCGAAACGCTCTATATCGAAGTCAGGCAGGATGATGCCCCGGTCGATCCGGAAGCATGGTTCGCAACGCGAGAGGAAGACTAGGCATGAACAAGTTCGTCATGGCGGCGATCGGCGGAACAATGGTGGGTATTCTGGCAACGACGCAGCTGGCCGCACCGCTTCTGGCACAGGAGTCGTCAAAAAACAGTAGCGTGTACGAGCAGCTTGACCTGTTTGGCGATATATTCGAGCGCATCCGCGCGCAATATGTCGAAGAGGTCGATACCAATGATCTGATCGAGGCCGCGATCAACGGGATGCTGACCTCGCTTGATCCGCATTCGAGTTACATGTCGCCCGAAGATGCGGCGGATATGCGTGTGCAGACCCGTGGCGAATTCGGCGGTCTCGGTATCGAGGTCACGCAGGAAGAAGGCTTTGTCAAAGTCGTCTCCCCGATTGACGGAACGCCTGCCGATCTTGCGGGCATCGAAGCGGGTGATTTCATCACCCATGTCGATGGCAAAAGCATGCTCGGTCTCAATCTGGACGAGGCAGTGGATATGATGCGCGGCCCCGTGGGCAGCGAGATCGTCATCACCATCCTGCGCGAAGGCTCGGCAGAGCCGTTCGATGTCTCGATCATCCGCGACACGATCAAGCTGACAGCCGTGCGGACCCGCACGGAGGGGCAGGCCGTCGTCCTGCGGGTCACAACCTTCAACGACCAGACCTTTACCAATCTGGAAAGCGGCTTGGCCGAAGCCATCGAGGAAGCCGGCGGCGCCGACAAGGTCAGCGGTATCGTTCTGGATCTGCGCAACAATCCGGGCGGGCTTCTGACACAGGCGATTCGCGTGTCCGATGCCTTCCTCGACAAAGGTGAGATCGTCTCCACCCGCGGTCGCAACGCCGAAGACGGCGAACGCTACAACGCCACCGCAGGCGATCTGGCCAGTGGCAAGCCGATTGTGGTGCTGATCAATGGCGGCTCGGCATCGGCCTCGGAAATCGTGGCGGGTGCGTTGCAGGATCATCGCCGCGCCATCGTCGTAGGCACGAAAAGCTTCGGCAAAGGCTCTGTGCAGACGGTGATGCCCTTGCGCGGCGACGGTGCGATGCGCCTGACGACATCGCGCTACTACACGCCGTCGGGCCGGTCTATTCAGGCTTTGGGTGTTTCGCCCGATATCGTGGTCGAGCAGCCGCCGCGTCAGCCCAGTTCCGAGGAAGACAACGGACCGCCCAGCCCCGGTCGCTCCGAGGCGGATCTGCGCGGCTCGTTGGATAACGACAGCCTGAGCGAGGACCAGATCCGCCAGATCGAGGAAGATCGCGAAAAGGCCGAACTTGCGGCGAAACTGCGTGAGGATGACTACCAGCTGGCCTATGCGCTGGACATCCTCAAGGGTCTGTCGGCTCTTGCGCCGTCCCGCTGATCGCGCGTAATGCCCCTTGCCCTGCGCCGTAACGGCGCGGGGCCGATCCTTTCAAGTCCGGACCGACCAAGATGACACTGACCGTAGACGAGATCGAAAGCCTGCCCTACCGTCCCTGCGTGGGCGTCATGCTGGCCAACCGGCACGGTCAGGTCTTTGTCGGCCAGCGCTTGGACAACGACACCCCCGCATGGCAGATGCCGCAAGGCGGGATAGATCAGGACGAGGAGCCGCGCGCCGCTGCCCTGCGCGAATTGTGGGAAGAAACCGGCGTCTCGCCCGAACAGGTCGAGATCGTCGCGGAAACCGCAGATTGGGTGCCCTACGATCTGCCGCATGACCTCGTGCCACGGATCTGGAAAGGCCGGTTTCGCGGGCAGCGCCAGAAGTGGTTCCTGATGCGCTTTCACGGCAGCGATGACCAGATCAACATCCTGACCAGCCACCCGGAGTTTTCCGAATGGCGCTGGCTGAACCCTGCCGATCTGGTGGATCACATCGTGCCTTTCAAACGCGCGGTCTATGCCAGCGTGCTTGATGAGTTCGGCCCGCTGATCTGAACCGGCCCAAACCCGCGCGACACGCCGCAAAACAGGCTTTGCAGATGCGGGCCTATGGGGTAACTGCGACCCATGGGAAAAAAGAAGATCAATACGCAAGCCATCGGCCTTGATGTCGGGCTGGCCTTCACCAAATGGCTGACCGGCGCAGAAAATCTGCACTACGGGCTGTGGGACGGTCTGGAAGTCAGCGCCGCCAATCTGCGGGATGCGCAGGAAGCCTATACCCACCGCCTGTTCGCTTTGCTCCCTGACCGTCCCTGCCGCATCCTCGATATCGGCGGTGGTGCGGGCGAGACGGCGAAAAAGCTGCTCGCGCTTGGTCATAGCGTCGATATCGTCGTGCCCAGCCCCTTTCTTGCCGGACGCTGCCGCGCCAACGCGCCGCAAGCCCGCGTGCATGAATGCATGTTCGAGGATTTCACCGCCGCCTCCGGCAGCTTCGACATTTGCCTGTTCTCGGAGAGCTTCCAGTATATCCCGCTGGATCAGGGCCTGCCGAAATGCCTGACCCTGCTGGCACCGGGGGGGGAGATCATCTTGGCCGATTGCTTCCGTACGCCTGAATATACCGGCGACCGGATGCTGGCCCCTGTGGGCGGCGGTCATCGCATTGCGGCTTTCCGCGAAACGCTCGCCTCCCTCCCGCTGGATGTGATCAGCGAGGAGGATGTCACCCTTTCCGCAGCGCCTTCGGTCGAGATCGAGCAGGGCCTGTTCAACGTGATCGGCTATGGCCTGACGCGTGTTAATGAGGAACTGTCGCAACATAAACCGCGCCTGCGCTGGGTGCTTCAGCGTGCCATCCGCGCTGTGGTCAGCCCGCGCAAACGCGCACGCCTTGACCAGCGCCTGAACCAGCAAGCCCGCAACCGCGAGAATTTTGCCAAGTTCAATGTCTACCTTTTGATGCGCCTGCGCCCCAAAAACTGACACCTCCGCCCCTTTCACTGTTCTCTAAATACTCATGCGCCAGTTGCCGCAGGTGATTCCCATGATAGGACTCGGAAAGAGAACAAAACATGAATATACTCGGTCAGATCATGTTTGCCGAACTCTGTATCACCTCTAATTTTACCTTTCTCACCGGGGCATCGCATCCCGAGGAATTTGTCGAGCGTGCCGCATCGCTTGGCATCGCCGCAATTGCCATTGCCGATACCAATTCTGTGGCAGGGATCGTGCGCGCCCATGCCGCTGCGCGCGAGATTGCGCGCAAGGTGGCCGAACGCAAAGCCCATGATGCCGCCCACGGCCTGATCGGCCCGCCCGATCCCGGCCGCCTGCCGCAGGATCAGGGGCCGCGTTTCACATGTCCGCGTCTTATCCCCGCTGCCACGCTGCATCTGTCCGAAGGACTTGCGCTGACCGCGCTGCCTGCGAATCGCACCGGTTGGGCGCATCTGTGCCGCCTGCTGACGCTGGGCCGCCGCCGTGCGCCCAAGGGCGGATGCGATCTGCATCTGGCCGATCTCGACGGGCAGACCGATGGCCTGCATCTGCTGCTGCACCCGCCGCATAAAACAACGCCTGAGAGCGGCGCGAACGACTGGCAGCGGCAGGCGCAGACCCTGACGCGCCGCTTGGGCAAGCAGATGCACCTTGTCCTGTCCCCCCGCTATGACGGACAGGACCGCGCCCGCTTTGACCATCTTGCGCGGCTGGCTGCTGATCTGGGCATCCCGACCATCGCCTCGGCCAGACCGCTGATGCACGAGGGGCGCCGCCGCCAGATGGCCGATGTACTCACCGCGATCCGTACCGGCACCACGGTGGACCGGTTGGGCCGCGCCGCGCTGGCCAATGGCGAGCAGCGCCTGCGCTCCGCCGCCGAGTTGCGCCGCCTTCTTGGGTCCCATGCCGCTGCGGTGGACCGCGCGGGCGCGCTGGCGCAGCGCCTCACCTTCTCGCTGGATCAGTTGCGCTATGAGTACCCCTCCGAGGTGACAGGGGGCGAGAGTGCTGCCGCCCGCCTGCGCCGTCTGGCCCTTGCCGGACTGGCATGGCGCTATCCCGAAGGGGCCACAGACCGCGTGCGCGGGATGCTGGAGCATGAACTGACCCTGATCACCAAGCTGGGATACGAGCCCTATTTCCTGACCGTGCATGACATCGTCGATTTCGCCCGCGGACGTGGAATCCTGTGCCAAGGGCGCGGATCAGCGGCCAACTCGGTGGTCTGCTACTGCCTTGGCGTCACCTCCGTCTCCCCCGAGATCGGCACGATGGTGTTCGAGCGTTTCGT
>JAGXGW010000025.1 GCA_024636555.1 Paracoccaceae bacterium | reverse complement strand
GGGCTCTACGGTGCCGATGTGTCGGGCCAGTTGACGCTGCAACCGGCGTGGTGGCTGTCGGGGCTGGTCATTGCCTTGGGGGGCACGGCTGTGGCCGCAGGGGGTGCCTTGTGGTCGCTGGCGCGGATGCCCTTGCTGGCCGGTGCGCAGCCCCGTGCCTGGGCGATGGCGCGGCAGGGTGGGGGCTTGGCCGTCGGGGCGGCGGTGCTTTTGGTCTCGGCGGCGGTGCTGGCCGCTGCGGGGACGGGGCTGGTTGCCGGTTTTGCCATGCTGGCCGCCCTGCTGATTGGCGGTGCGATGGCCCTGCCGCCTGTGCTGGGGCTGGTGCTGAAAGGGGCAGAGGCGCTGGCGCGGGGGCCTGTGGCGCAATGGTTCTGTGCCGATACGCGCCAGCAAGTGCCGGGGCTTTCGCTGGCGCTGATGGCGCTGCTGCTGGCGATGGCGGCCAATGTGGGGGTGTCTACGATGGTCTCCTCGTTCCGGCTGACCTTCACCGGCTTTCTGGATCAGCGGCTGGCGTCCGAGCTTTATGTAAGTGCCGAGGATGCGGCGCAGGCTGATCTGATCCTTGCCGTGGCGGCCGATCATGCGGATGCGATCCTGCCGTTGTTGGCGGTGGATCGTCAGGTCTCCGGCCAGCCCGCGCAGGTCTATGCGGCCCGCGATCACGCCACCTACCGCGAGAACTGGCAGTTCCTGCGCGCCGTGCCCGATGTCTGGGACAGGTTGGCGCGTGGCGAGGGCGTGCTGATCAATGAACAGCTCTACCGCCGCGCCGCGCTGGATCTGGGGACGCAGGTGACTGTCAGCCCCGATCAAAGCCTGCCGGTGCTGGGCATTTACGGCGATTACGGCAATCCCATCGGGCAGGTTATCGTGACCGAGGCCCTGTTCCGCAGCGCTTTCCCCGAGGTGACAGCGCTGCGTTTCGGTCTGCGGACCGATCCCGCGCGGGTCGATGATCTGCGCGCGACCCTGCGCGACGAGGCGGGCGTGGCCGATGGCATGATGGTCGATCAGGCCGCGATCAAGGCGATGTCGCTGTCCGTTTTCGAGCGGACCTTTACCGTAACCACCGCGCTCAATGTGTTGACCTTGGCCGTGGCGGGGTTCGCCATCCTGATGAGCCTGCTGACACTGGCCGTGATGCGCCTGCCGCAACTGGCACCCGTCTGGGCGCTGGGCCTGACGCGGCGCAGGCTGGCGGCGCTTGATCTGGTCCGCGCCGTGGTGCTGGCGGCCCTGACCGGCGCACTCGCGTTGCCCTTGGGGCTTGCGCTGGCGTGGGCGCTGCTGGCGGTGGTGAATGTCGAGGCGTTCGGCTGGCGCCTGCCGATGTATCTGTTCCCGCTGGATTATCTGCGCCTTGCCGTGCTGGCCCTGCTGGCGGCGGCTCTGGCCGCGCTCTGGCCCGCATGGCGGCTGTCGCGCACCCCGCCCGCGCAGCTTCTGGGAGTTTTCCGCCATGAACGCTAGTATAAACGTGAAGGCCCTGATCCTGCTGCTGTTCCTGCCGTTGCAAGCCGCCGCGCAGGGCTTTGCCGGGCTTGGCACGGATGCCGGAGATTTCGCGACGCCGGTGCCGGGGCGGGTGCTGGAATTTCCCGCCGATCATGGCGCGCATCCCGCATACCGCATCGAATGGTGGTATCTGACCGCCAATATGACCGACGACAGCGGCACACCCTACGGGCTGCAATGGACGCTGTTCCGCTCGGCCCTTGCGCCGCATGACGGGGAGGGCTGGGAGACGCCGCAGCTCTGGATGGGCCATGCTGCTGTCACCACGCCGCAGGCGCATTTCGTCGCCGAACGGCTGGCACGCGGCGGGATCGGGCAGGCGGGTGTGCTGGCCGATCCGTTCTCGGCATGGATCGACGACTGGGCGATGCAGGGGCCGGATTTCGACACCATGCGCCTCACGGCCTCGGGCGCGGATTTTGCCTATGACGTGCAACTGACTGCAACCGGCCCACTGGTGCGCCACGGCGCGGATGGATATTCGGTCAAATCGGGGGCAGGGCAGGCGAGCTACTACTATTCGCAACCCTTCTTTGATCTGTCCGGCACCCTGACCCTGCCTGACGGCGAGGTGTCGGTGAGGGGGCAGGCATGGCTTGACCGCGAATGGTCCTCCCAGCCCTTGGCCGAGTATCAGACCGGATGGGACTGGTTCTCGCTCTCGTTCGACAGTGGTGACAAGCTGATGGGCTTTGTCCTGCGCGGGACAACCGATTTTACCGCAGGCACATGGATCACCGCTGACGGACAGGCGACCGCCTTGCCCGACGGGGCCTTCGGGGCTGTGCCGCTGGGCTGGCACCGCGTCGCTGGACGCGACGTGCCCGTGACATGGCAGGTGACCCTGCCGGAGCGCGGGCTGGACGCGACGGTGACTGCGCTCAACCCCGATGCGTGGATGGCAACCTCGGTGCCTTACTGGGAGGGGCCGGTCACGGTGACAGGCTCTCATAACGGTGTCGGATATCTGGAGATGACAGGCTATGACGACTGATCCGCATCCATGGGCGGCCAGCCTTGACGGGCTTTATACGCAGGTCTGGCAGCGGCTGGTGCGCGGTGTCGGGGATCGCCACGCGCCCGCGCGGCATCCAACCTTCGCGACCGTCTCGCCAGACGGCTGGCCGGAGGCGCGCACGGTCGTGCTGCGGGGTGCCGACAGGGCTGATGCGGTGGTGGAGGTCCATACCGATCTGCAGTCTGCCAAAGTTGCCGCGCTGCGGGCCAATCCCCGCGCCGCGCTGCATATCTGGGAGGCCTCGGCGCATCTGCAAATCCGGCTGGGTGTGACCGTGACGATCCTGTCAGGTGATGCCGTGGCGCAGATCTGGGCAAGGGTGCCCGACCCCTCGCGCCAGAGCTACGGCACAACCCCCGCACCCGGCCAGCCGATTGCCGACGCACTTGCCTATGACAAACCCGGCGATCCGGCGAGCTTTGCCGTGCTGCGCTGCATGGTGCAGGCGATGGATGTGGTGCATCTTGGCCCGCAGCACCGCCGCGCCGCATTCACGCGCGCGGATGGTTGGGCCGGCCAGTGGCTTGCCCCTTGATGCGGCCTTAGTCGTCGTCGCTGCACAGATAGACCGCGCCGCCGATCACCACCACACTTGCCGCCGCCCCCGCCAGAACCGCGGGCGCGCTCAGCGCCGTGCCCACAGTGGCCCCCGCCGAGGACAGCAGGCTTGTGATGCTGCCCGCATTGCCTGACAGGACCATCGCGCCCGAACTGTGCGTGGCCGCCGACAGGGTAGAGGAGAGACGCCCGGTCAGCGTGCCTTCTTCGGCCTTTTCGCCGATCCCGACCAGCGATAGCGCGCTGTCACGGGTGGTGTTGACGATCTTGCAGGTCCTGGACGGCGTCTCGCAACGGCCGAAGGCATCGCGGCTGCCCTGCGCGGGCAGGGAATGGCTGCGCGTCTTGGGATCGTAATTGGCGCAGAATACCTGACGCTCCTGCGCGGTCAGGTTCGGCATCAGATAGGTGATGACCACGGCACCGGGACAGGTGCGGCTGCGCGTGAAATAGCGCTCGCGGAACGACGAATATGTGGGTTCGGCATCATCGTAAAAGATGGTGACCTCCTCACCCTCGATCTTGGTGGTGCATTGGGTGGGCGCGGCCATCGCTGTGCCTGCCAATGTCATCACGCCTGCCACTGTGGCAAGAAAAGCCAGATATTTCATGTCGGATGGTCCTGTAAAGATGCGGCTGCCGCGGGATGCAGGGTTCTGCCCCGCTTGGTTTTGACAGCCCATCGCAGATTGGCGGGATTCGATCAAGACAACTGCGCGCGAGCGGGGCGGATCAGCCGAACACAGCCTGCCAGATCAGCCGCAGCGACAGCATGAACAGCAGCACGAGAATCACCCGGTCGAACATCTGCGCCGAAATGCGCCGCGCCAGCCATGCGCCCAAAGGCATCGCCGCCATCAGCGGGATCAGGGCCAGACAACTCAGCAAAAACCGCTCGGCAGTGAGGATACCCAGCGCGGTGAGCATCGGGATCTGCACCAGCGCCATCGCGAAGAAAAAGACCGAGATGGTGACGATGAACTGTCCCCGCTCGAGCCTGATCGCATTCAGAAAGCTCAGGGAGATCGGCGCGGACAGGCCCGCCGCGCCCTGCAATATGCCACCCAGCACACCCAAGGGGGCCGCCAGCTTTTCCGCACGGTGCAGCGCCAGAGTCCAGCCGGGGCGTGCCACGCGAAAGCCCACGTAGGCCAGCACCGACATCGCCACGGTCAGCGTCAGTGCCTCGGTCGGCAACCATGCCAGCATGAAGCTGCCCAAACCCGCCCCCAGCGCGCCAGCCACCGCAAAGCGCAGCATCAGCGGGCCTTTGACCACATGGGCGCGGTAGGCCCAGCCCTGCCAGACATTCGGCACCAGATTGGGGATAGAGAACACCGCCACCGCGAAAGGCGCGCCGAAAAAGAGCGTCATCACCGGCACGGCAATCACCGGCGCACCTGCCCCCGTGGCACCTTTGAGAATGCCGCCAAGGGCAAATGCGATGATGACAAGCGTGATATCCATGCGGGGACTGTCTGCCAGCCCTGCACAAAGGTCCAGATGCCGTCTTGCGGGATATGCGATTATTCCAGCGCGAACAGCGAGATGACGACCTGCCCGGCCCGCCGTGCGCCGGTGCCGACAAAGAGCGTCCGGTTCACCCAGTCATAGCGCGGATCGCCGGTCTCCAGCCGCGCATGGGTGCGCATGTAATAGCTGTCAGCCGCAACCTCCTCACCGCGCGCGATGGCCGCCAGCACCTCGGCAGGGCCATGGCGATAACCGTAGTTGCGAATCTCGATCGTCGCGCCGTCTGTTGTCTCGATCGCATAGCGCGTATCCAGTTCGGCAACGCCACTGGCCCAGATCGTCTGCCAGTCCGCGCCAAGGTCAAGGATGCGGCCATGCAGCGCCGGTCCGGTCACGGTGCCGCCGACGATGGGAATGATCCGCCGCTGGCCTGCCTGCCCGCTGCCCATCTCGCGGATCGGATCCAGCGAGACGAACAGATCGCAGACGTGGCGCAGCTTGGGATGGGGCAGGGTGGGCGATGATACGGCCTTGGTCATGGGTCTCTCCGCGACGTGTTTGTGATTGAGTGGGGTGAGATATTGCTATATGTCATAACTAAATTGGAGGGGCCAAGTCCAGCGGGATGCAGGCCGTTGATCCTTGGGAGGGGAATCATATGACGCAACCGCGCTTCTGGACACCGCAAATCAGCATCACGCGGCGCGAGGATGGCACGATCCTGATGCGCCACGAGGGCACGGCCCCGCGACTGGCGGAAACTGTGGTGGCGCGGATCGGCCATTGGGCGCAGACTGCTCCTGACCGCACGGCCCTCGCCCAGCGTGGCGCCGACGGGGCATGGCAGCGCATCAGCTACGGCGAACTGTGGCAGGCGATGCGCCATCTGGGGGCAGGACTTCTGGCGCGCGGTCTGGGGCAGGACCGTCCCGTTCTGATCCTGTCCGAGAATGCACTGGATCACGCGGTGCTGGCGCTGGCCGGGCAATATGCGGGCGTACCGACGGCGGCGCTGTCCACCGCGTTCTCTCTTGTTTCGGACAGTTTCGACAAGCTGCGCGATGCGGTCACCCTGCTGCGCCCCGGTCTGGTCTATGCGTCCGATGGCGCGCGTTATGGCCGCGCGCTGGCGGCTTTGGGCGATGATATCCCCAAGGTCTGCTCGGTCAACATGCCTGCGGGGGCGGCTACGTTTGCCTCGCTGTCCGCGCCCGATCCAGCCCCCGCCGATGCCGCCTTTGCGGCCCTGCGTGGCGATATGGTGGCGAAATATCTCTTCACCAGCGGCTCGACAGGAAGCCCCAAGGCGGTGATCAACACCCATGACATGCTGGCGCGCAATCAGGACATGGTGGCCGATTGCTTCGCCTTTCTGGCTGATCGCCCTCCCGTGGTCGTGGATTGGGCCCCGTGGAGCCACACCGCCAGCGGCAACAAGGTGTTTCACATGGTGCTCTGCCACGGCGGCACCTACCATATCGACGAGGGAAAGCCGTCGCCGGCGCTGATCGGGCGCACACTGGACAATCTGCGCGATGTTTCCCCGACATGGTATTTCAACGTCCCCGCAGGCTACGAGATGCTGCTCGAGGCGTTCCGCGACGATCCCGCCCTTGCCGCGCGCTTTTTCGGCAATCTCGACATGATGATGTATGCAGGCGCCGGCATGGCCCAGCATATCTGGGAGGGGCTAAGCGCGATGTCGCATCAGGTCACAGGGCGCGACGTGCTGCTGACCACGGGTCTGGGCGCGACCGAGACCGGACCCTTCGCGCTGATGTGCACCACGCCGCAGGATGCGCCGGGCAATGTCGGTCTGCCCTCGCGCGGGATCACGCTGAAACTGGTGCCCAACGAGGGCAAGCTGGAGGCGCGGCTGCACAGCCCCTCGATCACGCGCGGCTATCTGGGTGATGCCGCAACCTCCGCGCAGATGCTGGACGAGGAGGGGTTCTATTGCCTCGGCGATGCCCTGCGCCCGGCTGATCCTGACGACCTGACCAAAGGGTTCTTCTTCGATGGCCGCATCGCCGAGAATTTCAAGCTGGCGACCGGCACATGGGTTGCCGTGGGCGCGCTCCGCGCGCGTCTGGTCGATCATTTCGGCGGGCTGATCCGCGATGCTGTCATTCTGGGAGAGGACCGCCCGGCGTTGGTCGCGCTGCTGTTTCCGTCCGAGGGCGTGATGGAGCGTCCCGGCATCATAGACGATCTCGCCCGTCTGCAGGCCAGTTTCGCAGCCGGTGCAACGGGAAGTTCGACCCGCATCGCCCGCATGCTGATCCTGCGCGATCCGCCCAGCCTTGACCGTGGCGAGGTGACGGACAAAGGCTCCATCAATGCCCGCGCCGTGATAAGGCACAGGCCCGATGCGGTGGCCCGTGTCTATGACACACCCGAGGGACTCTCGCGCGAATAGGCTTCCGGCGGATTCCATCTTGCCGGAAATACCCATTCCCGTCCCATGTCGTAAAAAAGAGGCCGCTGGATCAACCAACGGCCCCTTTCCTTGCACGGGGTGACCGGATCAGCCGCCGTTGGCGACGATCAGTTCCTTGGCCTGCTCGATCAGCGCCTGCCCGTCGATATCGCGGGTTTCCATGTCGGCTACCCAGCGCTCGATGACGGGCTGGGCTTTTTCCTTCCAGCGCGCCACTTCGGTCTCGTCCAGCGTGGTGATGTTATTGCCGCGATCCACGGCGATCTGCCGCGCGGGCGCGTCGTAATCCCACATGACCTGTGCCGCAAAGGCTGACAGTTTCTCGCCGGATTCCGCGTCGATGGCTTCGCGCACGTCTTCGGGCAGCGAGTCGTACCGGTCCTTGTTCATCGCCAGAATGATCGTCGCGGTATAAAGCGCTTCCGGCCCGCCGAACTCGGTATGGTTGCTCACCAGTTCCGAGACGCGCACGGCGGTGGTCACCTCCCACGGAATCACGGTCGCGTCGATCACGCCTTTGGACAGCGATTCCGGGATCGCGGGCAGGGGCATGCCGACAGGCGTCGCGCCCAACTCGTTCAGCATGTCGGTGATCACGCGGGTCGGGCCGCGAAGTTTCTTGCCTGCGATGTCTTCGAGCTTGGTGATCGGCTCTTTGGAATGGATCATGCCGGGGCCATGCACCCATGCACCGAGGATTTTGACATCCTTGTATTCCTCGTTCTGCAACTCGCTTTCCGTCAGCTGCCAGAATGCGCGCGAGGTGGCGACCGGATTGGTCATCATGAAGGGCAGTTCGAACACTTCGGTCTTGGGGAAGCGACCGGGCGTATAGCCGACGACGGTCATGATCAGATCGGCCGTGCCGTCAATCGCCTGATCGATCAGGTCATTGGGGCGACCGCCCAGCGACATCGCATCGTAATGCTCGATTTTCAGCTTGCCATCCAGCCGCGCCTCTACCGCAGCGGCCCAGGGCTTGAGGATATGCGCGGGGACCGGCGCGGGCGGCGGCAGGAACTGGTGCAGCCGCAGCGTCACCTCCTGCGCGGAAAGGGTTGCAGGGGCCAGGCCCAGCGCAAGGGCTGCGGCTGCCACTGTCTTCATCATGGTACGTCTTTTCATCGGTTTCCTCCCAGAAACGGACCAGCTCCCCCGGTCCTTGTGGTTAGTTTGTGCCAGACTTGCCGCTGGCGCAAATGATTATGTCTCATAGCGATATTTTTTTCACCGGTTTTCAACTTTGCAAGCCGGTTTTTCCGCTCAGTTCAGCGTCAAGGGCAGGCTGCGCGGCCCGCGAAACCCGAAACCGTAGAACTGCACGGCCTCAGGGTCCGGCATCGTCATGTTCGGGAAACGGTCGCACAGCAGCGGCAGCATGATATTGGCCAGCATCCGCCGCGCTACATGGGTGCCCTGACAGAAATGCGGCCCATTGCCAAAGGCCTGATGCGGCTGTTTCGGGCGGAATATGTTGTACAGATGCCCGTCCTCGTAGACCTCCTCGTCATGATTGGCCGAGGCCTGGATCGTCATCACTGTATCGCCCTTGGGGATATGATAGCCGCGGATCTCGGTATCTTCTGTCACCAGCCGCGAGGAGACCTGAATCGGCGCAACCCAGCGCACCCCTTCCTCGAAAGCGTCTCCCCACAGACCGTCACGCTTGACGGCCTCGAACTGGTCGGGATTCTGCAACAGGCCATACAGGATCGTCAGCAGCGCATCGCGCGGCTCGTTGATGCCGCCGCCGATGGCGATCTTGATGTTGGAATAAATCTGGCTTGTGGCAATCGGGTTTTCGGCGTTCACCATCACCGACAGCGCGCTTTGATCCGGGTCTGCCCGCAACCGCGCGGCGGCCGCGTCGAACAGCGCATCCATCTCGTCGTTTGCCGCGTCGCATTGCGCGAACAACTCGTCTGTCCAGCCGAAATTGCCCGCCCCGTCGATCAGGATCTGCGACCAGCGCTGCATGTCATCGTCCGACGCTTCTGGGATCCCCAGCAGATGCGTCAGGCAGCGCGCCGAGAACGGCCCCGCCAGCGCCGTGAACAGATCCACAGTCTCGCCACGCGGCAGGCGGCTGACGTAATCCTCGGCGATCTTCGTATAGATCGGCTCCCAGCATTGCTTGATATTGCGGGCGGTAAAGGCAGGCGCCATAGCACCGCGTTCCGCTGCGTGGTAGGCCCCGTCCTTGCGCATCAGCGTATGGGCGCGAAAAGCCCGCTGCATCGGCGTGTTGGGATCGTTGGAGCTGAACAGCGCGGGGTTGTCCTTGACGTATTTCGTATCCGTGGCCTTGGTCAGCAGCGTACGGCCCACCGCCTTGACCCGCAGCACGGGCGCTTCGGCCCGCAGACGTTTGTAAACGGCATAGGGGTCCAGCGTCAGTTGCCCGATGGTGATGTCCTCGTCCAGAGGTGCCTGATGTGATGCGGCTGTATCCGGTGTCACGGTCCTGCCCTCCCCTGCGCTCGCGTGTTTGACGACATTACAAGAAGGTGGGTGCATATGACAATCCGATGGAATTGATAGACGGTATCGAATAATCTGATAGCGAGCGGAGGGAGTACGCGCATGGCACCATCAAAAGACAGCGATCCGATGACGGTTGATTTTACCGCGCTGCGCGTGTTGCGGCTTGTACACGATTACGGCTCGTTTTCGCGGACGGCCGAAGCGCTGGGCGTGACGCAATCGTCCGTCAGCTACACGATCGACCGGCTGCGCCGCGCCTTTGACGATCCGCTCTTTGTGCGGCAGGGTGCGGGAATCGTGCCTACGGACCGCTGCGAGGATATCGTGCGCGAGGCCGCGCGGATGCTGGACGAATTCGTGGCCCTGACAGCGCCCCGCGCTTTTGAGCCCGCCCGCGCCGAGGCGGTGGTGACCCTGTCGTGCAACTACTATGAGCGCGCAACGCTGGTCCCGCTTCTCGTGCGCCGCTTGCGCAGCATGGCACCGGGACTGAAACTCCGTGTCATCACCTCGACGGTGCGGGGGCGTGAGCAACTCAGCCGCGGCGAAAGCGATCTGCTGATCAGCCCGGTGCAGATCAAGGATGCCGGTTTCTATGGCCGTCATCTGCTGGCCGATCACTATGTCTGCGTCATGGCTGCCGACAATCCGCTGGGCCATGCGCCGCTGGATGTCGCAGGCTTTGCCGCCGCGCCGCAGGTGGTTGTGACCTATGGCGGCAACTGGCGCTCGCGCTATCTGGTCGAGATGGAGGCGGCGGGTCTTGTGCCCAATATGGCACTGGAGCTGCCCAGCCCTGCCACGCTGGGCGCGATCCTGCCCGGCACCGATCTGATCGCCACCGTGCCACTGCGCACCGCGCGGTTTTTCGGCGCGGGGCTGAAAGTGGTGGACTGCCCGTTCCCCGCCCCGTTCGGGATCGACCTGTACTGGACAGCCCGCAGCCACCACGCGCCGATGCATCGCTGGCTGCGCGGCCAGATCGCGCAGATCGCCGCGGGGATGGAGGCAGGGATGGCGGCGGATCACCCTGGAAAGTGACAGGCAACTTGTGTTGGGCCGCGCGGTTCCAGCACCGGCTGCACGCGACGGCACACCTCCTGCGCCTTGGGGCAGCGCTCGGCAAAGGCGCAGCCCTTGGGCGGGTTGATCGGGCTGGGCGGGTCGCCGCTGATCTTGACGGGGCGCACATAGCCGCGCGATTTGCGCCGCGCCAGACTGGGGGCGGCGGACAGCAGCGCCTGCGTATAGGGATGCTGCGGCGCGTCGAACAGCGCCTCGCGCGGGGCCATTTCCACGATCTTGCCCAGATACATCACCGCCACATCATCGCAGACATGCCGCACCACGCCCAAATCATGGCTGATGAACAGATAGCTGAGGCCGAGTTCGGTTTTTAGCCGCGCCAACAGGTTCAAAATCTGCGCCTGAATGGCCACATCCAGCGCCGAGACAGGCTCGTCGCACACCAGCAGCTTGGGGTTGGTCGTCAAAGCGCGGGCGATGGAAATGCGCTGCCGTTGCCCGCCGGAAAACTGGTGCGGGAAAAGGCTGAGTTGATCGGGCCGCAGCCCCACCAGCCGGAACAGTTCGGTCACGCGGGCGCGGCGCTCCTCGGGTGTGCCGATCTCCATCAGATCCATCGGCTCGCGTACGATATCGGCGACGCGGGCACGCGGGTTCAGGCTGGAATAGGGGTCCTGAAAGATCAGTTGCACATCGCGGCGGCGCTGGCGCATCGCCTCGGCATCCAGTTGCAGCAGATCCTCGCCCTGAAAGATCACCTTGCCGCTGGCCGCCTCGACCAGCCGGATCGTTGCCATCGCGGCGGTGGTCTTGCCCGATCCGCTCTCGCCCACGATCCCCAGCGCGCGCCCCTGTTCCAGCGTGAACGACACCTGCCGCACCGCCTCCAGCACAGGGCGGGGTCCGAACAGCCCTTGGCGCGGCAGGGCGAATTGCACGGTCAGGTCCTGCACGTCCAGCAGCACGGTCATATCCGCCCCTCCTCGACCGCATGACAGGCGGCAGGATGGTGGCCGTGATCGACCAGCGAGGGTTTCTCGGTATCGCAGCGGTCAAAGCGATGCGCGCAGCGCTCGGCAAAGGCGCAGCCTGCGCCCAGCATATGCAGGGGCGGCACCACGCCGGGGATCTCGCGCAGTTCCGTATCGCCCTTGCCAAGCGCGGGAATGCAGGAGATCAGCCCACGCGTGTAGGGATGCTGCGGATGGTCCAGCACATCATCGGCGCTGGCCTGTTCGATCACGCGGCCCGCATACATCACCGCCACGCGGTCGGCCATTTCCGAGATTGCCCCCATGTCATGGGTGATCAGGATAATCGCCGCGCCGAAATCGCGCTGTATCTCGTTCAGCAGGTCGAAGATCTGCGCCTGCACCGTCACATCCAGCGCCGTGGTCGGCTCGTCCGCGATCAGCACCTTGGGGCGGCAACTGACGGCCATGGCGATCATCACCCGCTGGCGCATGCCGCCGGATAACTGGTGCGGATAATCCCGCGCCCGCCTCTCGGGGCTGGGGATACCCACACGGTCCAGCAGCGCCACCGCATCGCGGAAGGCCTGCGCATGGCCCACTTTCTGGTGCAGCATGATCGCTTCGGCGATCTGGTCACCCACGGTGAATACCGGATTGAGGCTGGTCATCGGCTCCTGAAAGATCATTGCCATCTCGGCCCCGCGCAGCGCCCGCATCCGCGCCTCGGAGACGCGGGTCAGATCCTCGCCCGCCAACCGGATCGCACCGCCCGCAATACGCCCCGGCGGGCTGGGGATCAGCCCCATCACCGACAGCGCCGTGATCGACTTGCCGCAGCCGCTTTCGCCGACCACGCCCAATGTCTCGCCCGCATTGACCTGCAAGGACACCGAATCCAGCGCGGTGACAGGGCCGTGGCGCGTGTTGAACGTGACGCGCAGGTTCTGGATCTCCAGCAGCGCGCTCATCTTTCCCTCAGCTTCGGGTTGAACGCGTCGTTCAGACCGTCTCCGATCAGACTGACGGAAAACACTGTCAGGAAAATCGCAAGGCCGGGAAAGGTGACAGGCCACCACGCCTCCAGAATATAGGCGCGGTTGGTGCCAATCATCAGCCCCCAGCTCATTGTATTGGGATCGCCCAGCCCCAGAAAGGACAGCCCCGCCTCGAACAGGATCGCCACTCCGATGGTCAGCGTTGCCGACACGATCAGGGGCGGTGCCGCATTGGGCAGGATCACCGTCCAGATGATGCGCCGGTTCCTGGCCCCGATGGCGCGGGCGGCGGTGACATATTCCAGTTCCTTGATCTTCATCACCTCGGCGCGGGTCAGGCGCGCGGTTTGCGGCCAACTGACAATGCCGATGGCTAGCGCAATGGTCGTCAGCGTGGGCGAGAACAGCGTAACCAGCACCATCGCGAACAAAAGTGTCGGCAGCACCTGAAAGAACTCGGTGATCCGCATCAGCAGGTTGTCGATCCAGCCGCCGTAAAATCCGGCCAGCGCGCCAAGGCTGACACCGATCACCATGGTGATCGCCGCCGCCGCAGCGCCCACAGCCAATGTAGGCCCACCGCCCGCGATCAGCCCGGCAAAGATATCGCGGCCCAGGTAATCCGTGCCCAGCGGAAAGTCCGGCGTCATGCCGGGTGCCTCATGCGGGGCCCAGACGATCCGATAGGGATTGCCGTCGTAAAAGAACGTCCCCCACAGGGTCGCGGCGACGATGATCGTCAGCACCACCACCCCCGCCAGCGCGGGGATATTGCGGCGGAACATGCGCCACGCCTCGCGCGCGGGGCTTTCCGGTTTGAAATCCACTGCCTCGGTCACACGTTGCCCTTTCGTGTTTCTTCTTGCCCGAAATATCCCGGGGGGAGCGTCGAACAGGGTTCGACGCGGGGGGCTGGCCCCCCGTCCGTTCGCGCACAAGTCTTTACTGTCCGGCTCATGTCTTGCCCCGCAGGCGCGGGTCCGCCAGCCGGTAGCTCAGATCGGTCAGCAGGTTCGCCACCACCACCATCGCGCTGGCAAAGAACAGCACGCCGAGGATCGTGGGATAATCCCGCCGCAGGATCGACTCGAACGCAAGCCGCCCCATGCCGGGCCAGTTGAACACCGTCTCGACCAGCAGCGCGCCGGAAATCAGGTTGCCGAATTGCAGTCCCGCCACGGTCAGAATCGGCAGGGAGGCATTGCGCAGCGCATGTTTGAACAGGACCGCGCGTTCCGATGCGCCCTTGGCCCGCGCCGTGCGGATATAGTCCGAGCCCAGCACCTCGAGCATCGAGGCACGGCTGAGGCGGGCGTATTGCGCCAGATAGATCAGCGCCAGCGTGAAGGCGGGCAGCACCAGATGATGCGCGATATCCACGGCCTTGACCCAGAAGCCGGCACCGCGCAGCCGTACCGATTGCATGCCCTCGACAGGGAAAATCGGGAACACGCTGGCAAACAGGATGATCAGCATGATGCCCGTCCAGAACACCGGCACCGCATAGCCCACCGTCGCCACCACCGAGACAAAGCCCGACAGCGCCCCGTTGGGCTTGCGCGCCGCGATCACGCCCAGGAATACGCCCAGCAAGATCGACAGGACCTGTGCGCTGAGCACGAGCAGGATCGTCGGACCGATCCGGTTGCCGATCAGCGTGGCCACGGGTTGGTTGAAGAAATAGGACTGCCCCAGATCGCCGCGCAGCACATTGCCCAGATAGATGCCAAGCTGCGTCAGCAAGGGCCGGTCCAGCCCGTATTGCGTGCGGATCGCGTCCAGCAGCGCCTGATCGCCGCCCCCCATCTCGCCCGCGATCACCATGGCAGGATCACCGGGGGCCAGCCGGATCAGCAGAAAGTTCAGCACCACTACCCCCAGCATCAGGATCAGGCCGTAGACCAGTCGCCGGAAGAGGAATGACGCGCTCATATCACCTGCCTGATTGCCATGACGGAAAAGGGTGGGGATGCGGACCGGAGGAAAAACCGCTCCGGTCCGCATGGTATTGCCGGTTGCCCGGCTCAGTTGCCGAGCTTAATCACCCCGCGGCATTTCGATCATGTCCATCGGGTGCATCGGCCCCCAGATCCCCAGCGGCGGGTTGACCATCCGGCTGTCATAGGCGGTGTGGTAAGGCGTGGCGTTGATAAAGTAGACCGGTACCTCGCCGACCACGATCTGCTGGAACTCGCTGTAGAGTTCCTTGCGCTTGGCCTCGTCCAGCTCGACAGCGGCTGCCGCCAGAATCTCGTCAACCCGCGCGTTCGAATAGCTTTGCGTGTTCGACCAGATCACCCCCTGCCGGATATTGTCTGTCAGATAGGTGCGGTGCACCCCGATCACCGGATCGCCCCAGTTGAACACGTTATCCATGGACAGTTCGAAATCATGCCCGCCGACACGGCCTGCCCATGTCGGGAAATCGGGTGCCGCGCGCACGGACACGTTGATACCGATCTGCTCAAGCTGCGATCTGAGGTATTCGGCCACGGTGCGCTGCTGCTCCGCCGGGCCGGGGATGTAATCGACCGTCAGTTCCAGACCGTCTGTCACGCCCGCCTCGGCCATCAGCGCACGCGCCTTGTCGAGATCCACGTTGAAGGGCTCGACCGTCTCGTCGAAGAACGGGCTGCTTTCGATGATGGGGCCGCGCTGCTGGGTCGAGACGCCACGGTGCAGCGCGTTGGTGATGAAATCGCGGTCGATCGCATAGGCAATCGCCTGCCGCACGCGCACATCGCTCAGCTTGGGGGAGGCGGTGTTGAACGCCAGCCAGTTGATCGGGCCGATACCCGCATAGCCCTCGTTCGTGATGGTCAGGCTGTCCACCCGTTCCAGCCTGCGGACATCCTGACTGCCTGCGAGGAACGGATACATATCCGCCTCGCCATTCTCCATCGCGATCACCATGGCCGAGGGGTCCTGGATGATCCGGATGATGATCTCGTCAAGCTTGGGGCGGCCCTCCAAAAAGAAGTCGGGGTTCTTTTGCAGGATGATCGCCTCGCCCGGCGTGAACTCGGTAACCTTAAACGGGCCGGACCCGATTGGCATCGCATTGGCGCTGTGCGCCTTCACGTCCTGCCCGTCATCAAAGATATGCTTGGGCAGGATCGGGGCCAGTGCGGGCGACAGGGCCAGCAAAAGCGCAGGATGCGGCTGGCTCAGGCGGATCACGGCGGTATGCTCGTCCGGCGTGTCCACACCCTCGACAGGGGCGAACATCGACTGAAACGGATGGTTTTCCTTGATCGTCATGATCGAAAAGGCGACATCCGCCGATGTGACAGGCTCTCCGTCGTGGAAGGTGGCGTTTTGCACCAGATTGAGTGTCAGGCTCAGCCCGTCCTCGGCCATTTCCCAGCTTTCGGCCAGATAGGGCTGGGGCGTCCAGTCCGCGTCATAGCGCAGCGGCGAGGCGAAAATCTGCGTCGAGGGTACGGCGGTGGCAATACCGGATTGCACCGCCCCGTTCAGATGGCGCGGCACCTGACTGCCGACGATCACAAGCGTGCCGCCTTCGGCATGCACAGGGGCGGAGGGCAGGGCCGTGAACAGGGCAGCGGTGGCAAATACCGCCGTACCCATGAAGCGTGTTATCAGTTTCATCGCATTCTCCCGGTTGGTGTGTTTGTTTTGGTCTTGATGCCAGTTGACCCTACGCTAACTGCCGCCCTATCCTCGGAAAAGAGTGTTTTCTGTGGCTGGTAACGCTAGTTTTTAGTGGAACTTTCCGGACCGGGTGACAGGATGAGGTCCTCGAAAATGCCCTGCCGCGCCATTTCCTCGCTGATGTCCAGCACGGCCTGCACAAGCGTGGAACGCCGCGAGGCCTGTGTATAGGCCACGCCGAATTCGGGCGTATCCACTTTGCCCAGAATAGGCCGCGCCACATAGCCGTTGGAGCCGTCGCGGTCCGCCTTGGAGCAGATGTTGAGGATCGAATATCCAAACCCCGCTGCAACAAGCCCCCGCAGCACGGCGCTGGATTTGGTCGTATGCACGACATTCAGCGTCAGCGCGTGATCAAGAAAGACACGGCGGAAATAGGCTTTGGCGGTTGGCAGGTCCAGCAAGACCATCGGCAGGCCGGAGAGTTCCTTCAGCGTCACGCCATCCTTCGCGGCCAGAGGTGAATCCGACGGCAGCAACGCCCATGGACGGGCTCTGAACAACGGCTGGAACGGCCCGCTTTCCGCCCCGTGCCGCCTGTAGGTCAGGGCCAGATCAATCTGGCCGGTCTGCAAAAGATCCAGCAGGGCCGACAGGTTGTCTTCCTTGAGGTCGATACGGATTGCCGGATAGATCTGCGACAGATGTTTGAGCACGCGCGGCAGCACATAGGGGGCTGTCGGGGCATAACAGCCCATATGCAGCGTACCTGTCGGATCACCCGAGAGCGACATCAGATCGGATTCGAACACCCGTGCCTGTTCCAGAAACAGCGTGATCCGCGCCGCCACTGTCTGGCCGGTCAGGGTCGGCTGCACCCCCTTGGCGGGCACGCGCCGAAACAACTCGCTGCCGACCGTCTGCTCGATCGCGTCGATTGCGGCGGTGATGGAGGATTGCGAGATGTTCATCTCTTGCGCCGCCTTGACGATAGAGCCGTTGCGGATCGCGGCATCGAAATACCGCAGTTGCTTGAGGGTGAAGCGCATCTGTTCCCCTATAAAATCAAGTTTCTCTCGACAGTAAATCTATTTTCTCACGACAGGAAGCTGCTTTACGCCTTGGGTATATGCAGGAGGAGCGCATGGCCGAAATTACTGTCTTCAGTGCAAAAAAGATCATCACCATGGACCCGAACCGCCCGGAGGCCACGCATGTGGCTGTTCTGGATGGCAGGATTCTCGCGGTGGGTGACGCATCCTGCGCCGACGCATGGCAAGCCGCAGGCCATACCCTGCGCCATGACGAGACCCTTGCGGGTACCGTGCTGATGCCCGGATTGGTCGAAGGCCATGCCCATATGATGGCTGGCGCGATGTGGAATTTCGCCTATGCGGGATTCCATGACCGGATGGACCCACAGGGCAAATGGTGGACGGGCAAGCCCGATCTCGACGCCGTGGTGCGCGATCTGTCGGACTATGAGAAATCACTGGAGCCGGGCCAGCCGCTGATCGGCTGGGGGCTTGATCCGATCTTCTTCTCGGGCGAACGCCTCAGCCGCAAGCATCTGGACCAGATCAGCAGCGACCGGCCCGTGGCGATCATGTTCTCCAATTTCCATTTGATGTGCGTGAATTCGAAAGCGCTGGAACTGGCGGGTTATGACCGCACGAGCAATGCCGAAGGCGTGGTCAAAGGCGCGGACGGCGAGCCGACAGGCGAGTTGCAGGAAATGGCCGCGATGTTTCCTGTGATGCGGCGCGTCGGCATGGATTTCCGTGGCTTGTCGCAGACAGAGCCCTCCATCCGCAGTTACGGCGCGGTCTGTGTGCGCGCGGGCGTGACGACGATCACCGATCTTTACTCCCAGATGGAAGACAGCGATTTGGCGACGCTGTTGGCCGTGACATCCGACACCGCTTTTCCCGCCCGTCTGGTGCCGGTGCTGGGTGTGGCGGGCAGCGATCCGGCGCAGGCATCTGCGCGGGCAGTGGCGTTGCGCGCGCATTCTAGCGACAAGTTGCGGCTTGGGGCTGTCAAGCTGATGACGGACGGCTCCATTCAGGGCTGGACCGCAAGGGTCAAATGGCCGGGCTATATCGGCGGACAGGCCAACGGGATCTGGAACATGGCACCCGACGAGATCCAGCGCATGGTTACGGCGATGCAGGCGGCAGGCGTGCAGATGCATATCCATGTCAACGGGGACGAGGCCAGCAGCGTGGCGATTGACGCCATCGCCGCAGCCTCCCGCGAACACCCGTGGCCCGATGCGCGCCATGTCTTGCAGCATTGCCAGTTGATGGGGGTGGATCAGTTCCTGCGCTGTGTCGAACTGGGGATTTGCACCAACATTTTCTCCAACCATATCTGGTATTTCGGCGATCAGCACATCGCGCTGACCGTGGGCGAGGACCGGGCCTGCCGGATGAACGCAGCCCGCGCCGCACTGGACGCGGGCGTCCATGTCGCGCTGCATTCCGATGCGCCGGTCACGCCGCTTGGCCCGCTGTTCACCGCATGGTGCGCGGTCAACCGGCAGACCATGTCGGGCCGCACGATGGGGGCCGCGCAATGCATCACGGTGGCCGAGGCGTTGCAGGCCATCACTTTGGGGGCGGCCTATACGCTGCACATGGACCACGAGATCGGCAGTATCGAGACAGGCAAACGCGCCGATTTCGCGGTGCTTGGCGATGATCCGCTGGCGGTGGCGCCGATGGCGCTGAAGGATGTGCCGGTGCTGGGCACCGTGCTCGACGGGCGGGTGCATCTGGCATGAGCTTGCCCCGCCTGCCTTTGACCGTCATCGGCGGCTATCTGGGGGCTGGCAAGACCACGCTGCTCAACCGCCTGCTGCGCGACGATCATGGCCAGCGCATCATGGTCATGGTCAATGATTTCGGCGCGATCAACATAGACGCCGATCTGATCGCCTCGGCCGAGGGGGACACGATCACCCTGACAAACGGCTGCGTCTGCTGCACGATGGGGGCGGATCTGTTCATGGCGATGGGCGACGCGCTGGACCGCCGGCCGCGCCCCGACCATCTGGTGATCGAGGCCTCCGGCATCGCCGATCCCGCCCGCATCGCCGCCGCCGCAAGGGCCGAGCCGGACATGGCCTATGGCGGCATCGCCGTTGTCGTGGATGCACAGCACTGGCTGGCGCTGGCGGATGATCCGCAGATCGGCGCGCAGATACGCGGGCAGGTGGCGGTGGCCGACATGCTGTTGCTGTCCAAGACCGAAGGCGGTGTGCCCGACAGCCTGTTGACCCGGCTCTGTGCCCTCAGCGCAGCCCCGCAGATCGACCTGTCCACATGCCCTGCCGTAGCGCCTTTGTTGCTGGGCGGGATCGCGCCGCTGGAAGGCAGGCAAACCAATGCCGCCCATCCCGCCTATCTGGGTTGGAGCCATGACGGCGACACAGTGATGGACCGCGACAGGCTGGCCTGCAAACTTACCGCCGCCCCGCAGGCGCTTTACCGCATCAAGGGTCTGGTGCGCGCGCCGCAGGGGCATGGCTGGGAGGTGCAGGTTGTTGGCCGCAGCGTCGAGATCAAACCCGCAGTTGCACCTGTGGCGCGCACACGGTTGGTGGCAATCGGCCCGCAAGCGGCGATCACGAAAGCCGCAGTCGAGGCGTGGTGGACAGGCACCTGAAAGGCCGCACGCTCAGCAGGAGCTACGGCTGGTATCCTGTACATCCGGGCTGCAGAACAGCCGGTACAGCAGGCCGATCACCTCTTGGGTGTTCTCGTCCGCGAGGCTGTAGAAGATGGTCTTGCCTTCGCGGCGGGTTGTGACCAGCCGCTCTTCGCGCAGCCGTGCCAGCATCTGGCTGACGGCGGCCTGCCGGATTTCCAGCAGGCTTTCCAACTCTCCAACGGATTTCTCGCCTGATCCCAGATGGCACAGGATCATCAAGCGCCCTTCATGGGCCAGCGTCTTGAGATAGGTCGCAGCCGCTTCGGCATTGCGCGCCATTTCCGAAGGCGGGGCGGGGGGGCTGTGCGTCGTCAATTCTGCAAGATCCTGCATCTGTTTTGCGTTTTCTATCATGTTTTTCCGCCCTGGGCGAGGTTAGTTCCCGCCTGCGGGCGCTCCGCCTTCAAAATGGTTCTCATTTTGGTAATCGCAAGGGTCCTGCTGCATTTGCAGGTGCAGACCGGTGCCGGTGTAGGGATTGGCGCGGGCCAGTTCCTCATCGACCTCGATCCCGAGGCCGGGTGTCTCGGGCGGAATGACATGGCCATTCTCGACCCGGATCGTGCCCTTGATAAGCCCGTCGTGGAACGGCGTCTCGATTGTCTCGATCATCAACAGATTGGGGATGGAGGCGGCCAGATGCACATTCGCGGCCCATTCCACGGGGCCTGCATAAAGATGCGGCGCGATCTGGACGTTGAACGCCTCGGCCATCGCGGCCACCTTCTTCATCTCCCAGATGCCGCCCGCACGCCCCAGCGCGGGTTGCAATATCTCGGCCCCGCCCGTGCGCAAAAGCGTGGCGAATTCCGCCTTGGTGGTCATCCGCTCGCCCGTGGCCAGCGGAATCCGCACCGCCTGCGCAACCTTGGCGAATTCCAGCAGATTGTCCGGCGGGATCGGCTCTTCGTACCACAGCGGGCTATAGGGCTCCAACGCCTGACCCAGCCGGATCGCACCTGCGGTGGTGAACTGGCCATGCGTGCCGAACAGCAGATCGGCGCGATCGCCCACAGCCTCGCGGATGGCGCGGCAGAAGGCGACGGAACGCGATATGTCGCGCATCGCGGGCATATGTCCGCCACGCATCGTATAGGGGCCGGCGGGATCGAATTTGACCGCTGTATAGCCACGCTCCACCGCCTCCAGCGCCGATTCCGCCGCCATGTCGGGCGAGACCCAGAAGGGCGCATGGTCGTGATGTGGCAAGGGATAGAGATAGGTATAGGCGCGCAGCTGGTCGTTGATCTTGCCACCCAGCAATGCCCAGACAGGGCGGCCCCGGTCCTTGCCCAGAATATCCCAGCACGCGATCTCCAGCCCCGAGAACGCGCCCATCACGGTCAGGTCAGGGCGCTGCGTGAAGCCGGAGGAATAGACGCGGCGGAACATTTTCTCGATATTCTCGGGGTTCTCGCCCTGCATGTGACGCTCGAAGACATCCGTGATCACGGCGCGCATCGCCTCAGGCCCGACAGAGGCGGCGTAGCATTCGCCCCAGCCGATGATCCCGGTATCGGTCGTGAGCTTGACCAGGATCCAGTAGCGCCCGCCCCAACCGGGGGCAGGGGGTGCTGTGACGATGATATCGAGGTCGGCCAGTTTCATCGTCAGTCGCTCCTTCGAGTATTTGGAGAACAGTGAAAGCGCAAAAGGGTCAGTCGCGCAGGATAATCACATTGCGCCGCGCAGCACCCGATCTCGTATCGGCAATCGCCTCGTTGATCTGGTCCAGCCTCCAGCGGCCCGAGATCAGTTCGTCCAGTTTCAGGCGGCCCTGCTGGTAGAGGTCCACCATCCACGGAATGTCGCGCTTGATCACCACATCTCCCATTTTGGAGCCGATCATGCCCTGACCCACCGCCGCCATCACGACAGGCTCGTAGGTGGAGGTCTGGCCGGAATGCGGCATGCCCACCATCACCACGCGCCCGCCATAGCCCAGAAAGCGCGGTGCGGTGTCATAGGCCGGTATCGCGCCCACGGTGACGATCACCGCATCGGCCCCGCGCCCCATGATGCGTTTGGCTTTTGACCACGGCTTGGGGTCGGTGGCGAGTATCCCGTCTGTCGCGCCGAATTCGCGGGCGACATCCAGCTTCTCCTCGCTCATGTCGACGGCGATGATCCGCCGCGCCCCGGCGATACGCGCGCCCTGAATGGCGTTGAGGCCGACGCCTCCCGCGCCGATCACCACAACATCCTGCCCGGCGCGCAAGGCGGCGGCATTGACCACGGCACCGACGCCGGTAATCACGCCGCAGGACAGAAGCGCCGCGACATCCTTGGCCAAGTCATCGGGGATTTTCACGACCTGGCTTTGATCGACCACCACGGATTCCGCAAAGGCACCGCAGGCCATCGCCTGATGCAGCATCCCGCCATCGGCGGTCGAGAGCGGACCCTTGTCGCCGTTATAGGGCGTCTCGCACAGGGTTGGCTTGCCCGAGCCGCAATTGGTGCACCCGCCGCAGGCACGGATCAGCGTCACGGCGACGGAATCCCCCACGGCGATACCGGACACACCCGCGCCGATTGCGGTGACGCGGCCTGCAGCCTCGTGGCCGTAGACAGCGGGCAGCGAGCCGCCCCATGCGCCGTCCGCAAAGGATATGTCGGAATGGCAGATCGCCACGGCATCCAGTTGCACCTCGATCTCGCCCATCTCCGGCGCGCGCAGACGCACCTCCTCGATCGTCAGCGGTGTGCCAAAGGCGTGACATACGGCGGCCTTGATGGTCTGCATGAGGCGATACCTTTCTGGATGGTCACTCTTGAGGCCAGAACCTGCCCGCACGGGCTGGATGGCGCAAGTGCAAAAACATTGTCTGCATGGCGGAACGCGCCCGTCCCGCGCTTAGCCCGTCACGCGCCGCCCGCGCCATTGATAGAGCACCAGAGCCAGCGCCATGATCACGGCGGACAGCAGAAAGGGCGCGCCGGGCAGGTAGATCGCCGCATCGACGCGGGTGAAGCTGGCGAATGTCTGGGTCATCACCAGCGGGGCCAGCACCATCGCCACCGCCGTCAGGCTGGTCAGCACGCCCTGCAACTCGCCTTGTGCGTTATCGGCCACGGCGCGTGACAGGATACCTTGCAAGGCGGGCAGCCCGATCGCGCCGAGGGCCGTGACGGGGATCAGCAGCAACAGCAGCAGACCCGAGGAGATGAAGCCGAGGATGACGAGGGACACGACCTCGATGATCAGGCCCAGCAGAACCGTGCGGGCATCGCCGAAAAACCGGATCGCAGGCCCCACGAGCAAGCCCTGAGCAAAGGCAAGCGACAAGCCGTAGACGGCCAGTGATACGCCGATCAGGCCGGGCGACCAGCCAAAGCGCGCGGCGGTGAAATAGGCCCAGATCGCCGGATAGACCACGGCCGCGAAATGGTAGAGGAAGTAGACCCAGATCAGCGGCCCGACCCCTGCCAGACGCGACACCGCGCGGATCGCCCCGAACGGATTGGCGCGCCGCCATTCGAAGGGACGGCGGATGCGGTCTGTCACCGTCTCGCGCAGCACGAACCAGCCGAAGGCGGCATTGGTCAGCGCCAGAATGGCAGCGGCCACAAAGGGCGCGCGGGTGCCCCATTCGGCCAGCAGCCCGCCGATCACCGGCCCCAGCACGAAGCCCACGCCGAAGGCCGCGCCGATCAGCCCGAAGTTGCGCGCCTTCTCATGCGGTGCGGAGATATCGGCCATATAGGCCGAGGCGGTGGAATGGGTCGCCGCCGTCACCCCGCCCACGATCCGGCCCGCCAGCAGCAACCAGATGGAGCCGGCCAGCGCCATCACCACGTAATCCGCCGCCATCACGACAAGCGAGAGCAACAGGACCGGACGCCGCCCGAAACGGTCCGACAGCGCGCCCAGAACGGGGCCGAAGAGGAATTGCATCGCGGCAAAGGCTGTGGACAGGATACCACCCCAGACCGCCGCCTGCGCCAGCGTCCCGCCCGTTGTCTCGCGGATCAAATCCGGCATCACCGGCAGGATCAGCCCGATGCCCATGGCATCGATCACGACCGTGATCAGGATGAACAGAACCGGCAACCGCATGGTGAACACTCGCGCCTGTGTGACGGGGCGAGACTATGGCCGCGCCTTTGGCAAGAAAACCCCTGCCGCAAGGGCAGGTTTCAGCGGGTGTAGAGCACCGGAAACCAGTCTGTCCGCAGCTTTTGCCCCGGCTGCATGTCATGGCCCGAAAAGGGCGGCGACGTGGGGCCGGGACGCTCCACATAACGGGCATCGTCGCCCACCAGCCGCAGCGAGAAGGCGCGGCGGCGCTGGGCGGTCTCGTTGCCACGTGCGCCGTGCAGCGTGCTGTAGTGAAATGCCACCGCATCGCCCGGCTCCATATGCCATTCGCGGATCTCCATGCCTTCGGTATCGGGATCGGGCACGGGCATGTAGGCCTCTGCATCGGGGTAGAAATTCTCCTCCGACAGCCAGCGGGTCGGCAGGACGGGACGGGGCCAGAGATGCGATCCCGCCACGCAGCGCAGGCTGGCCTCCCGCACCGGATCAAGGGGCGACCAGAAGCTGACGCTCTGGCGACCCTCGACGAAATAATAGGGGCCATCCTGATGCCACGGGGTCGGCTTGGAGGTGCCTGGTTCCTTGACAAGGATATGGTCATGGAAAAGCTGCACGGCCTGCGATTCCGTCAGGTCTGCCGCCACCTCGGCGGCGGGGGAGGTGCGGATCACCTGCTCGAATTCGGGGATGCGCTGCCAGTTGCAGTAATCGTCGAAGAAGCGCCCGCCTTCGCCCGCCTTGAGGTTCTCGGCGGCATAGGGGCCGGGCGCGGCCATGTTGCGCTCGATCCCGGCGGCGAGTGTCTCGACATGGTCACGGAACAGGCCACGGATCAGCACGACCCCGTCACGTTGGTAATCTGCGATATCCTGAGCGGTGACGAGGGGATGCGGCATGCGATGATTCCTGTGCTGTGCGGGCGCAGTATCAGGGTAAAGGATCGCTGCGGTAAAGCGTGACTTTCAGACCGCCGTTCGACACTGCGGGGGCGGTGGGCAGGAACCGCAGGGCGGTGGCCTTGGCCAGCGCGGGATCGCTGGTGACAAGGCCGACGCGCCAGCCGCGAAACCGCTCGGCCAGCGTTTTGCCAAGCGCGCCGTAAAGCGCGAAGAGAAGCTTGCGCTCGCCGATCCGCGCACCGTAGGGCGGGTTGACCATGATCAGGCCGGGCGGGCCTTCGGGGCGGACAAGATCGCTGATCGCATGGGTCTGGAAGGTGGTGATGCCTGCCACGCCTGCACGTTCGGCATTGGCGGTGGCGGCGCGGATCGCGCCTGCATCGCGGTCGGAGCCGTGAAAGCGCAGGTCTGTGGCGCGGGGCGGGGCGGCCTTTCGCAGCTTTTCCCAACCTGACGGGTCAAAACTGGCCAGATGCTCGAAAGCAAAGCTGCGCGCGCGTCCGGGCAGCAGGCCAAGGGCCATTTCCGCCGCCTCGATCACAAAAGTGCCTGATCCGCACATCGGGTCCAGCACAGCCTCGGCCCCGTCATAGCCGCACTGGCGCAGGAAAAGCGCCGCCAGCGTCTCGCGCAGGGGCGCTTTTGCCATCGCCTGTTTGTGGCCGCGCTTGTGCAGGGACTCGCCCGTAGTGTCGATGCTGAAGGTGCACAGATCATCCTCGATCCGCGCCTTGAGGCGGATTTCCGGCGTGGCAGCCGCATCCGCCGCGTCCTCGACCGCTGGCCCCGACAGCACCTCGACCCCGAGCGTTTCGCGCAATGCGGTCTCGATCCGCTGTTTTGCCGCGCCTGCGTGATAGATCTTGGAGGCCTTGCAGGTCACTTCCACTCGCACCGGAATATCGGCGCGCAACACGGTGGCCCAGTCGAATTTGCGCGCGCGTTTGTCCAGTTGCGCCAGATGCAGCACGCGGAAACTGCCGATCCGCGCCAGAACACGGGTTGCCCCGCGCAGGGACAGGTTGGCGCGCCAGACGTCAGGCCAGCCGCCGTGAAAGCTCACACCGCCCGGCACGGTGACAGGGGCCGGAAACCCGAGGGCCGCCGCCTCGGACGCCAGCGTCGCCTCAAGCCCCGGAGGGACGGCCAGAAAAATCTCGAAAGGGGTTCTCATCGCCCGCTTATCCGCCGCACTGCTCCGCATGGCAAGGGGCAAGCAGCAGGCTCCGGGGGTTGCAACAAGCTGCAATGACCCGCCGCATCCGGAGCCAGCGGCGGATTGCAGGCGTTGAGGCGATCAGGTTTATCAAAATGCCTTCGACATTCTTGTGCACAAAGGCGCATTGCGGCATTGTTTTGTACACAGCACTGTGAGGTGACATGACCAATCACAACCGTCCCCCGCGTCAGGTTCTCGGACAGACCATCGCCGCCGAACTGGAGGCGGAGATCATGCTGGCACAGCTTGATGCGGGCAGCAGGCTGGACGAGGTGGCCCTTGCCAAGCGCTTTGGTGTGTCGCGCACCCCTGTGCGGGAGGCCTTGCAGATCGTCGTGTCGCGGGCTCTGGCGGTCAGGGTGCCCTACAAAGGTGTCATCGTCAGCGATATCTCTCCCGAACGGATCGACCAGTTGTTCGAAGCGATGGGCGAGATCGAGGCTTTGTGCGGCCGTTTCGCGGCGCAACGCATGACGATGGAGGAACGCGCGGGGCTGCTGAACCAGCATGAGGAGATGGCGCAGATGGCGCGCTCGGGCAAGGCCGATGCCTACGAGGCCGCCAATACACGCTTTCACCAGATGATCTACACCGGCAGTCATAACGGCGATTTGGCCGAAATGGCCGAGGCGATGTGGGTGAAGCTGTTACCCTTCCGCCGCTCGCAACTCGCCGATGCAAGCCGCATTGCGCGGTCCAATGCCGAGCATGCGCAGATCGTCGAGGCGATCATCGAGCGGGACGCGCAGACGGCGGAGAAGGCTTTGCGCCGTCACCTTGTAAGCGCGGCGCAGGCCATGCTGGACAAATGGGCCCGTAACCGGAGCAACATCATGCCAACGCCGTCCAAAGCATCCTGAGCGAGGTGATCGCAAGGAAGACAGCAAAGGCGCGCTTGACCCATTTTGCGTCGAGCGCATGGGCCAGTTGCGCGCCGCGTGGGGCCAACGTGGTGGAGATCGGCAGGATCAGGGCGGTGGCCACCAGATTGACATAGCCCAGCGACAGGGGCGGGCGGCCCTCCACCCCCAGCCCCGCGATGATCAGCGCGATCACGGCGGGCACAGCGATGATGAGGCCGAAAGCGGCAGCGGTGCCAACCGCGCGGTGCACGGGCACCGAACAGGCAGTCAGGATCGGGACGCCCAATGTGCCACCGCCAATGCCCATCATCGCGGAGACGGTGCCGATCAGTCCGGCGAGCGCGGGCTGCGCGGCCTTGGCTTGCGACAGGTCGTCCGCCAGCACCAGCGTCTTGGGCCGCGCAAGGTTGATCGACACGGCCAGCCCGACGATGCCGAAGACCAGCAGCAGCGCTGTGCCATTGACCATGCCGGCCACCGCCCCGCCCAAAAGCGCGCCTGCGGCCATCCACGGTCCCCAGCGTTTGACCAGCACCATATCCACCGCGCCGCGTTTGTGATGCGCGCGCGCCGATGAAATCGCGGTGGCGATGATGGTCGCCAAGGATGTGGCCACGGCCACGGGCATGGCGACATCGGGGTCAAGCTGGATGAAGACAAAGACCCAGAACAGCACCGGCACGATCACGATGCCGCCACCCACGCCCAGCAGCCCTGCAAGAATTCCCGCGAAAGCGGCGGCGGCCATCACGCCGCCGATCAGCAGGGCGATTTCGGTATGTGTGAGCAGTTCCAAGGGGGTGTCCGATCCGTTCAAATGTGGGTGGCGCAACCGGGCAAGCCGGTGCTTTTCAGAGAGCCTGCGTGGTCCATCAGGCCAACGTCGTTCAGAAAGCCAGCGCAGCCCCGTCGGCGCGCGGGTCGGATGCGGCCTCGATCAGCCCCTGCGGATGCAGCACAACCGCACCCGCATGGCCTGCCGTATCAGAGAAAGGCGCGATCATCTCAATCTCGTGGCCGGCCTCTTGCAGCGCGGTGACGAGCGCGGGATCGAAACGGTCCTCCAGCTTCAGCGTCGTGGTCGTCTCGCCCCATGTCTTGCCCAGCAGCCAGCGCGGCGCGGTGACAGCGGCTTGCAGGTCTTGGCCGTAGGTCACATGCCGCGTGAACACGGCCGCCTGCGTCTGCGGCTGGCCCTCGCCGCCCATCGTGCCGTAAGCCATGACGCGGCCATCCGCAAGTTGCGCCAAGGCAGGGTTCAGCGTGTGGAAGGGGCGGCGGTAGGGGCCAAGCTGGTTCGGCCCTGCGGCAAGCGAGAAGCCCGCGCCACGGTTCTGGAAGAACACGCCGGTCTCGGTGCAGGTCAGGCCGGAGCCGAATTCCCAGAACACCGACTGGATGAAGCTGACGACGGTGCCGTCCTTGTCGGCCGCTCCCATCCAGATCGTATCGCCGGGTTTCGCCTCATGCGGCCACGGCAGGGCTGTTGTCATGTCGATCTTGGCGGCAAGTGCGTCCAGATGCGCCGCCTCCAGCCAGTCTTGTGCGGGGGTTGCCATATGATCGGGGTCGCCCAGTGCGGCGTTGCGCTGGATAAAGGCCTGCTTGGTCGCCTCGATCAGCCCGTGCAGATGGTCAAACCCCTCGCCTGTTGTGATGCCAAGGCGGTCGAACAGGGCAAGGATCATCAGCGAGGATACGCCCTGCGTGGGGGCGATCATGTTGTAAAGCTGGCCTGCTGTGGTGCCGACGGTCAAAGGTGTCACCTGTTCGGCGGTGAAAAGGTGGAAATCGGTCAGGCGCAGGGGGCTGCCGATATCTTCCAGAAAGCGCGCATGGGTGGCGGCGATCTCGCCTCGGTAATAATCGTCAAGGCCCACCTCGGCCAGCCGTGCCAGCGTGTCACCCAAAGCCGTCTGGCGCAGCAGATGGCCGGGGGCCGGGGGCGCGCCGTCGACCAGATAGGTCTCGTCAAATCCGGGCACGCCCTTGAGGGTGTCGAGCTTGGCGGCGGTGGTCAGTGACTGGTTGGCAGTCACGGCGATACCGTCACGGGCCAGCGCGATGGCGGGGGCCAGCAGATCGGCCAGCGGCAGACGCCGCGCCTCCGGCACCAAGGCCAGAGCCTTGGCCCAGCCATCGATGGTGCCCGGAACGGTCAGTACCGCCAATGGGCCGCGCGCAGGCAGGGCGCCTGTCACGTTACGCTCGGCGTACCATTCCGGCGTGGCAAGGCCCGCCGCGCGGCCACAGCCGCAGATGCCCACTGGCACCTCGCCGGGACGGTGGATCAGCCAGAAGCCGTCGCCGCCGATGCCGTTCATATGCGGATAGGCCACGGCAATCGCGGCAGCGGCTGCGACCATCGCCTCGATCGCGGTGCCACCCGCCTCCAGCACATCGCGGCCCGCCAGTGCGGCGGCACGGTGCGGCGCTGAAAACGCGCCTTTGTAGCCCATGGAAGATGTCAGCATGTTACCACTCACCTTTAGTCTGGGGTTACCACCCGATTGCCTGAGGCAGCCAGAGGGCCAGCCCGGGGAAGAAGAAGACCAGTGCCAGCGCCAGCGCCTGCAGGCCGATGAATGGCACCGCACCCTTGTAAATGTCCAGAGTGCTCACCTCGGGCGGGGCAACGCCTTTGAGGAAAAACAGCGACCAGCCGAAAGGCGGTGTCAGGAAAGAGGTTTGCAGGTTCAGACAGATCAGGATGCCCAGCCAGACCAGATCGACACCATTGGCGATGAAGAACGGCAGGAACAGCGGCAGGGCGATATAGGTGATCTCGATCCATTCCAGAAAGAAGCCCAGCACGAAGATAAGAAGCAGCATGAACAAAAGCGCGCCGTTGATGCCGCCCGGCACCCATTCGAACATGCGGCCAACCAGATGCTCGCCGCCCAAGCCACGGAACGACAGGCCGAAGACCTGCGCGCAGATCAGGATGAAGAACACCATCGACGAGATCAGCAACGTCGAGCGCGCCACCTGTTTGAGCAGATCGAAGGTCAGCCGCCCCGACACCGCCACGAAACCCAGCGCGCCGATGGCCCCCATGGAGGCCGCTTCCGTTGGCGCGGCCAAGCCGCCGATGATGGAGCCGAGCACCGCGACCACCAGCCCGATCGGCGGGCCGACGACCAGCACCAGTTTGCGCGCCAGCATGCCAGCGCTCATTGCGTCACGCTCGGTTTGCGGGATCGGCGGCATCAATGCGGGGTTCCAGGCGGCCAGCACCAGAATGGCGACGATATAGACAACCGCCAGCGTCAGGCCGGGGATCATCGCGGCGGCAAACATCGTCCCCACGGATTCGCCCAATATCTCGGCCAGCAGGATCAGCACCAAGGATGGCGGGATGATCTGGCCCAAAGTGCCGGAGGCGCAGATCATGCCCGTTGCCAGCGATTTCGGATAGCCGCGCCTGAGCAGCGTGGGCAGTGTCAGCAGCCCCAGCGTGACGATGGTGGCCCCGACAATGCCCGTAGCCGCGCCCAAAAGCACGCCGACAAGGATGATCGCCACGCCCATGCCGCCTGCGACCTTGCCGAAAAGGTGGCCGATGATGTCGATCAACTCCTCTGCCAAGCGCGATTTTTCCAGCATCACGCCCATGAACACGAACAACGGGATCGCCATGAAGGTGTAATTGGTCACCACGCCGTAAACGCGGGCGGGCAGCAGGTTGAACAGCGTCGGACCAAAGCCCAGATAGCCGAAAACCAGCCCCGATGTGGCGATGGCGATGCCCACAGGGATGCCGATGATCAGCAGCACGAAAAAGGCGGCGATCATGCCGATCGCCAGAAGTTCAGTCGGAGACATTGTCTGTGGTCCTCGGGATCAGTGTCCGGTTGTCCGGGGTGCGTGCTGCGGTGCGTTATCCGGATTGGGCAGGCCAAAGCCGTGCCGCAAGGCATGCGCCAGCCCTTGCAGCGCCAGCAGGCCGAAACCCAGTGGAATCAGCCCCTTGAGCGCCCAGCGATAGGGTAGCCCGCCGGGATTGGGAGAGGATTCCCCGCGCAGCCATGATTGCTGCACCCAAGGCATGGCGAGATAGACGCCATAGACCGCGAAAGCCATCAAGGCCAAGCCGCCCACAACTTCGATGACGCGTGCAAGCCATGCGGGGAAACGCTCGAACAGCACATCAACGCGTACCTGTTCGCCGCAATAGAGCGCATAGGACATGCCGAACAAAGCGATGGGCGAGATCAGGTGCCATTGCAATTCCTGCAACCAGACCGACCCGGTGCGCAGAAAGTAGCGGACGAAAACATCGCCCGCCACCATCAGCACCAGCGCCACGCAGGTCCAGGCCGCGATCCAGCCAAACAGCCGGACCGCAACCTCGATCCCGTTCACGAAACGTGACAGGGCGCGCATCCTCAGACCTTGAGGATATTCTTGAGCCACGGGCCTTCGCTGATTCCGGCCCAACGGTCATGATTGGTCTTGAACGCCATGTAGCTGTCATGCACCTCCTTGACCAAGGGATCGGCGGCGGTGCGGGTGGCCAGCGTGTCGGCTGTGGCGGTGCGCAGCGCCTCGATCACCGTATCCGGCAGAACCGCAGCGGTGACGCCGAAGTTATCCACCAGATCGGTCAGCGCCTCGCCGTTCACGGCCTCGGACCACGTCAGGCTTTCCAGACAGGCAGCCATGCAGGCGGTTTTGACGATCATCTGCAGATCGGCGGGCAGGCTGTCCCATGCGGCTTTCGAGATCAGCAACTCGCCCGTCGTGGAAGGCTCGTGCCAGCCGGTCGTGTGATAGAACTTCGCGGCATTCTGCAGGCCAAGGCGACGGTCCTGATAGGGGCCGACGAATTCGGCGGCATCGATCACGCCACGCTCCAGCGCGGGGAAGATCTCGCCACCCGGCAGCACGCGGGCATCAACGCCAAGGCTGGCATAGACCTGACCCGCAAGGCCGGGGATCCGCATCCGCAGGCCCTGCAACTGGCCGACATCCTCGATCGGTTCGCGGAACCAGCCGGTCATCTGCACGCCGGTATTGTTCACCGGAAAGGCGACCAGACCGAAGGGCTCATAGACCTTGTGCCACAGCTCCAGCCCGCCACCGTGATAGAGCCATGCCATATGGCCCATGAAGCTCATCCCGAAGGGAACGGTCGTGAAATATTGCGCGGCAAAGGTGGTACCCGACCAGAAATAGCTGTTGGAGGCGTTCATCTCGATCACGCCCTGCTGGACGGCGTCAAAGCCTTCGAGCGCGGGGATCAATTCGCCTGCCGCGAAATGCTGGATCTTCAACCGACCGCCTGACATCACGTCGATCTTCTCGATCACATCTGTCGGGCTGCCGGGGCCGACGGTGTAGAAGGGCGAGCCGGGACCGTAAGAATTGGTCATGCGCCAGTTGAAGCTGTCTTGTGCATGCGCGATGCGCGGTGCGGCAAGCGGGGCCGCGACCGCTGCGGCGGCTGTGGCGGTCAGAAATCTGCGACGTTCCATGAAGTGCCCTCTCTGTTTTTATGTCTGTTGGGGTGGCCGCATGGCTTGCATGCGATCCTCGTTATGGTTGCGTCTCCTCCGTGATCCGAGAGCTAGGCCATGGGTGAGGCAAGGGGCAGGGTGCGGGCTGGATGCTGCGCTGATGAACTTAATCATTGTATACAATTTCTGCTAAACCAAGGGTTTGTGAATACAAATTAGGCGGTCTGAAAATCGGCCGCGCCGATCCGCTGGCCTGCGCGCCGCCGCGGGTTTGGCGCGCCAATGCATTTGACAAGCCCCACACCGAAGGACAGGCTGGCTTTCTTTGCTCCTGCCGTTGAATGGACCCCTTGGTGCCTTACCGATTTATCCACACTGCCGATCTTCATCTTGATTCACCGCTGAAATCGCTGGCCCTGCGCGACCCCGCGCTGGCTGATATCATCGGCAATGCCAGCCGGACCGTGTTCGAGCGGATCATCGGCCTCTGTCTGGAAGAGCGGGTCAATGCGCTGCTGATCGCGGGTGATCTTTACGATGGCGCGCAGGCCTCCATGAAAACGGCGCGCTTTCTGGCGCAGCAACTCAGGCGGCTGGACGCGGCGGGCATCGAGACTTTCATCATTCGCGGCAATCACGATGCGGAATCGCGCATCACCGGCCAACTGGTGCTGCCGCCCTCGGTCACCGTATTCGGGGCGCAGGCCAGTGTGGAACTGCGCGAGGCAGGCGGCCAGCGCATCGCGCTGCACGGCATCAGCTTTGCCAAGCCGCATGCGCCCGAGAGCCTGTTGCCGCGATACAAGCAGCCTGTCGCGGATGCGGTGAATATCGGGCTGATGCATACCAGTCTGGACGGCACCGAAGGGCATGACCTCTATGCACCCTGCCGTCTGGCCGAACTGCAGCAAAGCGGTTTCCACTATTGGGCGCTGGGCCATATTCATGCTCGGGCGCATCATGCGGGGGCCGTGCATATCGTCATGCCGGGCATCCCGCAGGGCCGCGATATCGGCGAGGCGGGGGGCAAATCCGTCACGCTGGTGAATGTGGCCGACGATGGCAGCCTGAGCGTGGAGGAGCGCAGTACGTCCATTGCGCGGTTCGCGCGGCTGGATGTGCCGCTGGACGGGATGGTCGACTGGCCCGAGATCGTGGCGGCGCTGGGCGCGTCCCTGCGCGCGGCCCGGCGCGCTTATGGCGAGGATCATCTGGTGCTGCGGCCCGTGCTGACCGGCGCAACCCCGCTGTTTTGGCGGTTGCGGCGCGATCAGGCGCTGCTGCGGGAAGAGGCGATGTTGACCGCCGAGGGGATCGGCAGCCTCTGGATCGACAAGGTCGAGCTGGCCTGCACCGATACGCCGCGCCCCGATACCGCAGGGCCGCTGGCGGAGCTTTCCCGTCAGGTTGCGGCGATGACAACGCCCCCCGCCATCCCGCCCGCCGCTGTGATGGCCGAGGCGGATGCCGTCATGGATGTGCTGGCAAAAGCCTTGCCACGCGCCCTGCGCGGCCTGCTGGGGGATGATCCCGCCGCGCAGGCCGCGATCCGCGACCGGCTCTTGCAGGAGGGCGCGGCAGAGGTTCTGGCGCATCTGCACGGCACGGGGGACGCGGACTGATGCGCCTGCGCCGCCTCGATCTGACCCGCTATGGCAAATTCACCGATCACAGCCTCGATTTCGGGGCGGCCCCCTCTGGAAATGCGGCGGGTGATGCGGATTTCCACATCATCTACGGCCCGAACGAGGCGGGCAAATCCACCACGATGCAGGGCTGGCTCGATCTGCTGTACGGGATACCCGCGCAGAGCCGTCTGAATTTCCTGCATCCCTACAACGCGATGCAGGTCGGCGCCTGTATCGAGGCAGACGGCGAGACGGTCAACCTGATCCGCACCAAGGGCCGCACCAACACGCTGACCGATCCCTCGGGCGCAGTTCTGCCCGAAGCGGTGTTGCAAGGCATTCTGGGCGGCATCGACCGCGCCGGATACGAGGCGATGTTCAGTCTGGATGACGAAACGCTGGAACAGGGCGGTGAGAGTATCCTGTCCTCTCAGGGTGATCTGGGGCAGATGCTGTTCACCGCCAGCAGCGGTCTGGCCGAGATGGGGCAGGCGCTGGACAATCTGCGCGCGCAGGCGACCGGGTTTTTCAAGCCCGGCGGCCGCTCGGGCGGGCTGGCCGATCTAAAAAAGGCGCTGGCGGAGATCGAGGCGCAGATCGCGGCGCAGGATATCGGCGCGCGTGACTTTGCGGTTCTGGCACAGCAGCGCGATCAGGCGCAGGCGGCATGGGACGCGGCCGAGGCCGAGCAGGAGGCGACGGTGCGGCAGTTGCATCTTGTCGACCGCCAACTGGCCGCCGTGCCGCTGGTGACGCGCCTGCAACTGGTCACTGCGGCTTTGGCCGACCTGCCTGACCTGCCGCCCCTGCCGCAGGGCTGGGCAGAGGACCTGCCCGATCTGATCCGCGACGAGGGGCTGATCCGCGTCCGGATCGAGGAACAGGCGGCGCAGATGGCGGCCTTGCAAGCCGAACATGACGCCGCAACCGATGATGCCGAGATGCTGGCCTGTGTGCCGCGGATGGCGGCGGCCGAGGCGCTGAAATCCGATTATGACGGCGCGGTTCGCGATCTTCCGGCACGACAGGCCGCAGCACAGGCGGCCGAGACGCGCAGGGATGACCTGCTGCGCCGTTTGGGGGCCGTCGGGCGCGATCCTGCGGAGGTGTTGCCTTCGGTTCCGGTCGTCGCGGCGCTGCGTGCGCTGATGGAGCGCCAGTCCGGCGTTGTGGCCGCGCTCAAGACCGCGCAGACGGAGGCGCAGGCCGCGCAGGACAAACACGAGGGGCTGGCGCGGCGGATCGGGGGCGATCTGGCCGCTTCGCCCGATCTGGCGGTGCTGGACGAGGTGATGCAAAACGTGCTGCACCGTGATCCCGAAGGCACGACAGAGCGGGCCTTGGCCGCACAAAGAGCGGCGCGGGACAGATGGCAGGCACAGCTTGCCCGGCTTGCGCCGTGGCACGGCACCGGATGCGATCTGGCCGGTCTGGCTGTGCCTTCTGTGGAACAGGTGCAGCACTGGCGGCAGGATATCGCGGGCGCGCAGCAGGCGCAGGCGCAGGGGCGCGAGGCCTCGGCCCGCATCACCGATGACATGGCGCGGACCGAGGCGGGAATACGCGCGGTGACGGATGCAGGCGCGGTCACGCTGGAGATCGCCGCCGAGATCCGTGCTGCAAGGGAAGCGCTGTGGTCCAGCCACCGCGCCAGCCTGACGGTGCAGACAGCCGAAGCCTTTGAAGCCGCGATGCGGCGCGATGATCAGGTGACCGCGGCACTGGCGCAAGCGCAAGCAGAGGCACGTGGCCGCGCGGAGGCGCAAACCCGACTGGCGGTTCTGGGCGTCGAGATGGCGCGCGCGGAGGAGGCGGCAGAAACGGCGGCAGGCCGGATTGCCGCCTTGCGGCGCGAGATCGCCGGGCAGCTGCCGGACGGGTTGGAGCCGGACACCGCGCCCGAGGAATTTGCGGACTGGCTGCGCCGCCGCGAGACCGCGTTGGAGGCAAGGGAGGCGCTGCAAGCGGCGGAACGGGAACTGGCGGGGGCCAAGGCGCTGCAACAGACCGCGCGCGACGCGCTGGCTGCGGCCTTGCACGGCGCAGGACAGGCGGTGCAGGCCGATGCCCCGCTCGCGCTGCTGGTGGCGCAGGCGCATGTTTTGCAAACCCGCGCCCGCGACATGGCCGCGCTGGCGCAGGCGCAGGAGGAGGCAGCAGCGGATCTGGCCCGTCGCCGTGCTGCAGAAGCGCGGGCCGATTCCGCGATGCAGCTTTGGCAAGACGAATGGCGCGACGCCTGTGCGCGGATCGCTCTGCATGACAGCCCGCCCGATGTGGCCGCAATGGGCGAGGCGCTGGATCTCCTGCAGGAGCTTGACCGCGTCTGGACCGAATGGCGCGGCTTGCAGGACCGGATCGCGAAGATGCAGGATAACCGCGCGGCCTTTGCCGGTGCCGTTGCGGATCTGGCCAGCGGGCTGGGCCTGCCGGAGACAGAGACCGCCGCGCAATGGGAGCGGCTTGTCGCGCGCCGTCATGCCGCGCTGCGGGGGCAGGAGCAGCGACGCGACCTGCAAGGCAAGTGCGACAAGGGGGCCGAGATGGCGCGGGGTCTTTGCGACAGGCTGGCATCCGTCGAGGCGCGGCTGACGGATTTTCGCGCGCATCTGGGCTGCGCGGATAACGCGGCCTTGGTGCTGGCCGTGGATCACCTGCGTCAGGGTCAGGACCTGCAGGGCCAGCGCGACCAACTGGCCCGCGATATCTGCGAGGGGATGGGCACCGCGCGACTGGACGAGGCGATGGCGATGCTCGACGGGCTGGACCGGCCCGCGCTGGCCGCGACCCGCGACGGTCTGCAGGCCGCGCAGCAACGTCAGGCGCAGGCCTTGCAAGAGCTTTATGCCACGCGGATGCAGGCACAGGCGCGGATCGACGCCGTTGGCGGCGACGATGCCGTGGCGCGGTTGCAGGAGCGCCGCCAGACCCTGCTGCTGCAAATCGAAGAGGATGTGCGCGGCTATCTGCGGCACCGTCTTGGCGCGGTGGCAGTGGATCACGCGCTGCAAGGCTACCGCGACACCCACCGCAGCGCGATGATGCAGCGCGCCTCAGATGCGTTTCATGTCATCACGCGGGGGGCCTACAGCCGCCTTGCCGCCCAATTGGAGGGCGAGCGCGAGGTGCTGGTGGCCATCGCGGCGCATGGCGCGTCGAAACTGGCGCGCGATCTGTCCAAGGGCACGCGCTTCCAGCTTTACCTTGCGCTGCGGGTGGCAGGTTTCCACGAAATCGCGGGAACCCGCGCCACGGTGCCTTTTATCGCGGATGACATTCTGGAGACCTTTGATGATGACCGCGCCGCCGAAACATTCGCCTTGCTGGCCGGCATGGCGCAGGCGGGGCAGGTGATCTATCTGACCCATCATCGGCACCTGTGCGAGATCGCGCGCAAGGTCTGCCCGAAGGTGCGCGTGCACGCCCTAGGCTGAAGCGGGGGGCTGTCCGCCCCCCGCACACACCCCCGAGGATAGCTGCGCCCAGTGGACGCGCATCAGGTGCGGCATCGCGCGGCCGGGGCGCGGCTGGGGCGGCGTTTACAAAAATTTCACGAAACCGCAACAAATCGGTCGTGCCCTCGAGCTACTCCCACACCAAAGCGAAGGGGGTTGCCATGTTTTCCGTCATCAAACTGACCAAGACGTTCGGTGCGAACACGGCCTGCGACCGTGTGAGTTTCGCGGTGGACGCACCCAAGATGATCGGGATCATCGGGCGGTCGGGTGCGGGTAAGTCGACACTGTTGCGGATGCTCAATCGTCTGACGGATGCCACCTCGGGTGAGGTGATCCACGAAGGCCGCGATATCCTCACGCTGACGGGGACGGCAAAGCGCGCATGGCAGTCCGATTGTGCGATGATCTTCCAGCAGTTCAATCTGGTGCCGCGCATGGATGTGGTCAGCAATGTGCTGCATTGCACGCTGAATCGCCGCTCGACCCTCGCAACGATGTTCAACCTCTATCCCACAGCCGATATCCACCGCGCCATCGACATTCTGGACCGGCTTGGCATGGCCGCGCATGCGCCCAAGCGGGCCGAGGCCTTGTCCGGGGGTCAACAGCAGCGGGTCGCCATCGCGCGGGCTTTGATGCAGGACCCCAAGATCATTCTGGCCGACGAGCCCATCGCCAGCCTCGATCCGATGAACGCGCAGGTCGTGATGGAGGCACTGCGCCGCATCCACGAGGAAGACGGCCGCATGGTCATCGCCAACCTGCATACGCTGGATACCGCTCGACGCTATTGCGACCGCGTGATCGGGATGCGTGACGGCAGGGTCGTTTTTGACGGTACGCCCGAGCAGCTGACCACCGGCGTCGCGCGCGACATCTACGGCGCCGATGCCAGCTTTAGCGAGGAAGCCACCAGCACCAGTATCGAGGCGCTGGAACGCTCGGATGCTGCCGCCCGTGTGATCGCCGAAGCCAAGGCCACGGTCTGACATCTGAAACCGCCCCCGTGCGGAGCGTGCGGGGATTTTTACCAACGGAGAGAACCGATGAGAAAAACGCTAGCCGCAATGGTCATCACGACCGCCCTTGTCAGCCCTGCCATTGCGCAGGAGCAGATCACCGAATTCCGCATCGGCATTCTGGGTGGCGAGAACGCGCAGGACCGTCTGGCATCCAACCAGTGCCTTGCCGACTATGTCGAAGAAGCTCTGGGCGTGCCTGTGCGCATGTTCACCCCTGCCGACTATAACGGTGTGATGCAGGGCCTGCTGGGCGGCACCCTTGATCTCGCATGGCTTGGGCCATCGGCCTATGCAGGCGTCTTTGTGGATGATCCCGATGCGATCGAGCCGATCCTTGTGAAAACCAATCTCGATGGTTCGTTCAGCTACCACTCCATCGGCTTCGCGCGCGCGGACAGCGGCATCACCTCGCTGGATGACATGAAGGACAAAGTCTTTGCATTCGGCGATCCGAATTCCACCTCCGGCTTCCTGATCCCGTCGGTCGAGGTCCCCGCCGCGACAGGTGCGACAATGGAGAGCGGCGACTATTTCAAGGAAGTACGCTTTGTCGGCGGTCATGAACAGACAATCGTCGCGGTTGCAAACGGTGATGTGGATGCCGGTGTGACCTGGGCCGATGGCCAGGGCAACTGGGAAGACGGCTACAACTCGGGCGCGTTGCGCAAGGCGGCGGATAGCGGTCTGGTCGACATGAACGATCTGGTTGAAATCTGGCGCTCCAAGCCGATTGCCGAAGGCCCGATCGTCGTACGTCAGGCGCTGCCTGATGACGTGAAGAAGACAGTGACCGACCTGATGCTGAACCTGCACGCCACTGATGCGGATTGCGCCTATGGCGTGGCTGCCGGTGAAACAGCCGGCTTCGTGCCTGTCACGCATGCAGCCTACGAGACGATCGTCGCGCTGCGCCAGGCAGAGATCAACAACTGAGGATCACGTATCCTGATCGCGGGTCCGGCATGCTCCGGGTCTGCGCTTTTTCGTGACGGGGCTGGGCAATGGCAGATATTTCCGCAACTGGCAATTTGGGCGTTCACTCCACGCGCGATGCCTATATGGCGATGACGCGGCGCAGACGGGCTTACGGCGCTGTTCTGCTGGCGGCATTCATTTTCCTGATGGTCACAGGGTTCCAGACGGTCGAGGCGCGCAGTGCTGGCGGCTTTTGGGATGGCTTGCCGCAACTGTTCGATTTTCCGGCAGGCGTAGTGACCGAGGCTTGGGCCAAGATCGACCGGATGCCCGCCAACCTGCTGCGGTACTTTCCTGCTTTGATCGAGACGATCAACATCGCGGCAGTATCCACGCTGGTCGGCGCGTTTTTGGGGCTGGTGCTGTCGCTGTTGTCGACACGCGGTCTGGCAAGATGGCCGCGCCTGATCCCGGTTTTCCGGCGGACCATGGATATCATGCGAGCCTTCCCCGAAATCGTGATCGCGCTGGTGCTGATCTTCATTCTGGGGGGCGGACCGATCCCTGCGATGATCGCCATTGCCGTTCACACGGCGGGTGCCTTGGGCAAGCTGTTTTCCGAAGTCGCGGAAAACGCCGATCTGAAACCTGTCGAGGGATTGTCATCGGTGGGGGCCAACTGGTCGCAACGGATGCTGTTGGGCGTGTTCCCGCAGGTGGCACCGAATTACCTGAGCTACACTTTGATGCGGTTCGAGATCAACATCCGTGCCTCGGCCATCCTCGGGTTCGTGGGGGCAGGTGGCATCGGCTACGAACTGCGCAACGCCATGACCTTTGGCACCGGCAAGTTCGATCTGGCGGCCGCGATCTTTGTTCTGCTGTTTCTGACGATCGTGTTCTTCGATCAGTTGTCGAGCCACTACCGTAACCGTCTCGTAAAGGGGTCCGGCGCATGACCATGCTCAGTGTCAACGGAGACCTGCGCCAGCAGACAGAAGCGCTGTTCCACCGCAAGAAGTTGGTGGCACTGGCTGTGCCAGTCGTTGTTCTGGCCTATCTCGTCTATATCTTCATCAGCTTTGATGTCATGGGCCTTGCCGACCGCGCGCGGATGGACAATGCCCGCACGCTTGTGGCGGACAGTTACAGCTACAAGACCCATGTCTCGCGCGACAATCGCGACAATGATCTGGCCTTTTCAATCGAAGGCGCGCGCGCCGGCACCTATGCAGACGGCACGCACCCCGACTGGATCGAGGTGCAGGGCACCAATATGGTGGTCGATCTGGGTGACGATCATGTGATCCGGTTTCTGGATGACACGCTGGTGAGCTTCGAAATGCCGGATCATCCGACGATCAATCTGCAGCTCGTCGATGGTGCTGTTGTCACCAACCTGTCCGACCCTGTGCCGGAGTGGGTCAATGCCTCGAAGACGCGCGTGTCAATCACCACCGAGGCGGGCCGTCTGAGCTATACGCGGTCAAAGGCAGAGGTGTTTCGTTATTCCCTTGGCTGGGAAATGTTCTGGTTCACCCTGTCGAGCCCCTATCACGATGTGAGTTTCTGGGATGTGCTGACCGGCCCGCAACTGGACGAGAGCCGTAGCAACATCGTGGGCGCTTGGCAGGATTTCTGGGGCAACACATTGTGGCGGCACACGGATGTCTTCTGGGCGATGTGGGAAACCGTGCTGATGGCCTTTCTTGGGACGTTCGGGGCCGCGATCATCGCCTTGCCGCTCGCGTTCCTTGCGGCCAGGAACTTTGCGCCGGTGATCGCCCTGCGCTTTGCGGTGCGACGTGTGTTCGACTTTGTGCGGGGGGTGGATGGCCTGATCTGGACGATTGTGCTGAGCCGCGCCTTCGGTCCCGGCCCCATGACCGGCGCGCTGGCGATCCTGATCACCGATACTGGAAGTTTCGGTAAAAGTTTTTCCGAGGCGCTGGAAAACGTGGACGGCAAGCAGATCGAGGGCGTGCAATCGACCGGTGCCAAGCCGCTGCAACGCTACCGGTTCGGGGTGATCCCGCAGGTGACGCCGATCCTGCTGTCGCAAATCTTGTATTACTTCGAATCCAACACACGCTCCGCCACGGTCATCGGCGCGATCACCGGAGGCGGCATCGGGCTGTTCCTGACACAGGCGATGCAGACGCAGAACAATTGGGAAAAGGTGACCTATTACATCATCCTGATCGTTCTCATGGTGATGATGATGGATTCGGTTTCGGGCTGGTTGCGGCGACGGCTGATCAAGGGGGACGACTCGGGACACTGATTGGTCAACGTCGACTGTTTCGGGCAAGATGAAGGATAAAACGTGAAGGATCTGAAGGCTGATGCGCCGATGCTGCATCCCGATTGCCAGATCACCGATGTGACATTCGGCGCATACTGCGAAATCGGGCGGGGCTCACGCGTGGCGCATAGCGAGATCGGCGATTACAGCTATTGCGACCGTTTTTGCGACATCGCCAATGCCACGGTGGGCAAATTCGCCAATATCGCCAGCTTCGTGCGGATCGGGGCGACCGATCACCCGCTGGATCGTGCCTCCCTGCATCATTTCATGTATCGCAGCGCCTCATACTGGGCGGATGCGCGTGATGATGCGGAGTGGTTCGCCAAACGCCGCGCGCGCCGGGTGATGATCGGGCATGACACATGGATCGGCCATAATGCCCAGATCAAACCTGAGGTGACAGTCGGCCATGGTGCGGTTGTCGCGGCCGGGGCGGTGGTGACGCGGGACGTGGCCCCTTATGCCATCGTGGCCGGTGTGCCCGCGCGGATGATCCGGATGCGGCTGTCGCAGGAACTGGGCGCGCGGATGATCGCGCTGGCGTGGTGGGAATGGGACCATGCGCGGTTGCGCGCCGCACTGGATGATTTTCGCGCCATGGGCGCAGAGGCGTTTCTGGCACGCTACGAGGGGTGAGGCCGGATTACACCGGAGCCGGTTATTCCGCTGCCAGCGCCAGCGCCGCGCGCCCGCCCAGAAACCGCCGCGCCGCCTCTGCGGTGAGATAGGTCACGCGACCGGCGACGAGTGTCGCCTCGACTTGCCGCGTCGCCGCGTTCACGATGCACAGATCGGCGCGCTTGCCGTAGTCGATCACGCCACGATCCGCCAGATGCAGGATCTGCGCCGGACGGGCCGAGATCATGCCCCACGCCGTGGGCAGGTCCAGTACCTCGTCATCCACCAGCCGGAACGCGGCCTGTGCCAATGCGGGATAGTAGTAATCCGACACCAGCGCATCGCACAGCCCGCGCCGGATCAGGTCTGTCGCGGCGATATTGCCCGATTGCGAGCCGCCGCGCGCCACGTTCGGCGCGCCCATCAGCACCGGATCATTGACCGCGCGGGCCAAGGCGGCGGCAGAGCGGGCGGTGGGAAACTCGCAGATCCGCGCGCCGATCATCGAAAACCGTTCGCGGGTTTCGCCGTCGGGATCGTCATGGCTGCCGGAATGCACGCCCAGCGTATCGAAAGCCTCGGCCAGACGGCACAGGTAGCGCGGCACGTGTGGCGATTGCTTGCGCGCCGCCTCGACCAGCGCCAGTTGCGCCTCGGCGCTGCGGCCCGATCTGGCGGCCCAGAGGACCAGCTCGGCCGGGCGCGATTGCGCCAGCATCAGCGCCTCGTCCAGATGGTTGTTGAAGATCACATAGTCGATGCCATAGCGGCGCACGGCGGCCAGCAGCCGGTCTGCTGTCTCGACCGTATGGGTCTCGACCCGCAGTTGCAGGCGCAGATCGGTCATCAGATGCGGCCGCAGATTGTCCAGTTCCGCCATGATATCCTCGGCCATGTCCGGGCTGCGATGCCCGCCCTCCCACGACCAGCTTTGCGCAAGCCACGCGGTTGTCACCCCGTTGGCGGCGGCGTCACGGTCGGTGGCATGCAAGCCGCTGGCAATCGGGAACGGGGCCGAAGGGCGCGGCGCGATATGCCGCTCGAACGCGTCGCCATGCAGGTCGATGATGCCGGGCAGGACCAGATACCCCGTCAGATCGACCTCCGGCAGCGGGCCTTTCGAGATGACGCCGCCTGTGATCGCGACAGAGCGTTTCTGCATCTCGCCATCGCGCAACACGCTGGCACCGATCAGGCGAAGAGGGGGATGAGCAAGCATCGTCATGGCGCATTCCAAGATGGGGTGAGCCTGTGGATAACTTAAAAGCTTGTAACTTCTGTGACGGTTTCATCCCTCTGGTGTGATGTTCAACGTAACATGATCCCCGACAAAGCAGGTCCGGCCATATTCGACTGGATTGCCCTCCGGATCGTGGTTGATCCCGACCGATTCCAGCACCGGATCGCCGTCGCGCAGCATCAGATGGCGGGCCTCGAGCGGTGTGGCGCGGCGGGCTGACAGCTTTGTGCTGGCGCGGGTGTAATCGGCCACGCCACAGGCGGCGAGCGCTTGTGTCACCGATCCTGTGCGATGTAGTTGCGCGGGCAGATCGGGCAGGCGGGCGGCGGGAAAGACGCTGCGGAAATGCGCGATCGGCAGGCCATCGGCCAGCGAGATCCCTTCCGCCGCATGGATGCGCGCATCGGGCGGCAGGCGCAGCGCGCTGGCCTCCTCGGTATCGGCATTGCGGGTCTCAATATGCAGAAAGACTTTTTGCGGCAAGCGGCCCGCCGCCGCGAGGTTCTGGTGGAACCGCACCCGCCGCCCGAGCGGGTATTCGGTAGGCATGCGGGTGACAAATGCGCCTGCGCCGCGCCGCGTGGTGATGGTGCCATCCTCGACCAGCCCCGACAGCGCATGGCGCACGGTATGGCGGTTCACGCCGAATCGTTTGGCCAGCGCCGCCTCGGTCGGCAAACGGTCGCCGGGGCGATACTTGCCGCCGCCGATATCGGCACGCAGCGTCTCTGCGATGGAGGACCAGAGCGGGGTTGTCGGCATATCTGTCACCAAAATTTCATGAAGCCGCGCTTGTGTCAGGCAAAGCAAACTGTAATAATTTGTATAGTTGTATAGCAATCTAGACAGCTTTGCAAGTTGTCGGCTGGTGTGAAGTTTCAGGAACTCAGGACGGAGGCGGCGATGGATCGCAAGCAATGGATGGGTCTGCTGGCGCGCGCGCCCGCCGCAACGCTCGACGGATTTTGGAGGGGCCTTGGCCTGACGCCCGCGTTCACATGGCTGCGGATGCCGGAGCCGGGCGGTGTGATGGTGCAGGGCCGCATGGGCGGCAGTGGTGCGCCGTTCAATCTGGGCGAGATGACAGTCACCCGCTGCGCGCTGGCACTGGAGAGCGGGGCGGTCGGCCACGCCTATGTGCAGGGGCGCGACAAACGACACGCCGAGCAGGCCGCGCTGGTGGATGCGCTGATGCAGGGAGATGCGGCCGCGACTGTCCGCACAGGGCTGCTGGAGCCGCTGGCGGTGCAGATGCAGGCCACACAAGACAGCCGCGCGGCCAAGGCGGCGGCCACGAAGGTGGAGTTTTTCACGCTGGTGCGGGGGGACGACTGATGGATCAGGCAGTGATGACAGGCGGCTTCGCCGATCCGCCGATCCAGTCGCCGCAGGCTTTCCGTGCGGCGATGACCGCGATGGCGCGACCCGGCGATATATTGGCGGTCACAGGGGCGCAGGCCCCCGCGCCCGTGTCGGTGGCGGCCTCGGTACTGCTGCTGGTGCTGTGCGATCCCGGCACGCCGGTCTGGCTGGCCACCTCGCATGATAGCGCGGATTTGCGCCGCTGGATCGCTTTCCATACGGGCGCGTCTGTTGTTGCGGCGCGCGGCGAAGCCGTCTTTGCGCTGGGGACATGGGACAGCCTGTTGTCGCTGGCGGACTACCGCATCGGCACGCCGGACTATCCCGACCGTTCCGCCACGCTGATCGTCGAGATGCCATTGTTGCGGGCCGAAGGGGCCGTGCTCCAAGGGCCGGGAATCAAGGAAAGCGCGCAGCTTTCGGTGCCGGAGGTTGCGCCGTTGCGCGTCAACCGGGCGCTGTTTCCCTTGGGGCTGGATTTCTTTTTCACCTGCGGCAGCGATCTGGCCGCTGTGCCGCGCAGCACGGTGGTGACCGATCCGGCGGAGGTGGTCTGATGTATGTGGCTGTCAAAGGCGGCGAACGCGCGATCGAGAACGCCCATGCGTGGCTGGCCGAGGCGCGACGCGGCGACACGAGGGTGCCGGAGCTGGACGTGGCGCAGATCCGCGAACAGATGGCGCTGGCGGTGAACCGGGTGATGGCGGAAGGCTCGCTCTATGATCCCGATCTGGCGGCGCTGGCGATCAAGCAGGCGCGCGGCGATCTGATCGAGGCGGTGTTCCTGATCCGCGCCTACCGCACGACGCTGCCACGGTTCGGGGCCTCCAAGCCGGTGGAGACAGCGGATATGCGTTGCGACAGGCGCATCTCGGCTACCTTCAAGGATGCGCCGGGCGGGCAGGTGCTGGGAGCGACATTCGACTACACGCACCGCCTGCTGGATTTCAAACTGGCCGCTGACGGCGAGGTGCCGCCCGCCGCGATGGCCCCGGCGCAGGCAGGATCGGTGCCGCATATCACGGAATTCCTGAACCGTGACGGCCTGATCCAGACCGAGGCACCAAGCTGCGAGACGCCCCCCGATCTGACCCGGGAACCGCTGGAATTTCCAGCCAACCGCGCCTTGCGGTTGCAGGCGCTTGCGCGCGGCGACGAGGGTTTTATCCTCGGCCTCGCCTATTCCACGCAGCGCGGCTATGCGCGGAACCACGCCTTTGTGGGGGAATTGCGGATCGGGCGCGTTCCGGTCGAGATGGAGATCCCCGAACTGGGGTTCAGCATCGAAATAGGCGAGATTGAGTTGACCGAATGCGAGACGGTCAACCAGTTTGCGGGGTCGAAAACCGCGCCCGCGCAATTCACCCGTGGCTACGGGCTGGTCTTCGGGCAGACCGAGCGCAAAGCCATCGCCATGGCTTTGGTGGACCGCGCCTTGCGCTGGCGCGAACTGGGCGAGGACAATCTGGGGGCTGCCGCACAGGACGAGGAATTCGTGCTGTCGCATTGCGACAATATCCAGGCGACCGGCTTTCTGGAGCATATCAAGCTGCCCCATTACGTCGATTTCCAATCCGAACTGGAACTGGTGCGCCGCCTGCGGGCCGAGGCTGAAGCTGTCGCGAAGGAGGCTGCCGAATGACCGAGTACACCTTTGCCTATCTGGACGAACAGACCAAGCGGATGATCCGCCGCGCCATCCTCAAGGCGCTGGCCGTGCCCGGCTATCAGGTGCCTTTCGCCAGTCGCGAGATGCCGATGCCTTACGGTTGGGGTACGGGCGGGGTGCAGGTATCCGCCGCCTGTCTGGTGCCGGAGGACCGTCTGAAGGTGATCGACCAAGGCGCGGATGACACGACCAACGCGGTCTCGATCCGGCGTTTTTTCGAGAAGACGGCAGGTGTCGCCACAACGACCCGCACGGCAGAGGCGACCCTGATCCAGACCCGTCACCGCATCCCCGAGGCACCTTTGACGCGCGACCAGATCCTTGTCTATCAGGTGCCGATCCCCGAACCCCTGCGCTTTCTGGAGCCGCGCGAGACCGAGACGCGCAAGATGCATAGTCTGGAGGAATACGGGCTGGTGCATGTGAAGCTCTACGAGGATATCGCGCGCCACGGGCAGATCGCCACCTCTTATGCCTATCCGGTCAAGGTCGAGGGTCGCTATGTCATGGACCCGTCGCCGATCCCGAAATTCGACAATCCCAAGCTGGAAAGTGCGGCGATCCAGTTGTTCGGCGCGGGGCGCGAGCAACGCATCTATGCGCTGCCACCCTATTGTCAGGTGGTCAGTCTGGATTTCGAGGATCACCCGTTCGAGGCCAGCAAGGCCGATCATATCTGTGATCTGTGTGGATCGGCGACGTCCTATCTGGACGAGGTGATCGTGGATGATGCGGGCGGACGGATGTTCGTCTGCTCCGACACCGATTATTGCGAGACCCGCCGTGCGGCGGGGCACCGGGGACGACTGGCCGCCACGGAAGAGGAGCATTTCGCATGACCCCGCTGTTGCAGGTCCGTGACCTGACCAAACATTACGGCGCGCGCATCGGCTGCGCCGATGTGAGCTTCGATCTCTATCCCGGCGAGGTGATGGGGATTGTGGGCGAAAGCGGGTCTGGCAAATCCACGCTGCTGGGCTGTCTTGCGGGCCATCTTGAAGCTGATCGCGGTCAGGTGTTGTTCGACACCCGCAGCGACGGCCCGCGCGACATGCGCGCAATGTCAGAGCCGGAACGGCGGATGTTGTCACGGACCGATCTGGCCTTCGTGCACCAGAACCCGCGCGATGGCTTGCGGATGGGCGTCAGCGCGGGCGGCAATGTCGGCGAGCGGTTGATGGCCGTGGGCGCGCGGCATTACGGCGGCATCCGCGCGCAGGCGCTGGACTGGCTATCCCGTGTGGAGATTGCCGAAGACCGTATCGACGACCGCCCCAGCGCCTTTTCGGGCGGCATGCAGCAACGCTTGCAGATCGCACGCAATCTGGTGACAGGCCCGCGTCTGGTGTTCATGGATGAACCGACAGGCGGCCTTGATGTCAGCGTGCAGGCGCGGCTTCTGGATCTGCTGCGCGGGCTGGTGCGCGAGATGGGGCTGAGCGCGGTAATCGTGACCCATGATCTGGCCGTAGTGCGCCTGCTGGCAGACAGGCTGATGGTAATGAAATCCGGCCATGTGGTCGAGGCGGGCCTGACCGATCAGGTGCTGGACGATCCGCAACACGGTTATACGCAACTGCTGGTCTCCAGCGTGTTGCAGGTCTGAGGAGGGCCATGAGATGATCACGGTATCGGGCCTATCCAAGAACTTCGTCCTGCACAATCAGGGGGGCGCGGTCATTCCTGTAATGCGCGATGCAGCGCTTTGCGTGGCGCCCGGAGAATGCGTCGGGCTGACAGGCGCATCGGGTGCGGGCAAGTCCACACTGATGCGTATGGTCTACGGCAATTATCTGGCCGATCACGGGATGATCCGCGTCGGGAATCTGGACGTCGCACAGGCGGCACCCCGCCAGATCATCGCGCTGCGCCGCGAAACGCTTGGCTACGTCAGCCAGTTCCTGCGCGTCGTGCCGCGCGTACCCACGCTTGAGGTGGTGGCCGAGCCGTTGCTGGCCTTGGGCCATGACCGCACGCAGGCCTTGGCGCGGGCGCGCGATCTGCTGGCGCGGCTCAATATCCCCGAACGGCTCTGGCCGCTGTCACCCACGACCTTTTCGGGCGGCGAGCAACAGCGCGTCAACATCGCGCGCGGCTTTGCACATGCCTATCCGGCGCTGCTGCTGGACGAGCCGACCGCCAGCCTCGATGCGGCCAACCGCGAGGTGGTGCTGACGCTGATCGAGGAGGCCAAGGCGCGCGGGGCGGCGATCCTCGGGATTTTCCACGACGAGGCGGCGCGCGTGCGGGTCTGCGACCGTGTGGTCGATGTAACACGCTTCACTCCGGGGATGGTGGCGTGATGGTCGGCTCCGGCCCCACAGGACGGCTGATTGCAGTAGTCGGCCCTTCGGGGGCGGGCAAGGATACGTTGCTGGCCAGCGCGCAGGCATGCAGGCCCGCGCTGGTACTGGCGCGGCGTGTCATCACCCGTCCCGAAGAGGCGGGCGGCGAACCTTACGAGGGGGTCAGCCTTGTCGAGTTCGAGGCCCGCAAATCGCGCGGTGCCTTTGCGCTGCACTGGGTGGCGCATGGCCTGTCCTACGGTATCCCGGCCACGTTCCTGCGCGAAATGGCCGCCGGACGAACCGTGCTCTTCAACGGCTCGCGGGCGGTTCTGAAGCGTGCGAAGATGCTGTTTCCGGATCTGGCCGTGGTCGTGGTGACAGCAGACCGCGCGACCTTGCAAAGACGGCTGTCGGCAAGGGGGCGCGAAAGCGGGCTGGACCTGGACAGGCGACTGGCACGGGCCGAATTCGCCCTGCCCGAGGGCATCGCGCATGAGGTCGTGGACAACAGCGGCACAGTCGCGGCAGGCGTTCAGGCGCTGGTGGCGGTATTGGACCGGCTTGCCGTGGACCCGAGGGGATAGCGATGGATCAAGTGGAACATGCCCGCCTCATCCTCGCCCGTCAGGCACAGGCTGTCGATGGTAAAGGGCTTGGGCAGAAGCGGCGCAAGCTGCGGGGTCAGGGCCTGCTGCACCAGTTCGGCCTCGGCTTTTGGCAGACGGCCTGTCAGCGTGATGTGAAAGCGGAATTCTCCCAGCACATAGGGATAGCCCCATCGCGTCAGAAGCGCCTCCTGCGCGGGTGTCAGACGCGCCTTGCGCCGACGCTCCAGCTCTGCCGCATCGGGCGGGGCGCGGTGACGGTCCAGCCGCGTGACAGCCTCTCCGGCCAGGGTGGCCAGCGCATCGGTCGGCCCTTGCGGCACCAGTGCCAGAAACCCGCCCAGCCTTGCCAGTGTCAGCCCGTCCAGCGTGACCGGCGCACGGCTCTCGCAGAAGTTGGCCAGATCATTCGTCAGCGCCATCACGGTGCTGTCCTCGGCCAGCCTGAAGGGTGGCTTGATCGTGCCATGCAGCCCGTATTTGCGCGGAGTCGCGGTGATCTCGTCCACGGGGCGGGGCAGGGCGGCCAGATCGGGATGCGGCACGGAGCGTCCTGCCAAAGCATCCCAGCCCAGCCAGCTTGCGCCGAACCGTGCCAACGCGCCGTCCGGCATCACATAAATCGCATATCTTTGAAATCGGGTCATGATGCCAGCCTTGAACCACAGATGTCACAGTCCGGTGACACAGGGCCTGATACATCACCCGGCAGGAGCATGAAATGACCGAAACCATCCTCGACAACGCCGTGCTGGTCCTGCCGCACGGCACCATGCAGGGCCATCTGGTGATGCGCGACGGTCTGATCGCCGAGATCGGCAGCGGCAGGCTCGGGCGGGGCGAGGATTGCGAGGGCGATCTGCTGATCCCCGGACTGATCGAGTTGCATACCGACAATCTGGAGCGCCACATGCAGCCGCGCCCCGGAGTGGACTGGCCGCATGCGGCGGCGATCATCGCGCATGATGCGGAACTCGCCAGTGTCGGCATCACCACGGTGTTCGATGCGATGCGCGTGGGCTCGGTCCCGTCCGGGGTGGGGCGTTACAAGGCCTATGCGCGCAACCTGTCGCGCGAATTGCTGGATCTGCGGGGGCAGGGCGCGCTGCGGATCAGCCATTTCCTGCATCTGCGGGCCGAGATCTGTTCCGAGACGCTGATCGACGAGATGGCGCTGTTCGGCCCCGAGGACCGTGTCGGCATCGTCAGCCTGATGGATCACACGCCGGGCCAGCGGCAGTTCCGCGACATCTCGAAGCTCAAGGCCTACGTCATGGGCAAGAACGCTATCACCGAGGCGCAATTCGCCGATCACGTCGCACGGCTTTACGATGTGCGCGACAGGCTGGGGGCCGCGCATGAGGCCGCCGCCGTTGCGGAGGCACGCCGCTATGGTGCGGTGCTTGCGAGCCATGATGACACCACCGCCGATCAGGTGGCGGTCTCGGCGGGGCATGGCATCCGGCTGGCCGAGTTTCCCACGACGCCCGAGGCGGCAGCGGCCTGCCGCGCGCATGGAATCGCGATCATGATGGGCGCGCCCAACCTGATCCGGGGTGGCTCGCATTCCGGCAATGTGGCGGCGGCGGCGCTTGCAGAGATGGACCTGCTCGACATCGTCTCGTCGGATTACGTGCCCGCCTCCCTGCTGACATCGGCGCTGATGCTCGGCGAGATCTGGGGCGATCCGGCGCGCGGCTTTGCAGCGGTCACCGCCGCCCCTGCACAGGCGGCCGGGCTTGCCGACCGTGGCCGGATCGCATCCGGGCTGCGCGCCGATCTGGTGCGTCTGCGCCCCGTTGCGGGCAGCGCCGTGGTGCGTGGCGTCTGGTCGGCAGGACGGCGTGCCGCCTGAGACCGTCGCGCGGGCCTCGCTTCTTCTTGCCTCAAATATCCGTATCCCGCCGCAGCCGCATGATGCCGCGCTCAGTAGTCGCGCTCGATGTAGATACCGATCCCCGTGCCGCCGTCGGAGTTGAGCCGCCCGCGCACCGTGATGTCGTTCGTCACGCTGAGATTGAGGTTGATCTGCGTCTCGCCTGCCGTATTCACGGTCACATCGGTGTAGATGTTGTCGGCGATATACTTGCCCACCCGCGCTTCGGTCTCGCCGGTAGCCGAGGTGGTCAGGTCCAGATCGTCCACACCGATGGCCCCGCGCAACCCCTCGCTCAGCCCGCCGCCCTGGCCGGCAAGCGTCCGGATCGCCCCGGCGAGTTGCACCGCCTGCAAGGGAGAGATATCGGTGATGCTGCGCCCGAACAAAAGCAGGGCCATCACCTCATCCTCGGGCAATTCGGGATTGGAGGACAGTGTCAGGTCGGGCGCCGAGGCGGGGCCTTCCAGCGCGATCCGGACGGTGCTGCCTTGTGCGTCGGTTTCCGCGACGAACCTGATGTAGGGATCGAACGCGCCTTGCAGGCTCACCTGGCCCTGTGTCAGGTTCAGGCGCTTGCCGAGGATGTCGAACCTGCCGCGTATAAGGTCGAACTGGCCCTGCGGAACGAGATCGGCGGTGGTGCCGGTCAGGCGGAGCCGCCCGCCCAGTTCGGCATCAAGCCCACGGCCCCGCACGAAGATGCGCGAGGGGGCGTTGATCAGCAGATCAATCGGAAAGGACACCGGCGGGCCAGCGCGCGCGGCTCCCGGTTCGGCGATCATTCCGGCCCATTCGCGCGTCTGGCGGACGGCGGCACTTTCGCCGCGATGTTTCAAGTCGGGCAGGTTTGCAAAGGTCGGCCCCAGGGATTCCGGAATACGCAACTCGACCGTGCCCAGATTGATCGTCCCGCCGATCTGTGCGCCGCCTGCCAGCGGTCCATTCAGGGTCACGCGCCCATTGGCCGTGGTCTCGTAGAGGTCGCTCTGGGTCAGTCTGGCCTCGCGCAGATCCACTGTCAGGTCACTGTTATAGGGCGCGTTCAAAGAGACCGGGCCCGAAAGGGCGATCTGCCCGCCGGATGACAGGGCAGCCTGTGCCGAAATCTGCGCCTGTCCGTTGGCCAGCCGCACCGTTGCACCCAGATCGGCCAGTGCAAGCCCTGCGGCGGGCACGGTCACGCGTGTTCCACTGGTCGAAAGCACTCCCGTGACCGAGGACAAAGCAGGCGGGCCGTTGACTGCCAGATCGAAGGACAGCAGGCCGTCCACGGCATTGGGCCGCAATTGGGCATTGGCGAGCGACAGCGGCGCGCTGCCTTGCAGGTTGACATTCACCTGCTGCCCATCGGCGGCCAAGGTGCCGCTGGTGCGCGCGGTGATACCGCCCGGACCATTGGCGGTGGCGTCGATCTGCCAGTCACCGCCCTGCGATTGGGCGGTACCGCTGATCGAGGCGGGGCCAGAGATATCCGGCGCGAGAAGGCCGATGTTGCGCAATGCCGCCTCGAATTGCAGGCGGCTGTCCTCTGCGGCGATCTGGCCGGACAGATCGGCAGAGGCCTGCGGCGTGCGCAAAGCGACGGTCTCGAGGAGTGTCGTGCCCTCGGCGGTCTGGCGCAGGTTGAACGACAGGGTACTTTCGCCGCGCAAAAGCAGATCGGCCGTCTCCTGTCCGATGGCAAGGTCGGTGCCGTTCACGCGGCCCTGCGCCGTGCCGCTGCGTTCCAGCACATCGCCCGACGCCTCAAGGCTGATCTGCGCCGCGCCGGACAGGCGGCGGCCTGCCACGGTGGACCATACCGACAGATTGCCCACGTTGGCGCTCAGCTGCCCGTCAGCGACAAGCCGTTCCACGCCGTCACCGGTCACGCTGCCGGTCAGGCGGGCGACGGTCTCGCCCGGTGCCTCTGCATCAAGGGCAATCTGCCATGTCTCGCCCTGCTGGCCCGCGTCCAGCACCAGTGCGATCGGGCCGGATATACCGTCAAGCACAAGCCCCGCATCCGTCAGGCGCGCTGTCAGATCGACGGTGCTGGCGTCGGTCCGCAGCACCGCGCTGCCGCGCAGATCGGTGCCTGTCGTGACAATCTCGAAACGCTCGATCCGTGTGCCTGTCTCGTGGCGGCTGGCTTGCAGCACCAGTTCGCTTGCGCCGGTGATCAACGGGTCCACGCGGTCCTGTCCGGTTTTGAGATCTTGCGCCGTGCCCGACAGGTCAATCTCGAATGCGCCGGTCAGCGGCTTGACCGTACCCGCAGCCGTCAGATCGGCAGCCCCGCCCAGAGGCTGGCCTGCCAGCCCGGCAAAGCGCGCAAGATTGCCAGCGACCAGTCGCAGGTCGAAATCGGTCTGAAGCTCGGACAGGGCCGTGTCGCCTTGACCCAAGGCAATATCGGCACTGCCGGTCAAAGCCGTGTCCGCGACGTTCAGGGACAGATCGGAAATCCGCAACGGCCCCTCCGTTGTCCACTCAAACTGCAATCCGCCCGCCACATCGCCCCCCAGCGCCTGCGCCAAGGCCTGATCCGTAGACACGAGGGCCTGCGTGTCAAAGGTGATGCGGCCATTGACCAGACCGGGCCCGTTGCCGCCCTCGGTCCGCGAGATCAGCCCCTGTCCCGCCAGAACAGCGCGCTCGGCGCTGAGGTCGGGACGGTCCAGCCCGCGCACATCCAGCTCCAGCGTCCAGTTATCGCCAGCTTCCGCGTCGAAGGTCAGGGCAAGATCGGCGCGGTCCAGTCGTGTCTCCGGTCCGGACAGCGGCAGCAGCACCGGCCTGCCGTTGGCAGCGGAGATCCGTCCCTCCAGCGCCAGCCTTTCAGGCCAGCCGTCTGCGGCCAGTTCGGCAGAGCCGGAAAGCTGGATGGATTGCGCGGCAAGGTCCAGCCCTTCCAGCACCAAGCGCCCTTCGGGCGTGCGGGTCGCGATCACGTCAAGCTGGATATCGGGGCCGAAAAAGTCGCGATATTCCGGTGCGAACAGCGGCGCGATATCGCCGCCGATGTCGATGACGAAACGGCTTGTCACAAGCTCGTCCTCGGAGGCATCTGTCCCGTCGCTCACGGGTGCCTGCTCGCGCTGCGTTTGCAACACCACCTGACCGGACAGGCGTTCGGCATCATTCGTCGCCAGCGTCAGATCGGCCGTGAAATCGTCAACAGGCGCATCTCCCGTCACGACAAGCTGGACCGAGGGCGCGCCGGGCAGCCCCAGCAAGGTGGCCAAAATCCCGCCGGCCTCTTCCTGTACCGCCAGATCGAGCGTCAGGTTCTGGGTCTCGTTGACGTAAGCACCCGACAGAAGAACGCTGCCCTGCAGCCCGTCGATCCGCTGCAAGGCAAGTTCCGCCGTGCCTTCGCCATCGGCAAGCGATGCGCTGCCTTCAAGGCTGATCTCGATCTCCTGACCGATCACGGCGGCACCCAGACTGACGCTTTCCGCAGCCAGACGACCGATTTGGACCGAAACGGGCAATTCCGGCAGGGAAAAACCTGAGGATGCCTCTGCCGCCGGCAGGTTCGGGTCCGGCACCGGCGGGCGGATGAGTTCGATCTGCGCCACGCTCAGTTCGGTCACCTCGATCCGGCCACGCAAAAGGGCCGAGCGGTTCCAGTCCAGCGCGAGATCGGTAAGGCGTAGCCAGACACCTTCGGCATCCGCGATGGTCAGTTCCGCGATGCTGGCTTGTGAACTCAGCGCACCTTCAAAACCCACGATCCGCACATCGCGCCCAGCACCGGACAGATTATCCTCGATCAGGCCCTGCAGAAAGCCGCGATCTTCCTCGGGAGTCTGTGCTGTTGCAGGCTGGTTCAGCCCCAGCAGACCGAGGGTTACAAGTACAAAGGAAAGAATGAAATGCCGCATCAAAACGCCTGCCCGATACCAATGTAGATTTGCACGCCGTCACCGGTATCACCGCTGACCGGTCCGGCAACATCGAGCCGGATCGGCCCCACCGTCGTGTCATAGCGCAGGCCGAGGCCTGCCCCCGAGTGCCATTCGCCGCTGCCGTCATAAAGGCTTTCGGCGCCGATATAGCCCGCATCGGCAAAGCCCACGAGGCTGATCCGTTCCGAGACCTTGGCACGCACCTCGCCCGAAAAACCGACAAAGCTGCGCCCGCCGATACCGCGTACGCCGGGTTGTTCCACGAAGAGCGACTGGAAAGGCTGGCCACGCACCGTGCCGCCTCCGCCGGAGTAGAACAGCAGATCGGGCTGGATATCCAGAAGGTCCGGCCCGAACACGGATCCGGCCTGCGCGCGGCCTGCCAGAACAAACCTGTCACTCTCACCGAGTGCCTGATAGATGCGGGCATCGAACTGCAACCGCCCGCCGTGGTCGCTGCCATCCACGTCGAAGAACGGGGTAGCCTCGGCCTTGAGGTAGAACCCTTCCGTCGGGTTCAGAATGTCGTCGCGCCGGTCCCATGTCAGCGCGCCGGGCAGGGTCACAAGCGTGAAATCGCGCTTTGGAAAGCTGCCATCGGGCAGGGCTGGCAGGTAACGCTGGGTGACGCGGGCATATTCCAGCTGCAGCCCCAACTCGCCTTCCAGCGTGTCGGAGAACGTGCGTGTCACGCCGATGCCTGCAAAGGCGCGCTCGTTGAGAAAGAACTCCTCGTCCAGTTGCTCCACGCCGAGCACGGCAAAAAAGCCGGTGTCCGGGCCATAGACCGCAGGACGGTCGAACCGCGCGCTTACCCCGTAATTGAGCCCGCCACGGTCGGTGCCGATCCCGTCAACACGGCCTTCCACACGGAAACGCTCGGCTCCGCCCATGACGTTGCGATGCATCCAGAACCCGTTGAGACCAAGCCCCGCATCGGTGGCGATTTCTGCGCCAAAGCCGTAGCGGCGCGGTGCCTCGTCAACGACAGCAATGCCGATATCCAGAGAGTTGTCGGGGTTGAGCAGATCCGCCTCCGTCAGCGCGACCGAGCGGAACGCGCCGGTGCGGCGCAAACGCTGGGCTGCCATTGCTACGTCTTCGGGGTCGTAACGGGTACCCTCCGGCACGCCGGCGATCCGCCGGATCGCGGTACTGCGGACGGCGCTGCCCTCCTGCACGGTCGTGGTGCCAAAGGTCGCCACGGGGCCGGGGGCAAGGCCGATCCGCGCATCGAGCTTTTGTTCGGGATGGTTCGCGGTGACCTGCTGATTGGCAATCTCGACCTTGGGGTGACCTGCCGCGCGCCAGTCATCCACAGCGACATCCGCCGCATCGGCAATCACCGTCGCGCGCGCGATCTGACCCGCGCGAAACTCTTCGGGCGGGGTGCTGCCGGTCACCAGCGGCCCGATCTCGGCCCTCCCGAAGGTGAAGCGCGGGCCGGGATTGACGCGGATCTCGGCCACGGAAATGCGGGTCGGCGGGTTGAGTGGCGGAATCTCGGCGGCCTCGCGCCCGTCGATGCGGATATTCACGGTGCCGCTGTAATAGCCGCTTGCATAAAGCAGATCGACCATGCGCCGGTAATCGGCCTGTGCTGCCGCCAGAATATCCTGCGGATCGGTCACGCCGTCGCGTTCTGCCGCGATGACCAGCGATCCGGCTGTCAGACGGTCCAGCAAGCGCTCGCCGCCGCTACTGGCAATCAACGTTGCCTGATCAAGCGCCCCGGCGGGGTGCGGCGCGACTGCGACGGAAAGACCGGCTGAGACGACAATGGCAAGGCGCGCTGTCGGGGTCGGGAAAAAGAGTAACGGCATGGCTTGGCCTTTCGATCATGACAGCAGCGTCGCACCACCGGAGGTAACAGTCCGAAACGTATTTGGTTCCGCCCCAGCGTAGTGGGCTTGTCCCCGAACTGCCACCCGGTTTACCTCACATCTGTATCAGGTCAGTGGTATGTTGGCACAAAAGCAAAAATCAGGGGTCTGGCAGGATAAAGTCCGGGACCATGCCGCAGGTGGCGATCGCGCTTTGCACATCCATCCCCAGCAGCGCGCCATAGCCTGTGACCAGCGCGGTTTTCACGCCCGCCGCAGCCCCGCCAAGGATATCGGTATGCAGCGTATCGCCCACCATGAGGATACGGGCGGGATCGGTGACATCGGGACGTGCGGCAAGGGCGCGTGTCAGGGCCATGTCATAGACGGCGGGATAGGGTTTGCCGAAGAACTGCGGCGCAAGGCCCGTCGCATCGGCCACCAGATGCGCGAAATAACCCGGCTCCAGCGACAAGCCGCCCTCGCGCGGGGCGACGATATCGGGATTGCCCACCAGCACAGGGCGCGGATTGCGGCGCAGGCTGTCGGTCAGCAGATGCTGGCGTGCCATTGTCCATGTGCCGGAGCCCAGAAAGGCGAAACCCTCGGCCAGATCATAGGCTTGCGGATCATCGGCAAGGATCGTCGTGTGGAGGTTGTCCAGTTCCTCAAGCCCATATTGCGGATCGGCCATCAGGCCCCAGCGGTGTGGCGGCTGGCGATGCAGGACGTCCAGCAGCACGTCGCGGCTGGACAGAACCTGCTCCGGTGTGAAGGCAAAACCCAGACGGTGCAGCCGCGCCATCAGGAAACGCTTGGGATAGCCTGCGGCGTTGGAGACGACCATCACATGCTTGCCCGCCGCCTGCAGCGCTGCGACATGGTTTACAGCGCCGGGGATCGCTGTCTCGCCGACGTTCAGAACGCCGAACGCATCCAGCAGAAAGATATCGAAACGCGCAATGATTGCCGTCAAATCGATTGCTATCTCGCTACGGGTGGGAAAACGCGCCTGCGGCAGGCGGTGGCGCACGGCCTGATAGGCGTCAAACGCCCAGGCGGTGCTGTTTTGCGGGGCGGCGGGATGGTCTGTCATATCGCCTCGCGCCTCACGGCAGCACCGCCAGCCAGAGCCAGATGGTGATCACGGAAATGCCGGTGCCCAGCAGCACCGCCGAGGCGGCGACACGGCGCGCGCGGCCATACATATTGGCGAAGATATAGCCGTTCACGCCGGGGGCCATGGCCGCTGTCAGCACGGCAGAGCGGAACCCCGCCTGACCCAGATCGGTGGCGCGCCCCATCAGCCAGACGGTGGCGGGATGCAGCAGAAGCGAGGCCATCACGACCCAGCCGATGACCTTCAGATCACCCTCGGGCCGGTAGCGCACGAGAACACCGCCCAGACCGAACAGCGCCGCCGGAAGGGCTGCGCGCACCATCAGATCGAGCGTGCCATAAACGGGCGCGGGCAGGTGGATATTACCCAGATTGACGATGAACCCCAGCAGGATGCCAAGGATCAGCGCGTTGCGGAACATCGCGCGGCCGACGGTCAGCACCAGACGGGCATGTGACTGGCCGGTGCCGCGGGCGCGGACAATCTCCATCGTGCTGATGCCGAGCAGGTAGCAGAACGGCGAATGCATCGCGATGATCGCGTAATTCGCCACCAGTGCCTCGGTGCCATAGGCGCGTTCGGTGATCGGCAGGCCCAGCATCAGCGAGTTCGAGAACAGACAGCAAAACCCGATGGCGACGCAATCCTCCCACTCGCGCCCGAAGATATACCGCGCGCCGAGTATGCCCGCCACGAATCCGACGGTTGCGCCTGTATAGAAGGACAACAGCAGGCGCGGATCGAAGCTTTGCGCCAGATCGAGGCTGGCGATGGCGCTGAACAACAGGCAGGGGATCGCGAAATTCTGCGTGAAGGACATGAGCCCGTCCACGGCGCTGTCCTTGAAATAACCAAGGCGCACCGCGAGGTAGCCCATTCCGATAACGCCGAACACGGGCAGGATCACGTCGAGAAGGGCTTGCATCGGATCGGGCCTTGAGAGGGTGGCGCGAAAGGGAGCGCGCCGCGCGGGGATATTTGGGCCAAGAAGAAGCGGGCGGGGTCAGAGCGGGTAGCGGATCGTCATACCGTCATAGGCGGGGGTGATATGGGCAGGGGTTTCATCGGCCACGGTCTGGTAGTCAAGGTCGATATGCATATTGGTCAGCACGGCGCGGCGTGGGGCTATCTGCGCGATCCAGTCCAGCGTCATCTCCAGATGGGCATGCGTCGGATGTGGCGTGCGGCGCAGGGCGTCGATGATCCAGCAATCCAGATTCTGCAGATGCGGCAGCGCCTCGTCATAGAGGCGCACCGCGTCGGGCAGATAGGCCAGATCGAGCACGCGGAAGCCCAAAGCGTCGATACTGCCGTGATTGGCGCGGAACGGTGTCAGCGTGATATCACCACCCTTGCCCGAGACGGTGAACGGCCCGTTGATGGTGAACATGTCGAGGATCGGCGGGTAGGGGCTGTCGGCGGGTTGCATGAAAGCATAGCCGAAGCGGGAGTAGAGGTCGTTCTGCGTGTCGCCATCGGCCCAGACAGGCAGGCGGCGGCGCATGTTGAAGACGATCATGCGTAGATCGTCCAGCCCGTGGACGTGATCGGCATGGCTGTGGGTATAGACGACAGCGTCCAGCTCGCCCACGCCAGCATCCAGAAGCTGGGCGCGCAGATCGGGGGAGGTGTCGATCAGCACGCGGGTGATGCCCTCCGGTCCCTCCCGCTCGATCAGCATCGAGCAGCGGCGGCGGTTGTTCTTGGGATTGGCCGGATCGCAATCGCCCCAATGCCAGCCAAGACGCGGAACGCCGCCGGAAGAGCCGCAACCCAATATGGTAAAGCGCATCTCGTTCATGGGGCGGCAGCCTTGTCGGTGCGGGCGGCCTTGGTGAAGAGCCGGTCGAAATTGGCCTGTGTGGCGGCGGCGAAATCGGCCAGCGGCAGGCCGAAAATCTGGGCACCCACCTCGGCGGTATGACGGGTATAGGCAGGCTCGTTGCGCCTGCCGCGAAAGGGCTTGGGGGCGAGATAGGGCGCGTCGGTCTCTACCAGAATACGCTCCAGCGGGGCAGCGGCGAAGATATCGCGCAGCTCCTGCGATTTGGGGAAGGTCGCGATGCCGGACATCGACAGATAGAACCCCAGATCGAGTGCCGCGCGGGCCAGCTCCGCGCTGGAGGAAAAACAATGCATCACGCAAGTGTAGGCACCCTTGCGGTATTCCTCGGTCAGGATGCGGGCCATATCGTCATCCGCCGCACGGGCATGGATGACCAGTGGCAGGCCGGTCTCGCGGGCGGCGGCGATATGGATACGCAGGCTGTCCTGTTGCTGCGCAGCGCTCTCGGCGGTGTAGTGGTAATCGAGCCCTGTTTCACCGATTGCCACGCATTTGGGATGGGCGGCCACGGTCATCAGATGCTCCTGCGTCACGAGCGGCCCTTCGGCCACGGACATCGGATGGATGCCGAACGCGTAGAACACGCTCTCATGCGCCTCGGCGATGGCGCGGACGGCGGGTTCGTTGCGGGCCTTGGTGCAGATCGTAACCATCCGCGTCACGCCTGCGGCATGCGCGCGCGCGATCACCGCCTCCAGCTCTCCGTCGAAATCGGGAAAGTCGAGGTGACAATGGCTGTCGGTGATCTGGATGGTGCTTGTCTGCTGGTCGGTCATGATCTGCCTTGCGGGCCGGTTCAGCCGCCCGCGGTTTTCTGAATCCTGAAGACCGTATCTAGGACAAGCGAGGCAGGGTCAAGGTTGACCGCCCGCCCGTGAACGGCTCTTGCGCTGATTGCCTGTGCCGCGTCGGCCCAAGCCCTCGCACGGACAGGTCCGGGCGCCAGCCGCGCCATGAGCGCGGCCTCGCCGGGGGCGGCCTCGATAGAGGGGGGGCGGCCTGTGGCACCGCTGCGGGCCAGCCGCGCCAGCATCAGATCGGTCAGCCCCATCAGCAGCCCCAGCCTGTCGGTCGCACCGCGCGCTGCCGCCGCCTCGGCCAGCCGCAGGGCGCGCGGACGGTCCAGATCGGGCAGGCGGGCGAACAAAGCGACCAGTTCGGCGTAAATTTCGAGCCCCCCCTGCGAGATCAGGCGGATCGCCTCACCCACCGAGCCAGAGGACAGTTCCGTCAAAGCGGCGGTATCGGCGGGCATATCAACGCCGGCCTGCGCCAGCGCACGCGCCATGTCTTCGGCCTGCAAAGGCGACAGGCGCAATTCGCGGCAGCGCGAGCGGATCGTCGGCAAAAGCCCTGTCGGCTGGTGCGAGATCATCAGGAACGTGCAGCGCGCGGGCGGTTCCTCCAGCATTTTCAGCAAGGCATTGGCGGCTTGCGTGTTCAACTCGTCAGCGGAATCCACGATCACCACGCGCTGGCCGCCTTCGGTTGCGCTGAGTTGCAGGAAGCCGGCCAGTTTGCGGACCATATCCACGCGGATGTCATTGGACAGACGGTCGCCCTTGTCGGTGGGGCCACGGCGCAGCAGGAACAGTCCCGGCTCGGAGAGGGCACGCAAGCGGCGGTTGATCGGATGATCGGCCTCCATGTCCAGACTGCGGGCAGGGGGCGGCGCGTCCAGAAGGCTTGGGCCGTCATCCGGCGGGGTGGCCAGAAGGTAGCGCGCGATGCGCCATGCCAGCGTGGCCTTGCCCACGCCGCGCGGGCCGGTCAGCAGCCATGCATGGTGCATCCGGCCAGAGGCATGGGCCTGCAAGACCGCCGCCTCGGCGCCGGACTGGCCGAACAGTGAGGCGCTCTCGCGCGGATGCGGCGCGCCGTCGAGTTTGTCGGGTTCGGGAAGGGCGTCGTCGCTCATGCCTGTGCTGATCCTAGGGCTTGCTGTTCAAGATGCACGCTGACGATTTGCGCTACATCCGCCGCCACCTGTTCGGGCGTGCGCGCGCCGTCGATCACGCGGATGCGGGCAGGCATGGCGCGGGCAAGGTCCAGAAATCCGGCGCGCATCTTTTGTTGCAGCGCCTCGCCGAAGCCCTCGAACCGTTCCTCGCTGCCTTGCCGCCCCAAGGCACGGGCCAGACCCAGGGCGGGGTCCATGTCGATCAACAGCGTCAGATCCGGCTCCTGCCCGATCATCAGATCATGCAGCTTGTCGACCATCGCGCGCAGGTCGGGGCCGCGCAGGCCCTGATACATGCGGGTGGAATCGGCGAAGCGGTCGCAGATCACGATATGTCCGGCAGCCAGCGCAGGCCGGATCGTGCGCTCCAGATGATCGCGGCGCGCGGCGGTGAACAGCAGGATCTCGGTCTCCGGTGACCAGCGGTCCGGCGGACCTTCCAGCACAAGCTTGCGGATATCCTCGGCTCCGGCAGATCCGCCGGGTTCCCGCGTCAGAACGACATCGCGACCCTGCGCCTGCAAGGTGGCGGCCAGAAGCCGGGCCTGCGTGGATTTGCCGGACCCGTCGATTCCCTCGAAGCTGATGAACCCGCCTTGCGGGTTCAAGACTCGCCTCCGGAGGGTTTCGCCGCCGGCTCCGGCTGCGTGAAACGCTCCAGCAGCACCTGCGATGTCGTCAACACGCGCGTGGCAAACCCGCCCAGCGGCACATTCGCCGCGGCCACCAGCGGGACATGCACGGGATCAAGCCCGTCACGCGAGATGATCATCTCGCCCAGAACCTGCCCTTGTGTGACCGGCGCATTGATCGGGCCCTGATGCACGATCTCGGCCTCGATCGTGTCGCTCGACAGCGCCGGCAGCAGCATGCTGACATCCGATTCCGGCACAAGTGCGACGCGAGGCTGGGCCCCGCGCCAGACTTCGGCCTCGGCGATCACCTGTCCGGCGCTGGCGACGGTGCGCTCGGCAAACTGGCGAAAGGCCCAGTTCACGATTGCCGCTGACTCCTCGGCCCTGATCTGCTCGGTCTCCATGCCGCTGATGACGAAAATCACGCGGCGATTGCCCTGTGCAGCCGAACCGACAAGGCCGAACCCGGCCTCCTGCGTGTGGCCGGTTTTCAGACCGTCGGCCCCGATATCCAGACTGAACAGCGGATTGCGGTTGAAGCGGTTGGCGGGGGCGCGGTTCTTGTAATCGTATTCACGCTCGTTGAAATAGAGGTAAAAATCCGGAAAATCCTCGATCAGCCTTTCGGCCAGAATGCCCAGATCGCGCATCGACATCCGGTGCTGCGGACTCGGCCAGCCGGAGGCATTGGTGAGCACCGTATCGGTCATGCCAAGCTCCCGCGCCCGCTGGGTCATCAGCGCGGCAAAGCCGTCCTCCGTGCCGGTGGGGGACAGACCTTCCGCCACCACAACACAGGCATCATTGCCCGAATTCACCACGATGCCGAGGATCAGTTCGCGCACGGTGGGGCGGTCCTGCACGTTCAGGAACATGGTCGAACCGCCCATCGCACGGGCGCGCGAAGAGACGGGAAAGGTGGTGTCCATCGTCACCGTGCCGCGCTCCAGCGCCTCGAACAGCATGTAAAGCGTCATCAGCTTCGACATGGAGGCAGGCGGCAGCGGCGTTTCGGCATTCTTGGACAGCAGCACCGTCCCGGTGCTCTGGTCAATCACATAGGCAGAGCCTGCCCGCGTGTCGAAAGCCTGTGCGCTGGTGCCCACGACCATCGTGGATATCAGCGAGGCTGCGAGAATACGGCGCAGGGCCGCGTGCGGAAAACGCATCGTCATAGGGAATGTCACCTCCGGTCAGGCGTTTCAGTTTGTGACAGCATAGGCATCGGTGAAGCCTTCTTGCTTGATTTTCGCCAGCAGGCTGCTGCGTTCGGCGGTGGTTCCCGCAGGGCCGACAAGGACGCGCCAGAACGGCTTGCCCTGACTTTCCTGCCGCTTCACCGCCGGCACCATACCCGCATTGCGCATTGCGGTCGCGGCGCGCTGGGCATTGGCCTCGACGCTGAAGATACCGATCTGCAGGAACGGCTTGTCGAGTGTCGACGGGCGCGCCTGCGGTGCAATGACTGCGGCCTGTGGCGCGGGTGTGGGCGCTGCGGCGGTTGGTGGAGCGGCCTGCGGTGCCGCCTCGATCGCCGCGGCTGCCGAACTGATAGGGTCCAGCCGGCTTTCGGTGATGGCGGACGGCGCGGTCATGGCGGGGGCGGCTGCGGCCTCAACCGGCCCGTCCACCTCCGCTGCGGCGGGTTCAGCCACTTCTTCACGGCGCAGCGCCGTGACATTAACCTGCACGGGCTGACCCGCGAGCATGCCCAGCGTGGCGGCCGCATCCGACGAGACCTGCACCCGCGGGCCGGGCGTGTCGACCTCGCGCCGGAACAGCGCGCCGATCACGAAATTGCCGTTGGCGGTGTTGCGGATGATCACGCGCTCCGGCTCTTTCACGTCGGGATGCGCCACCCACACCCCGCCCAGCGAGGGACGACCGTCCCACAGGCCCGCTTCGGTGACCTGGAACACATCGGGCGCCTCGACATCGCGCTCGACTAGCCGCACCGATCTGTTGGAGACAGCACCCTGTTCCGTGGCCCCTTGCCCCTGCAAAAACGCCAGCGGTCCGCCGTCCGCGCAGCCTGCCAGCGTCAGAAAGCCGGCTCCCGCGATGACCAGCGGACGAAATCCGCGGCCCCTGCTCTTGATCGTGCTGAACATTGCTTGCCCCTTGCCCTGCTGCCTCTGCGCCGGTTTGTGCGGTGCGCCGGTTTTCCGGTCCTTCCGCAGCCGTTTCCAGCGCTCGTCGCGCGCATTCTAGCTGCAACCCGCGATCAAGAAAAGCGCCGCAACGCCACGAGAGGCAATTTCGGCAATATCTCTCGCGAAAGTGCATCCCTATGCTGACTGTCGGAAGCGTCCGGAAAAACCGGCGCGGCATGATGGCCGGGCTGCGCGGAAAACAGCAGCGCAACAGATGCCCGAGCGCAAAAGAGGCGCGCAACCTCTGGACTGACCCCGTGGAACGTGATTATTACAAGCCGCGACACGTAATGCACAAGGCACGCGCAGGACGGACCCAGCCATCCCGCAACCCAGCCGGAAAGCACAGTGTGACGCAAAGGTCGGAAGCGTGGCCGAGTGGTTGAAGGCTCTAGTCTTGAAAACTAGCGTGCGGGGAACCGTACCGTGGGTTCGAATCCCACCGCTTCCGCCAATAACGTTATTTTATTGAATAAAAACAAACGGTTAAGTTTCGCAACGCTAAGTGAATGACCTTTTACCTATCCAAGAACCCCTGCCACAAACAGCTACACAAAGCGACGGGGTTGGACAAATTTTTGTATGACACTGACGTCACATGAGACAATACAATTATTTTCTATCATAGGTTGCATATGCCGCAAAATATTTGGATGGTTATCCTAAATCGATACAACAGGGCGATGATCCCATCGGTGGGCAGTGTCAGATTAAACCTGCTTGAGCGGGGCAGGGCGTCTGGCTAGCCTTCATCGATGACAAAACCGAGCCCCTTCCGCTACTTCAAGACCTCTCCCGAAATTATCCGTCTGGCGGTGATGCTCGACGTGCGGTTCCCGCTTTCGTTGCGCAATGTCGAGGATCTTCTGCATGAGAGGGGGATCGATGTCAGCCACGAGACTGTGCGGTTCTGGTGGAACAGATTTGGTCCGATGTTCGCTGCCGAGATCCGGCGAAAACGGATCAACCGAATGCGTGCATGGTCGAACTGGCAATGGCATCTTGATGAGGTTTTTGTGAAGATCAACGGCGAGATGCACTATCTGTGGCGCGCCGTGGACCACGAAGGCGAAGTGCTGGAAAGTTACGTTACCAGGCGCAGGGATCATAAGGCTGCAATGAAATTCCTCAGAAAATCAATGAAGCGATACGGCAATCCAGAGATTATCGTGACTGATAGCCTACGCTCCTATGGTGCCGCGATGAAGGTCATCGGTAATGCTTCACGGCAGGAAACAGGCCGCTGGCAGAACAACAGGGCTGAGAACTCTCATCTGCCGTTTCGACGACGGGAGCGCGCGATGCAACGGTTCCGCCGGATGCGAAGTTTGCAAAAATTTGTCGCCGTCCATTCGTCAATTCACAACCATTTCAACCAGGAGCGACACCTTTACTCACGGACCAATTTCAAGCTGAACCGAACCGCTGCTCTC
>JAGXGW010000004.1 GCA_024636555.1 Paracoccaceae bacterium | reverse complement strand
CTTCATTTCGCGGAACACGCCTTCACGCTGCAGCTTTTTCTTCAGAGCCCGAAGGGCCTGATCGACATTGTTGTCACGAACACTAACCTGCATGTGGTTTTCACCACCTTTCTAAGTTTGAGTTGCAAGAATTTGCAGGAACTGGCCGTATAGCAAAGCGCGCTCTACATGTCTAGGGTAAGCCCGGCACAACCTGACGGGCCAATCGGACAGGAAGGAACACCTGATGACCGACATAGATGTGAAAGAGCGGCTGCTGGATGCGTCCCTGAGCCATGTGCCGTTTGACGGCTGGTCCGAGGCGACGTTTGCCGCCGCCATCCGGGATTCCGGTATTGACCGCACGGTGGCGCGCGCCGCATGTCCGCGCGGCGCGGTCGATCTGGCGCTGGCCTATCACCAGCGTGCGGATGCACAAATGCTGGCGCGGCTGGCCGAAACCGACTTGGCCTCGCTGCGCTATCGTGACCGTGTGGCGCTGGCGGTGCGCTACAGGCTGGAAGCGGTGGAAGACAAGGAAGTGGTGCGCCGCGGCACCACCCTGTTCTCGCTGCCGAACTATGCGCCGGACGGGGCGCGCGCGATCTGGAATACCTGCGACAAGATATGGACCGCTTTGGGCGACAGCTCGGACGATATCAACTGGTACACGAAGCGGGCCACGCTGTCAGGCGTCTACGGCTCGACACTATTGTTCTGGTTGGGCGATGATTCGCTTGACCATCAGGCAAGCTGGGCGTTTCTTGACCGGCGCATCGACGATGTGATGCGGTTCGAGAAACTCAAAGCGGGCGTGCGCGACAACAAGGTTCTCAGCGCGGTTCTGGCCGGTCCGATGGCTGTTCTCGGCAAGGTCCGTGCGCCGGGCCAGTCTGGTCCCGAGGGACGCTGGCCCGGAAAGTGGAGCGGCAGCCCCAAGGAATGAAGGAAGACATAATGACCCAAACGATGCGCGCTGTCGAAATCTCGGAGCCGGGCGGCCCCGAGGTGCTCAAACCATGCACGCGGCCGGTGCCTGAGCCCGCTGCTGGTCAGGTCGTCCTGAAATTGGCCTATGCAGGGGTCAACCGCCCCGATGCGCTGCAGCGTGCCGGGATGTATGCGCCGCCACCCACGGCCAGCGATCTGCCGGGGCTCGAGGGCGCGGGCGAGGTTGTGGCGCTTGGTGAAGGCGTCAGCGGTCTCGCTGTCGGGGATCAGGTCTGCGCGTTGCTGCCGGGTGGCGGCTATGCCGAATATGTGGCGACGCCTGCCGCCCATTGTCTGCCGGTGCCAAAGGGCATGGATATGAAACAGGCGGCCTGCCTGCCCGAGACATTCTTTACCGTCTGGTCCAATGTGTTCCAGCGCGGCGCTCTGAAAGCGGGTGAGCGGGTTCTGATCCATGGCGGCTCCAGCGGGATTGGCACCACGGCGATCCAGTTGGCGCGAGAGTTCGGGGCGCGGGTTTTCGTCACGGTCGGCTCTGCCGCGAAGGCGCAGGCCTGCGCCGATCTGGGTTCAGAGCGCGCGATCATCTACAGCGAAGAGGATTTCGTAGAGATCATGCGCGCTGAAGGCGGTGCCGATCTGATCCTCGACATGGTGGGGGGCCTCTATATTCCGCGCAATTTCCGTGCGCTGGCCGATGACGGGCGGCTTGTGCAGATCGCCTTTCTGCAAGGCGCGAAGGTCGAGGTGAACTTCAGCGATCTCATGCGCCGCCGTCTGACCATGACGGGCAGCACGTTGCGCCCGCAAAGCGATCTGGCCAAGGCGCGTATCGCCGAAGCCCTCCTGTCCGAGGTTTGGCCCCTGCTGGATGCGGGCCGTATCGCGCCCGTGATGGACAGCGAATTCCCTCTGGAAGAGGCCGCCGCCGCGCATGCGCGGATGGAAGCCAGCGGCCATATCGGAAAAATCGTACTCAAGGTGGCGTGACCTTCACGGCACGTCACATATCAACAGACCTGAGGGAAGAGGAACAACCATGACTACCATGGCAAAAACAGTGGTGATCGACGCATTCGGTGGCCCGGAAAACATGAAGCTGGAAGATCGCCCCCTGGGTGAGCCCGGACCGGGCGAGGTGCGGATCAGGCATCATGCCTGCGGGCTGAATTTCATCGACGTCTATCAGCGCACAGGGATTTACCCGCTGGCCCTGCCGCATGCGCTGGGCATGGAGGCTGCGGGCGTGATCGAGGCGGTGGGCGAGGGGGTGACCCATCTCAAGGAAGGTGACCGCGCGGCCTATACGTCGCAACCGCCCGGCGCCTATTCGGAGGCGCGGGTAATGCCCGCGGCACAGGTCTGCGCGTTGCCGGACGGTATTTCCTTCGAGCAGGGCGCCGCCATGATGTTGAAGGGTATGACGGTGGAATACCTGTTCCACCGCACCGTGCCCCTGACGCGCGGGGATACCGTTCTGTTTCATGCCGCAGCAGGCGGGGTTGGATTGATTGCCTGCCAATGGGCGCGTTCGGAAGGGATCACGCTGATCGGCACCGCTGGCACGGATGAGAAATGCCAGCTTGCGCTTGATCATGGTGCCACACATTGCCTCAATTACCGCGAGGGTGATTTCGCGGCGAAAGTGCGCGAGTTGACCGACGGTAAAGGCGTTGATGCGGTGATGGATGCGGTTGGCAAGGATACTTTTATGGGATCGCTCGACAGTTTGCGCCCTCTGGGGATGATGATCTCCTTTGGCAATGCATCCGGTAAAGTGCCGCCTTTTGATCTGGGTATTCTAGGAGCAAAAGGCTCGTTGAAACTGACACGTCCGACAATCTTCACGCATATCGGTGACCATTCAACATGCCAGTCAATGGCGGGGCATCTTTTTTCGAAAGTGCAGTCGGGGGACATATCCATTCGTATTGATCAGCGTTTTCCACTGGCCGAGGTTGCCGCCGCACATCAGGCGCTGGAGGCGCGTAAAACCACGGGAAGTACAATTCTCCAACCGTGATGATGTCTTTCATGGCTTGAGGATGAAAGGGAGGCATTGCGCCTCCCTTTTGTGTTTCCGAAACGGAACACGAGATACCTGGTTGTGATCTCTGATTGTGTTTGCGTGCTCCGGTTCAGCTATCCCGCTAAATTTGGAGCGAGGGATGCGAAAAATTAACGAATAGAGTATTTAGACTGCACTTAATTTTCTCTATTCCCAAAAAACTATTTTTTGTTTAAAGGTCGCAATTATATTGTCCATGGCTATGTGAATTTTTGCGAGGCCAGGCCGCAGTATGGTTGGGAATTGGTCCCGTTGAAGAAAGTGTGATGGATGGAAATATCTCCTATGACCAAAATTGATCTTGATGATATGTCGCTGAGTGAGCTGAAAGCTCTGCAAAAGAAAGTTACGAAGGCGATCGAGAGTTTCGAGGACCGCCAGAAGAATCAGGCTTTGGCTGCGCTTGAGGCGAAAGCAAAGGAAATGGGTTTCAGCCTTTCTGAATTGACCGGCGCACCGCAAGCCAAGGGCAAGCGCAAACCGGCTGCCCCAAAGTACCGCCATCCTGAAGATGCCGGCATTACCTGGACAGGCAAGGGACGTCAGCCCGCATGGTTCAAACAGGCCGTGACATCGGGTGTGTCGCCGGACGATCTTTTGGTCTGAGTCCGTTCGATCTCTTTGCAGGCCGTGAATTGAACAGGGCTTTACCCCGCTAAGGTAAAGCCCTGTTTAGAGATTTCTCTGCTGCCGGTACGGTGTTCAGGATCGATCCGTCAAACCGTCAGCGCAAGGGTGCGAAAAGCGCATCCTTCAGGGCACAGTCGCGTATCACGTCGCGGCCGCAAGGGACGGGCGCGAGATCTTTCGACAGACAGATCCGGGCCTCCTGGATCCGCCCGTCGCGGCAGGTCACCGTCAGCATGTCGTGCGAGATATCCGGATTCTCTCTCAAGAACGCCTCTTCGATCAGGCTGGCTGGCAGACGCACAGGCCGGTCCAGCTGTCGCAGGACTGCGGGTCTCGTGACGCTGTCATAGGCCTGCCGTGACAAATCGAAATAGGCGCGTGCCGACAATCCGCTGCAGACGCCGTGTTTGCGCCACTGGTGCCAGGCGAGTCCGGGCGTTCCCATGATATCGGCCATATCCTCTGTCATCGCCCGTGTCGGCTGCGGCTCGAGCGTGCGGCAATAGCTGGGCCAGCCGCGATGGTACTGCGGCCATAGCCCGTGCAGCACCCAGCCGAAACCGGTGCCACGGCGGCATTGCGGCGACTCGCGCGCATCACCTTCCAAAGCGCACCAGTTGGGTGACCAGCTAAGCGCCAGCACGTAGTAATCGAACGTGCCCGCGCGGTTCTCCTCGGCGCTTGCGTTTGCGGCCGTCAGGATCGGGCTGCAAAGGACCAATGCTGCCACCATGATCAGGCGGCGTATCGTCATGCGGTCGACGCCGGGCAAAAGGCGTCCTGACGTGCTGCGGGGGTAGGGGATTCTATTCGGGCTTTTCATGGCGCGGCATCTCCAGTATAGAAACGTCAAGTTCCCCGACAACGGTAACCCGCCCCGCACAGGGCAGCCTTTTCAGGCGGCGGGAAAGTTTTGCCGGCCGGGGTCGAATTCGGGTCAAGGAGATGATGACATGACCAAGCCGATCATGGCCAGAGCAACCGCCGTCTGGCTGGTGGACAACACCACGTTGACCTTCAAGCAGATCGCAGATTTCACCGGTATGCACGAGCTTGAAGTGCAGGGAATTGCCGATGGCGATGTCGCTGCCGGCGTCAAAGGGTTTGATCCCGTTGCCAACAATCAGCTCACGCAGGAAGATATCGAGAAGGGTCAGAAAGACCCGATGCACAAGCTGAAGCTCAAGTTCAACCCCGCCGCGGTGGGCGAGGAGACCCGTCGTGGTCCGCGCTACACGCCGCTCAGCAAGCGTCAGGACCGGCCTGCCGCAATCTACTGGCTGGTGAAATTCCACCCCGAATTGACCGATGGACAGATCGGCAAGCTGGTCGGCACGACCAAGCCGACGATCCAGGCGATTCGCGAGCGGACCCATTGGAACATCGCAAATATTTCGCCGATCGATCCGGTGGCACTGGGCCTGTGCAAACAGTCCGAGCTTGACACAATCGTGCAAAAGGCCGCTGCCAAGCGCGCCTCTGAAGGTGTGGTGATGAGCGATGACGAGCGGCGCAAGCTGGTCAGCACCGAGCAGTCCCTCGGGATGGAAGATGCGCCCCGCATGCCGACGGCAATCGAAGGGCTGGAAAGCTTCACGCTGCGTCCCGATGACGAGGAAGACAAGCCCGAGACGAAATACGACGCGGACAACTTCTTCAATCTTCCGGACAACGACGATGACGAGGATGAAGAGGATAACGGGCGCCGCTGAAGCCCGTATGTCCTGAATTTCCAGGCAGTCCGGGTGACGTCCCGGGCTGTCCTTGGACCCCTGCATAGGGAGCGGCCCATAGCGCTTGATCCCGCGCTTGTTTACTGCGCGAAACCTGTGCTTCTGATTGCCTGAAATATCCACTGCACACCGCCTTCGCACGGGCGCGCCGTGCCGGGATGCGCTAGACCTTGCGCCGTGCATTCAGCGCCGCGGTGATCGTGCCGTCATCCAGATAGTCCAGTTCTCCGCCGATCGGCACACCCTGCGCCAGCGAGGTCAGGCTGACCCGCCCCTCAAGCTGGTCCGCGATGTAATGCGCCGTCGTCTGTCCGTCGACCGTGGCGTTCAGCGCAAGGATCACCTCCGTCACGCCTTCGCTCTCCACCCTGTCGATCAGACGCGGGATGCGAAGCTGGTCCGGCCCCACCTGATCCAGCGCCGACAGGGTGCCGCCGAGCACGTGATACCGCCCTTTGAAGACGCCGGAGCGTTCCAGCGCCCAGAGATCGGCCACATCCTCCACCACGCAGATCATGCCATTGGCCCGCTTGTCCGACGCGCAGATATCGCAGATATCCGCTGTTCCGATATTTCCGCAGTTCAGGCATTCGCGCGCCGAGGCCGAGACTTTCTGCATCAGATCCCCAAGCGGCGACATCAACAGGCTGCGCTTGCGGATCAGATGCAGCACCGCCCGCCGCGCCGAGCGCGGGCCAAGCCCCGGCAGCTTGGCCATCATATCGATCAGGGCATCAATCTCGCGCGTCGCGCTCATGCTGGGGTGTCCGGTCTGCTGACAGGGTGAAAACGAGTATTTGAAGAACGGTGAAGGCCAAAGGCCATCCCGTTCAGAACGGCAGCTTCATATCCTTTGGCAGGCCCATCCCCTCGGTCAGCTTGGCCATTTCCGCCTGTGCCTTCTCGGAGGCCTTGCCCTGCGCATCCTTGATCGCGGCGAGGATGAGGTCCTCGACCACTTCCTTTTCCTCCGGATTGAAGATCGAGGGGTCGATTTCCAGCCCTTTGAGTTCGCCTTTTACCGTGCAGGTCGCCTTGACCAGACCGGCACCGGATTCGCCCGTGACGGTCATCTGCTGCATTTCTTCCTGCAACTCCGCCATCTTCTGCTGCATATCCTGCGCGGCTTTCATCATCTTGGCCATATCGCCAAGTCCGCCTAGTCCTTTGAGCATGCTGTCATTCCTTTTGTGCTTGATAGGGTTGCGGACCGTTCAGTCATCTTCGAACGGGTCCCATTCATCTTCAACCTCGGGCAGGGCCTGCGCCTCTGCCTCGGCGGCCAGTTTGTCGGGTGTGCGGATCTCGGTGATGCGGGCCTTGGGAAAGGCGTTCAACACGGCCTGCACCATCGGATGCGCTGTGGCCTGCGCCTTGAGCTCTGCCTCGCTCGCGTCCCGCGCCTCTGCGATTGTTGGGGCACCGCCTTCGTTGACAAGGCTGACAGCCCAGCGGTTGCCGGTCCAGAGTTGCAGCCGCTGGCCCAGCCGTTGGGCCAGATCGCCTGCTGCATTCTCTGAGGGGACAAATTCGATCCTGCCGGGACGGTAAGCGGACAGCCGCAGGCCGGTTTCGACCTCGACCAGCAGTTTGACATCGCGATTGGCGCGGATGAGATCGACGACATGGTCGAAGGTCGGATAGCGCGCCAGAGCCTGATCCGCGTCCAGCGCAAGGGCCTGAACGGTGCCGCCGCCACCTGATGATCCGCCACCGGACCGCGCCACGCCATGTAGCCTGACCTGACCGCCGGCCTGCGCTCCGGCAGACGTGCCGTTGGTCGCCATGCCACCGCCACCGGATGGGCCATCTCCGGGGCCGGGCAGGGGCAGGTCCGGCAGTTTGCGGACAAGTTCTTCGGGCGCGGGCAGGTCGGCCACATGGGTCAGGCGGATCACGGCCATCTCGGCGGCCATCATCGCATTGGGGGCCTGCGCCACCTCGTCCAGCGCCTTGAGCAGCATCTGCCACATCCGCGCCAGTGCGCGCAGCGGCAGTCCTGACGCCATCGTCTGGCCGCGGGCGCGCTCGTCCGGGCCGACTGTCGGGTCCTCAGAGGCGTCCGGCGTGATCTTGACCACGGAGATCCAATGCGTCACCTCGGCCAGATCGCGCAGCACGGCCATCGGATCGGCTCCGTCGGCATATTGCGCACCCAGCTCGGCCAGCGCGCCGCCTGCGTCGCCGCGCATGATCATGTCGAACAGGTCCAGCACGCGGCCCCTGTCGGCCAACCCCAGCATGGCGCGCACCTGATCGGCCGTGGTTTCGCCCGCACCGTGGCTGATCGCCTGATCCAGCAGCGATGTTGCATCGCGGGCAGAGCCTTCGGCGGCCCGCGTGATCAGCGCCAGCGCGTCATCGGTGATGGTTGCCCCTTCGGCGCCGGCGATCTTTTGCAGCAGCGCGATCATCACCTCCGGTTCGATCCGGCGTAGGTCGAATCGCTGGCAGCGCGACAGGACGGTGACGGGAACCTTGCGGATTTCCGTGGTGGCGAAGATGAATTTCACATGTTCGGGCGGTTCTTCCAGCGTCTTGAGCAGCGCGTTGAACGCGCTGGTCGAGAGCATGTGCACCTCGTCGATGATGTAGATCTTGTAGCGGGCCGAGGCCGCGCGATAATGCACGCTCTCGATGATCTCGCGGATGTCGCCCACGCCGGTGCGGGAGGCGGCGTCCATCTCCATAACATCGACATGGCGGCCTTCCATGATCGCGGTGCAATGCTCGCATTGCCCGCAAGGATCGGTGGTCGGGCCGCCCGTGCCATCGGGACCGATGCAGTTCATGCCCTTGGCAATGATCCGCGCTGTTGTCGTCTTGCCGGTGCCACGGATGCCCGTCATGATGAAGGCTTGCGCGATCCTGTCCGCAGCGAAAGCATTTCGCAAGGTACGCACCATCGCGTCCTGTCCGACCAGATCGGCGAAGGTTTCGGGCCTGTATTTGCGGGCCAGAACGCGGTAGCCGGTGGCTGGGGTCTGGGTCATGCTGCCTCGGGATTGCGGATCAGACCCCAACCTAGGCAATCGGCTGCGCGGCGTCCAGTCGTCGGCTGGGTGTATACGGGCTTTTCCATGTTCGTCATTGGTGTAACCTTGTGAGGTCAGGCTGGGTTCCGGGGGGAAACGACGATGTGTATCAGCGATAGGCGGGAAAACCGTACCGCAAAGGCAGGTGCCTGTCTGGCACGTGTGCTGTGAAATGAGCGGTCTGGTGATCCATGCTCTGCCTGTTGCGGGCGGAATTCTGGCCATCGCTCCCATGCCCGGCGGAGGCGGTAATTATGCCGAGGATCTCGGGCATATGCGTGAATGGCGGCCTGCTCTCGTCATCACCCTGACGCCGCGGTCCGAAATGGTCGCGCATGGCGTGGAAGGTCTGGGGCAGGATATGCAGGAGCGCGGGGCGCGCTGGGTGCATTTTCCGATTGCGGATTTCAGCGTGCCGGAACCGGAGGTGGACAAGGGTTGGCCGGAGGTGAGCGCCTATGCCCGCAAGGCGCTTGCCGGGGGTGGCCGTGTGCTGATCCATTGCAAGGGTGGCTGCGGCCGTTCGGGGATGGTCGCGCTACGACTGATGATCGAGGCGGGCGAGGCGGCGGAGCCTGCCCTGAAACGCCTCAGAGGGGTGCGCCCCTGTGCGATCGAGACCGAAGCCCAGATGACATGGGCCTTGCGCCGCCCGGGCCGCTAAGCGGCTGTTCCGGGCGGGGTTGCACGCTGCAATGCCCGCTCCTCCCGCATAGCTGCCTGTCGCTACCGCATTGCCTGTGGCGCGCGGACACTACTTCTTGCGCGGCTGTTTGCCTGTCGTAGCCCCTTTGGTCTTGCGGTTGGCGGTCTGGGCCGCCTGATGCGCCTTGCCAAGCGCGCGCGCCCTGCGGCGGCTGACGGTCATCGAGGTGCTGTTGAGCGCATCCTCGGATTTCAGCTTGCGCCACCGGTCCAGACGCGCGGGATCAAGCGCGCCTGCGGCGACAGCGGCCTGCACCGCGCAGCCGGGTTCTGCCACGTGGTTGCAGTCGCGGAATTTGCATTGTTCCGTCAGGGCCGTGATGTCGCCGAACAACTCGTCGATTCCGCCTGACACGTCGTGCAGACCCAACTCCCGCATGCCCGGCATGTCGATGACCAAGCCTTCACCCGCCATCAGATGCAGCGATCTGGCGGTTGTGGTGTGGCGGCCCTTGGCATCATCCTGCCGCATCGCCGCAGTGGCCTGCCCGCCGCCCGTCAGCGCATTGATCAACGTTGATTTTCCGACGCCCGAAGAGCCGACAAAGGCTACCGTGCGGCCCGGCCCGCACCATTGCGACACTTGTGCGACCTGTGCGGGGTCCTTGGCATTCAATGCGATCACGCCGGCCACTTTGTCCGACAAGGCGCGGGCCTGCGCGACATAGCTCTCGGGATCGTCGGTCTGGTCTGTCTTTGTCAGCATGATCACCGGCTCCACCCCCGCATCAAGTGCCAGAACCATGTAGCGTTCCAGCCGTGCAGGATTGAAATCCGCGTTGCAGGAGGTGGTGATGAACAAGGTATCGACATTCGCCGCCAGCAGTTGCGGTTTCGCCTCGATCCCGGCGGCGCGTCTGCTGAGCACAGAGACCCGTTCCAGAACACGCGCGATCCGTCCGGTGTCCGGCTCGACTAGCACCCAGTCCCCGACAGCCAGTTTGCCAGCCCGCAGTTCCGGTGGATAGCCGAGCGGGCGCTCGCCATCCGGTCCAAGCCCCGTTGCGGTTGTGCGCTGCACGGAACAGACCCGCATCGGAACAAAAGCGGCATCGTCCTTTCCGCACTGGGTTGCAAAATGCTCTGACCAGCCCAGATCGGCCAGTGTCAGAACCGGGCCATTGCCTTCGTCAAGGGGGGTATCGACAGGCATCGCGGCCTTTCATGTCAAAGCAGGATCAGCCTGAATGCTTGGCCTGTTTTCAAGGCCCGCGCAAGGGGCGCGCCACGCATGCCGGATGGGACGGATTAAGGTGAGAGGCTGGACAACGACCCAAGCGAGGCTCGTTACGGCTGCTTCCTTCCGGACCTGACCGGGTTGGCGAGGTGCCTGCCCGCGCCAACCTCTCACCGCCCATATAGGCCGCAGTTTCAGGATTCGCAAGGTGGGTTGGCCGGAAGCAGCGCCGTTTATCCGGCCATGATGACACCCTTTATGCCCGCTCACAAACGATCCGCACGTTCGGGTGTCACGCCCGCGTTCATAGATAAAGACGAAACCGCGTAAAACCACCCGGAGCCGGGCCGAGCGCCTCGATCCGGAGATCCGGCTGGTCCGGAAGGATTTCCGCAGCCGCAGGCGCGCTGTCGAACACAACGGATGTGCCGGGACAGGCGGCAAAGCGCCAGACAGGCTTGGCCTCGGGCGTGATCGAGACGCGGCGGGAGACGTAGCCTGCGAGAACCTCGTGGATCTGGACACGGACGGGCAGCGCGACCTCCTGCATCGCAACCTGCGTTGTGAAACCACCCCCGCCACCGGCACGGTAGCTGTTCGTGGCGACAATGAACCACTGGTCCGGCAGGACGGGCCTTGCCTGATAGGAGATGTCGCGTACCCGCCTTGCATCCGGGTTCAGCAGTTTCCCGTCGGGCGCATAACGTGGTGGCTGGGTCGGGTCGATCACGTAGCGCAGGCCGCAGATCACATCGAAATTGTAACTGGGAAAGTCGGGATCGCGCAAAGGCTGGTCCTGCTGTCCGGGGATGATCCGGTTGAATTGACCGGCGGCATGTTCCAGCCATTCGTGCAAAGCCGCGCCCGTCACCTGCACCGCGCAGAGCGTGTTGGGAAAGTGATAAAGCCCCGCCAGACTGCGATGCCGCAGCGGTCCGGCGGGCACCTGGGTGAAGTGGTCCGGCCCTTCGATGCCGCCCGTCTTGAACGGCGAGACGGCAGACAGCAGCGGGATGCTTCGCTCGGGGCGGTCTTGCAGCCAGATCGCGATCTGCTCGTGCTGTGCCGCCGCCACAAGCTGAATCGACGGATCGTCGGCCACGATGGCGAAATAGGAATGCAACGGCTTGCTGCTATGGCCGACAGGCCGGTCTAGATGGCGCCGCGTGCGCGCTTGCGTCCGGCGCACCAGTTTCCGAATGGTGGATTCATCGATATCGGAAAGGGTGTCGCTCGGCATCGAAAGGGCGGTGTGGTGATGGCCGGCCTGCCGCAACTGGACCCTGTGGTCGCTGACCTTCCAGCCACCTTCGTCGCGCCGCAGGGTCAGATCGATGATCCCGAGATGCGACCCCCAGAACCCCGCCATCACCGCAGGTTTGCCATGCAGCGTGCCTGCTTGCGTATCGACCCCTTCGATTCCAGCGAAAGCTGGTCCGGGAAAAAGCCGATGCTGGTGCCCACACAGGATGGCATCCACTCCGGGCAGAGCGGCAAGAGACAGGGCGGCGTTCTCCATCCGGTGTTGTCCATTGTCGGGAGAAATGCCGGAATGAGTGAGCACCACAACGATATCTGCCCCCGCGCTGCGGAGTTGCGGCAGATAGGCCTGTGTTGTCTCCACCATATCGCGCGTGTGCAGCCGCCCTTTCAGATGCGCGCGGTCCCAGATGTCGATCTGCGGCGGCAACAGCCCGATCACACCGATGCGCAGGTCATGACAGACCCCGTTCCTGTCGTGCATCCGCCGTTTCAGGATCGTCCATGGCGGCAGTAATGTCCGGTCATCGCAGGGCCGCGCACCTAGGTGCAGGGCGGCATTGGCGCAGACAAGTTCGAACGCGGCGTTGGACAGGGCATGCTCCAGAAAGTCCAACCCGAAATTGAAATCATGGTTTCCCAGCGTCCCGGCGTCATAGCCGAGGCTGTTCATCACGGCGATCACCGGATGGGTCTGGCCTTTCCGCCATGGCACCTGGCTGGCATAGACGTCACCCAGCGGATTGCCTTGCAGCATGTCGCCCGTGTCCAGCAGGAGGGTGTTCTGACACTCCGCCCGCGCCGTGCGGATCACGTCTGCCAATCGTGACAGGCCGTTCGTGTCCGCCGCGCGGTCGGACAGATAATCGAATGCCAGAATATGGGCATGCAGATCAGTGGTTTGCAAAAGGCGCAGTTCCAGCGCGGATTCCACGGTCCCGGACCAGCGGGGCACCAAGGGCTGTTTCAAATCACTCACGCGTCACCACAAACACCCGATGCGCCGCCCCACAAATGCAAAGCAGAATGCTCACACGACTGGAAAAATAAGCCAAGAGCAGAATACAGAAAGAGAATGCTACCTGAAAGAGAAAAACAGCCACAGGCGGTGGCGGGCTTTGCATTCCCGCCAATGCGGTGTCAAAACTGCCCAAAGTTTTGTCACGGGTCGGCAACGATCCTTCGAGAGGCGCAGGGCGGATGAAGATAGCGGAGACGGTCACCTTTGGCGGATCGGCGCTGGACAGGGCGGCTGAATGGCGCGGCGATCCGGCTGCGCTGGCACATGCCAGAACGGACCCGGCCAGCCGCGCGGTCCTTTTCTGGCGCGGCAAGCCGTTGCTGGGCGATGGTCCAGACGGGCGCGAACTTGTCCGGTTGCAACTCGATCACCCGGTGCTGAAGGAAACCGCGCCGCAGCCGTTCTTCCTCGGTCGTGAGGACGGGGCTGCGGTTTTTGCCCACGATCTTTCGGCGTGGTCACCAACGGATGACGACAGCGCCAATCTGAACAGTTTTCTGGATCGCAGCGAGCAGCACCATCCGGCCTTGCCGCAGACTCAGCGCTTTGCCGAGTTGCGCGCGGTGATGACACGGATCACTCCGCGCGATGCCGAACTGGCAGCCAGTGCGCGGGCTTTGCTGAACTGGCATGCGACCCACGGCTTTTGCGCCGTATGCGGCGCGCGCAGCGAGGTCTCCAAAGCCGGATGGCAGCGCGATTGCCCCGCCTGCGGCGCGCATCACTTTCCCCGCACCGATCCGGTGGTCATCATGCTGATCACACATGGAAACTCTGTGCTGATGGGCCGCTCGCCGGGCTGGCCCGAGGGGATGTATTCCCTGCTCGCGGGCTTCATCGAACCCGGCGAGACGATAGAGGCGGCTGTGCGGCGCGAAGTCTGGGAAGAGGCAGGCGTGCGCGTCGGGCAGGTCAGTTATCTGGCCAGCCAGCCGTGGCCGTTTCCCTCATCGCTGATGATGGGATGCCATGGTGAGGCGCTCAGCCGCGAGATCACGATAGACCCTGTCGAGATCGAGGATGCGATCTGGGTCACCCGGGACGAGATGCTGGAGGTCTCGGCAGGACGCCATCCAAGGATCTTGCCAGCCCGCCGGGGTGCCATAGCCCAGTTTATTCTTAATAATTGGTTAGCGGATCGGCTTGATTGAGATGCATATGTGGTCATATGAGGACGGATGCGGCGTGCAAGAGCATTTCTTCGGTCCGGTAGTTCACGAGCCGTCTGCACAAGATGCTTTGGTTTTGATGGTTTTGTTTATGAGTGAGACCCTATGAAGTTTTCGGCCAAGGAAGATATAGAGGCACCGATCGAGAAGGTTTTCGCGCAGGTCAGCGATTTCGAAACGCTCGAGCGCGCGGCCCTCCGGCGTGGTGCCGAAGTGCAGCGCACCGACTCTCTTCTCAAGAAAGGGCCTGGCATGCGTTGGTCCGCCGATTTCATGGCGCGGGGGCGACAGCGTCATTTGAATATCGAGATGACGACCTACTCACCCCCGAACACCATGCGTTTCTATTCCGTCGCGCAGGGCCTTGAAACGGTGTTGCTGATCGATCTGGTGGCCCTGTCGCCTGCGCGTACGCGTTTGAGCATTGATCTGAACCTGAAACCGAACAGCATCCCCGCCCGTCTGCTGGTGCAATCGCTCAAACTGGCGCGCAGCAATCTGACCAAGAAATTCAATCTGCGGATGGCAGACTATGCCCGCGATATTGAAGAGCGGCTAAGGCGGGCTGGCTGAGGCGATCCCTCCGGCTTGTCTTTGGTATTTCCGTCAGCGACCCGATAGCGCCTTGGCCTTGCCAGACTGACGAACCCCTACACCTCGAACCAGTGCCATCAGAACCTTTTGGGGTCCGCCGGATAGACGCCGAGAATACTCAGCTCCGTCGTGAAATAGCCCAGTTCCTCCAGCGCCAGCGTGACATTCGCATCCTCGGGATGGCCCTCGATATCGGCGTAGAACTGGGTCGCGGTAAACGAACCGCCGACCATGTAGCTTTCCAGCTTCGTCATGTTCACGCTGTTCGTGGCAAAGCCGCCCATCGCCTTGTAAAGCGCTGCGGGAATGTTGCGGACCTGAAACACGAAGGTCGTCATCATGTGATCGGAGCGGCGGTTGAGATCGGCCTGCGGTGCCATCAGCAAAAAGCGGGTTGTGTTGTGGCCGTGATCCTCGATGTCGCGGGCCAGCACCTCCAGCCCGTGAATTTGCGCCGCCAGTTCGCTGGCAAGCACCGCCTGATCGGGCGGCCCGCCCCGTGCCAGTTCAGCCGCCGCACCTGCGCTGTCGGCAGCGGCCTCGGCGCTGATATTGTGCGCCTCAAGAAACGCGCGCGCCTGCGGGATCAGCACCAGATGCGCCCGTACCTTGCGGATATCCCCGAGTTTCGTTCCCGGACGCGCCATCAGGCAGATCCGCACCCGGACAAAGACCTCGTCTACGATATGCAGGCCTGATTCCGGCAAAAGGCGGTGGATGTCCGCGACCCGCCCGTAGGTCGAGTTTTCCACGGGCAGCATCGCCATATCAGCGCGACCCGCGCGCACAGTCTCGATCACATCCTCGAAGGTGCGGCAGGGTAGCGCTTCCATGTCCGGACGGGCGGCAACACAGGCTTCGTGCGAATAGGCGCCAAGGTCTCCCTGAAAGGCGATACGGTTCGTCATGCAATCATTTCCCGTCAAATACGCTTCATTTTTGCCAATCTGGGCGTTTCGTCGCGGTAACTATATCTTGCCAGCCAGAAGGGGAAGCAATAGATACCCGCAGGACACATACGTAATTAAACCGATTCAACGGGCGGGCGACACATGCTTGATACGATGACCTTTACCAAGACTCTGGGTGCCCTTTGCGGTGCATTGCTGATTTTCCTGCTGGCCAAATGGGGCGCGGAAGAACTTTACCACATGGGTGGCGGTTACGGTGATGTCGAGCAAGCCTATGTCATTGATACCGGTGAAGAAGAAGTCGCCGAGGCAGTTGAGGTGGAAGTGCCCTTCGAGGAATTGCTTGCCTCTGCCGATCTGGGCCGTGGTGCACGCGCCTTCAACAAATGCGCCGCCTGCCACAAGCTGGAAGACGGCGCGAACGGAACCGGCCCGCATCTTTACGGTGTCGTTGGCCGCCCCGTAGGTGCGGTAGACGGCTTCGGGTATTCCGGCGCACTGAACGCAGACAATGTCTGGACGGCTGAAAACCTGTCCGCCTTCATCGAGAACCCGCGCGGTTATGCGGCCGGTACCTCGATGGCTTTCGCCGGTATCCGCAACGTGCAGGAGCGTGCAGACCTGATCGCCTACCTGGATTCGGTTGACAACTGATCCGTGAAATAACCGCCGTGAGAAAGCCGTCCATGCATTGCATGGGCGGTTTTTTCTTGGGCATCATCAAACGCAATGCCGTGATCACGCAAAGATCACCTAATCTCAACTTGAATGTGGCCCCATCCGCCATTTAGCTTACATCAAGTCAAGCGCCGGACCGCACCGGCCAGATCAGCAGGAGGATGAGCACTTGAACGGGCCACGCAACAGCGCCGCCGCGCGCACCGCCCTATCCGGGCCAGTCCTGTTGAAACATGCCCTCATGTCCATCGGTACGGTACTTTTCGTTCTGCTTGCCTCAACCGTTCCGCTGAAGGCGCAGCAGACGGGTGAAAATATCATACGGGCGCATGGCATCTCGACATTCGGAGACCTGAAATATCCCGAAGGTTTCGCGCATTTCGATTACGTGAACCCCGACGCTCCCAAGGGGGGCACTTTTTCGACATGGGCCTTTGGCACATTCGACAGTCTGACACCCTACATCCTGCGCGGAAATGCGGCCTCCCTGTCGACTGTATTCTACGACACATTGATGACCGGATCGCTGGACGAACCGGACGCCATGTATGGCCTTGTCGCCCATACGATCGAATATCCTGAAAACCGCGAATGGGCGATATTCCACATGCGGCCTGAGGCGGAATTTTCCGACGGGACACCCGTCACGGCGCATGATGTCGTCTTCAGCTATGAAGCGCTGCGCAATCAGGGACGGCCCGCCTATCGTGTGCTGTTCAACGATTTCAAATCGGTCGAGGCACTTGATGACCATACGGTCAAGTTCACCTTCAATGCAGACGGTGCCTTGCGCGAGCTTCCGATGAGTGCGGCAGGTCTGCCGATTTTTTCGCGCGCCTATTACGAGGATCGTGATTTTGCAGAGTCTACTCTGGAGCCACCGCTGGGTTCCGGAGCCTATCTGCTCGACCGCGTCGATGCAGGGCGGTCTGTCAGCTACAAAAGGCGCGATGATTACTGGGCGCGCGATCTGAACGTGAATGTCGGGCAGAACAATTTCGATATCCTGCAAATCGAGTATTTCGCCGACTACACCACCGCGTTCGAGGCGTTCAAGGGCGGCGCCTACATGTACCGCGAGGAGTTCATGTCCCTGCTTTGGGCTACGGGTTATGAGTTTCCGGCCGTGCAAAGCGGTGCGGTGAAGGTCGAAACCTTGCCCGATGGCCGCCCTGCGGGAACGCAGGGGTTCTGGTTCAACCTGCGCCGTCCGGTGTTCGAGGATGCGCGTGTGCGGCAGGCAATCGGGATGGCTTTCAATTTCGAATGGGCCAATGAAAGCCTGTTTTACGGCATTTACAGCCGCACAGACAGTTTCTGGGAAAACTCGAACATGCAGGCCGAGGGGATGCCGTCGGAGGCGGAGCTTGCCCTGCTGGAACCCTTGCGCGCCGATATCCCCGAGGCTGTGTTCACCGAACCCGCTTTCAGCCCGGCTGAATCGAATCCCGCCACAGTGTCTGACCGTGGCGCCCTGCGCAAAGCGGGCCGCCTGCTGGAAGAGGCGGGCTGGACCGTGGGGGACGACGGGTTGCGTGTGAACAGCGCGGGCCAACTCTTGCGGATCGAGATCCTGAACGACAGCGCGAGTTTCGAGCGGATCATCAATCCCTATGTGGAAAACCTCCGCCGTCTGGGTGTGGATGCGGTCTATACCCGCGTTGACACGGCCCAGTCGCAGGAGCGCGAGAAGAAGTACGATTTCGATATGGTCACGCGCCGCTACTCCATGTCCCAGACACCGGGGATCGAATTGCGCGGTATTTTCGGAAGCGATGCGGCGGATGCGGAAGGGGCCAACAATATCGCGGGCGTCAGCAACCCTGCGGTGGACTCGCTGATCCGCACGATCGAGAATGCCACCAGCCGCGAAGATCTGGAAACGGCTGTGTCAGCACTGGACCGTGTGCTGCGCGCGATGCATATCTGGGTGCCGCAATGGTATAAGGGCGAGCATAACATCGCTTATTTCGATATGTTCGAGCGCCCCTATACCGATACGCCGCCACCCAACGGCATGGGCGAGGTGTCGATCTGGTGGTTCAATCCTGACAAGGCGCAGGCCCTTCGGGCTGCTGGCGCGATCCGCTAGGGACCGCGACATGGGAGCCTATATTCTTCGCCGTCTGGCGCTTGTGATCCCCACGTTGCTGGGGATCATGATCATCAATTTCGCATTGGTGCAGTTCGTGCCGGGCGGTCCGATCGAACAGATCCTCGCGCAGGTCAGCGGGCAGGGCGATGTGTTCGAGGGCTTTGCAGGGGGCGGCGATGCCGGGGTCAGTGCCGGCGGCGCGGATAGCGACTATGCCGGTGCGCGGGGTCTGCCGCCCGAATTCATCGCCCAGCTTGAGCGGGAGTTCGGCTTCGACAAGCCGCCTGTGGAGCGGTTTTTCAATATGCTTTGGAATTATATGCGGCTGGATTTCGGCACCAGCTATTTTCGCTCGATCAGCGTGATTGATCTGGTGATGGAAAAGCTGCCCGTTTCTATCACGCTGGGCCTTTGGTCCACGCTGATCGCCTATGCCGTGTCCATTCCGCTTGGTATCCGCAAGGCGGTCAATGACGGTACCCGCTTCGATACATGGACGTCCGGTCTGATCATCGTGGCCTATGCCATCCCCGGCTTTCTGTTCGCGATCCTGCTGCTGGTATTGTTCGCGGGCGGGTCGTACTGGCAGATTTTCCCGCTCCGCGGCCTGACCTCCGACAATTTCGAGGAGTTGTCCCTGCTTGGCAAGATCGGGGATTATTTCTGGCATATCGCGCTGCCGGTCACCGCCTCGACCATTTCGGCCTTTGCCACGCTCACGCTGCTGACCAAGAACAGCTTTCTCGACGAGATCAAGAAACACTACGTGATGACCGCCCGCGCCAAGGGATTGTCGGAGAAGAAAGTGCTTTACGGGCATGTCTTCCGCAATGCGATGCTGATCGTGATCGCGGGCTTTCCTGCTGTGTTCATCGGTGTCTTCTTCGGCGGCTCGCTGATCATCGAGACGATCTTTTCGCTGGACGGGTTGGGGCGCCTTGGCTTCGAGGCGGCGGTGGCACGTGACTATCCGGTGATCTTTGGCACATTGTTCATCTTCGGGCTGATCGGGCTTGTAGTGGGCATCCTGTCGGACCTGATGTATGTGCTGGTCGATCCGCGGATCGATTTCGAGAAGAGGGAGGGCTGAGCCTTGGTAACCCTGCCTGATCCCACCGTGACACCGGCCCCGATGCCCGCCGAGGGGAGCGCACCGAAAAAGCCATTCCTTTCGCCGCTGAACCAGCGCCGCTGGAACAACTTCAAGCGCAACCGCCGCGCATTCTGGTCGCTCATCATCTTTTCTGTGCTGTTCGGCCTGTCGCTTTGCGCCGAATTGATCGCCAATGACAAACCGATTCTGGTGAAATTCCAGGGCGAGTTCTACACGCCGATCTTCACCTTCTATCCCGAAACAGCCTTTGGCGGGGATTTCCAGACCGAAGCGCCCTACCGCGATATCGAGGTGCAATGCCTGATCGCGTCCGGCGGGCTGGAGGATTGCTTTGACGATCCCGAAGGAATCATGGCGCAAGCTGAAACCGGCATGGTCAACGGGCAGGCGATCGAGCAGGGCTGGGCGATCTGGCCGCTGATTCCCTACAGCTTCCGCACCACAGTGGACCGCCCCGGTGCAGCCCCCCTGCCGCCCAGCAGCCAGAACTGGCTGGGTACGGACGATACCAAGCGCGATGTCATGGCGCGGGTGATCTACGGATTCCGTCTTTCGATCATGTTTACCCTGATCGTGACCACGCTGGCCTCGCTTGTGGGCATCGCGGCGGGGGCCATTCAGGGTTATTTTGGCGGCTGGATGGACCTGATTTTCCAGCGCATCATCGAGATCTGGGGCGCGACCCCTGCGCTTTATGTGATCATCATCCTGTTTGCCATTCTGGGGCGAAGTTTCTGGCTGCTGGTCTTCATCATGGTGTTGTTCGGCTGGACGGCGCTTGTCGGTGTGGTGCGCGCCGAGTTCCTGCGCGCGCGCAATCTGGAATATGTGCGCGCGGCCAAGGCGCTGGGCGTCAGCAACACGACGATCATGTTCCGGCACATGCTGCCCAATGCCATGGTGGCGACCGTGACGATGCTGCCCTTTATCGTGACGGGCACCATCGCCACGCTGGCGGGTCTGGATTTTCTGGGCTTCGGGCTGCCATCCTCCTCACCCTCGCTGGGAGAGCTGACGCTACAGGCCAAACAGAACCTGCAAGCGCCGTGGCTAGGCTTTACCGCGTTTTTCGTCTTCGCCATCATGCTGTCGCTTCTGGTGTTCATTTTTGAAGGTGTGCGCGATGCGTTCGATCCAAGAAAGACCTTTCAATGAGCCTTCTTGAGGTCCGCGATCTGAGCGTGTCCTTCCGTCAGGACGGCAAGCTGACCCAGGCGGTGCGGGGTGTCAGCTTCACGCTGGAGCGCGGCGAGACCGTCGCGCTGGTGGGTGAAAGCGGCTCCGGCAAATCCGTCACCGCGCTGAGCACCGTGTCGCTTCTGGGGGATTCCGCGCAGGTCAGTGGCTCTGTCACCTATGACGGTCAGCAGATGATCGGTGCCAGTGACGCGCTGCTGCGCAAGGTGCGCGGCAACGATATCAGCTTCATCTTTCAGGAGCCGATGACCAGCCTCAACCCGCTGCATACGCTGGAGAGGCAGCTGTCGGAATCGCTCGCCCTGCATCAGGGTCTGGTGGGAGAGGCAGCGCGCAAGCGGATCATCGAACTGATGGAGAAGGTGGGCATCCGCGAGGCGGAAAGCCGCCTTGGCGCCTATCCGCACCAGTTGTCCGGCGGACAGCGCCAGCGCGTGATGATCGCGATGGCCTTGGCCAACAAACCGGACGTACTGATCGCGGACGAGCCGACCACGGCGCTGGACGTGACCATTCAGGCGCAGATCCTCGATCTGCTGGCAGACCTCAAGCGCACCGAGAATATGGGGCTGTTGTTCATCACCCATGATCTGGGGATCGTGCGCCGCATTGCCGACAAGGTTTGTGTGATGAAGGGCGGCGAGATCGTCGAACAGGGGCCGACAGCGCAGATATTCGCCAATCCCCAGCACGATTATACCCGCAAGCTGCTGGCCGCGCGGGCGGCGGGTATTCCCTCTCCCGTGGCCGAGGATGCGCCCGAAGTGCTGCGCACCGATAACCTGAAAGTCTGGTTCCCGATCCAGCGCGGCTTTTTGAAGCGTACAGTGGGCCATGTGAAGGCGGTGAACGACGCCACCATCAGCATACGCGCGGGCGAAACGCTGGGGATCGTGGGGGAAAGCGGCTCCGGCAAAACGACACTGGCCTTGGCAATCATGCGGCTGATCGCTTCGGAAGGGGGGATCACCTTTGACGGGCAGGATGTGCGGGGCTGGTCCACCAAAAGGTTGCGGGCGCTGCGCAAGGATATGCAGATCGTGTTTCAGGACCCGTTCGGCAGCCTGTCACCGCGCATGACCTGCGAACAGATCATCGCCGAGGGGCTGGGCGTACATGGTGTGGCCCCCGGTCAGGACAAGCGCCAGATGGTGGCCGAGATGATGTCGGAGGTCGGGCTGAACCCCGCGATGATGCACCGCTATCCGCACGAGTTTTCCGGTGGCCAGCGCCAGCGGATCGCAATTGCGCGGGCGATGATCCTGCGGCCCAAACTGCTGGTGCTGGACGAGCCGACCTCGGCGCTGGACATGACGGTGCAGGTGCAGATCGTTGATCTGCTGCGCGCGCTCCAGATCAAATACGGGCTGGCCTATCTGTTCATCAGCCACGATCTGAACGTGGTGCGCGCGATGAGCCACAAGATGATCGTGATGCGCAACGGCGATGTGGTGGAGGCAGGAGAGGCGCAGGCGCTGTTCCAGAACCCGCAGACCGATTATGCCCGTGCCCTGCTGGCCGCTGCACTGGATCTGACGGCCGCCTGACCCTGTAAAGGACCAGGCGCTTTGTCAGATCGCGGAACTATGTCCTGCCTTGCTCATGTCATACGCATCAAAGCTGCGGGCAATCATCCGTGTCAGGGGGCGCGCCTCGTCCGGAATGCTCAGGATGCCCGATGCGTTGTTCAGAACACCTGGAAATTCCGCTATGGCACAGTCGAACAGGCGTTGCACCTCTGCCGCAGTGAGATCGAAGCGGGCTTCAAGTTCCGCCGAGTCGATGCGGAAATCGCACATCAGGGCTTCGATCATCCGGCTGCGGAGCTTGTCCTCGCCGCGGAAAACATGGCCTTTGGAGACGGAGAAACGCCCGTTACGAATGGCACCCGTATAAGCGCCCGTTGCGGGCGCGTTCTGGGCAAAACCTTGCCGGAATTTCGAGATCGAAGAGGCACCCACACCGATCAGCACCTCGGACGGATCATCCGTATAGCCCTGAAAATTGCGCCGCAGCGTTCCGGCCTTTTGCGCCACGGTCAGACCGTCGGACTGCGTTGCGAAATGATCGATCCCGATTTCGGCATAGCCGTCCCACAGAAACAGGCGGCGTGCTGTCTCGAACAGGTCAAGCCGCTCCTGCGGGGTTGGCAGCGCGTCCGAAGGGATCATCTGCTGGCGCTTGGCCATCCACGGGACATGCGCGTAACCATAGAGCGCCACACGGTCAGGGTTGAGCGAGAGCAGCTTTTGCACGCTTTCGGTGATCCGCGCCTTTGACTGGTGCGGCAAGCCGAACAGGATATCGGCGTTCAGGCTGGTCACACCACGTTCGCGGATCGCGAGAGCAGCGTCGCGGGTGATGTCGAAGCTCTGGATGCGTCCGATGGTTTGCTGGATGCGGTCGTCAAAATCCTGAACGCCGATAGAGGCACGGTTCATGCCCGCCGCGGCAAGCGCGTCCAGACGGGCGATATCAATCTCGTTGGGATCGATCTCGACCGAAAACTCTCCATCCGCCGCCATCGGGGCCACGTCGAATATCGCGCCTGCAAGTTCGCTCATCATGGAGGGCGACAGCAAGGTCGGCGTTCCGCCCCCCCAATGAAGTCGCGACAGGCGCACGCCCTTGGGCAAAATCTGCCGCAGAAGTGTCAACTCTGCTTTCAGGGTCTCGAGGTAGATCGCGACCGGAGCATCACTTTGCGTGCCTTGTGTGCGGCAGGCGCAGAACCAGCACAACCTGCGACAAAATGGAACATGCACATAAAGAGATATGTCTGAGCCCGGCGCTATCGCCTTGATCCAGCTTGTAAAATGGTCCGAGCCTACCGCATTCGAGAAATGGGGGGCGGTGGGGTAACTGGTATATCGCGGCACTTTCGCGTCGAAGAGACCCAGTTTTGCGAGTTGCTTTTTCATCACCATCTGTCTACTTTTCAGGACAGCCACATAAATTTCTTTGACCCAGATCAAATGCGCGAAGTGTCAAAATGCTGAATGAGAAAACGCTGTCTCACTCGATCGAGTGTGAAGACTGTCCAATTCGGCACCGCGCGGTCTGCGCCCGTTGCGAGACGCACGAGTTGGAGCGACTTGAGGAAATCAAGTACTATCGTTCGTTCGAGGCAGGACAGACAGTGATCTGGTCCGGCGACCGCATGGATTTCGTCGGCTCCGTTGTATCCGGGATCGCGACATTGACCCAAACGATGGAAGATGGCCGCACCCAGATGGTCGGGCTGCTGTTGCCGTCCGATTTCGTGGGCCGTCCCGGTCGTCCGGGGGCCGCATATGATGTGGTTGCCACAACCGATCTGGTCATGTGCTGTTTCCGCAAGAAGCCCTTCGAGGCGATGATGGAGCGCACGCCGCATATCGCGCATCGCTTGCTGGAGATGACACTGGACGAGCTGGATGCGGCGCGCGAGTGGATGCTGGTGCTGGGCCGCAAGACAGCCCGCGAACGGATCGCGTCCCTGTTGACGATCATCGCTCGGCGCGATGCGACACTGAACATGCGCGCGCCGGAGGGGGCCTTGGTGTTCGATTTGCCGCTGACCCGCGAAGCAATGGCTGATTATCTGGGTCTGACACTGGAAACAGTGAGCCGCCAGATTTCTGCGCTCAAGCGCGACGGGGTGATCGTGCTGCAAGGTAAACGCCATGTCACGGTACCGGATTTCAGCCGCCTTCTGGAAGAGGCGGGTGATGACAGCGACGGCGGTATGCTGGCCTGATACGACCGCCGATAGCGGCTCCATCAAAATGGAAGGCGCGCCAGACGAAAGTCTGCCGCGCCTTTGCTAACTCAATGCGCCAGAAGAACCGGCAAGGTTGCATGTTCCAGCATCTCGCGCGTGGCTCCGCCAAGGATGGCCTCGCGGAAGCGGGAGTGGCCATAAGCTCCCATGACGATCAGGTCGGCATCTGCATCCGTGGCATGCCGGATCAGCACGTCCGAGACACGCGGCAGGGTTTTTGACAGAACGTCAATCTCGCAAAAGACCCCGTGACGCGCAAGAAACTGTGACAACTGCCCACCGGGATCGGACCGGGACGGGCCATGGGTGGGCGGATCAATGACAACGATCCGTACCGAACTTGCCTGCATCAGCAAGGGCAGGGCGGCGCGCGCGGCGGCAAGCGCCTCGTCGCCCTCGTTCCAGCCCAGAACGATGCGGTTGATAACCGGTGGCATCGACTTGTTCTCGGGCATGATCAGAACCGGAATCCCGCCATCGAACATCGCAGCCTCGACGATCGGCTCCAGCTCCGCACCGCGTTTGTCGCCATAGGGTTTGGGAAGAATCGCCAGATCGGTAAAGCGCGCCCGCTGCGCGATGTGCCGCCCCATATCGGCCAGTTGCGCGACGCCGCTGTCGACACTCCAGCGAATGTCGGTCTTGGCGAGCTTCTTGCTGACATAGGCCTCCACCTCGCGCGCCTCCTCCTGAGCGCGGGTGATCGTCTCCTGGAGGATCATCGCGTTGCCGCCCGCGTAATAAAAACCAACCTGCGTCCGGTCGAGACCCATGCACAGCACCTCGAGATGTGCATCCCAAGCCTTTGCCATCGCGGCAGCCTGATCGAGAACAGGGTCGGCAAGGGCCGTGTCCGTCACAACTGAAAATAGAGTTTTATACGCCATGGTAATTTCCTTTTCGCCTTGTCCGATAAGGCATCCTAACACCTTGGCCCCCCTCCCGTATTGACCCGCATCAAGATTTGCATGGCGAAGTCTTGACACAGATCAAGGCACTCGCGGCCCGCACACAGCATTACAGACCCAGTCTGGAAGACCCCGTGATCGTGACGAATCACGGGACAGGACAAAAAAGGGACGCGAAATGTTAAATTATATCAAGCTGATCGTGCTTGGCCTCATCACGCTGTTCGCGCTGATCGCTGCCAATTATGCACGTGATCTTGCCTATCTTGTGAATGCCCTCATCGTGGCAGCCACGGCAGGCGGGGTCTTTCTCTGGACGCTGCGCAACACCGAAGAAGACGTTGAGACGCGCGATCTGTCCGGGGAATACATGGACGGCGTCGTTCGCGCCGGTGTGGTCGCCACCGCAGGTTGGGGGGTTGTCGGGTTTCTGGTTGGGGTGGTTATCGCCTTTCAGCTTGCCTTCCCGGTGCTCAACTTCGAATGGGCGCAGGGTTATCTCAATTTCGGGCGTTTGCGCCCTTTGCACACATCGGCGGTAATCTTCGCGTTTGGCGGTAACGCGCTGATCGCGACCTCGTTCTACGTTGTGCAGCGCACCAGCGCCGCGCGGCTTTGGGGTGGCAACACCGCCTGGTTCGTGTTCTGGGGCTACCAGCTTTTCATCGTGCTTGCGGCGACCGGCTATGTCCTGGGGTCAACACAATCCAAGGAATACGCCGAGCCTGAATGGTATGTCGATCTGTGGCTGACCGTGGTCTGGCTGGCCTATCTGGCCGTCTTCATGGGCACGCTGGTCAAGCGTAAAGAGCCGCATATTTACGTGGCCAACTGGTTCTATCTGGCCTTCATCATCACCGTTGCAATGCTGCATGTGGTCAACAACCTCAGCATCCCTGTGTCGATCTACGGTTCGAAATCCGTTCAGGTCTTCTCGGGTGTGCAGGATGCGATGGTGCAGTGGTGGTACGGGCATAACGCCGTTGGCTTTTTCCTGACGGCAGGTTTCCTTGGCATGATGTATTACTTCGTGCCGAAACAGGCTGAACGCCCCGTCTTCAGCTACAAGCTGTCGATCATCCACTTCTGGGCGCTGATCTTCCTGTATATCTGGGCCGGTCCGCACCATCTGCATTACACCGCTTTGCCGGATTGGGCCTCGACCCTCGGCATGGTGTTCTCGATCGTGCTCTGGATGCCCTCGTGGGGTGGTATGATCAACGGTCTGATGACGCTCTCGGGCGCATGGGACAAGCTGCGGACCGATCCGATCATCCGGATGATGGTTATCTCCATCGGGTTCTACGGCATGGCCACATTCGAGGGGCCGATGATGTCGATCCGCGCGGTCAACTCGCTGTCGCATTACACCGACTGGACCATTGGTCACGTGCATTCCGGCGCGCTTGGCTGGAACGGCATGATCACCTTCGGCG
>JAGXGW010000024.1 GCA_024636555.1 Paracoccaceae bacterium | reverse complement strand
TCGCCACGCTCGTCCCATGACAGGTCGGACAGGTGAACCATGCCGTCGATATCGCCGGGAAGACCGATGAACAGACCGAATTCGGTGATGTTCTTGACTTCGCCTTCGACCTCGGTGCCCTCGGGATGGGTTTCTGCAAACACTTCCCACGGGTTACGCATGGTCTGCTTGAGACCAAGGGACACACGACGCTTGGCGGCGTCGATTTCCAGCACCATGACTTCCACTTCCTGCGAAGTGGAGACGATCTTGCCGGGATGCACGTTCTTCTTGGTCCAGCTCATTTCCGAGACATGGACCAGACCTTCGACACCGGCTTCCAGCTCAACAAACGCGCCGTAATCGGTGATGTTGGTCACGCGGCCCGTGTGGACAGACGACAGCGGGTATTTGCCAGCCACCAGATCCCACGGATCTTCCTGAAGCTGCTTCATGCCGAGGCTGATGCGGTGGGTTTCCTTGTTGATCTTGATGACCTGCACCTTGATCGTCTCGCCGATCGAGAGGATCTCGGACGGGTGGTTCACACGACGCCACGCCATGTCGGTCACGTGCAGCAGACCGTCAACGCCACCGAGGTCAACGAATGCACCGTATTCGGTGATGTTCTTGACCACGCCATCGACTTCCTGGCCTTCGGTCAGGTTGCCGATGACTTCGGCGCGCTGCTCGGCGCGGCTTTCTTCCAGAATGGCGCGACGCGACACAACGATGTTGCCACGGCGACGGTCCATTTTCAGGATCTGGAACGGCTGCTTGAGACCCATGAGGGGGCCTGCATCGCGCACGGGGCGCACATCGACCTGAGAGCCGGGCAGGAACGCCACAGCGCCGCCCAGATCAACGGTGAAGCCGCCTTTGACACGACCGAAGATCGCGCCATCGACACGCTCTTCATCGGCATAGGCTTTTTCCAGACGATCCCAGGCTTCCTCGCGGCGGGCCATTTCACGCGAAATGACGGCTTCGCCACGGGTGTTCTCGACCTGACGGAGGAAGACCTCGACAGTATCGCCGACTTTGATGTCGGGCTGTTCACCGGGATTTGCGAATTCTTTAAGATCGACGCGGCCTTCCATCTTGTAGCCGACATCGATGATGGCCTGTCCCGCTTCAATCGCGATGACCTTGCCTTTGACAACCGAACCCTCTTCGGGGGTGTCCATTTCGAAGCTTTCGTTCAGGAGGGCTTCGAAATCCTCCATCGTTGCGTTCTGAGCCATGTGGTCTCTGATTTCCTTTTCAAACTTTGTTTTCTGGCCGTGCGGTTGTCTCCGCCGGTCTTGGAATTGGTCTGTGGCAGCCTTTAAACGAAAGAGGGCCGGAATGTCCGACCCTGCCCATCTTTTGTTTTATGGCCTGTGACGCCTTGGTGACAGCGCGCTCTATACTGCGTTGAGGCCGCTCAGACAAGGGTGTTTGCGATTCTTTCGACTCGGCAAGCCTATCAGCGCCGCGCCTCGATGGCGGCGATGGCGGCAGCGACAGCTTCCTCGATATCCAGTTGCGAGGTGTCGATCAACACCGCGTCATCGGCAGGGCGCAAGGGGGCGGTGCTGCGCTCGCTGTCGCGGGCATCGCGCTCGCGCACATCGGCCAGCACCTCGGCAAGGCTCGACGCGCTGCCCGCCGCCTGCAATTCCGCATGCCGTCTGCGTGCACGCACCTCGGCGCTGGCGGTGACGAACAGCTTGGCCTCGGCCTCCGGACAGATGACCGTGCCGATATCGCGGCCGTCCAGCACAGCCCCGCCATCGCGGCGCGCAAAGGCGCGCTGGAAATCCAGCAAAGCCTCGCGCACGTCGGGAATGGTCGCCACTTTGCTGGCGGCCTCGGCGGCAGCGGCACCGCGCAGGTCACCGCGCTCCAGATCGGCCTTGGTCAGGCTCTGCGCTGCTTCAAGCGGTGCCACACCTTCCAGCATGCGGCATCCCACGGCGCGGTACAAAAGCCCCGTGTCCAGATGGGCAAAGCCGAAATGCGCCGCCACAGCACGGCTGATCGTGCCCTTGCCCGCCGCTGCCGGACCGTCGATTGCGATTGTGAATGCCATGGGACAGGCTCCTTTGCGCAAGGGCTACCGCAAGCGGGGCCCGAGTTCAATAATGCGGCCCGTTGCGCCGGTAATCGCGCCAAACCATCCACAGCAGCGCAAGTGACAGCCCCAACAGCGCATATTTACCCTGCGTCAGCGAGGAGGCATGCTCGGCCAAGGTCGCATCATTGCTGCGGACGATCCCGCGCAGCACGCTATTTTCCCAAAGATCGGTCGCGGTATAAAGAAACGGCACCACTGCCAGCCAGCCGCGCCCCAGCCGCCAGATCACACTGGCCAGCAACAATCCCAGAAGCGGCGGAAACAGCGTGTCCAGCCAGTTGACCGGCCCCAGATGGAGCGCGCGCCCCTCGTCGCCCATCGCCGCCAGCCACGCCGCCACCTGCGGTGCGTCATAGCCTGTGATCCACGTATCGGGCGGCAGTTGCCCGCCGCTGGCAGGCACCAGCCAGAACGCCCCCACGCCCAGCAACAGCGCATAGACCACAACAGTCGCAACCGTCAAAATCCGGATGTAGCGCGCGTAGGTCATGCCCCTGCCCGCGTGACCCGCGTTATCTGGGCGCCCAGCGCCTGCATCAGCGGCTCGAACACCGGAAAGGATGTGGCGATCGGTCCGCCATCATCCACGGTAACCGCAGCTTGCGTCACCATGCCAAGCACCAGAAAGGACATGGCGATGCGGTGATCCAGATGGCTGGCCACGGTCGCGCCACCGGGGATATTGCCATGCCCAAGCCCGGTGACGGTCCACCAGTCCGGCCCGTCCTCGACCCTGATACCATTGGCGCGCAGCCCCGCCGCCATCGCCTCGATCCGGTCGCTTTCCTTGACGCGCAACTCCTTGACGCCGCGCATGACGGTCCGGCCTTGCGCGCAGGCAGCGACAACCGACAGGACAGGATATTCGTCGATCATGCTGGCCGCGCGGTCGGGCGGCACCTCGATCCCCTTGATGTCGGGCGAAAAGCGCGCGCGCAGATCGGCCACAGGCTCGCCCCCCTCCTCGCGCAGGTTCTCGAAGGTCAGATCCGCGCCCATTTCCTGCAACGTGGTGAACAGGCCCGCCCGCGTCGGGTTCAGCCCGATATTGGGCACCAGCACGTCCGAACCCGGTACGATGATCGCGGCACAGACAGGAAAGGCGGCACTTGAGGGATCGCGCGGCACCACGATATCCTGCGCCACCAGTTCGGGCTGGCCGGTCAGGGTGATCTCGCGGCCCTCCTCAGTATCGCGGGTCACGATCTCGGCGCCGAAACCGGCCAGCATCCGCTCGGTATGGTCGCGCGTCGCCTCGCGCTCGATCACAACCGTCTGGCCGGGCGCGTTCAGTCCTGCCAGCAGCACGGCCGATTTCACCTGCGCCGAAGGTACCGGCACCACGTAGCGCACCGGCACAGGGTCCGCCGCGCCCACGAGGGTCATCGGCAACCGGCCACCCGCGCGGCCCACCGATTGCGTGCCGAACAAGGCCAGCGGATCGGTCACCCGCGCCATCGGGCGTTTGTTCAGGCTCGCATCACCCGTAAATGTCGCGCTGATCGGGGATGTGGCCATCGCTCCCATGATCAGGCGCACGCCGGTGCCGGAGTTGCCACAGTCGATTACCTGATCCGGCTCGGCAAAGCCGCCCACACCGACACCGAAGACCGACCAGCGCCCGCCGCCATGCTGTGTCACCTCGGCACCGAAGGCCCGCATGGCAAGGGCTGTATCGAGCACATCCTCCCCCTCCAGCAGCCCCTCGATCCGGGTCTCGCCCACGCTCAGCGCGCCCAGAATCAGCGCGCGGTGGCTGATCGATTTGTCGCCCGGCACATGGGCCTCTCCGGTCAGAGGACCGCAGGCGGTGGATATCATCGGAACAGGCGTGCCATGACCAGACATTGCTTCACTCCTCAAAGCGTGTTGGGGGCGTGATAGCCCAGCCCAATGGCACGGTCCATCATTGCCGTTTCTTCTTGCCAAAAATATCCATGCGGACGCCTTGCCCCGCACAAACAGGCCCGCAAGATCAGGACCGCAGGATCAGCGCTTCCGGAACGTCAAGTAATGCGGCACGCGGCCCTCGCGCAGGGCTTTTTGCTCGTAGCGGGTCGAGATCCAATCAGACCAGGGCTGGCGCCAGTCTTCCGGCCCTTCGGCCAGCCAGTCGAACCCCGCGCGCGGGACTTCCTCCAGCGTTTGGCGGACATAATCGGGAATATCCGTCGCCACGCGGAAGATCGCACCGGGCTTGAGCACCTGCGCCAGCGGCTCAAGATGCTCGGGCGTGACAAAGCGGCGGCGGTGGTGGCGTTTCTTGGGCCAAGGATCGGGATAGAGCAAAAAGGCCCGTGCCACGCTGGCCTGTGGCAGCACGTCAAAGAGGTTGCGCACATCGCCGGGATGGATGCGGATATTCTCCAACCCCGCTTTGCGGATCTTGCCCAAAGCCATGGCCACGCCGTTCAGGAAAGGTTCGCAGCCGATGATTCCGACGTCGGGGTTCTCCTGCGCCTGATGCACCATATGCTCGCCGGCGCCAAAGCCGATCTCCAGCCACACATCCCGCGCGCCGAACATCGCGGGCAGATCGAGCGGCACGCGATCCGGGTTTTCCTCCCAGCCGACAGGTCCGGGCGACAGGGCGTCCAGATCCTCGTCCAGCAGCTTGTACTGCCGGTCGCGCAGGGTCTTGCCCTTGAAGCGGCCATAGAAGTTGCGCCATGGCGCGCCGGTGGGATGTGTGTCTTCGCTCATGGTGGCCCTCCTAGCGGGATCGGGCCGCCGCATCAAGCAGGCGGATAAGGCACGGCAAAACCGTTGCTTCGGCACAGCCATGCAAAAGGCGGCAACCCTGTCGGGACGCCGCCTTTGTCACTTGCCGTCCCGGATCAGACCGCTTTCTTGAGCGCCTCGGCCAGATCGGTGCGTTCCCAGCTGAAGCCGCCATCGGCATCAGGCTCGCGGCCGAAATGGCCATAAGCCGCAGTGCGGGCATAGATCGGGCGGTTCAGCGACAGATGTGTGCGGATACCGCGCGGGGTCAGGTCCATCACCTTGGGGATGGCCGCCTCGATCGCTGCGGCCTCGATCTCGCCTGTGCCATGGGTATCGACATAGATCGACAGGGGTTTGCTGACCCCGATGGCATAGCTCAACTGGATCGTCGCGCGCTTGGCCATGCCGGAGGCAACGATGTTCTTGGCCAGATAGCGCGCCGCATAGGCTGCCGAGCGGTCAACCTTTGTCGGGTCCTTGCCGGAGAACGCGCCGCCGCCGTGCGGAGCGGCCCCGCCATAGGTATCCACGATGATCTTGCGCCCGGTCAGACCCGCATCGCCGTCCGGTCCGCCGATGACGAATGTGCCGGTCGGGTTGACCCACCATTCGGTCGCATCGGTGATCCAGCCATCCGGCAGAACCTCGCGGATATAGGGCTCCACGATCTCGCGGATCACGGCGCTGGTCTGGCTCTCGTCGGCATGCTGTGTGGACAGCACGATCTGGGCCACACCCATCGGTACGCCGTTCTCGTAACGCACGGAAAGTTGCGATTTCGCATCGGGGCGCAGCAGCGGCTCGACCCCGGATTTGCGGACCTCGGCCAGACGGCGCAGGATCGCATGCGAGAACTGGATCGGTGCGGGCATCAGCGCGTCGGTCTCGTCGGTGGCATAGCCGAACATGATGCCCTGATCGCCAGCGCCCTCGTCCTTGTCGGAGTTGGAATTCACGCCCTGCGCGATATGGGCGGATTGCTCGTGCAGCAGGTTGGTGATCTCGCAGGTGGCGTGGTGGAACTTGTCCTGCTCGTAGCCGATGTCCTTGATACAGGCGCGCGCAATATCGGGGATCCGGTCCATGTATTCGGCCAGCTTGGCCTGATCCGAAAGGCCGACCTCGCCCCCGATCACCACACGGTTGGTCGTGGCGAAAGTCTCGCAGGCGACACGGGCCTCTGGTTCCTCGGCGAGAAAGGCATCCAGAACCGCGTCGGAAATGCGGTCGCAAAGTTTATCGGGATGGCCCTCCGAGACGGACTCGGAGGTAAAGATGTAATTCTGTCGTGACATGAAAAGTGCTCCATTGGGTTCAGCCCGTCACGTCAGGAAGCCGTTGTGGCGGGGATAGTGTTGCGTAGGCAAGGGTATGACTGGCGTCAATCGCTATTTGCGCCGCGCGGCCCGGAACTGCCGCAAGATCAAGGAAAACAGCAAGAAAGCCACGAAAATCAGAACCGGCCCTTCACCGACACGTGCGAAGGGCGTGGGAGCAAGGGCCTCGGGCAGTACTGCATCCAGCCAGCCCTGCGCGTTCAGGGGCAGTTGCGCCGTGATCCGCCCCAGCGGGTCGATCATCGCCGAAACGCCGGTATTTGCAACCCGCACCATCGGCAGCCCCTGCTCGATCGCGCGCAGCCTTGCCTGCGCCAGATGCTGGTATGGGCCCGAGAAGGCACCGAACCACGCATCATTAGTCAATTGCATTAGGAAATCCGGACGCGCCGGCGCCGAGGCGATGAATTGCGGAAAAACCGCCTCGTAGCAAATCAGCGGCAAGGCGCGTCCCAAGGGACCGAGATCCATCAGCCGCGCCCCTGGCCCGGCGGAGAACCCGCCCCCGCGCGAGGCGGCCATCCCATGGATGCCGAAGCGCGCCATCACCTCGCCAAAGGGCATGTATTCGCCGAAAGGCACCAGGTTGTGCTTGTCATAGATGGCACGGATGGTCCCGCCCTCGTCAAGGTAGAGCGCCGAATTATAGGTCCGCTGTCCGACATAGCGCTGCACGCCCAGCACAACCGGCACGCCATCCGCCGCAAGCGTGATGGCATCAAGCTCGGGTTGGGCATTTTCCAGAAGCACGCTCAGCGCGGTTTCAGCCCACAGGACCAGATCGGGGCGGGGTTTGCCCGGTATCGGCCCCGGCGCCGCTGTCGCGTCGATCTGGCGCTGGAAGAATACTGGGATCATGGTGCGATCCCATTTCAGATGTTGCGGTGCGTTGGGCTGGACTAGCCGGATCACCGGACGTGCGGCGGCCTGCGCGACCGCGTCGCTGGCCTGCGCGCCTGCGCTGTTGCCGCTTGGCACTCCCGCAACAATCCCGCCCCAGATCGCCACACAACACGCCGCCGCCAGACTGGCCGCGCCCCACCATCGCTGCGCGGGCCGGATCAGCAAGGCCAGACCGGAGGCCGCCAGCAAGGCCATCAGGGTCAATCCGTGGTGTCCGACCAATGAGGCCAGATGCACCACCGGCGTTTCCAGCCAAAGATGGCCAACCAAGGCCCAGGGAAAACCAGTCAGCACATAGGACCGCAGGATTTCCACAGCACCGAATGCGGCGACGAAAGCCGCCGCGGAACCGTTCAGCCAGCGCGTGACCGCCCCGGCCGCAGACCAGAACAGGGCCAGACCGGCCGCCATGCCGATCAGGGCGAAAGGTGCCATCCAGCCATGCCGCTCGGGCTGGATCATGAAGGGCTCGATGATCCAGAACAGCGACAGCGCAAAATAGCCGATACCCGCCAGCAAACCCGCCCAGGCCGCCACACGAATGGAGGGCGCGCTTCGCAGCAGCATGAACAGCAGCGCAAGACCGGGGATCGCCACCATCCACAGGTCGAAAGGCGCCTGCCCCAGCGCGGTCATCCCGCCTGCAAGCAGCGCAAGCGCAAGCCGCCCCTTCAGACCCAGCCCGCCGGACAACATGTCAGTTTGCAGACGCATGTGGCAGGCGGACCCGCAACCTTTTGATCCGGCGGGGATCTGCATCCACTACCTCGAACTCCACTCCGGCGGGGTGCTGCACAACCTCGCCGCGCACCGGCACACGGCCAGCCAGCATGAAGACCAGACCGCCCAGCGTGTCGATCTCCTCCTCGTCCACATCCTCGTGTTCGGTCAGCGACAAACCGATTTCCGCCTCGAAGGATTCCAGCGGCGTCTTGGACAGTACCAGATACTGGCCGGGCTTTTCCGCGGTCCAGAACTGGTCCTCGTCTGTGTCATGCTCGTCCTCGATCTCGCCGATGACCTGCTCGATCAGGTCCTCGATCGTCAACAAGCCGTCGACTCCGCCGTATTCGTCAATCACCAGCGCCATATGCTTGCGTTCCGACTGCATCTTTTGCAGCAGCACACCGATCGCCATTGAAGGCGGCACATAAAGCAGAGGGCGCAGCATCTCGCTGAGCGAGAAAGCACTGTCACTGCCGTTGAAACCGTGCTTGAGGGCGAAATCCTTAAGATGCAGCATGCCCAGCGGCGTATCCAGCGTGCCGGAATAGACGGGCAAACGGGTCAGCCCGGTCTCGCGGAACAACTCGACCAGCTCTTGCATCGAAATCGTGTCAGGAACGGCGGTGATATCCGCCTTGGGGATCGCCACATCCTCGACCCGCATCCGACGCAGGTTCAGGATGTCGTGCACCTGACGATGGGCGGCTGCCGCCTTGCCCTTGTCCGTGTCGCGTTCCTCGGACGTATCTTCCGCATCCGAGGGGCTAAGTGCGCCGATGATCCGGCGGAAAAAACCACCAGATGCCGGCTGCTCGGTCTCCGTTTCCGGCAGCGCGCTTTGCGCCGCCCTCGTAGACCCGTCTATACTGTCGTCCATTTTACCTTTCCAAAGTGCGGAAGCCTAGCCTCCCTGACGTCATGAAATCGCGGTCATTTGACCGCGTTCGCCTCAATATGGGTCGGCGACCCCCAGTTTGCCAAGTATCGCGACTTCGATTGTTTCCATCAAAGTGGCATCCTTGTCACGCAGATGATCATACCCCAAAAGATGCAATGTTCCATGAACAAGAAGATGGGTCACGTGATCGGGCATCGACTTGCCTGCCTCGGCGGCTTCCCGCGCACAGGTTTCCCAGGCTATGGCGATATCGCCCAGCGCGATCCCCTCCTCGTCTTCCTCCGCCTCGAATGGATCGTCCTGCGGCGTTTCGTCCGGAACATAGGGCGCCTCGCCCTCCTCTTCCGCTGCCAGATCCTGCGCCGGCCAGCTCAGCACGTTCGTGGGCGTCGGCTTGTCACGGAACTCGGCGTTCAACAAGGCGATGCGCGCATCATCGCATGCGAGAATGCTAACCGCATAGAGGTCTGGATCAAATCCGAGATGCGTCAGCGTCGCGCGCACCGAACGTTCGGACAGCACCGGAAGATCCAGTTCGGACCAGCGCGCGTGTTCAATACGAATGTCGATCATCATGGCAGCGTCACAGTGGGGGCTGTCTGCCCCCACACCCCCGAGGATATTTGCAGCAAAGAGAAACGGACGGGCCATCCGGCTGGATCAGATCGTACCATCCGCCTCATATGCTTCGATGATCGCCGCGACAAGAGGATGGCGCACCACATCTTTGGCGGTGAAATAGTTGAAGCTGATCTTGTCGATGTTTTTCAGCAGTCGTTCCGCATCAGCCAACCCGGAGGATACGCCGCGCGGCAGATCGACCTGCGTGCGATCACCGGTGATGACCATGCGGCTCCCCTCGCCCAGACGGGTCAGGAACATCTTCATCTGCATCGACGTGGCGTTCTGCGCCTCGTCGAGCACCACGAAGGCATTGCTGAGCGTGCGGCCGCGCATGAAGGCCAAAGGCGCGATCTCGATCCGCTTCTCCTCGATCAGCTTGGCGGTCTGTTTTCCGGGCAGAAAATCGTTCAGCGCGTCGTAGAGCGGCTGCATGTAAGGATCGACCTTGTCCTTCATGTCGCCGGGCAGATAGCCAAGCTTCTCGCCGGCCTCGACCGCAGGGCGCGACAGCACGATGCGGTCAACCTGCCCTGTCACGAACATCGACACAGCCGCCGCGACCGCAAGATAGGTCTTGCCGGTGCCGGCGGGTCCGATGCCGAAGTTCAGTTCGTTCTTGAACAGGTTCTGCACATAGGCCTTCTGCGCCTCTGTGCGCGGCTCTACGAGTTTGCGGCGGGTCTTGATCTCGACCCGGCCCGAACGGAACATCTCAAGCTGGTCACCCGCCTGAACACTTGGCGCCTGATCGGCATTGCCCATTCGGATCTGCCGGTCGATATCGCCCTGTTCCAGCGCGCGTCCTGATTCGAGCCGCTCATACAGTGCATCCAGCACCTCGATGGCGTTCGCTGTGGCGTCCGCCGCGCCAAAAACAGCAAGCTGGTTTCCGCGACGCAGGATCTGCACCCCCAGCTTTTTCTCCAGATCGGTCAGATTGCGGTCATATTCGCCGCAAAGATCTATCAAAAGACGGTTATCGGGAAACTCGGCCAGACGTTCAATCTGGGAAGACGCATCGAAGGGCGGGGGCAGCACTGTGATAGCCAAGCAGATCTCCTTGCTGAGGCCGGACCAGCGGAGGGCTGACCCTGTCACCTGATGGAAGGTTGCCAACTTGCGCGGCCTCGCGCAAGCGGCTTGATCAGAATGTAGGGTGTCCTGACATAAAAAACACCACAGGCGAGACCTGTGGTGCGCTATCATGCAAATAACCTGTCTGTCAGGTTGGATCAGGGAGGCCCGATCCTACCTTGAACGGTCCAACGGCCGTGCCCGGAGGTGCGGCATTCGAGCAGACCGGCGCGCCATCGGGTTGCAGCCTTGGCGAGAGATAGCCTTCCAGACCATCGTCGATAATCCAGTGATCGCAACCGTTTGGATCAACCCAGACACCTGCCACCAACTGGCTGAGATGTTTGCTGTCGATCCCGCGATCGCGTGATTTGTCTGGGCCGACCGCGCAGGCGGACAGGGCGGAGATCGCCCCCAGCATCGCGATACCTTTGATAAATGTCATGTCCGGTCTCCTCAGCGCAGGCAGATGATTTCGACACGGCGATTCTGCGCCATACCTTCAGCGGTGGAATTCGTGGCACGCGGCATCCGCTCGCCAAAGCCGCGGATGTCGATCACACTGGCGCCCATGGATTGTGCGACCTGTGCCACGGCATTGGCGCGGCGCTGGCTCAGCCCCATGTTGTACTCGTCCGAGGCACGGCTGTCGGTATGGCCATGGATCAGGTAGGCGCGCGCGTTGGCCTGCTGGAAGAAGCTGACCAGATTCTGGCGCGCGTGGGGATGGATATTGTGGCGGTTGGTGGCAAAGAACTGATCCGAGGGCATCACGCCACAGACCTCGCCGCGATGGCACACAGGGTTGCCCTGACGGCTGAGATGTGGTGACATATAGCCTTCGGACCCATCGTCCATTACCCAGTGTTCGCAACCATCCGGATCGATCCAGATACCGGGGATATAACGCTCACCTGTCACGGTTTGCTGCGCTGACGCAGTTCCGGCGATCCCAGCCAGCGTAACGGCGAGAATGGCCGCGCAGGACAAAGCCGCGCGCATTGCTTTTGACGTCATCTTTGCAAAAGACCCCCTGTTCACTTGTTACCAACTTCGCCCGTCAGGAGATTTTGACCGGCGCACACACTCTGGGCAGCATCATACTAAATCCCTTGTGATAGAAAAGAAAAATTCACCAGATATTGTATGAGTTCGCGCAACAATCCCCAATTGCAGAGGGTATTGGCAATTAATCCAGCGCAGCAGACTCCACCTGTCAACCTAAGCGAAAGTGTTGCTTTGCGGATTCAATCTTTCGTTAGGTAACGCTGTGGAGCAAGGCCCGTCAGACCAGAACGCCCGTCAGGGAATTCGTGCCGCTGCCGGTGATTCTGACACGCGCCGTCTGCCCGATGGACAGGCGGTCATCCGTGACATGCACCGCGTGCAGATACTCGGATTTGCCGACCATCTGACCGGTCTGGCGTCCGGCCCTTTCGAGCAGAACGGACACCTTGCGCCCGATCATGCTGTCCTGAATCTCGCGCTGCTGCTGCGTCAGGAGCGCCTGCAAACGGTGCAGCCGGTCCGTCATCACCGTATCATCCAGCTGCGCGCGTTCCGCCGCCGGGGTGCCGGGACGGCTGGAATATTTGAACGAATAGGCCTGTCCGAATTTGACCTCGCGGATCAGGTCGAGCGTTTGTTGGAAATCCGCCTCGGTCTCCTCGGGGAAACCGACGATAAAGTCGCTCGACAGCAGAATATCGGGACGCGCCGCGCGGATACGCTCGATCAGGCGCAAATACTCTGCTGCGCTGTGCTTGCGGTTCATCCGCTTGAGCATCCGGTCGCTACCCGATTGCACCGGAAGATGCAGATAGGGCATCAGCTTGGCGCAATCGCGATGTGCCGCGATCAGATCATCGGCCATGTCGTTGGGGTGGCTGGTTGTAAAGCGGATACGCTCCAGCCCGTCGATCTCGTTCAGCGCCCAGATCAGGCGGGCGAGCGACCAGTCGCCACCCTCGTCCGCCCGCTCACCAGCTCCGTGGTAGGCATTCACGTTCTGCCCCAGAAGCGTAATGTCGCGCACGCCTCGCGCGACCAGATCGCGCGCTTCCTCCAGAATGCGCGTGGCCGGACGGCTGACCTCGGCACCCCTCGTATAGGGCACCACGCAGAAGGCGCAGAACTTGTCGCACCCCTCCTGCACTGTGAGAAAGGCAGCAGGCCCGCGCGGTGCCTTCGGGCGGTGGCGCAATGTCTCGAATTTATCGTCTTCCGGAAAATCCGTATCCAGCGCCTTGTGACCCAGACGCGTGCGTGCCTCCAACGCAGGCAGGCGATGATAGCTTTGCGGCCCGACAACCAGATCGACCAAAGGCTGACGGCGCATGATCTCCTGCCCCTCGGCCTGCGCCACGCAGCCCGCAACCCCGATTTTAAGGTCCGGATTGGCCTCTTTCAGCTCCCTGAAGCGCCCGAGTTCGGAATAGACCTTCTCTGCCGCCCGCTCCCGGATGTGGCAGGTGTTGAGCAGGATCATGTCGGCATCGTCGGGGGTGGATGTCTCGACATAACCGGAGACGCCCAGCGCCTCGACCATACGCTCGCTGTCATAGACATTCATCTGACAGCCATAGGTTTTGACGAAAAGTTTTTTGGGCGTGTTCATCATATGGTCCTGCCAGTCGGGATCGGCCTTGTGCTATACTAGAACAGGGGTCTCTTGCAATGCGCATGGAATTCGCGGACCTTCCGGTTCAAGGCACAAGATCAATGTTTGAGGCAAGTTCAGTTAGATGCGTTATACGAGTTTGAGGGACTTTCTCGCCCAAGCGGGCAAGATTCTGGCCAAGGGGCCGATTGCTCTGATTTTTGTCGAGGACGAAGTCGAAGTTACCTCGACCCTGCGCCATCATATAAATGCAGGCTTCGCGTCCTGCGTCGTGTTCATGCCTGCCACCTTCGATCTCGACGCGGAGATCGCGGAACAGGTGCACCGCGTGGATATGGACACTTTGGCGCCTGATATCCTGACCACAACGGTCAACACCCTGATCGGCGCGGCACCGGGCACATGGTTCTATTTCGGCTATAATGCGGAATATCTTTTCTACCCGTTCTGCGAAAGCCGCACGGTGGCCGAGATGCTGGCCTTCCACACCGAGGAACGCCGCGATGCGATGCTGTGCTATGTGATTGACCTGTACGCCGGCGATCTGGACCGGCATAGCAGCGCGGTCAGCCTAGAGGATGCCCATCTCGACAAGTCCGGCTATTACGCGCTGGCGCGCAAACACGCGCCGGATGCGGATCAGCCGCTGGACCGGCAACTGGATTTTTTCGGTGGCCTGCGCTGGCGCTACGAGGAACATATCCCCGCACCGCGCCGCAAGATCGACAGGATCGCGCTTTTCCGCGCCAAGCCGGGGCTGAAACTGCGTGCCAACCACACGTTCAACGATGAGGAATACAACACCTTTGCCTGCCCTTGGCACCACAATCTTACGGCCGCTGTCTGCTCGTTCCGTACGGCCAAGGCGCTGAAGGCCAATCCCGGCTCGACATTCGATATCCATCATTTCCGCTGGCACAACTCCACCCCGTTCGAATGGCACTCGCGCCAACTGCTGGATCTGGGGCTGATGGAGCCTGGCCAGTGGTTCTGACCCCGCCGGGACTGCCTGCTGACCGGGCCTTTATGCCAGCACGGGCTCAATCGGCCCCAGAATAGCAGGCTGTGCGTTCAGAACCTCGATGGAAAAGCCCGACAGGCGCTTGTATTTCTCGGCATGGGCGGCCAGTTCGGCGCGCGGGATCACATCCTCGATATCGTTGAAGACGCCGCCGCAGCGGTCCTCGACCATTTGCATCACCGCATCCGGTCCGGCCCCGCGATTGGCCCGCAGGATTCCCTCGGCGCGCGGACGCATCTCGGTCTCGTAGGCTTGCAGCGCCTCGCGCGTGACGCCATGTGCCCGCAGCGCCGCACCCAGCTTGCGCGCGTCGATGATCGCCTGACTGGCCCCGTTCGAGCCCACCGGATAGGTGGCATGCGCCGCGTCACCCATCAGGGTCACGCGACCGTCGGTCCAACGCTCCATCGGCTCGCGGTCCACCATCGGGTATTCATAGACCGGCCCCGAGGCGCGGATCAGCCCCGGACAATCGATCCAGTCAAAGGTCCAGTCGGTGAAGGCAGGCAGAAAGTCGGCCTTGTTGGCGGGCTTGTTCCAGTCACCCTTGCTCATGGCCCGACCCGGATCGACACGCAACTCGGCGATCCAGTTGATCTCGGCCAGTCCCGTCTCGGGATCGGTGGCCGAAATCGGATAGGCCACGAAGCGTTGTGTATCATGGCCCGCCAGTATCATCGCCGCGCCGCCCAGAAAGGGACGGCCCAGCGAGGTGCCGCGCCACATGATCGCGCCGTTCCAGATCGGTTCGCCCTCGTCGGGCTGCATCTGGTGGCGGATCGCCGAGCGGATTCCATCAGCGGCAATCACCAGATCGCCATCGATGCGGCCTCCGTCAGCCATTATGAGCGATGCGGTCCGCGCGGCCGTCTCAAAGCCCGCAACAGCCGCCCCCGTGACCACGCAATCCGCGCCCGCCCGCGCCTGTAACACCTCAAGCAGCATCATCTGCAACTGGCCGCGATGGATCGAATATTGCGGCCAGCTATAGCCCGCAAACTGGCCGCGCGGTTCGGCCCAGATCTCGCGCCCCGTCTTGGTGTAGAAGCCGTATTGCCGTGTGCGCACGCCGATGGCGTCAAGCCGCGCCTCAAGCCCCAGATCATAGAGTTCGCGCACAGCGTTGGGCTGGATATTGATGCCCACGCCCAAAGGGCGGATCTCGCCGACCCGCTCGTAAATCCGGAAAGGGATGCCCAGTTGGTGCAGCGTCAGCCCCAAAGACAGCCCGGCGATCCCCGCGCCCGCGATCAGAACGGTCATAGCTTAGTCCCCCCAGACAATCCGCCGATTCTTCTTGCCTTAAATATCCCCCGCGGAGCGTCCTTGCGCCGCAAAAATATCAAAGCCTATATATTTTCGGGCTGCGGCATCCCCAGAACATGATAGCCGCCATCAACGCGGATAATCTCGCCCGTGGTGCAGGCGCCCGCATCGGACGCGAGATAGACCGCTGTGCCGCCGACCGCTTCCAGCGTGGCATTGGCGCGCAGCGGGGCGTTTGTGTCGGTATGCTTGTAGGTCTTGCGCGCCCCGCCGATGGCCGCGCCGGCCAGCGTCTTCATCGGGCCGGGGCTGATCGCGTTGACGCGGATACCGTCCGGTCCAAGGTCGTTGGCCATGTAGCGCACGGTGGCTTCCAGCGCCGCCTTGGCCACACCCATCACGTTGTAGAACGGTGTCACGCGGTTCGAGCCCTGATAGGTCAGCGTCAGAATCGTGCCGCCGTTCTCGACCATCATCGGATGCGCCCGCCGCGCCACCTCGATCAGCGAATAGCACGAGATATCCAGCGTATTGCGGAAATTGGCGCGGCTTGTGTTGAGGAAACGCCCCGTCAGCTCGCTCTTGTCGGAAAAGGCAATCGCATGGACCACGAAATCGATGGTCGACCAGCGCGCGGCCAGCGCCTCGAAAGCGGCATCAAGGCTCGCATCGTCGGTCACATCGACATCCACCATGAAATCCGACCCGACGGTTTCCGCCAGCGGTTTGAGACGGGAGCCAAAGGCCTCGCCCTGATAGGTGAATGCCAGCTCCGCCCCCGCCCCGGCCATCGCTTTCGCGATTCCCCATGCGATCGAGCGTTCGTTGGCGACCCCCATGATCAGGCCGCGTTTGCCGTCCATTAACCCTGTCATCTGATGTTACCCGTGATATTTCGACAAAAGCATCGACCCGTTGGTGCCACCGAAGCCGAAGCTGTTGGTCATCACCGTATCCAGACCGGCATTGTCGATGCGCGACATCGCAATTTCGGCCGCATCAATGGCAGGATCAAGGGTCTGCACGTTGATGGATGGCGCGATGAAATCGTTTTCCAGCATCAGCAGGCAATAGATCGCCTCCTGCGCGCCCGTTGCGCCCTGGCTGTGGCCGGTCATGGATTTAGTGGAACTAATCAGCGGCGTGCTGCCTTGCCCGAAGACGCGGCGCACCGCCTCGACCTCGCCCACATCACCCACGGGCGTGGATGTGCCATGCGCGTTGATATAGCCGACCTTGCGATCCTTGCTCAGCCCTGCCAGCGCCAGCCGCATCGCACGCTCGCCGCCCTCGCCGCTGGGGGCGACCATGTCATGGCCGTCCGATGTGGCGGCATAGCCGGTGACCTCGGCGTAGATTTTCGCGCCACGTGCCAGCGCGTGTTCCAGATCCTCGAGCACGACGATGCCGCCGCCGCCTGCGATCACGAAACCGTCGCGATCCGCATCGAAAGCGCGGGAGGCCAGTTCGGGCGTGTCGTTATATTTGCTGCTCATCGCGCCCATGGCGTCGAACAGGCAGGACAGGGTCCAGTCCAGTTCCTCGCCGCCGCCTGCGAACATGATGTCCTGCTTGCCCATCATGATCTGTTCCGCTGCGTTGCCGATGCAATGCAGCGATGTCGAACAGGCCGAGGTGATGGAATAGTTGATGCCCTTGATCTTGTGGGCCGTGCTGAGGTTGGCCGAGATGGTCGAGGACATGCATTTCGGCACGGCGAATGGCCCGATCCGCTTGGGGCTGCCGTTGGCCAGCACCGTCTGATGCGCCACCAGCATGGCCGATGTGGACGGCCCGCCCGAGCCTGCGACAAGTCCGGTCCGCTCGTTCGAGATATCCGTCTCGGTCAATCCGGCATCGGCGATGGCCTGCGCCATGGCAATATGAGCATAGGCCGCACCCGGCCCCATGAAGCGCAGGGTGCGCTTGTCGACATGTTCCGAGACATCCAGACGCACATCGCCTGCAATCTGGCTGCGAAAGCCGTGCTCCTTCATCGCCTCATTGGCGCGGATACCGGACTGACCCGCCTTGAGCGCCTCCAGAACCTCAGAGGCATTGTTGCCAATGCTGGAGACGATCCCCAAACCTGTAACGACGACGCGGCGCATGGACGCCCTCCTTTAATCTAGCTTTGATCTGTGTAGGACAGCAGGGATTGAGGGGCAAGCGGTTAGGGTAAGGGCAAGCGGAACCCGCCAGCGCCGCCCCGTCAGAGGTTGATCAGAAGCGCAGGTCGAAATGCCGTGTCAGCCCGAGCTGGACGGAAATTTGGTCGCGATCACCCTGTTGCACGATCGGCGAGGCCGCAGCATCCCCCAGCAACCGGTCATAGCGCACCGAGCCGGTGATGCCCCAGTTCTCGTTGAGCGGCTGATAGGCCCCCAGTTCAACGCCCATCGACTGAACGCCGCCATCGGGCTGGTATGAGGCAAGCCCGGAGGCTGCTGATTCATCGTCGGTTATGCCAAAATAGGTCCGCATGAACCGCGCGTTTCCGAATTCGGCGCGCGGACCGCCGTGCAGGAGCAAGCCACCTTGGCGGCGATAAAACAGGTTTGCCCCGATCTCGCCCGCGAAGGCCTCATGTCCGATGACGCCGTAGCGCAGATCGGCATATATCTGCCAGATACTGTTGGTGTGGTGCAGGCCCATGCCAATCTCGAGGGCCGCATCAATGTCCTCCAGACCCGCAAGTTCATCCTCTCCCTCACGCTCGCTGATTAAGCGTAAAGCGCCGCGCACACCCGTGCCGGGCGCGAAAAGGCGCGGGCCGTCCAGATCACCGACACGCAGGGAACCGAAATTCAGCCCGGTGAAGCCGAAACTTCCGCTGGGCAAGGTATCGTAGGAATCAGACCCGAAATAGGAAGGACCGTAAGACGCACCGCCCGTCAACGAGAAGGAGAGCGCCCTGTCCTGTGCCACGACAGGTTGCGCGATGAACGCAGCGGCACAGACTGTTGCCGCAAGGGCAGACCGATAGTGTTGCATTCTACAATCCTCTGGAAAATATACGTCCAACGTTGCCGGGTGTGCCTGCGTTCCCTTTCAACATGGAGGAAACGCAAGCTAAATCAAATAAACTTTATGCCCTGCAAACTCTGCGGTAGATGCACCCTCCACCATCACGCGGCGATGCCGTCAAGGATGATGGAAGGCCGGAGCCGGAGAACGCTGCAAACATCAGCTTTCGCTCAGCGCAACCTTCATGTCCTTGACGATATAAATCACCTCGCCATCGGCCTCGACGATGCCATCGGCCACGCCCATCGTCAGGCGGCGGGTCTGGATCGCTTTGGTGAAATCCACCTTGTATGTCAGCAACTTGCGGTCAGGGCGGACCATGCCGGTCAGCTTGACCTCGCCCACGCCCAGCGCATAACCGCGCCCCTGCCAGCCGCGCCAGCCGAGGTTGAAACCGGTCAGTTGCCACAGCCCGTCCAGCCCGAGGCAGCCGGGCATGATCGGATTGCCAGGGAAATGGCAGTCAAAGAACCACAGGTCCGGCGTGATATCGAATTCGGCCACAACATGCCCTTTGCCGTGCAGACCGCCGTCACCGGAAATATCGGTGATGCGGTCCATCATCAGCATCGGCGGCTCGGGAAGCTGGGCATTGCCGGGGCCGAAAAGCTCGCCGCGCGCGCATTTCAGCAGATCTTCCTTGTCGAAACGGCTGGGATACTGGGCCATGCGGCTGTGGTCCTTTTGTTCTGTAGTTATAACGATTGAAGTCCGTCTAGCATCGGCGCGCAAGCCCTTGCAAGTCTGGCTGTGCCGGTCGGATGCTCCGGCAAGGATGAAAAAAGTGGCCGCGTGGCTACCCAGACGCAACAGATTCGTGCCCGCGCCCGCACGGCTGCGCCACTGTGATATGGGATGAAATCCACAAATCAGGGTTTAAGATTGAATTTTTACCGTCCGGCACTCTATATAGGAGTGCGACCAAGGATAAATAATCATGACCAAGGCAATGAACGCACAAATGCCCCCCCTTCAGTCTGACCGCGCCCTCAAGCGTGGCAGCGCATGGCTTGCAACTGCGGGTCTGCGGCCGACACGCCAGCGGGTGGCGCTTGCGGCGCTTTTGATTGGTGACGGGGAACATCGTCATGTGACGGCGGAAAGCCTGTTCGTGTCGGTTCAGGATCATGGCGAGCGCGTCTCGCTGGCGACGGTTTACAACACGCTGCGGGCCTTCTGTCAGGCCGGATTGATGCACGAGATCACCGTCGACGGCACCAAAAGCTATTTCGACACCAATACCCACGACCATCCGCATTTTTTCTGGGAAGACAGCGGCACACTGACCGATGCGCCCAGCGAGGAGTTGGAAATCACGCGCATCCCGAATGCGCCGGACGGGGCCGAGATCGCATCGGTCGACGTGGTCATCCGGTTGCGCCGGAAATAAAGCTGCCCAAGGATTGAACCACACCGCGCGCCCTGCCACTGTGCAGGGCGTTTTGCATTGATGCCCTCCGCATGGACCACAGACCAGAAAGAATACCCCATGAAAGCGATGACCTATTGCGCCTTCGGAGCCGCGGCCGATGTGCTGCATCTGACAGATCTGCCAACGCCCGATCCCGCCCCCGGCGAGGTGCTTGTGCGGCTGACGCATTCAGGGGTGAACCCTTCGGATGTTAAGTCGCGCAAAGGCGCGCGTCCCGGTGTGACCAAACCGCTATTCCCGCAGATAGTGCCGCATTCGGATGGCGCTGGCGTTATCGAAGCGGTGGGAGACGGTGTCCCTTCCGCGCGCATCGGCGAACCCGTCTGGATCTGGAACGGCCAGTGGCAAAGGCCGTTCGGGACCGCAGCCCAGATGATCGCCTTGTCAGCGGAACAGGCGGTCAAATTGCCGGAGGGGATAAGCCCTGAGGATGGTGCCACATTGGGCATTCCCGGCCTGACGGCCGCGCATTGCGTGTTTGGCGGTGGCAGTGTCACGGGCAAGACGGTTCTGGTGTCAGGTGGCGCGGGCGCTGTGGGACATGATGCCGTGCAACTGGCGCGCTGGGGTGGCGCGAGGGTGATCGCAACAGCCTCCCCCGCCGATTTCGACCGCGTGCGCGCCGCCGGGGCGACAGAGGTGCTGGATTACCGCGACCCCGATCTGGCGGCGAAGCTGCTGGAGTTGACCGATGGTCGGGGCGTGGAACGGGCGGTCGAGGTAGAGTTCGGGCTGAATGCGCCGATGCTCGCGCAGGCGGGTGCCGAGAACGGGACCATCGCTGCCTATGGCTCGGCACTTGATATGAATCCGGTGCTGCCGTTCGGGGCGTTCCTGTTCCGCGCTATCACCATCGACATCGTGTTGATCTACCTGCTGCCCGCGCCCGCCCGCGCCAATGCGATCGGCCTGCTGCACCGCGCCCATGCGGCGGGCGGATTGGCCCCTGCCATCCACGCGCGTTTCGCGCTTGAGGAATGCGTCGTCGCGCATCAATGCGTCGAGGCGGGTCGCCGCGCAGGGGCTGTCTTGCTCGAGATCGACCAGACTTGATCCGCGTCAGGCCGGCGCCGAACAGGTCATGAAAAAGGCGCGGGGGAAACCGCCCCGCGCCTTTCCTGTCGCATGGCCAATCGACCGTGGGCCGCTCAGGCGATTTCGACCAATTCGATCGCAAAGGTCAGATCGCGACCGGCCAGCGGATGATTGGCATCCAGCGTCACTTCGGTCTCGCTCACATCGACCACGGTCACGGGCATCACTTGGCCCTGCGGCGTCTGGACCTGCAATTGCGTGCCGAGATCGAGCGGAATATCCGCCGGGATCTCGGTGCGCGGCACGGACTGGCGGGCGTTCGGATCGGGCTGGCCATAAGCCTGATCGGCAGGCACATCGACCACCTTCTTTTCGCCTACGGCCATGCCGGGAATGGCGGAATCCAGCCCCGCGATGATCTGGCCGGAGCCGACCACGAACTCCAGCGGGTCACGCCCTTCGGAGCTGTCGAATGTGGCCCCGTCGGACAGGGTTCCTGTGTAATGAATGCGGACAGTATCGCCCGGTTTCACCTGCGTCATGGATGTTCCAGTTCTGTTTAGGAAAGATGAATGATCGAGGCCGTTGCCACTTTGGCGCGAACGGGTTCTCGGGCTGCATAACTCTAAAGATACAGAGAGCCGTCCGATTTTGCAAACCTGCCGGCATGTCCACAGCATTGTTCGCTTATTAATGCTTTCCCCCTGCCCGATCCCGTGCGAGTTTGGAAAGAAAAAGGACAGTACCGCCAGATGATCACGACCTGTGTATTTGATGCCTATGGCACCCTTTTCGATGTGACCGCCGCGGCACGCGAAGTCGCCGCCGAGCCGGGACGGGAAGAATTCGCGCATCACTGGAGCAGCCTTTCGGAAAAATGGCGGCAAAAACAGTTACAATACAGCTGGTTGCGCGCCGTTACGGCAGAGCATACCGATTTCTGGCAGATCACGAAAGACGGTCTTGATTGGGCGCTGGAAGCCGAGGGGCTGGCCGCTGACACCGATCTGCGTGATCGCCTTTTGGCGCTTTACTGGCAACTCAGCGCCTTTCCGGAGGTCGCCTCTGTCCTCACAGCCCTGCGCGAGGCAGGCCAGAACACCGCGATCCTGTCAAATGGCAGCCCGGAGATGCTGGCCGGCGCGGTGCAATCCGCCGGGCTGGAGGAATTGCTGGATGATGTTCTGTCCGTCGAATCAGTCGGCATCTTCAAACCGGCACCGCAAGTCTATGACATGGTGATCCAGCGCTTTGGTTGCGCCAAGTCGCATGTGCTGTTCGTCTCGTCGAACGGATGGGATGCCTGTGCCGCTGCCGCATACGGGTTCCAGAGCGTCTGGGTCAATCGCAGAGGCGAGCCTGTCGACCGTCTTCCCGGACAGCCTGACCATGTTTTTTCCGACCTGATTGCGATTACTGGACTGGTGACCTCCTGATGCCCCGTTTTACAACCTCCGACGGCCTGTCTTTGCATTTCGAAGACGCGGGCACCGGCCTGCCCCTGTTGTGTCTGTCCGGCCTGACGCGCAACGCGCGCGATTTCGACTTCATGGCCCCGCATCTGCCGGATGTGCGGCTGATCCGGCTGGATTATCGCGGGCGCGGGCAATCGGACTGGTCCGACGATCCTCTGACCTACACGGTCCCGCGTGAGGCGCGCGATGTGGTGGAACTGCTGGACCATCTCGGCCTTGAGCGGGCCGCAGTGCTTGGTACATCGCGCGGCGGGCTGATCGCGATGATACTGGCCGCAACGGCCAAGAATCGCCTGATGGGCGTTGCGCTGAACGATATCGGGCCGGAACTGGACCCCGGCGGGCTGGATGTCATCATGGGCTATCTGGGCCGCAACCCCGACGCCGCATCGCTGGACGCGCTTGCCGCCATGCGCCAGAAGGCCATGGCCGCGCATTTCCCCGATGTGCCGCTGGAACGCTGGCGTCAGGAAGTCACCCATACCCATGTCGAAACGCCCGAGGGTGTGAAGATCAATTACGACCCCGGCCTGCGTGACGCCGTCATCGCGGCAGGAGCCAAGGGCGCACCGGACCTTTGGCCGCTTTTCGACCAGATCAGCCCCTTGCCCGCCGCAGTGATCCATGGCGAAAATTCCGACCTGCTGACCCACGAGACAGTCACGAAAATGGAACAGCGGATGCCCGGGCTGATCGTGGCGCACGTGCCCAACCGCGCGCATATCCCCTTCCTCGACGAACCCGAAGCGCTGGCTGCTTTGCGCGCATGGCTGGGGCAGATGGCATGAATATCGAGATGATCCGCGCCGCGGCAGAGCGTCTTGAGGGACATGCGCGGTTCACGCCGCTGCTGTCCTCACCTTTCATTGATCAACTGGCCGGACGGCGGGTGCTGATCAAGGCCGAATGCCTGCAACATACCGGCAGTTTCAAGTATCGCGGCGGCTATGCAGCCGTCTCGGCCTTGTCGCAAGAGGCGCGCGCGCGCGGTGTTATCGCGTTCTCCTCGGGCAACCATGCACAGGGCGTCGCCTTGGCGGCGGCCCAGCATGATGCGCCTGCGGTCATCATCATGCCGACGGACGCCCCGCGCCTGAAGATCGAGAATACCCGTGCATTGGGCGCCGAAGTTGTGCTGTACGACCGCGTCACCGGCGACAGGGATGCCATCGGCACACAGATGGCGCAAGAGCGCGGGCTGACGCTGATCAAACCCTTCGACGAGCCACAGGTTATCGCGGGCCAAGGCACAACGGGGCTGGAAATCGCACAGCAAGCCAAGGCCGAAGGCGTCACGCAGGCCGATGTGCTGGTGTGCTGCGGCGGCGGCGGGCTGACCTCGGGCATCGCTTTGGCTTTCGAGGCCGATGCACCGGGGTTGCGCGCGCGTCCGGTCGAGCCGAAGGGCTTTGACGATGCTGCGCGGTCCTTGGCGGCAGGCACGATCCAGAGCAATGAACAGATGACCGGCAGTATCTGCGATGCCATCGTGACACCCCGCCCCGGCGATCTGACATTCCCGATCATGCAGCGCCTGTGCGGTCCGGGGCTGGTGGTCACGGATCACGAGGCATTGCGGGCGATGGCGCAGGCGTTTCTGCGGCTCAAGATCATATTGGAACCCGGCGGTGCTGTCGCGCTGGCGGCCGCTTTATGCAGGCGCGACCAGATCGAAGGAGACGCTGTGATCGTTGTGGCCTCCGGCGGCAATGTCGATATTGGAATGTATGAACAGGCATTGGACACGCTTCGCTCCTGAGCTGCACTTGCGAAATTAGTTGACAGCGTAAACTAATTTTAGTTTTCTCTCTGGTGGACAGGGAGAATCTCACATGCGTACACAGGTCTGCATCATCGGCGGGGGTCCGTCGGGGCTGTTGCTTTCACAACTGCTGCATAATGCCGGTATCGACACGGTCGTTCTGGAACGCCAGACGCGCGATTACGTGCTCAGCCGCATCCGCGCAGGCGTTCTGGAATGGGGCAGCGTCGAAATGCTTCGCAAGGCCGGTGTGGGCGCACGTATGGAGACCGAAGGCTTTGTACATGGCGGCACCTATCTGGCCGCGCGCAACCGCGGTTTCCGCATTGCCTTTGACGAACTGATCGGCAAGCAGGTCATGGTTTACGGCCAGACGGAAGTGACGCGCGACCTTTACGATGCGCGCGAAAAAGCGGGCGGCGTGATCATTCACGAAACCTCCGCGGTCAGCCTGCATGATCTGGATAGTGAACAGCCATATGTCACATATCAAAAAGACGGCAAAGAACATCGTATCGACTGCGATTTTGTCGCAGGCTGCGACGGCTTTCACGGCCCCTCGCGCAAGGCGGTCCCCGCCGATGTTCTGCGCGAATACGAGCGAGTCTATCCCTTCGGCTGGCTCGGCGTACTGTCAGAGACGCCGCCTGTGAGCCACGAGCTGATCTATGCCAACCATGCACGCGGCTTTGCGCTGTGCTCGATGCGCAACGCGAACCTCAGCCGTTACTATGTGCAGTGCCCCGTCACCGACAGTCTGGACCAATGGTCCGATCAGACCTTCTGGGACGAATTGCGGCGCCGCATTCCCGAAGATGCCGCCGAGGCCTTGGTCACCGGCCCCACGATCGAGAAATCCATCGCGCCGCTGCGGTCCTTTGTGGCCGAGCCGATGCGCTGGGGTCGTCTGTTTCTCGTCGGCGATGCCGCGCATATCGTGCCACCCACGGGGGCCAAGGGCCTGAACCTTGCCATCGGGGATGTGCATTACCTGCATGAAGGCTTGATCCAGTTTTATCAGGGGGATGACGAGGGCGTGCAGAAATATTCCGAACGCGCATTGTCCCGCGTCTGGAAGTCCGAAAGGTTTTCGTGGTCCCTGACGACCATGCTACACCGATTCCCGGAGCAGTCGGCCTTTGAACAGCGCATGCAGGAGGCGGAACTGGACTATCTGGAAACCTCGGTCGCGGCGCAGCGCGCAATGGCGGAAAACTATGTGGGATTACCATACTGATGCGTATTGCTGATCTGGGCGACATCAAACTGCACTACCGCATTGACGGCAACCCTGACGGGCGGCCCGTGGTCTTCGCCAACTCGCTGGGCACAGACCTGCGGCTCTGGGATCAGGTCCTGCCCTTGCTGCCGCAGGGGCTGAAATACATCCGCTATGACAAGCGCGGCCACGGGCTATCGGAGTTGACGCCCGCCCCCTATAGCATGGGCACGCTGGTGCGGGATGTCGAGCGGTTGATGGATCATCTCGCGGTGAAGGACGCGCTGTTCGTGGGCCTGTCCATCGGCGGGATGATCGCACAGGGCTTGGCCATCAAACGGCTGGACCTGATCCGCGCGATGGTGCTCTCCAACACAGGTGCCAAGATCGGCCAGCCCGCAATGTGGGATGAACGCATCGCCGCCGTCAAAGCGGGCGGGATCGAGGCTTTGGCCGACGGGATCATGGAGCGGTGGTTCGCAGCACCTTTCCGCAAGACAGAGGCATTTCACGCATGGCGCAACATGCTGGTGCGGCAACCTGTCGAAGGCTACATGGGGTGCTCCGCAGCGATTTCGGGAACGGATTTCTACACGCCCACCAGTGGTTTGCGCCTGCCCACGCTGGGCATTGCAGGCTCTGAGGACGGATCGACGCCGCCCGATCTGGTGCGCGAAACAGTCGCTTTGATCCCCGGATCGCAGTTCCATCTGATCCGCAAGGCGGGCCATCTGCCCTGTGTTGAGCAGCCCGAAGAATACGCTGCCGTATTGACGAAGTTCATGCAGGAGGTCGGCCATGTCTGACAGATATGACAAGGGCATGCAGGTCCGCCGCAAGGTTCTGGGCGATGCCCATGTGGACCGCGCCGAGGCGACAAAAACCGATTTCGACGCGCCGTTCCAGACACTGATCACCGAAGGCGCGTGGGGCACGGTCTGGGCGTCGGACGCGATCAGCCTGCGGGAACGTTCGATGCTGACGCTGGCCTTGCTGGCGGCCACGGGGAATTTCGAGGAAATTCCCATGCATATCCGCGCCACCGCCCGCACCGGGGCCAGCAAGCAGGATGTGATGGAGGCATTCCAGCATGTGGCGATCTATGCCGGCGTGCCGCGCGCCAACCATGCGCTGAAACTGGCCAAGGCCACCTATGCCGAGATGGAGCAAACCGATGACTGACCGCCCCGACCTTGGCCCGCTGATCCCGCGCCAGCGGCCCATGCATCCCGTGCCATACGATCCCGAATACAAAACCTCCGTCCCGCGCTCGCCGAAATGGCCGCTTCTGTCGATGGAAAGCACGCCCTCCGAGGAGACAGGGCCAAGGTTCGGCCATGCGCTGATCGGACCGCTGGACAACAACCTGATCCTCAATTTCGCCAAGGACGGCAGCCCTGCGATCGGCGAACGCATCCTGATGCATGGCCGTGTGCTGGACGAGAATGCCAGACCCGTGCCGCATACACTGCTAGAAATCTGGCAAGCCAATGCGGGCGGGCGTTACCGGCATGTGAAGGACAATTACCTCGCCCCGCTCGACCCCAATTTCGGCGGTTGCGGTCGCACGCTGACAGACGAGAACGGCTGCTACCAGTTCCTTACCATCCGTCCGGGTGCCTATCCCTGGCCAAACCGCGCCAATGACTGGCGGCCGATGCATATCCATATCTCGGTGTTCGGGCACAGCTTCGGCCAGCGCCTGATCACGCAGATGTATTTCGAGGGCGATCCGCTGATCGAACGCTGCCCGATTGCCGCCACCATCAAGGCGCGGAGCCAGTTGGACAGGCTTGTCGCCCCGCTCGATATGGCCCGCGCCCGTCCGCTCGATCATCTGGCCTACAAATTCGACATCGTGCTGCGCGGCAGGCGGCAGTCCATGTTCGAGAACAAGCTGGAAGGGATGTGAGCGATGGTTCAACCTCTTGATATTTTGACAGAAACGCCCTCCCAGACGGCTGGGCCTTACGTGCATATCGGGTGTATCCCCAGCTTTGCAGGGCTGCCCGGCGTTTATCCGCAGGATCTGGGGCTCTCGCCCATTGCCAAGGAAGCCAATGGCCAGATCATCACGATCACCGGCGCGGTGATCGACGGCACCGGCTGGGCTTTGCGCGATGCGATGATCGAAAGCTGGCAGCCGGATGCGGCGGGCCGGTTCGCGGGCCATCCGGAGGCCGATCCGGCGGTCAGCGGGTTCTGCCGCTTCGCTGCGGACAAGGACAGCGGGCTGTTCACCCTCAGAACGGTCAAGCCCGGCGCTGTCGCGCATCGCGATGGCGGGATGCAGGCCCCCCACATCAGCCTGTGGATCGTCGCGCGCGGCATCAATATCGGGCTGTCCACCCGCATCTATTTCGAGGATGAGGACAACAGCAACGATCCTCTGCTCGCCCGCATCGAACAACGCCCGAGGGTCGAGACGCTGATTGCAAAACGGACCGGCGAGGGCCAGTATCGCTTTGACATCCGCCTTCAGGGTGAGGGCGAAACGGTATTTCTGGATCTGTGAATGGCTGACTTTCTCTTGGTGCACGGCTCGTGCCACGGCGCGTGGTGCTGGCGTGACATGATCCCCGCGCTTGAGGCGCGCGGGCATACGGCGCGTGCGATTGACCTGCCGGGGCACGGGGCGGATGCAACCCCCTATGCGGACGTGACGCTGGAGGGTTACGCGCAAGCGATCCTTGATGCGATCGACACGCCCGTGATGCTGGTCGGGCATTCGATGGCTGGCTTTCCGATCTCCCTCGCCGCCGAGATGGCACCGGAGAAGATCGACCGTCTGATCTATCTATGCGCCTATGCTGCGCAGGACGGGCGCAGCCTGATCGAGATGCGGGCCGAGGCTCCGTATCAGCCGATGGCCGAGGCTGCCCTGAAAACCGGGGATGGTCTGGCCTTCAGCGTCGATCTGGCAAAGGCACCCGCACTGTTCTACAACGACTGCCCGGCAGAGACGGTGAACTATGCCTTGCCCCGATTGTGCCTTCAGGCGATCAAACCGCAAGCCACGCCGATCCGGCTCGGCACAGCCTACGCGAGCGTAAAGCGCAGCTATATCCGATGTGACGATGACCGGACGATTCCGCCGGAATACCAGCGCGTGATGACGAGAGGCTGGCCGGAGGCGGATGTTCATGCAATGCCGACAGGTCATTCGCCCTTTTTCGCGGACCCCGACGGGCTGGCCGATCTTCTGACACGCATTGCAAAGGGCTGAGCCATGGCCGCCTCCGTCTTTGACAGCCCGCTTCATGCCCGCCTCTTCCCCACGGGCGAGGTGGGCCGCCTGTTCACCGATAGTGCCGAAATCCGCGCCATGCTACTGGTCGAGGGGGCGCTGGCCAAAGCGCAAGGTGCGCTTGGCGTGATCCCCGAAACAGCCGCAGCCTTTCTCCATCGCGCGGCGATGGAGGTGCAGATCGACCCTGCCGGGCTGGCCAAGGCGACGGGAGAAAACGGCGTCAGCGTGCCGGGGCTGGTTGCGGCCTTCCGCAGCGCGATGGACGCGCCGGAACACGCGCAATACGTCCATTGGGGGGCAACCTCGCAGGATATCATCGACACCGCGCTGATGCTGCGGCTGCGCCAGATGCTGGCCCTACAAGAGGAAACGCTGAAAGCGACCGTGAAGGCTTTGGGACACCTGGCTGCAAACCATGCCACAACTCCGATGGCTGCACGCACCTATGGCCAGCACGCCACGCCCACCAGCTTTGGCGCAACGGTCGCGCATTGGGGCGCGCCGCTGCTGGACCTGCTCGCAGAACTGCCCGCTCTGCGACAATCCTGCCTCTGGGTCTCGCTGTCGGGCGCGGCGGGCACATCTGCGGCGCTCGGGCCAAAGGCCGCCGAGACCCGCGCGGCACTGGCGCAAGCGTTGAGCCTGCACGATCCGCAACGCAGCTGGCACAGTGACCGCGCCCCGATCCTTCGGCTTGCGGGATGGCAGACCCGGCTTGCAGCGGCGCTGGGGAAGATGGCCGAGGATCTGATGATCCTGACGCAGACGGGGCTCGGGGAAGTCTCGCTCGGCACCTCCGGCGCCTCCTCGACCATGCCGCAAAAGCAAAACCCGGTGTTGCCCTCGGCCATGGCGGCAACGGCGCGGCAGGTCATCGGCCTGCATGCCACGCTGCAAGGCGCTGCGCTGCACCGGATGGACAGGGACGGCGCGGCCTGGTTCACAGAATGGCTGGTATTGCCGCAGCTGTGTCTGGCCACAACAGCCACGCTGATCCACGGGCGAAGCCTATCGCAAACGCTGACACCGAATCCCGCGGCGATGCTGGCAACCATGACCGATGGCCAGGACCTGATCCATGCCGAGGCGTTGACCTTTGCGCTGGCGCAGCACATGCCGCGGCCCGAAGCACAGGTCGCGATCAAGGAGCTGTGCCGGCAGGCAGGCGAGAGCGGTGCGGCTCTGCCCGCCCTGGCCGCTGCGGCCTATCCCGATCTCGATCTCGCGCCTGTCTTCACGCCGTCAAACCAGATGGGCCAGGCCCCCGCCGAGGCCCGGCAGTTCGCGACAGCCGCCAAGGCTGTGTAACCCTTCTATAGGATGTCAAGCAAATCGACTTTTGTGTCACGTCGCTGATCGAGATCGAATGTGTCGACTGAAGAGCGGTCTTTCGCGCTTTGCGCAGCAAAAGTCTGGAAGGAGCCCTAAGCTGCCGGTCGAGACTTCGCGGTAACTATCCGTTATCTTGGCAGATATGAGCGATTCTTCGATTTACGAAGCAGTGAAATCCAAGCTGATTACGCACGGAGTCGACCGCACGGTCGACGGCCGCCTAACGCTGAATGACGCTAGGCTATTTTCCCTCTTCGTACAGCTTGAGCGTGTGAAAAGGATGGGCAGTTTCGACGGTGTTCTCGAAGCCTGCGCGGAAATTGAGGCCTACCTTGCGCTTCTTGGAAAGCGGCAACTAATTGTTTTTGCGTATATGTACCTGAAATTCTCTGAGCTTACGCCGTGCACACATGAGCTTGATGAGACACTGCCACACGGAAAAGTTCGAAAATCGGGTATCTTTGACCGAGCCATATCGGATGAAGAGCGGCTCATTGGGCTTTGGGCCAGCGTTAAGTATGAGAGTGTTGGACAGCACCTGCTTCGCCTCGTATATGCCAGTGGCTGAAGTTTACTGCGCGATTGTCCGCTTCGTCCGCACACCGGACCTCTGCGCTCCGTGCGGTAAAGGCCCGGTTTGGCTGGGGAATGCTTGACCACTGGGTCAGCATTGCCGGTCATGGGCCACTGACAACATTCGGTAAGTCCAACAGACTCCGTCAAGGATGCGCGGCATTCAAAGCCTTCGCTTCTTCTTGCTTCAAATATCCTCGGCGCAACACATGCTGCAAAGGCACCCGCGTTTACCTGATCTTGCGTCCCAGATAGGCTTTCCACAGTGCGATCAGGATCAACGCGCCGATGACGGCACCGATCAGGCTCGCGGCCAGTCCGATAACGGTCAGAATGGCGCTCAGAACCAGTCCGCCGAGCAATGCACCCAGCATGCCGATGATGATCGTGACAAGGATATTCGACTCGATCCGCAACAGCCGCGTGGCGATGAACCCTGCTGCGGCCCCGACAATCAATAACCAGATCATGGACAACATTTGCCGCTTTCCTATTTTCTGCGACGCCAATGCGTGGGAACCAGAATCAAGGCTCCGACGGAAGACAGGATCGCGTCCACGCCCGGACTGCCGATTTTCAGCCCGAACATGATCCTTACGAAATAGAACAGGAACGCCCCGCCCACGCAAATAATGATCGATGGCAGGTATCCGTTCCGCGTGAAACCGGTTTTTTCTGAAGCGTAGCCGACGATTCCGGCAATCACGACTGTTCCAATCATCGTCGGAAACATGGCTTATCCCTTCAACAGGCCGGTGCCTTGTGGCAACGGCATACCCCGTAAGAACTCTGCCGCATCCTGTGCGCCGCGCCCTGCGCGTTGCAAGCGCAAAAGCTGGACGGCCCCCGTGCCGCAGGCCACGGTCAGGACATCATCCAGCACCATGCCCGGTTGCCCCTCACCCGCGACCAGCCGCGAGGCGAGCAGTTTGATCCGCTGGCCGCCTATCTCGGTCCATGCGCCGGGAAAGGGCGACAGACCCCTGATCAGGCGGTCCACCTCGGTAGCGGGGCGGGTCCAGTCCACTGCGGCTTCGGATTTGTCGATCTTGGCAGCATAGGTCACGCCAGCCTCTGGCTGTCCGTCGGGCACCAGATCATCCAGCCGTGCCAGCGCATCCGTGATCAGCTCTGCACCCATCCGCGACAGACGGTCGTGCAACTGGCCGGTGGTTTCCTCGGCCCCGATCGCCGTGGCTTGGCGCAACAAGACAGGGCCGGTGTCCAGCCCCGCCTCCATCTGCATGATGCAGATGCCGGTCTCCGCATCGCCCGCCATGATGGCGCGGTGGATCGGGGCCGCGCCGCGCCAGCGGGGCAACAGGCTGGCATGAATGTTCAGACAGCCATATGTCGGCATATCCAGCACGGCTTGCGGCAGGATCAGGCCGTAGGCGACCACCACGGCCACATCGGCCTGGAGCGCTGCAAATTCCCTCTGCGCCTCCGGCTCCTTGAGGCTGACCGGATGGCGCACCGGCAGGCCAAGCTCCGATGCGCGGCGGTGCACGGGTGTCGGGCTTTCCTTCTTGCCGCGTCCTGCGGGACGCGGTGGCTGGCAATAGACGGCGGCGATCTCGTGTCCGGCGTCAACCAGAGCCTCAAGCACCGGCACCGAAAACTCCGGCGTGCCCATGAAGACGACTCTCATGCGCGTTTCCGCGCACGGCGGATCAGCATGTCGCGTTTCATCTTGGACAGGTGGTCGAAATACATCCGGCCTGCCAGATGGTCGATCTGGTGCTGCACCGATGTCGCCCAGAGGCCGACGAAATCGCGCTCTTCCACCACACCCTGATCGTTGAGGAACCGCACCAGAACCGCACGGGGGCGGCTGATTCTGGCGGAGACGCCGGGCAGGTTCGGGCTGGCCTCGTCATGTTCGCGCAACTGGACCGAGGCATGGACCACTTCCGGATTGGCCATTCGCACCGCCTGCCCGCGCTTGTCCGAGGCATCGACCACCGCAAGCCGGAGCATCACCCCGATCTGAGGCGCGGCAAGGCCGACGCCGGGCATCGCCTCCATCGTGTCGATCATGTCCGCCCAGATGCTGCGGATCTCCTCCGTCACCTCATGCACATCGGCGACTGCCGTCCGCAGGCGCGGATCAGGCCACGGGATGCAACGGCGCGGGCTCACGCGGGGCGCGCCGGAAAGCTGACGGTATAGGCTTGCTCGACCACCTCGCGTGCTTCGGGCGACAAACGGTCGAAGGTGACAATGCCGTCGAGATGATCCAACTCGTGCTGGGCGCAACGCGCCTCGAACCCGTCCAGCGGCACCTCCTGCGCGGTGCCCTCCTGATCGAAGTAGCGCAGCACGATGCGTTCGGGGCGCATTACTTCCGCCAGCACGCCCGGGATCGACAGGCAACCTTCGCTGCCCGGAACCATCCCCTCGGCATAGATGATTTCAGGGTTGATGCAGACCATCGGTGTCATTTCGCCATCCTTCCAGCCGCAATCCATCACGAAAAGCCGTTTCAACACACCCACCTGCGGGGCGGCAAGCCCGCGCCCGGGCGCTGCATACATCGTATCGAACATAGCGCGGATCAATCCGCCCAGATCGTCTTCGGGCGCAACCGGATCGCAGACCGTCGACAGCCGTGGATCGGGCCAATACAAGATCGGCAGCGCACTCACACCCGCGTTCTTTCGCGCTTGAGCTTTTGCATGCGCCGCGTGATCAGTTGCCGGCGCAACGGCTTGAGATAGTCGATGAACAGCTTGCCGTCCAGATGATCCACCTCGTGCTGCACGCAGGTGGCCCACAAGCCGGCAAAATCTTCCTGCTGTTCGTTCCCGTCACGGTCGATCCAGCGCACGCTCACCTCTGCGGGGCGCTCCACATCGCCGTATTGCTCCGGGATCGACAAACAACCTTCCTCGTAGGTGCTGCGCTCGTCCGAATGGGCGATGATCTCGGGGTTGAACATGATCAGCGGGCGCGGCGTTTCGCCTTCGGCTTTGACGCAGTCCAGCACGATCAGGCGGCTGTTGACGCCAACCTGCGGGGCCGCCAGCCCGATACCGGGGGCGTCATACATGGTTTCAAGCATGTCATCGGCAAGCTTGCGCAACGCATCACTGAGGTCCGGCACGGGGGCCGAGACCTTTTTCAGGCGCGGGTCGGGATGGATCAGGATCGGGCGTTTTGTCATGTTCAGGGAAATAAGTCACAGGGTGACGCGGTGCAATGGTGCAAAACGTCCTGACAGGCGCGAAATTGACCGTTGCAGCCGGTTCTGCAGGGGTTAGGCTGGCCCCAAACAGGAGATGCAGATGAGCTTTGATACCCCGATCAACCGTTTCGGCACCCATTCGGTGAAATGGGACATGATGGAAAAACTGTACGGTGTGCCTGCCAGCGAAGGGATTCCGATGTGGGTGGCCGATATGGATTTCCGCGCGCCGGAATGCATTCAGGCCGCAGTAGCGCAGATGCAGCAACACGGGGTTTACGGCTATTTCGGGGACGATTCCGCCTATCGCGCGGCAATCTGCTGGTGGATGCAGGAGCGGCATGGCTGGCAGGTCGCGCCGGAGTGGATATTCACCACGCATGGTCTGGTGAACGGCACAGCGATTTGTGTCGATACCTTTACGCAGCCGGGGGATGGCGTGGTTCTGTTCACGCCGGTCTATCATGCCTTTGCAAAGGTCATCAAAGCCAACGGACGGCAGGTGATCGAATGCCCGCTGGTCAATAAAGATGGCCGCTACGAGATGGATTTTGATGCCTATGACGCGCAGATGGACGGATCTGCCAAGATGGTCATCCTGTGCTCGCCGCATAACCCCGGTGGCCGTGTCTGGACGCGCGCCGAGTTGCAGGGCGTGGCCGATTTCGCCAAGCGGCACGATCTGATCCTTGTGTCGGACGAAATCCACCACGATCTGGTGTTCCCCGGCGTGACCCACACGATCATGGCAGATGTCGATGACAGCATCACCGACAGGCTGGTGATGATGACAGCCACAACCAAGACCTTCAACATCGCGGGCTGTCATTCCGGCAACGTGATCATCCCCGATCCCGCGTTGCGCGCAAAGTTCGAGGGGCGGATGATGGCGCTGGGTCTGTCGCCCAACTCTTTCGGTCTGTTCATGGCCACAGCCGCCTATTCGCCGGAAGGGGCCGCATGGGTTGACGATCTGATGGTCTATCTGGACGGGAACCGCCGGATATTCGACGAGGGGATCAACGCGATCCCCGGTCTGGCCTCCATGCCGCTGGAGGCCACCTATCTGGCTTGGGTGGATTTTGCGGGCACCGGCATGGACAAGGCAGAGTTCACCCGCCGCGTGGAACAGGGTGCACTGATCGCCGTCAATCACGGCCCGACCTTTGGCGCGGGTGGCGAGAGCTTTCTGCGCTTCAACCTCGCGACACCGCGCGCGTTGGTGGAGCAGGCTGTGGAGCGGATGCAAAAAGCTTTCGCCGATCTGCAATGAGCTTTGACAGGTCGGCCGCGCGGGCGTTGCTATACGCCCGCAGCTAGAGGGTGTGAGAGGCTGAGCCGCGTCAGTCCAGCGTCAGTCCCGCGCGATCAGGGCAACCGGGGCGGATTCGTCACGCACGAAATCAAGGGCGGCGCGGTCGGCGACACGCGTGCTGCGCTTGAAATCGAACCACATCTCGTCCTCCTGTTCTTCGGAGGCGACGATGAGGCAGCGCGACAGATGTCGCCCGCCATCATAAAGGTCGACCAGACCGCGCAGATGCGGGGCATCGCCAAGGTCCATCGCAAAACCGCCCTCCCATACCCGCAGAACCGGATAAGTCTTGCCATCGACATCCAGACGCAGGCGGCTTTTACGTTTCTGTGCCAGCTTTCTGGCCGCCGCCAGACCTTCACGCAGTTCTCTGGATAGGTAGGTCGTCATCGCATCCCCCCGCAACTCGATGGAACAAAGATCGGACATTCTTGACTTGCGTCAAGTAAACCTTTGACGACACTTCGTTTCTATCGCGTTACCATCCACAGGAGTTTGAGCGCAGCCACCGGTTTTTTATTGGTTTTTCAGCCTGTGCGCTGCCTGTTGGAGCACCACCGGGGTTCAAAGGCCGTGCTCCACACCCAAGATCATCGCCTCATGGCGGCGTACCGATTCGGGAAAGCGCATGGCCGCGCGGATCATCTCGGTCAGGCGTCCCGCCTCGTCCCATCCGGCCAAAGCCTTTGCCAGACCGATCACCTGTGCGGCGTCGCGGACCTTATGCGCCGCCGGATCAAGCGGGACAAGCGAGGGGAACACCTCGGCCAGCACCGGCGCAAACGAAGGCGTGTCCCCATCGCTCACCGGATCGAAAGGCCAGATTTTCACAGGCATACGCCGCCGCAAGCCTTCCAGTGCTGCGATCCCCGTCAGGCTTTGGCCGCCGACAGACCCTGCGCCGGTGATCTTCCACACCTCTTGCGCGCCTTTGGCAAGACGGTCGGCAAGACGGCGGTTGTCTGGCAGGCTCTCACCCCAGCCGACGGGTTTGCGGCGCGGCAGGCCGGGGATGTCGCGGGCAAGGCCGTTGCCCCAGAAAGGTCCGTCAGCGGGGAAAAGCGCGTTGAACTGTGCCGCCAGATCGAAACGGTTGTTGGCATTGGCAGGTCCGTCCGTCAGGTGATCGTGCAGAAAGGCCCAGACATCGCGCCAGTCGGCTTGCGGGCTGATGGCGCGGGCAAGGCCGGCAGGATAGCCGAAGGCAAAATCGAACCCCGCCAAGGTGCGCCGTCCCGCGCGGGCCTCATCGTCCAGTATCGCGGATATTTGCGCCATCGCTGTGGCGCGGGTGGGCGGGTTCTCCAGCGACAGGGCGTGACCGGGCCGCAGATGCGCGATCCACAGGCTGTCCCGCCCGGTTTTGGGGCTTCCGTTGGCGGACCAGTCCACCACCATATAGCTGTCAAAAATCCGCTGAACCATCCGGCCCGCGCCCCTTTCAGTCCCGTTCCGCAACGATGCCACCCAGCCGCGCTGTGCGCTGATGCACGTAACTTGCGCGCACCAAGGTGTTTTCGCACAACACAAGCGCGCCTATCTGTCACTAAGACATAAAAGGAGAATTTCAAATGGGCCAGTTGGTTGACGGAACATGGCACGACACCTGGTATGATACCAGCAAGACAGGCGGCAAGTTCGAGCGGTCCACATCTAGTTTTCGCAACTGGATCACGGCGGATGGCAGCGCTGGACCGTCCGGCGAGGGCGGGTTCAAGGCCGAAAGCGGTCGCTACCATCTCTACGTCTCCTACGCCTGCCCGTGGGCGCATCGCACCCTGATCTTCCGCGCACTCAAGGGGCTGACGGAGCACATCACCGTGTCCGTGGTGCATCCCGAGATGCTGTCGGACGGCTGGACCTTTGCCACCGATTTCCCCGGTGCGACAGGTGACACGCTGTTCCAGCTTCCGTTCCTGCGCGACATTTATATCCGCACCGATCCCGACATTTCGGGCCGCGTGACGGTGCCGATCCTCTATGACAAGCAGCGCGACACCATCGTATCGAACGAGAGCGCCGAGATCATCCGCATGTTGAACAGCGCGTTCAACGATCTGACCGGCAACCATGACGATTACTGGTCCAGCGAGATGCGAGATGCCATCGAAGCCGTGAACGGGCGCGTCTATGACACGGTCAACAACGGCGTCTACAAGGCTGGCTTTGCCACCACGCAATCCGCGTATGACGAGGCCGTCGTGCCGCTTTTCGAGACGCTGGACTGGCTGGAAGATCGGCTGAGCCAGAGCCGCTACCTGATGGGTGACAAGCTCACAGAGGCGGATTGGCGGCTGTTCCCGACGCTGCTGCGGTTCGATCCGGTGTACCACCTGCATTTCAAATGCAACCGCAAGCGCATCGTGGATTACCCGAACCTCTGGGCCTATACGCGCGAGCTTTATCAGGTGCCGGGCGTATCGGAGACGGTCAATCTGGACCATATCGTGCGGCACTACCATTACAGCCACGACACGATCAATCCGAACCGGATCATCCCGATCAATCCGGTTCTGGATTTCAACGCACCGCACGGGCGCGGCTGATCCCGCTCTGGCGGGCTATAGACTCATCCGGATGCGGGCACCCTGCCGCATCCGGCGCGCGGTAGTTCCGCACCATCACCCTGCCCGGCTGTAATGCACCACCATTGCCGCAATATCCTCTGGCGGTGTGGCGCTTTGCAGGAACGCGCAGGCATTCGGGCTGTGCATGAAGATCGAACCGTCCGAGAAAAATGTCGTGTTGGTCACGAAGATAACCCGCGCGTCCGGCCTGCGGTAGCTGGCATAATCCGAGATCGCAAAGGCGCTGCCATCCCGCAGGTCCAGATCAAGCACCAGCATATCCACCGGACGATCGCGCAGCAGGGCAAAGGCAGCATCCTGATTCTCGACCAGATGCACCTCGGCCCCCTGACGGGCCATGTGCCTTTTCCAGAGTTGGCCCAATGCGGGCTCAGGCTCTACAATCAGAACGATCATGATTTCCTCGCTGGATGGCCCGGACGTTTACGAATTGCGCCCATAAAGGCGCGACCATCGTATGGTTCCCGCACGTCTTGCCGCTCAAAACCTAACAAAGCGTTAACGAATCCCAAGGCTCCGTTAACTGCCGTTGGGTAAGCTTGCGCTTTTGGCGCAAATCCGCTTGATGGGCCGCAAGCAGGAGCGTGCCATATGGCGGATGATACGAAACGTTCGGAAATGACCAGCCTGCCCGCGGGCGGCAAAGTTGGCCCGCGCGATCACGGCGGCGGGCTTGACGCCGCCGTGGCGCGCTTTGGCGGCGCGCGGGAGGCGTGGATCGACCTGTCCACGGGGATCAATCCCTGCCCGTGGCCGGTGGAGACGAAAACGCTGCCGAAAGGGTGCTGGACAGCGCTGCCCGACCAAGCGGCGGCGCAAGCGCTGGAAGATGCCGCGCGCGCCTTATGGCAGGTGCCTAAGGGCGTTGGTATATTGGCCGCACCGGGTGCCTCTGCGCTGATCGCGCGCATACCCGGACTGGCGCAGGCAGGGCGCGTTCATATCGCAACACCCACCTATAACGAACATGCGGCCGCCTTCGCCCTGCACGGCTGGGAGGTTCTGTCCGCGCCGCAAAGCACGGTTCAGGCGCGTGTCATCGTGCATCCGAACAACCCCACAGGCGCATGGGCCGATCCCGCGCTCCTGTCCGGCCTGCCGTTGGTGGTGGTGGATGAAAGCTTCTGCGACATCGCGCCGGAACGCTCTCTGCTGCCGCATCTGCCGCGCAAAGGCGGCATCATCCTCAAAAGTTTCGGCAAGTTCTGGGGATTGGCGGGGCTGCGGCTGGGCTTTGCCATCGGTGATCCGGACTTGCTGGCGCGTTTGCATGACGCGATGGGGCCATGGCCGGTGTCCGGCCCTGCCCTGTCCATCGGCGCGGCGGCACTGGCCGACCGGGAATGGGCGGATGCGACGCGTCAACGGCTGGCAGCGGATGCTCTGCGTCTGGATCAAATGATGGAGCGGGCCGGTGCCGCGCGCGCCGGCGGAACCGATCTGTTCCGGCTCTACCGCGTGGACAATGCCGCAGATTGGCAGACCCGGCTCGCGCAGGCGCATATCTGGAGCCGGATCTTCCCGTGGTCGGACAGCCTGATCCGTCTCGGCATGCCCGCGCCGCAAGACTGGACGCGGGTCGGGGCGGCGCTGTGACGGTGATCCTTGCCATGCTCCTTGATGCGGTTCTGGGAGAGCCGCGCTGGCTCTGGTCACGGGCACCGCATCCGGCAGTGCTGATGGGGCGGATCATCGGATGGGCGGATGCGCGGTTCAATACCGGAGCGGGCCGTCGGGCCAAGGGCGTGGCGGTGATGCTGGCGCTGGGTGTTGCGGCCCTGCTGGCAGGCAGCCTGCTCGCGGCTTTTGGGCCGGTTGTCCAGGTGATCGTGGCTGCGATCCTGATCGCGCAGCGCAGTCTGGTGGAGCATGTGCTGGCCGTGGCGCATGGCCTGCGCGCCGGACTGCCGGAGGGGCGCGCCGCCGTTGCCATGATCGTAAGCCGCGACACTGCCGCGATGGATCAAAGCGCTGTCGCCCGCGCCGCCATCGAATCCGCCGCCGAGAACATGTCCGACGGTGTGGTGGCCCCGCTGTTCTGGTTTGCCGTGGCAGGATTGCCGGGGCTGCTTTTGTACAAGATCACCAATACCGCCGACAGCATGATCGGCTATCGCACCCCCAGACACGAAGCCTTCGGCTGGGCGGCCGCACGGTTTGACGATCTGATGAACCTGATCCCCGCACGGGCCACCGCGCTGCTGATCGCTGTCACTCAGGGCGTTTGGCGCGACTGGCGCGGCATCATCGCGGATGCGGGCTTGCACCGTTCGCCCAACGCGGGCTGGCCCGAAGCGGCGATGGCCCGCGCGCTAGGGATCGCGCTGTCCGGCCCGCGCGCCTATGACGGGCGGATGCAGGACTTTGCCTATGTGAACGCGGCAGGGCGCAAGCCCCTGCTGGCGCAGGATATCGAGGCGGCTGTGCGGGTTCTCTGGGCCGTCTGGGTGGCCGTTCTCTGCCTTGCGGTTCTGCTCGCCCTGTTGTGATCGCGCCGCCGCAAGGCTCCTGCTACTGTCCCCGGAATGAAATAACGACAAGGTGCCATATGCAATCATATCCCCTCTCCCTGACCACAGCCGCATTGGTCCTTTCACTTGCCGGCATGCCCGCGCTGGCACAATGCGGCGGCACTTTCAGCAGCTTTGTGGACGGGTTGAAGACCGAGGCAGGGTCGCGGGGGCATTCTGCAGACAGCGTGGCGCGGTTTTTCGCACCCGTCCGGCAAGACCCTTCGGTGATTCAGGCCGACCGCAGGCAGGGTGTCTTTACGCTGGATTTCACCACCTTCGCGCGCCGCCTGATCAGCCAGTCGCGGCTTGATACCGGACTTGCGAAATCGCGCGAATGGGACGCGGTCTTTGACCGGGCGGCTGCGGAATACGGCGTGCCACGGGGCGTTTTGCTGGCCTTCTGGGCCTTCGAGACCGACTACGGCGCGTTTCAGGGGGATTTCAACACCGTCAACGCATTGGTGACACTGGCGCATGATTGCAGACGGCCCGAACTGTTCCGCCCGCAGGTTTTCCACGCACTGACCCTGTTCGAACAGGGCGATCTGGACCCCGCCACCACGGCAGGCGCATGGGCGGGCGAGATCGGCATGGTCCAGATGCTGCCCGGCGATATCCTTGAGAATGGCGTGGACGGCGATGGTGACGGTCAGGTGCGGCTGAAGACTTCCGCGCCCGATGCGCTGCTGTCGGGCGCGAAGATGTTGCAACATTTCGGCTGGCGACGGGATGAGCCGTGGCTGCAGGAAGTGAACCTGCCCGCCGATATGGACTGGTCGCTGGCCGGGGTCGACACTGCGCTACCCTTGGCCGACTGGGCCGCGATGGGGGTAGCCCCCCGCGCAGGTGAATGGGCGGCGCAGGGCCTGCCTGCCAGCCTGATCCTGCCGCAGGGCCACAAGGGACCAGCCTTTTTGGCCTATCCCAATTTCAATGTGTTGTTCGAGTGGAACCAAAGCTTTACCTATGTGCTGACCGCCGCCTATTTCGCCTCGCGCCTGTCCGGTGCGCCGGTGTTCAACCCTGGCAATCCCGATGCGGGGCTGGACCAGTCACAGATGCGGCAGTTGCAGGAAAAGCTGGCGGCGCGGGGCCATGATGTGGGCGGTATCGACGGTATTCTGGGCGCAGGCACACGGGCGGCGGTGCAGGCGGAACAGATCCGGCTGGGCCTGCCTGCGGATGCGTGGCCCACAGCGGCGCTGTTGTCGCGGCTGTAACGCGGGCCGCGTGTCCGGCGGCGCGGGCGGCATGGATATTTGAGGCAAGAAGAAGCCGCAGGCGCGTCAGGCGACCAGCGCTTCGGCTTTTTTCAGATCGACCGAGACAAGCTGGCTGACACCCTGTTCCTGCATGGTCACACCGAACAGACGGTCCATCCGCGCCATCGTCACCGCATGGTGGGTGATGATCAGAAAGCGGGTATCGGTGCGGCGGCACATCTCGTCCAGCAGGTCGCAAAAGCGGGTGACATTGGCATCATCCAGCGGCGCGTCGACCTCGTCGAGCACGCAGATGGGCGCGGGATTGGCAAGAAAGACCGCGAAAATCAGCGCCAGCGCGGTCAGGGTCTGCTCGCCGCCTGACAGCAGACTGAGGGTGGACAGTTTCTTGCCCGGCGGCTGGCACATGATCTCAAGACCCGCCTCCAGCGGATCGTCGGATTCGACCAGCACCAGATCGGCCTCGCCACCGCCGAACAGATGTTTGAACAACAAAGAGAAGTTGCTGTTGACCTGCTCGAACGCGGTCAGCAGACGCTCGCGCCCCTCGCGGTTGAGGCTGGCGATACCGGAGCGCAGTGCCTCGATCGCCTCTTCCAGATCGGCCTTTTCGCCTGCCAGTGTATCATGCTCGGCCTGCACCTCGGCGGCATCTTCCTCGGCCCGCAGGTTTACGGCACCGAGCGCGTCGCGCTGGCGTTTGAGGCGGTTCACATCGGCTTCGATCAGATCGGAGGCGGGCATCGTGTCGAGATCTGCACCAAGCGATTCCAGAAGTTGCGCCGGTGTCGTTTCCTGATCCTCGGCGATGCGCTCGGCGGCATAGGCCACGGTCTCGCGGGCCGCATCCGCACGGGCCTCGGCGCGGGCGCGGGCCTCGCGGGCCTCGGAGGCGGCGCGTTCGGCGTCACGCTCGGCCTGCTCTGCGGCGCGCAGGGCGGCTTCGGCAAGGGCCAGGGCATCGGCTGCGGCGGCGCGGCGCGCCTCGGCCGTGTCGATGGCGTCGGAGAGTTCCGCGCGCTTGGCGGCAATCTCCTCGGGCGCGGCGCTGGCCTCGCTCAGGTCTTCCTCGCTTTGCTCGCGGCGCTCGACCAGTTCGGCGCTGCGGGCCTCGGCGGTTTGCAAACGGTGCCGCCAGCCGGAAAGCTCTTTGGTCACCTCCTGCGACCGCTTGGTGCGCGCCTCGCCTTCGCGGCGGATCTCGTCATGCGTAGAGCGGCGGGTCATCATCGTGATGCGCGCCGCCTCGACCGTCATCCGCAGATCGTCCATGCCGGCGCGGGCGCTGTCCAGATCCTCCAGCCCCGCCACGGCGCGTTCCGCCTCAAGCACCTGCGCGCGCGCGGACATCGCCTCGTCCTCGTGGCGGGTGACGGCAAGGCCCAACGATTCCAGCCTTGAGGCGGCGAGGTTGCGATCCGCCTCGGCGCGGCTCAGGGCGCGGTTCGCCTCGTTCACGCGGGCGTCAGCCGCGCGGCGCGCACCGCGCGCGGCCTGATCGGCAGCGGTCAGATCGGCCAGACGCGCGGCCAGATTGTCATGCGCGGCGCGCGCGGCATCGGCGCGGGACGTGGCGCGTTCCATCTGCTGTTTTAGCTCTTCGAGACGGTTGAGCTGTTGCAGGCGCAGCGCGGCGGCAGAGGGCGCATCCTCGGCCCATGCGCGAAACCCGTCCCAGCGCCACAGATCGCCCTCGAGGCTGACAAGGCGCTGGCCGGGTTGCAAAAGCGCCTGAAAGCGCGGGCCGTCATCAGGATCGACCAGACCGATCTGGCCCATCCGGCGCGATAGAACCTCCGGCACCGAGACATGGTTGGTGATGGCGGTCACCCCCTTTGGCAGGGGTTGCGGGCTGTCATAGGCGGCCAGCGCCGTCCAGCCGGAGGGGCCATCGGCTTCGACCTCGGGCGCACGCAGATCATCGGCGAGAGCGGCTCCCAGCGCCTTCTCGAACCCCTGCTCCACCTGCAGGCGGTCCATGATCTGGCCCCCTTCGGCGGTGTCGCGCTGCACAAGACGGGCGAGCGCCGTGACCTCGGCGCGCAGGGCGTTCAATTCGCCCTCCGCGGCGGAGCGTTCGGCGCGGACATCAGCCTCGCGCTCCTGCGCTTCCGCGCGCGCCTCTTCGGTGGCAAGCAAGGTCTCGTCGGCGCGCGCCGCCAGTTCGACAGCGGCTTCTTCCTGCGCCTGCGCTTCCTCGAATGCGGTTGCGGCGTTCTCCAAGGCCCCTTGCGAGGCTTCGACGGCCTCGCGGGCGCGCTGCGCCTCAGCTTCGCTGCGGGCGCGGGTTTTCAGGCTGTCGTCCAGAAGGCGATGCGCGGATTGATGGCGCGCGGCAAGGCGGGCGACATCCTCGGTCAGTTGCGACAGATCCGCCTCGCGTTGCTGCAACACCTCGGCAGCCTCGCGGGCGGCGGCGGCGGCTTCCTCAATCCTGTCGGCATGGCCTTCGCCGGCTTTGCCAAGTTCGCGCGCTTCCCATTCGAGGCGCGTGATGGTCTCGCCTGCGTCGCGGTTCAGCCCTGCTTCGCGCTCGATGTCACGCGTCAGTTGTTCGATCCGGCCCTTGAGCGTTTCGATGGTCTGGCGAGCGCGTGTTTCCTGATCGGTCAAGGTGTCGCGCTGCACGGACAGGCGTTGCAGGATCGCTGTGGCAATCGCCTCTTCCTCGCGCAAGGCCGGCAGCGCATCGTCGCGGGCAACACGGTCCTTGGCAGCCGCGCGCGCCGTGGATTCGGCCTGCGCTGCGGTGGTCGTGCGGGCGCGCAGATCATCCTCTGCTCCGGCGCGGGCGGTATCGGCCTCTTTCCAGCGACGGTAGAGCAGCAGCCCCTCGGCGCGGCGCAGTTCCTCGCCAATCGCGCGGTAGCGGGCAGCCTGACGCGCCTGCCGTTCCAATTGCGCCAGTTGCGTGGCGAGCTGTTCCAGCACATCATCGACGCGCAGCAGGTTCGCCTCTGCCGCGTTCAGCTTGAGTTCCGCCTCATGACGGCGCTGATAAAGGCCGGAGATGCCTGCGGCCTCTTCCAGAATACGGCGGCGGTTTTTGGGTTTGGCGTTGATCAACTCGCTGATCTGGCCCTGACGTACCAGCGCGGGCGAATGCGCGCCTGTCGAAGCGTCGGCAAACAGCATCTGCACATCGCGGGCGCGCACGTCCTTGGTGTTGACCTTGTAGGCGCTGCCCGCGTCGCGGGTGATGCGGCGGGTGATTTCCAGCGCATCGCTTTCGTTGAACCCCGCAGGGGCCAGACGGTCAGCATTGTCGAGCACGAGGGAGACCTCGGCAAAGTTGCGCGCGGGGCGCGTGGCGGCACCGGCGAAGATCACATCCTCCATCCCGCCACCGCGCATGGCCGAGGCGCGATTTTCGCCCATCACCCAGCGCAAGGCTTCCAGCAGGTTGGATTTACCGCAACCGTTCGGGCCGACCACACCTGTCAGCCCGTCCCGGATCAACAGATCGGTCGGATCGACAAAGCTTTTGAAGCCGGTCAGTCTGAGTTTGGAGAAACGCACGCGCGGCCTTTCGATTCCCTTGGCTGATGAAACTGAAGCCCACAGGCCCACTCTGTCAACGGATTTGCACCCGATATGGGGTTTTCGGCGGAGTTATCCCCATCATATTGTGAAATCCCGCCGAAGTCGCACGATTCCGCTTATCGAGATCACAGCGTTGACAGACATGACGCCACGGCGCAGCTTATGGAAAGGGTCTGCGCGGAGGCGATAAGTGTGCAAAAACCCATAGCTGTCAGGCGCGGCGATCCGCGCGCATCCGGAGCAACTGCCCTGCTTCAGGAAAGTCGCAGCCTAATGGAAAGCCTGTTTCCGCCGGAGGACAACCACTACCTCTCGCTTGAGGCGCTTTGCCTGCCGGATGTCGATTTCTTCGTAGCCGAAGCGGAGGGGCAGTGCCTTGGCACCATCGCTTTGGCGCAGAAGGATGATTACGCCGAGGTGAAATCAATGTTCGTCGCCCCTGCCGCGCGCGGCAAAGGTGTGGCGCGCATTCTGCTGGCGCATCTTGAAAAGGTCGCGCGGGCCAAGGGTGTTGGCCTGCTGCGGCTGGAAACCGGCACGCTGCTCACGGCGGCGATCGCGCTTTATACCGCGCAGGGGTTCACGCCGCGCGGGCCGTTCGGGGACTATGACGCCAATGACACCAGCGTCTTTCTGGAGAAACCGCTTGGCTGACTTCGCAAGCGCCATCATACCGCGCCGCATGGGACCGACCGAGGATATGGGGCCGGTCCATACCCTGCTCATACAAACCTTCGCCTATATGGAAGGGCGGATTGATCCCCCCTCCTCGTTGGACCGGATGGATGCGGAAGATCTGGCACGGCAGGCCGCGCTTTCCGAGATATGGGTGATCGACGGGCCGGAAGGGCCGCTGGCCTGTATGATCCTGACGCCGCAGCGCGATACGCTTTATCTGGGCAAGCTGGCAGTGGCACCTGTGGCGCGCGGACAGGGGCTGGCGCGGGTCATGGTCAAGCACAGCCTGACAAGGGCGCGCGCGCTGGGTCTGCCCTCCGTCAGCCTGCAAACGCGGATGGAGCTGGTCGAGAACCATGCCACCTTTGTGGCGATGGGGTTCACCATGACGGGAACCACCGCGCATCCGGGCTTTGACAGGCCCACCTCCGTCAGTTTCACCCAGACGGTGTGACGTCACAGTCAAGGATCCCGAGGATCAGCGCCTGATCGCCACGGATCTCGCGCACGGTGCAGCCGCTGACCTGCTCCATCGCGCGGGCGGCGCGTTCGCCGATCGGCCCCATGCGCGGTGCGTATTGCGGATTGACGCGCACAGCCTCGGCCAGACGGCCCTTGACGCGCACCGCGAAAACGCTGCCGTCAACCTCCACCCGTGTCGGCGCGATCCCCATGAAATGCGGGCTGGGCGCATCACAGGCCGCAAGGGCGAGAAAAAGGGCAAGGCAAAATGTGGGGCGTCCGGTCATGGAATTACTGGACGATAAAACCGTTAAGAAACTCCTAAGGCATACGTCCAGACGCGGGAGATTGCGCAAACGCATGCTCGCGCAGCAATTTGTCTGCAGAGCTCCACCTGGGGTCTTGCATTTGCAACGGTGATGGAGGTTGATTGACACGCACCCGGACGCAAAGACCGGGACGGAGAGCGCCACAATGATCCTGCCGATATCTATTTTACTGATGTGTCAACTGATTGGTGAAACCGTTGCGCGGGGCTTGGCCCTGCCCGTGCCCGGGCCGGTTCTGGGGATGGCGCTCTTGCTGGCAGGCTGTATCGTATGGCCAAAGATTGCAGAGATCGTGATGCCCGCCGCTCAGGGCATTCTGGCGCATCTGTCGCTTCTTTTCATCCCCGCCGGGGTTGGCGTCATCAGCCACCTCGATGTGTTGGGCTCTGCCGGTCCCGTCTTGCTGGTTGTCCTGTTTGCCAGCACGGCGCTGGCGTTGATCACGGGAGTGCTGACATTTGTTGCCGTGGCGCGTCTTTGCGGGGACAAGCCTGTCCCGACCGAGCCACAGCCATGAACACACAGCCCCTGCCGCTGACCGAGATCTGGTCCTACCTCAGTAGCGGGCCGTTGTTGTGGCTCACCGCCACGCTCGTTGCCTATCTGATCGGGGACTGGCTGTCGCGCACATCCGGCAGGCAACCGCTGGTCAACCCGGTTCTGGTCGCCATGATCCTGCTGGGCGCATTGCTCTGGTCCACGCGCACACCCTACATAGCCTATTTCGAGGGGGCGCAGTTCGTCCATTTCATGCTGGGGCCTGCCACGGTGGCGCTGGCCCTGCCGCTTTATGCCAACCGCCTGCAGATCCGGCGGGCCATGCTGCCGCTGATCGCGGCCCTGATCGTCGGGTCGCTGACGGCGATCCTGTCGGCACTCTGGATTGCCACCGCTCTGGGGATCGACGGTCCGGTCTGGTTGTCGCTGGCCCCGAAATCTGCCACCGCCCCCGTGGCGATCGGCATTGCGGAGCAGATTGGCGGCCTCCCCACATTGACCGCGACGCTTGTGATCCTGACGGGCATCATCGGCGCAATGATCGTGACGCCGATCATGCGGCTGCTGCGGATACGTGACTGGCGGGCGCGCGGCTTTGCCGTCGGTGTCGCAGCGCACGGGATCGGGACGGCACGCGCCTTTCAGGTGAACGAGACCGCAGGCGCCTTTGCCGGAATCGGCATGGGGCTGAACGCGATGCTGACGGCGATTGTTGCCCCCTATATCGTGACCCTACTGATGTCGCCGTGAAATTGCGGTTGTCGGTCCGTTCGGGTGGTCATATGATTTGACCAATCAAACGGAGACCCCCATGCCGTTCCAATCGGTTCAACCCGAAAAAATCTCGACCAATGTGACCCATCAGATCGAATTGCTCATTCTGAGGGGTATCCTGCGACCGGGCGAACGGTTGCCGTCCGAGCGGGAATTGTCCGAGCGTCTGGGCATATCGCGCCCGTCCCTGCGCGAGGCCGTGGCGGAGTTGCAGGACAAGGGCCTGCTGACCAGCAAGGCCAGCGCGGGTATCTATGTGGCCGATGTGCTGGGCGGGGCGTTCTCGCCCGCCTTGATCCGGCTGTTCGCCAGTTATGACGAAGCAGTGTTCGACTATATCGCCTTCCGCCGTGATATGGAGGGGCTGGCCGCAGATCGCGCGGCACGGCTTGCTTCGGATACCGACCGACGCGTGATTCAGGCTATCATGGACAAGATGGTCGCAGCCCATGCCAAACGCGACCCCACGAACGAGGCATTGCTGGATGCCGATTTCCACCTGTCGATCATCGAGGCCAGTCATAACGTCATCATGCTGCATATGATGCGGTCGATGTATGATCTGCTGCGCGAAGGGGTTTTCTACAACCGCCAGATCATGTTCCGCCAGCGCAGCACGCGTGACACGCTGCTGGACCAGCACAGCGCGATCAACGACGCCATTCAGGCGCGCGATCCGGTGGCGGCGCGAAACGCTGTCGAGGCGCATCTGGACTTTGTCGAGCAGGCCCTGACCGAGCAGAAAAAGGCCGAGCGCAACGAGGCGATTGCCCGCCAGCGGTTCGAACACGAACAGCGGCGCTAGTGCGGGTCACGCTTGCGCTTCAGCCAATGACGCATGAAAAAACCCCGCATCGGAAATGCGGGGCTTGCTCATTCACAAAGATCGCAGATGCTTAAAGCGTCCCGCCCAAAACTTGAATCGCGGGGGATTCCCACACGCATGATTTTGTGATTCATCCTGTTTGGGAGGATGGATCATGTCAGCACCTTTGCCAGACGCGCTTCGGGCGCGGTTTCAGCGATACATTGAAGAAG
>JAGXGW010000023.1 GCA_024636555.1 Paracoccaceae bacterium | reverse complement strand
GTAACGGAGGCGGCGGCGGCGGTAACGGCGGCGGCGGCGGTAACGGTGGCGGCCGGGGAGGGTGAGGTCGTGTCAGAACTGCCCAGTGGGTGCTCGCTCGGGACCAAATCCTAAATCAAGGAGAAGTGTCCGGCGGATATCGCAGGCGGCGTGGTTTCGGGCTGTGAAGATTACCACCAGCCCGGCGATTTCGATTGGAGACTGTCTGTTGCAAAAGTGGCGTGGTGGGACAGGAAAACCAGATGACGCCGCAACCGACTCCCTGCTTCAGGTTTCTCCTGTAATCAGCCCGGCTGTCGTTGCACCCATGATGACATGTGAGCCCGCATAAATCAGTTATGTCAGGCACCTGCCCCCGCCTGTAGACATTCTATAGTTGTAAATAATTGGCTTCATGTTTCTCAAGGGTGATGTTTTTGCCATCTCTTTAATCTTTGGGCGCGAAACGACTGCGTTTAAACAATTTCTATTGCTGCATTTTTTCCAAAACTTGACAAGTTCAAGCAATGCAGGAACGCCCTGCCAGAGTAGTGATGGCTGCCGCGCCGCAAAAAGCACTTAATTCATTTTTACCATTCACGGATCAACGGAGGTTTCGATTCATGAAAAAGCTCAAGCAGATCGCATTTACGCTCGTCGCATCGACCGCCTTGGCAGTTCCCCTGTCTATTGGTGGGGTGATCTTCAGCGTTGACCCGGCTATTGCGCAAGCAGGCGGCGGTGGCGGTGGTGCCGGCGGAAACGGTGGCGGTGGAAACGGCGGTGGTGCCGGTAACGGCGGCGGTGGTGGTGCCGGAAACGGCGGTGGCGGTGCCAGCGGCAACAGCGGCAATTCCGGAACAGGCGATTTTGCCGGAAACCCCGGCAACGATATGGCTGTCGGAAACGCGGGCGAGTCTCCGAACGGTCAGGTAGGCGCCTGGGGCGGTGGCTCTCGCGGCATGTCAGATGGCGAAAAGGGTGAGGCCGACGACGCAGACGACGCGGAATCCGATGATATCGCCGAAGAAACTACGCCGGAGGAGGACGCCAACGCGACTTCGGAGGCCGAGGTTGTAGAAGGGTTTACAGGAACTGGCGGAGACGCTTGAATTCCAGCCCGTCAGTATGACTAAGCTAAAAGGCTTCTGGTCCAACGGGGGCCTTTTTCATTGATAAAGCACTCTAGGGCGCAGCCAGCGTGTCCTGTCTTCTGTGTCGCTTTGTTGGTCCATGTTTCCGGGTGGAGCAAGGACGATGACGGTTTTCAAGGATCTGCTGGTTGAACGCATGAAGGGCTGCAAGCGTCCTGAGGAGCTAGTGGCGATGCCGGACTGATCAAGCAGGTGAAGATCAGGCGGCTTTTATCATCGGCGTAGATACTTCTTTCGGCAGCGAAAGGGTGAACGTGCTGCCAAGTCCCACTTCGCTCTTCACGCTGATGGTGCCACCTTCGAGATGGGCGAGTTCTTTGGCCACGGAGAGTCCAAGCCCTGTTCCTTCGGCACTGCGCGAAAACGACAAATCCGTTTGGTGGAAGGCATAGAAGATTTTTTCAAGTTCGTGGATTTCGATCCCGATTCCGGTATCACAGACGTCGATATGAACTTTGTCTTCGGACTCGGTGACCGACACAGAGACTTTACCCGAATCTGTGAACTTGATGGCATTTCCCATCAAATTGATGAGAATCTGCCGTGTCCGTATCACGTCTGCCACCACGAGGCAGGGCGTTATACATGCTTCGAGTTCCAGCCCCTTCTGGTCGGTCAAGATCCTCATCTGCTCGACGACAGGTTCAAGGACCTCTCTTACATCGCATACCACCGGGCGTATCTCGAGACCGCCTGTCTCCATCTTGGCGTAGTCAAGCAATTGGTTGACCAGAAACAACAAATGCTCACCCGACTTTTCGATTTTCTCCATGCCTGTGGTTGTAAATTTCAACAAGTCGTCGACGCTACTTTTGACAAGGTTGACATTGACAGGCTGCCTTAGGAGCCGCTCATCCAGCTGTTGTGCAAATGGGAATTGACGCAGATTTTGGCCAAGCCGGGCATAGCCGAGAATGACCGTCAACGGTGTCCTGAGTTCATGACTAACGATGCTCATGAAGTTCATCTTTGCTTGGTCCGCGACTTTGGCGGCTTCCCGCGCCTTCTCCAGAGCGGCCAGATCCAGATGCGCTTGGACTTCACTGGCTTGCAGTTGGCGCGAAACCTCCAGCAAACGTTGCGCAAACAAAAAGAGAGTGGTGCTGCTCACCAATCCAAACAGCAGGAAAAACGGCCACATCTCCAGGAACAGTTCCGTACCAGGACGCTCCGGCTTCCAGACAAGCCAAGCGAGAGGTTCGCCCGTCGATCCGTAAACCGGACTGGCCGCGCGCGATTGAACCGGCGGAGCCGCAGCAAACGCCGCGTCCTCAAGCTCAATCGGTTGACCTATCTTTCGCGCGAGTTTGGCGTCAACGCGGCGTATGGCGATGTGGAGGGCTTCTGTTCCGGGCTCCTGCACAACTTCACCGGAATCAGAGGTAATGGGCACGACACTGACGATGGATACCTCGTCATCGAACCTCAGAGGTTCCACAACCGCAACTCCGGCCAAGGCTTCGAAAGGATTGTCGTGCTGCGCGCTGACATCGGCCATCTTCTCCCGAAGTTGCGACACCAGAGGTGCGATGACAGCCGCACGGGCGAAATAAGCCTCAGGTGACCGGATTTCCCCAAGCACCGATGCAAAAAGTGGAGCATCCGTCTGATCGAGAATGTAGTTTTCATGATGCCCGAAGTATTCCTGCATCCAGACACCGAGATTTTCATCCATCCATTCCTCGTCACCGGCGGCGACATTCCGGATTGCGTCATCCCAAACAGTTGCGCTTCGCTGTTGCTGAGGAAGGATCTCGATGGCGGCTGCAAGGCTGCGCGCGGCAAAACGCTCTTGTCTTGCCAGCGCACTTTCATCCTTCAGTTTGATCGCACCATGGCTGACAAAAATAACGCCTAGGAGGACGGCACCAAACACGGCGAAAAAAAATGAGATATGGAATGAAAGCGTGTTCTGGTTGGAGGACATGACAGGGGGATCTCTGTACTCGTTAACGGAATTCGTGTGCGTTTTGACAAAGTGATTTCATAATCTGCGACATCTGGAACCAATCAGGTCTCAAATTCACGGCTAATCGTAAATTGAGGCGAATAGAGGGCAGGCTGTGCTGGATGCATCCGGCCCTTGGGGCGCTTGATGGTCATGCACGGCGGCCGTGCCCACGCCTGATCGAAGACAATGCCGGAAACCCAGGATAGCGCCTACCGCACATGGGGCCACCGCATCAGGGATGATGTTTATGAGGCCGTTACCGGCGGTGGCGCCCCCGTGATGCGACCGGGCCGGCCAAGACCGGCGCGGCGCTGCGCTTGAAGCGCGCGACGAAGGTTCATGCTCTGCGGGTTCAGTCCACAGTCACCCAGCGGAGCATGAAGAAGTTGTCAGGCCGCTGCACCAGATCAATCCCTTCCCGCGCCGCCCAGGCCAGCGGTTCGGTGTAAAGCGGCACATAGGCCACCTCGTCTTGCAGGATCTCGGCAACCTCGTCCAACATGGCCTGCCGTTTTTCCGCGTTCAGTTCCTGTTGGATCAAGGGCAGCAGTTCGTCGATACGGGCGTTGGAGTAGCCGCCGAAATTCCACGTACCGCGCACGCCATCGGGTGTCGCTGCCAAAAAGCGGATCGGGTGTTCGGCGTCGAACGTGCCAGGGGACCATCCCAACAGAAACACGTCGAAGTTGCCCTCGCGCAACTCGGTCCAGTAATTGCGCACGGGGATGGTCTCAAGGCGCGCGTCAAGACCGACACGCTGAAGCATTCCGGTAATCGCCTGACAAACGGCCTCGTCATTGAGATAGCGATCATTGGTGCAGCGCAGACCAAACGTGAATCCATCGCCGTAACCCGCCTCGGCCATCAGTGCCTTCGCTGCATCCTCGTCAAAATCGGGACGCGCCGCGTGAACCTCGGAATAGCCCGATAGTCCTTCGGGTTGCAGCTGGCTGGCAGGTTGCGCCATGCCGGACATCAAGACCGTGTTGATAGCCTCTACATTGATCGCTTGCATCACGGCGCGGCGCACCCGGACATCCTGAAACGGGTTCACATCGATGGTTTCCTCGGAAAAGCTCAGGCTGTCCTTGTTGTGGCCAAAGCCCAGCATGATCACACGCGCTTCGATGCCTTCATAGGTCCGGATCCCGTCCGTCTCGCGCAGACGCGCAACATCACGGATCGGGATCGGGGACAGCATATCGATCTCTCCGGACAACAGGGCGGCCAGTCCCGTCGCGGGGTTCTCGATCGGATTGAAAACCGCCTCGGTAATGTTGTGATCCGCTGTGTCCCACCAGTCCGGATTCGGGGCGAGCCGGATTTCAACGCCCGGATCACGCGCGGTCAGGATAAAGGGGCCTGTGCCGTTCGCGTTACGGGTGGTGAATTTCTCTTCGTCCCGTGCAGGCACGTCAGCACCGTTTTCCTCGGTCCAACCACGATCGAGGATCATCCAGTTGGCAATACTTTCCGGAAACAGGGGGTTGGGGGCGGCGGTTATGAAATCCACTGTAAAATCATCAACCACCCGCACCTCTGTCACAGGGCTGAACCACGAGCGGACATCAGATTGCTCGGACGCGGCCCGCTCATAGGAAAAGAGCACGTCATCAGCGGTGAAGTCCTCGCCGCCGTGGAATGTAACGCCCTCGCGCAGCGTGAAACGCCAGCCGGTTTGCTCTCCCTCAAGGGGTGCCCAGCCTGTCGCCAGGGACGGCTCGATATTCATGTCCTGGTCGCGCCGCACAAGCCCTTCGTAGACGTTGTTGAGAAAGGATGTGACCGGCGCCACATTGGCCGCATGAGCATCCATGGTTTGAGGATCTGTCGTGCTTGCCCAGCGGAAGGATTCGGCCTGCACTGCAGAGGAAAGGCCGAACGCACATAGCGCGGTTGCTGTGAGAAATCTGGTGCTTGCGGTCATCTTGCCATTCCCTGTCATATGCCGAACCAACGGCTGATTTGCAGACTGAACATTCTGTAAATCATGCGAAGAAATATGCCGAAGCACAAGCCCCGAAAGCCGGCTTTCGCCGCCTTTCGGAATAGTTCCGGTCGGCGCTCAGACGACCTTGTAGGGCGCGAAAGGCGCATCGACCTCTGTGGCGGCCAGATGGTTCACCGTGTTCGAAAAGGTCTTGCAGGCGATTGCCAGCACAATGGCCAGAACGTGCCGTGTGGTGAACCCTGCTGCCAGAAATCTGTCAACCTCGGCCTTGTCCGGATTTCCGCGCTTTTCCAGCATCTCGATCGTGAAACGGGCAACGGCATCCAGCTTCGCATCAGGCAATGTGCTGCCCTCGCGCAGCGCCTTCAAACTATCGGCGGATACGCCGGATTTCTTGTCGGCAATCATCGAATGGGCGGCCGTGCAGTACGTGCATCCATTGATCCGGCTGATCGTCAGGAACACGGTCTCCTGCTCGGCCGGGGTGAAGCCCCCCGTATCGCGGAACGCGTCATAGGTGCTCATGTAGCCGGCAAGGATTGCGGGATCATTGGCCATGAAGCCATACATGTTTGGCACGAAACCAAGACGATCCTTAGCCTTCTGCAGCAGTTCGGCCGCAGCCGGCGCAGCGGTGTCGATGGTTTGCAGGTCGATATCGAGCAGTTTCTCGCGGGGCATTTCGCTCTCCTTTATTTACAGAACAATCGTTTCATAAATTGAATTGCCGGCGAGGAACAGATATTATTAGAACGATATGTTCAAAAACAGGTGATTTCGTGAACCAGCCCGACACAAATACCGCCCCGCTTCCGAGGCCGAGGGGCCGCCCACGTGGTTTTGAGCCGCAGCAGGCGCTGGATGCGGCGGTGCGGGTCTTCTGGTCCGAAGGATATGACGGGGCTGCGATCAGTCGGTTAAGCCGTGACATGGGCATGCCCAAGGCCAGCCTGTACCAAGAATTCGGCGACAAGGAAGGTCTGTTTCTAGCCGCGATTGGCCGCTATGTCGAAACACGTCTATCCACGGTTGCGCAGGCATTGGGGCCATCAGGGACGTTGAAAGCGGATCTCGACCGGTTTTTTGAAGCCGTCGTGACATTGGCCACCTCGGACCCCGCAACACCGGGTTGCCTGATTTCATGCGTTCTGGCCGATGCGGCAGGCAGCAATGCGCGCCTCCGAAAGGAGCTTGATGCAAGGTTTGCCGCACTTGAATCGCGTTTACGGTCCCGGATTGAGGTTGGCCGGATGGAGATCGCAGGCGCTGAGAGCCCAGCCGTAACAGCAATCTTGCTGGCCTCGGTCGCGCGTGGATTGATGCTGCGCGCACGCGCCGGGACTGATGGAGGCACATTGCAGGAGGTCGGGAGAGCTGCGGTCAATCTCGTCGTGCGGTCGGGAAAGGACTGAGGTTTCCCGCCTGGCAAGCCTGAAGGCGTGTCACGGCGCCGCCCGCGGCGTGCTTCACCGGGACTACTCCGGCATTGCCGCGCAATGCGCGCCTGCGGCGGCCTGACCCGATCCCAAGGCGAACACGGCGGGTGCCGCAAAGGGATCGAGTGTGGCCGTCGCCAGATCGAACATCACCAACCCCGCGAGCATCGCAAGGGCGATCCCGACGGTCAGCTTGCGCGTCATGGCCGCTCCTCCAGCCCCAGAGCGGGGCGGAGCCGGACGCCGACAGCAGCACCCATAAAGGCCATAACAAACCATACCCAGCCGTGCAGACTACCCGTTGAAATGCCCGAAAAGAACGCGCCGACGTTGCAACCAAAGGCAAGCCTTGACGAATAGCCCATCAGGAAACCGGCGATGATCACGGCAGCCCAGGCCTTTGCGGGCAGGCGCGGCAAAGCGGCAGACAGGCCGCCGACGCGCCATACCGCAACAAGGCAGGCACCCGCGATGATACCGATATTTGTCAGTGACGTCACATCGGTAAAGATGCTTTCACCAAGCCGTGCCGCATTTGCCTCGGCCATCCAGAAAGCCGACCCCGAAAGGTCTGCCCCCACAGCGACGGCCCCTTTTGCCGCCCATAGGCCAAGGCCATAGACAACGCCCCACGGTTGACCCGCGACGACAAGATTGCCAAGTGCCAACAGGGCGATCACGACAGCCGCGATCCAAAGTCGTCGTGGCAAGCGCCGCGAACCCGGTGCAGCGACGACCAGCAAAAGAACCGCAACGGCTGCAAGCAGAGCCAACGTCATCGCAAGTCCGCCGGTGCCGGCGAACACAACCGGTTGCAAAGTGCCCAGCCCTGTCCACCACACCAGATGATAGGCGCCGGCAAAACTTCCGATGGCGAAAAACGGCAGAGCAAGCAACCCCACCGGATTGCCGGATCCTGCATTCACCAGTGTCCCGGAGCCACAACCAAGGACAATCTGCATGGCGATACCGAAGACGAAAGCCCCGCCCATCATGGCCCAGCCAACGGGGGCATGCGCCCCGATCAATACGCCCTCTTGTGCGGATAGCAGCGGAATGGCCACCACCGCCACCAGTCCGATTGCCAGCAACTGTGCCAGAACACCGGCAACCTCGCGCCGCAGCAGCAAAGCGCGCCAAGGCCCTGCAAACCCAAACCGGAACCCTTCCAGCACGATCCCGAACCCCAGCCCGATCAAGAGCAGCAAGCCATAACGTAGACCGGCGGCACCCGATACAGCCAACACCAAGACCAACGCCACCCCGATCAGGGTGGCGCGTCGCAGGTAGGGTTTTGCAGCGGTGACAGCGTCTGTCTCTGCCAATGACATTTTAACGTCCTTAGAAAATTCCGCGGATCTGGTTTATCAGATTGCGGAAGACACCCGGCACATTGGCCATTTCATGACCGGCCTGCGAATAACCGACCATCGATTCCGGATAAAGCTTCACATTCTCGACGCCTGCCAGCTCCGAGAGGGCGAACCAATTGGTCGCAGCCCAGTGACCTGTATTGCAGAAAGAGACAAGTTCTTCGGCACCGGACAACCCTTGATCGGCTGCCAGTTGGCGTGCGGCATCGGGATTCACGATGCTGGGGCCATTGGAGAACCAGTTGGAATGCTCGAAATAGCGCGACTGCGGCAACGTTCCGGGACGTGCAGCTGCGGGATGAGCGGTATCACCTTCCCAAAAGCTCTGTGGCCGCGCATCAAGCAGCAGGGCACTGCCCGAGTCTACCAATGCGACCACCTCATCCGTGGTTGCAAGCCATTCGTCCGAGAACACCAATTCGAAGGACGAAGGCGTCGGTTCGGTTGCAACGGTGCTTGTCGGAAGCTGTTCTTTTGTCCAGGCGCGCTGCCCGCCGTTGAGGATCGCCAGTTGGCTCACGCCGGACGATTTCAGCGTCCAATAGACACGCGCCGCCGCGCCGAAATCGGTTTCATCCGATCCCTCATGGACGACGACGACAGGACGGTCAGACGTTATTCCAAGGCTGCGCAAAGTGGCCTCGAGCTTGTCTTCCGGTGGAATCTGGCCAGGATTCTCTTGCGGACCACGGAAGAGCGCATAGGGCGCGTTCAGCGCACCGGGGATATGAGCCTCGGCATAACCGCTGCCGCGAATGTCGAGGATGATCAGTTCGCCATTATCACTGTTGTCGCTGCGCGCGTGCAGTTCGGATGGCGTGATAAGCGGGCCAAAATCTGTTTGCGCCAACAAAGGCGACGCGCAGATCATGGTCGCGGCGACGGCGAGTGCAGAACGTATCATAGACAGTCCTTTCTGGGATCGGTGATTGGACGCAGACATCGTTACTTCGCCGCAACTCTGCAAGCCTCGTTCGCGCCACAACGGGAATACGGCCTTGATACATTCGCGCAAGACTCACGGTTTGGAGTACTGCATTTTTCGGCCGTGCCTTTTTGCAGAACATCATTACCCCTCACATCTGAAAACCGCATCGTTGTCCTTAGTTCTACCGGTGAAACTTCAACAGCAAACGCAGCTCGGGTGGCACGGACTGGCGTTTCAAAACGCAATCGCATTGGTTGTGTACCAAGGCCGGGCCAACTTCGCGGCTTAGTCTGCACAGGCGCGCAAAGCCTCAAGCCCCTGCACATCCGTAAAAGGTCCAAGATCGGTTGCATTGAACGCACCGTTGACAAAGGTCACGCCAGCGACCCTTTGCCAATTCGCAGATGGCAGCACAAGCTCTGTGCCCGCACCACAATCGCGCGTGCCGCCGGTGATGAAATTCTCGCCGATCCGGTGGTTGCTGAAGCCTTCCATACGGGCGATCGGCTCAAAGCGGTCCCCGACCAACCGCACAAAAACGAGGCGGCGCGCCAGATGCGGCATCTCGACAAAGGCGATCTCGGACCGGCCGTCGCCCGTAAAATCGGCGATCCCGGCGACCGCCAGCCAACGGAACCGTGTACCGATAAAGTCGTTGGCGGCCCGCAGCTTCAGGTCGAATGCGCCATCCAATGCACGCTGGACACTCCATGCTGTCAGTCTGGCACCTAGGCGGTGGTCGCTTTCCACGACAACGATCTCTGCAATGCCGTCGCCGTCAATATCCCAAAGGCGCGGGGCGATATCCTCGAAAACCCGCGTATCAGGCAGAGTCAGCCGGAGCGTTCTGCCCCCTTCCAGACCGACGTCCAGCGCGCCGAAACCGGGCAGATCGCCAAGAACGTTATGGGGATAACGGTTTGTAGGCTCGACAAACCTTGCCGACAACGGCGCTACCGGGTCAGCAATTGCGGTTGTCACAAGGCAGCACAAGAGCGCCGCCAAAGAAAAACGCGCCCCGGTCATCGTGCCAGCGCCTGCGCGACAGCCGCGATCTGCGCGTCCACGTCGATTGCGGATTCGCTCAGCACTTCGAAATCACGATCCTCGAAAACATCGCGATCGGGGTGCGCCTTGCGCCGTGCCGCAAGGGCTGCATCGCGAGCATCGACCAAAGCCTCGATCTGCGGACGAAAGAGCCGCACCATCGCCGTGAGCCATCGATTTGTGGGCCAACTGGGCCACGCGTGATCCACCGCAAAATGCGGCAACATCCGTCTTACATCCGGCCCCGGATACCATGTCTCGGCAGTGACCCAACGGTTGGTTGTAAACATCCCGGTGGGAGCCCCGAACCTGTCCATTGAGATGGCCACCAGATGAGACAGTGCCTGATCCCCCGCAGGCCAGTCGCGGTTTGCCGCCTCGGGCACCGGAGCACAGCCGGACGGCATCCCCTTGGCGCGCAAAAACAGATGGAAATGCCCGTGCTCGCCTGTCCGATGCGCATGATAATAGTATTGCGCGTGCGTTTCACGGTCATAGACATCACCCTGCGGGAAATGGGTCAGTTGCACGAACTGCCCCTGCCCTTTCAGAACCTCGCCGACCACGTTCAGGTTGACCTTGCGCAACACGCGGAAACATTCGGCAACCTCGCGCCCCGCATCCTGCATTGCCTGCAGGTCTTCACGCGCCAACGTCGTCCAATCAATCGGCTTCATCTCCGGCAGCATCATCCATCCCTTTTCTATGCGGTTCTGACAGGCCATGCGAACAACCGCCGACCACATAAACCGGCCACACAGGCCAGCAAAGCGACAGACCCAACCTGCCACACCAGCACCATCAAGGCCGCGTCCTGCATGTGGAAAAACCGCAAAGCGAAATTACCAAAGCCTGCGGCCGCCAGCGCACCGAGGAGAAGCGTCCAGCGCGGCGACAGCGGCGCGCCACGTCGCACCATTCCGAACAGGACAAGCGCCGGCAAAGAGCCGATGAGCGCGATATAGACAAAGCAGGCCGGGTCCGGGGTGATCCGCAGCCCCTGCGCCCCGAATTGCCACCAGTCACGCAAACATCCCAGTGACAACGTACCGATCCAGACCGCACCCGGCGCAATGGGCAGCACGCGCAGCAGGGGCGGCGCACCCGGAACCGTCAGCGCCAGGGCCGCAACAGCGGCAGCCAGGCCGGTTGCCAAAGCTGCACCCTGTTCCAGCAAAAACCGCGCATCCGTCAGACGCTCAGGCAGATCCGGCCGCGGGCCGATGGCCCAGACCATGAGCGCGCCGAAAAACAGCGCGAACACCCCCCACACGAACCCGCGTCGCACCGGATTGGCGAGCGGACGCAGGGGCCGTGTCTCCTGGGCAAGCCGCGCGATCAGCGCGTCCGTTTCATCTATCTTGTTCGTGCCATGTGTCACAGGGCTTCAGTCCTTCCAGATCGTGACCTTCATCTTCCGCATCGCGCGGTGGATCGCCACCTTCAGCGCCGCAACGCTCGATCCGCTGGCCGCCGATGCCTCGGCCAGCGACATTTCACGCAATCGCAGTAAGTTGACGGCCTGTTGCTCGGCTGGTGTCAACCCTTTCATCGCCTTGCGCACAGTCAGCAGGTTCACGACGCTCTCGGAATTATAGTTCGTCGGCAGGTCACAAAAGGTTTCAGCCAAATCCGACAACGCCAGATCAATTGTCGCGCGACGTGCGTACCGTCGCGCATTATCTGCCAGCCGCGCCCGGGCGATCGCGACCATCCACGGCAGGAACGGCCTTGCCGGATCCCATGTCGCCCGCGCCTGATGCACCGACAACAGGATATCTTGGACAACATCCTCCCGGTCCGCCGGAGACAGCCAAGGGGCACGTCGGCTCACAAGCCGCCGAACACGGATGGCGACCTCAGACAAAAGCAGTTGATAGGCGCGTGCATCCCCGGCTTGCGCCTGTCGCATCAAATCTTCCAGCGCCCGACGCTCCTGCGCAGTGTCCTGATTGCTCTTCGCAGCCATGCGGTGCCCCTCAACTGTCCGGACACCTTATCACACGGGCTGAAACCTCGTTAACCAACATATTGTTACGCTGGAGCGTGAACTTTTTTTGTAACTTCTGACCGCCGCACAACGAACCTCACATGGAAGCGCTGACAAACAACAGGCGTTTGCAACGACAAAAAATCATGGGAGACACGTATGCCGAGATTCACGCAAGAAAGCTACAAACCGACCCTCCGGGCGGGTTTACGCTCCAGCACGGTTCTGACCGTGGCATTGATGCTGGGAGCCGGCACCCTGGGCGGTGCAGGTGTTGGATTCAGCATGGGCGGAGCGGCCCATGCAAGCACGCATGTCGCCAACTCGTGTGCTGCAAATCCATGTGCGGCCAATCCGTGTGCCGCTAACCCCTGCGCCGCTAACCCGTGTGCTGCTAATCCCTGCGCCGCTAACCCGTGCGCCGCCAACCCCTGCGCCGCTAACCCGTGCGCCGCAGCCAATCCATGTGCGGCCAAATCGTGCGCCGCCAACCCCTGCGCTGCTAACCCATGCGCCGCCAACCCATGTGCCGCCAACCCATGTGCCGCCAACCCATGTGCGGCCAATCCGTGTGCGGCATCAGCAAAAGGCACGCAAACCGGATGCTTCGTGCCCCGCCTTCAGGAAGCATCGGCCTCAACCTGCGCCGCCAATCCATGCGCCGCTAACCCATGCGCCGCCTCCACCTGCGCCGCCAACCCATGTGCCGCCAACCCATGCGCCGCCAATCCATGTGCTGCTAACCCATGCGCCGCCAACCCATGCGCCGCAGCCAACCCCTGTGCTGCAGCCAACCCCTGTGCTGCAAATCCCTGTGCCGCCGCAGCTCCTCCGCCAGAGGTCAGCGATGAAGAGTTGCAGGCGCTCTATGCTTGCTTGATCGAAACAATGGAGAAGCAAGCCGCGGTGCAGGGTAGCGATCGCGTCATGCTGGCGTCCTGGATGCAGTCCGACCTGAGCGAAAGCCGCGACTTCGCCGGATGGAAGAATTTTGCAACCGCGCCTTACATCTCTTTCACGCATGGAGAACGTTTCGCGACCAACCATGCAAATGACATCGCGGCTGAGCGCTATGGTCAATATGAGAACGGACAGCCCATGCCAGCCGGGGGTATCGTCGCAAAGCCCACATTCAGCATCAACGCGGCAGGCGAAGCCCTGTGGGAGACGCTGTTCCTGATGGAAAAAGCCGAAAGCGGTACATCGCCCGACACCAATGACTGGATATATTCGGCCGTCATGCCCGACGGCGCGTTGATGGGCCGGACGCTTGGTCAGAATTCCGAGGGTATGGCGTTCTGTGCGGCCTGCCACATGAGCATGGGCGCTGACAATGACGATATGATATTTCTGCCCGAAGACTACCGCGTGCAAAACTAACCCGCGGACACAGCAGGTCACGGCGCGGGGTTGGCCATAACGGCGCCTGCCCCGCGCACCGCACGGCAAAGCAACCAACGAGGAACAGATGATGCTGCACAGCGTCCTTGCACTGGTATCGGCGACGGCCGTCAGCGCGATCACGGCAAGCGCTAGTGATGCACAGACCGGAATGAGCCTTGAATTCGACGGGGCACACCATGCCTTTGCGCCACAGCTGGAGGGCGGACGGACCGGTTTTACAAGGTTCGCCTCGGTCGATGCGATCGGCCTTGAGGGTGCGCAGGGGCGGATGCGGCTGGTTCTCGAACTGGCGCTGCCACCCGGTTCCGCAACGCGCGCGGCGCCGCATGATATCCGCATCAGCTTTCGCCCCGAGGGATTTCGCGATTACTGGGTCTCTCCTGCGGACACGCCCGGTGACACGGTCGTCATCGAATATCTCGATCTGTCGGGTCCGTCCCCGCGGATCGCCGGGCAGTTTACGGTGCCGCTGTGCTTTACCGTCAGCCCCCTCCATCAACCCGATCCCGCCCGCTGCCTGACTGCCTCAGGGCGGTTCGACACAGCCCTTGTGCGCGACTGAAGGAGTTATCCATGAATCTGTTCAATTACATCGCAGCCCCGGTTTTCGCTTTCATGGCCGCAACGGCCGCTGCCGACCCGGCACAATGGAAAAGCGAATGGCCGCAGACCGATTTCACGCGGAGCAGCATTGATTTTGCCGATGTCATCTCCGGTGGCCCGCCAAAGGACGGTATTCCGGCAATCTGGGAACCCAGCCACATCGCCGCCGCCGATGAGGCCCGCCTTGACCCACGCGAGCCGGTGATGACGTATGAGCACCCCGGACAGCCCGCACGCGCCTATCCGATCCGTTATCTGATGTGGCATGAGATCGTGAATGATGTGGTGGGAGGCCTGCCCATTGCGGTGACCTATTGCCCGCTCTGCAATTCCGCGATGGTGTTCGACGCCCGTGTGGATGGAAAGCCTCATACGTTCGGGGTTTCCGGCAAGCTTCGCTTTTCGGACATGATCATGTACGACCGCGAGACGCAAAGCTGGTGGCAGCAGGCGGTTGGCGAAGGGGTTGTCGGCGATCACACCGGGACGTTTCTCACGCAATTGCCCGGCTGGATGGAAAGCTGGGGCGAGTTCATAGACCGCAATCCGGACGGGTTGGTCATGGACGAGCCGGATTGGCGCCGCGCCTACGGACAAAACCCCTACCTCCGCTATGACAGTGCGCAACGCCCATTCCTTTACCAGGGTGAAAATCCGCCGCACGGCATCAACCCGCTGGCGCGTGTCGTCCGTGTCGCAAACCGTGCCTGGACATTCGAGCGTCTGCGGACAGCCGGAGAAATCCGCGAGGCCGGCATTGTCCTGACATGGACATCCGGACAGGCGTCAGCCCTGGACAGCCGCACGATTGCGGAGGGACGCGATGTCGGAACGGTGCGTGTCCGCGATACGACGGGGCGCGATGTGCCGCACGACATTCCCTTCGCCTTTGCGTTCCACGCCTTTCACCCGGACGGGATCTGGATGCTTGGACAATGATGGGCAGCTACGTGGCAGAGGTGGCGGTGACACGGTCAGCTTGCCCCCTCATCTTGATCCACGAATGCTACGCCGATACAACCCGCATGCCCGCATGGGTTACGTCGTTTTTTCCGGACCGGCACGGCTGAATATCCGCCAGAGGTTTTTGTAGCGGAACTTGCGGCGCATCTCGTCCGACATCTTCAATTGCGTCTTGTGTTGCTTGATCCCCGCTCCTTCGAGCATCCGGTTCATGAAATTATACAGCGCTGTCACCGAGAGAATATCGAACAGCCCCTCTTCCGAGAAACCCGCGTCATAGACCGATTGTGCGTCCGCCATCGCGACGGAGGACGGCTCAAGCGTCAGCTTGCGGGCAAAGGCAAGGACAGGCCGCATGCGTGCGGGAATACCGGGATGGGACAGGTCGATCTCGACATCCCCAAAGACGTCTTCAGCGATCCCCCAGGCACGGGCATGATCACGATGCGCGGAAAAGCAGTAGTGGCAGCCATTGATCGACGACACATAAGCCGCGATCAGTTCGCGTTCGGCAATTGTCAGTTCACTCTCTTCGCGCAAGATCGCGTCATGATATTCCAGCAACGGCAAAACGCCGCGCTGGTGAAAGCGGCGAAACAGCGCGTGCAAATCTAGGTCTTCGATCTGGGGGAAATGGGACAAGGGAGCCTCCGGTCGGTTTCTGGGCGACGCCATCGACGCGGCGATGGTCTGGGCGCATGACAGCAAGATGGGCAAGGCTCGCAAACGGCGCGTTTCTTTACAAGACGAATGCGCGATGCGCTTTGATGATATGCTTCCGGCAGGGTGCGGCTCATGCACATGCAGACCAGCGCGCTCTTGCACACTGGAAATGCGGGAAGCGAAGCGGATAGCATGCCAACCATACACCCAGCTGGCAGATTAACAGAAAAAGGGCCATGGCTGATACACCAAGGCCCTTTTCCTTTTCAACGTCGCGATTGTTTCACACAAACCTGTTTCTTTCCAAATTCTCGTTTCACTTTCCGGGCGCTTGATGGAGCCGTGCCCCATACCGTTTACCGCGGAGAGAAGACCGCAGGGTTGTTCTGTCGGGACGTACCAAAGCTGTAGACCGCGATCTGCCCGTCAACGGCAATTGCGCGTTCACGCGGGGTCAGGATCTTGTCGGCACGGACCAGCGCGCGATCACCTGAACTGACCTGAATACTGTCGCGGCCATAGATACCGCTGTCCCGCTCGAACACGGTCACGGATGCAGGCTCGGCACGGGTCATAAGCGTTCCGGCATTCGGACCAGCATAAGCCATGGAGCCAAAAGTTGCGGCGGCGAGTACGGTTAAGACGATGCGTTTCATGTTTTCACTCCTCAGTGTTATCGATCATTTTTTGATCTGTCACCAATATCGCATTGCATAGGCGCACATTCAAAACACACGTGTTGAAGTGAAAGTGTGACCCCGGATTGCCAAAGCCTGTAACTTTTTTCAAAAACAGCTAAATTCATTATTTTATTGTTTTTTAACAATGTCTTTATTCTTGATTGCATGGAGAAGGATTTGAAATGTTACTCACTTTTCACGCGGCCGTGCATCGCACGAGAGGCGTTTTGTGAAGGGTGTTTTTTCTCGTCTCCGAGGCATTTTCTCGATAGATAAACCTGATTTGTGCGTATTCGCACATACTCCCCCTGGCAAGGCCGAATCGTGCCGTGCTAGACCCTCTATGGGCTGTTCTGGTTATCGCAGCCCCTGGGCGGATGCGTCCTGACGATCAGCCCATGTCAGCGACCGGTGATCGAACCCGTCTACCAGATGCGGCTTTACGATCAGGAAATAGGGGGAGAGGTCAAAGTCGCGCGGGGCGAACAAGGCATGGTGGCGGATGTGCAGAATCTCGCTCCGTTCCTTGGCATCCTCGATCACTGTAACATCCGGCAAAATAGGATACCGCACTGACTGGAATGCTTGCGCGATCAGCGACGAGCAAATTGCCCGCGTCGGATCTCCAGACCCGACGGACAGCATGCGCCGCCGCCACCGCACGGGAACCGGTGGTGTTGGAAGAAAGTAGCGTAACAGGTCGAAAATGTTGCGATGGTCGTATCTCAGGCCGATCCGGTCGATCATCCAACGAACCACTGCGGCGCAATCTTCGGGCGACAATCCGACCGGCCGACAGATACGAAGGTTATAACTGGCGTATTTTTCCAGCGGTGTCGAAACACAACCCTGACCCAGATTCACCTCGACAAGCCTGTGTCGGGCCGCATGCGTGCCGGTTTCGGGGAGCATCTCGCCTACGTACATCGCAGCATGTGACCACGTGGATTGCGTCAGATATTTGATGGCATTCGAAATATGTTCGCGTCCCTCAACCAAAAGGACATCGCCGGGACGCAAAACATTGCTCAGTGTCGGAAAATCCGACTGTGTGTAGGGCCTGTAGCCGCTGCTCGGACTGTTGAGTTTGCGCGCCAGCCGCCTGCCAATCCTGTCCATGATCGTGTCGGGCGGGTTCGGGGGGCCAGACGTGCTCATGAAACCTCACAGTCTTATCGCATTGGGTGGACCCTCTGGGTCCGAACGTGACGCCCCTGATCGGGCAAACCAAAACGGAACGCCAGACCGCGAAGACGATCGGTAATACCGTGTCATCGCGCAACGTTAGCGCTCCGGGAATCATAAAATAGAAACATCACGCTGTCGATCAATCACAACCGTTTCCTGCCGTGACAGGCGGCACCCGGACGCTTGATTTTACCCCCCAAAAACGTGTCGCATTGGTCAGGATGTCCTGCAATGACCCGAGGGGTCCCTGTCGAAGGGCCATCGCCTCATTGACCAAGCACAGCGCTTTGTATGCTCTCATCCCACCCCAGATAAAATCTGTCACCGTCGCGGATGACAGGGCGGGTCATCACTTTGGGTTGCGCGGCGATCTGCGCCTCTGCCTCGGCGTTTTTCAGCCACGCGTTGAGACCCCGGTAATCATTGGTCGACCGGTCCACCAGCCGGTCACCGAATTCGCTGATCAACTCGGTCAGTTCCGCCTCGGTGAGCGGGTCGGCGCGGATGTCGCGGAAACGGACATCCCTGCCCTCTGCCTCCAAAGCCTTGCGGGCCTTTTGACAGGTGGCGCAGGTGCTCAAACCGTAGATGATCATGCCGTCATTCCCTCTTGTGATGGGTTGCAAAGTCTTGCATCCGGCCACAGGGCGCAACCACTCGTGATCCGTTTCATGAAACTTGCCCCCAAAATGCCGATCCCTGTCGTTGCCCGTCAAAAAGCTGCGTGACACGATTGCCTGCGATCAACTATGCTCGGAGGTATGAAACATGTCCCCAAACAAACGACAGATGATGCGCTTATTCAGGAATTTCTGAACAAGGGCGGCAAGGTCAGCGTCGGCAAGACCAAACCCCTGCCAAGCGAGCTGGGCCTGAGCAACAACAGCTGGAACAACAAACTGACGAAAGAAGAGAAAGCAGCGCGCACCAAGAAGTGACTGCGCCCGCCCCGTGTCAGGCCCTGCATCGTCAGCGCATCCGCGCTGTCCGTGCTAGGGCATCTCGTCGATCTGGCGGATCAGGGTGCGGGCGTCTGTTACCGTGCGCCGGCGCTGGTTCAGGTTTCCCGTGGTATCAACAAGCAGGATGCCGAAGCCGCGTGGGCGGAGTGACTGCCGCAATGGCCCATTCGCCGCAGGGTCAGTATCGGTCAACAGCACAATCTTGCGTCTGGCAAACGCATCCGCGCGCCCGCGCAGCACATCCAACTGGGCAAGGAAATTCGGATCATCGGCGTCATCGGCGAAAATGATGACAAGCGTAGCGATGCCTTCATAGTCCGCAATATTTTCTGTGCGTTCGTCAGGTTGCAGCGCCTCAAGACCTTCGATTTTGGGAAGATCGCTTGGTGGAGGCACGGTCTGGTCGGATGCCTGTGCCGCGAATGGGAGGAGTATGCATAGAACCGCCCCCCGCAAGGTATATTTCAAGAACATCAAGTTCCTCCTGCGCAGACAAGATCACAGGGGAGCGCGGATTGACAGCAGTTCGTCGCGCGCGGATCGCGAGGCTGACTGCATGTCTTCATGCAAGGTCTATGTGGAAAGCGCCCGGAAGCCTCAGCTCTGCTCGATCGCTTCCAAAGGGGCATCCAGCGTAAAGAGTACACCGGCGGGCCAATAATCAAGCCGTGTGGTGCCGGAGGTTTCCGCGGCTACGGCCTCTTCGATCAGGGTCGAGCCGAATCCTCGGCGCGTGGGGGCCGATACTGTCGGCCCGTCCCTTTCCTTCCATATGAAGCGGAGAGAGGGCTGGCCTTCGTTGCGGTCGAGCGTCCAGCGGATCTCGACATGGCCCGTTTCGCCGGACAAGGCACCGTAGCGGGTTGCATTTGTGGCAAGCTCGTGCAGCGCAAGAGACAGGGCCAAGGCCGCGCTCGGCGTCAGCTTCAATGCGGGGCCGCCGATAGTAATCCGCTTGCAATCATCATGGAGTGTCCTGATCGCATTCACCACGACATCACCGATATCCGCGCCCTCGCCTTTTCGTATCGTCAAAAGCTTCTGCGCTTCGGCCAGCGCCATGATGCGCGCATTCAGACCTTCTTGCGCCTCTGCCAGCGAGGTGGCACCGCGCAATGTCCGCGTCACGATGGCACGCACCGTGGCCAGCGTGTTCTTCACCCGGTGGTCGAGTTCGTTCATCAGCAGTTTCTGCTGACGCTCTCCGAGCACACGCTCGGTCACATCGGAGCCTTGCACAAAGATATGTGTCACCACATTCGCGTCATCGCGGATGGGCTGATAGACAAGATCGACAAAGCGCTGCTCGGGTGGAAGATCCGGATTATGTCGGAGCAATACCGGCAAAGCTGTACCAGTCACGGCCTCGCCCGTCCGGAACGCGGTATCGAGCATGCCGACGAAACCCTGCGTGGCCACTTCGGGCAGAGCTTCGGCAACCGTCTTTCCAAGAACGTCGCGATGGCCCACAAGACGCTCGTATCCGGGGTTCACCATTTCAAAGACATGCTTTTCTCCCTTCAGCATGGCCATGAAGCTGGGAGATTGTTCAAACAGCCGTTGCAGGCGCTCGTGCTCTGCAGCGTTGCGGCGGTCCGCCAAAACGCGCGCTGTTGTCTCGATGACGATCGCCATCACACCGGCGGGTTGCCCCGTCTCGTCCAGCACCGGCGAGTAATCCAGATTCATCCAGACCTGCTGCGCCATGCCGTTGCGGTAAAGCGTCAGTTCCTGATCTTTATAGGTGAGGGTCTGACCCGCGAGGCAGACGTTCATGACGTTGTCGTTGAAATCGGCAACTTCGGGCCAGCCTTCGCGGACATTCGAGCCTAAAAGAGCCGGGTGCCTGTCAGCGGCGAATTCGGTATAGCCGTCGTTATAGATCATCACGCCACTGGGTCCCCAAAGCATGACAATCGGGACAGGCGTGTGCAGGATGATCCGCACGGCGGCCTTCAACGCCTCCGGCCATGCCTCGAGCGCCCCGAGAGGTGTTCTGGACCAGTCGAAATCCCGGATTCGCTTGGCCATTTCTTCGTTGCCAACAAGAAATGGCAGACTGTGCTCTGTTTCGACGATAGCTTCTGTGCTGGACAAAACCTGCAGACTCCGTGGTGATGATGCACAAGATACGCTACGCCAGCGGAACTCTCAATCGCCTCCATGGTCTCTTGCAGTGACTGCGGGCAGGCATGATGCCAGCGGAGAGCTTGCTCCGGCAGTCGCGCGTTGCGTTCACAAGTAACGCCGGCTCGAAAACCAGCTTTGCTTTGCCTTGCCAGAACTGGCGAAATTCCAAACTGGTCTGGCAAGCCGCCTCGCCTTTTTGCCAAATAACGTTCTGTTACCAAGGCGGCTTTTGCGCGATTTAAAGCCAAGATCGCGCATTTATCACAAAAACGCGATCAGATGCGAAAATGTCAGTCTGACAAGACAATCAGCTATAGGCGGTTCGCTTCGCCCGACTAAAAGACTTGGACGATATATCGACGACCAAGCAAAGCCATTTTCACGGCACTCGTATTTTCGCTTGATAGAAATTGCATTCACGGATGTCCAAGTTCATGAGCGCGGCTGGCCCGATATTGTGATGCGCAAAATCTTTAGGTTTCATATGACTGTCTTAATATACATCGACTCTCTGGTTTCCTCACTCTGGGTCACGGGATGAGCCAATGAGACTTGGGGGCGGGAAACGATCCACCGCGTGACAGAACAGGCGGAATTTCAAGGCTTACTGCTTTGCGCGTGCTTTCCTGCTGGCAGGAATCACCGGCCTGGCCGTGCCAAACCCACAGAATTCGCCGTAAACATTTTGCGGAACCATAGCATCAGAGCGGTGTTGTCTAGGTGATGAAACACAAGGCGACCAGCAAAGCCCGGACGCAGAACAGCGTTTAGGCAGGGCGATTGAAACTTCAACCAACGCTGCCAGCATTCAAATGCAGGCAAGGGCGAAATAGAATTCGCTCAAAGAAGAATTAATCGTCTTGTGTTCGTTTACCACGCCAAACGGCGTCACATCACGCGAATTCAATTCGCGGTTTATGAGGAGAACAAAATGACACGCAAGCTTCTTGCATCGACCGTAATCCCTTTCCTGTTTGCGACAGCAGCGGTTTCTCAAACCGGCGTTGGCGAACCCGTGATGGGTCAGGACTGGAACGAAGAAACTGTATCTGCCTTTTTCGCCGATGATGGTGCCATGACGCTGCGCAGCGAAGCGGATATTCAGGCCAACTGGGCTGCACTTTCGGAAGAGGACCGTGCTGCAGTCCGCAATGATTGCGCGATGATGGATGCCGCAGCCGCCAATGGCGCTGACACCGGTGTGACAGAAACGGGCACTGGCCAGACCAACGCCAGCACGTTCGGCACGGCGACAACCCGAACAGATACATCCGATGCGCCTTCCGATGTAACGGCCGGCACGTCCGCCGATACAGGTGCGCCAGTAGAGGCGAGCACCTTCGGCGAAGCCGAAACCGGACAGGATGACACTGTCGAGATCCCGGAAAACATCGAGACCGGCACCGCGCCAGCCCAGGACGGAACCGGACAGACTGATGCCAGCACGTTCGGAACGGCCACCACGGGTATGGGCATTGATCAGGTCACGTCCGACACATGGACAGAGGTCTGCACGGTCGTCAACACCCTGTGACAAAGCCGATGCCCTCGGTTTGACACACGAACGGACGCGGGTTTTTCCCGCGTCCTTTTTTGTTGGTTCAAGCCTTGTCCGCCATGGATCGGCACGCCCGCCCAAGGCGCCTCACTTAGCGCCAGCCAAGAGGCCATTTGCACCGCTTGCTCATAATGATCAACGATAAAGACTAGACCGTCAAAGTCGTGACCCCTAACATTTGATCAAATTAATGCAGCATTGATTCGCTGCGGGAGACCGAAAGACAAGGAGCTGACATGCCTGCTCAGGCCGATTTGATCATTACCAACGGGCGCATCCTGACAATGGATACCGCGCAGCCCCGCGCAGAAGCTCTCGCGCTTGCACAAGATCGCATACTGGCCGTCGGCACCGCGGCGGAGATACGCAAACTGGCCGGACCGGACTGCAGGATCATCGACGCTAAAGGCGCCACCGTGATGCCCGGCCTGATCGAGAGCCATCTACATCTGTTCATGGGTGGCTCCGAACTGTCGCACCTGCAACTGCTGGGTATACGCGGCCCCGAAGCATTGACCCGAGCGATACGCGATTACGCGGCGGCCCATCCGGACAGGCCCGTGATCATGGGTCAGGGGTGTGACTATGACATTTATGACCGCGCGCTGACACGCCATGATCTGGACGAAATCCTGCCGGATCGTCCGGTGCTGTTGCTCGCGGCTGACCACCATACGGGTTGGGCGAATACGGCCGCGCTGAAAGCGGCAGGCATTCTTGAGGGCAAGACCCTGACTCCCGGCAATGAAATCGTCATGGGCGAGGATGGTCTGGCCTTGGGCGAGTTGCGTGAATTCGAGGCCAAACTGCCGGTGCTTGCCCTGTCAGGCGAGCATCGCATCACAGCCGGCATCGCCACGGGAGCCGAGCCCGACCCTGCCCCCACAGCTGCGGATCTGGCAGCGGATTGCATCCCGATGGCGCGCGGGCTGGAGCATTGCGCGCGCAACGGCCTGACCTCGCTGATCAACATGGACGGTAATCTTTACACGCTGCGGGTGCTGGCCGCATTGCGCGAGCGGGGCAAGCTGACCGCAAGGGTGCGTGTGCCATTCCATTATCGCAATTACCGCAAACCCGCCGATCTTGAGCTTGCCAGCCAGATGACCGCTGCATTCGACGATGACTGGCTCAGTTCCAATTTCGTGAAGTTTTTCATGGATGGTGTGATCGACAGCGGCACGGCTGTGATGCTCAACGATTATCCCGACACGCCCGGCTGGCGCGGTGATCCCCTGCACAGCCCCGAGGAGTTTGCCGCCGCCGCAACCGAGGCGGACCGGCGCGGCCTGCAGATCGCGGTTCATGCCATCGGTGACGGGGCCGTGCGCCGCGTGATAGACGGCTATGCTGCGGCGCGGGCGGCCAATGGTCCGCGTGACGCGCGCCACCGGATCGAGCATATCGAACTGATCGACCGCAGCGACATTCCCCGCATGGCCGCGCTTGGCATTGTCGCGTCGATCCAGCCTTGCCACGTGCCCGGCGCGCTGGATTTTCCGCTGCAACCGACCTTGAACAAAATCGGAAAGGCTCGCTGGGATGACGCCTATCTTTGCCGTTCGCTGCAGGAGGCGGGTGTAAAGCTGGCCTTTGCCTCTGACTGGCCGGTCGCGGATGTGAACCCGTTGCGAGGCATCCAGGCGGCGCTGAACCGTCCCGTGTTTGACGGTGCGCGCGACGAACGCCTCGATTTGCATGATGTGCTGGCCGCCTATACGATCGGCGGTGCCTATGCCGAACATACCGAGGACCGCAAAGGAATGCTGAAAGCCGGCTATCTGGCGGATGTGGTCATTCTGGATGGTGATATCGAACAGACTCCGCATGACCGGATCGGGACGATGCAGGTGCAGAAAACGATCTGTGGCGGGCAGATCGTCTGGGATGCGGCGGCAGACCGCGCTTAACGTTTGCTTAACGCCCTATTCGGGAGCCACCCTGTTCCCATCACTGACGCGGAGACTTTGCATTGTCAGAACCAGATCCGACACAGCCATCCGAGATCGAGATAACCGGCCTCAGCAAAACGTTCGGCCAAGGCGCTTCCGCCTTTACGGCCTTGGCCGACATAGACCTTTCCATCCGCACCGGTGAGTTCTTCACACTTCTGGGTCCGTCGGGTTGCGGCAAGACAACCCTGCTGCGCGTCATTGCGGGGTTCGAGCAACCCACCACCGGATCGCTCAAGATCAACGGCAAGGAAGTCGCCGGACAAGGGCCGAATGCGCGCCCTGTGAATACCGTTTTCCAAAGCTATGCGCTGTTTCCGCATATGAGCGTGGCGCAGAATATCGGCTTCGGCCTCAAGATGCTGGGGCGTCCGGCGGCGGAGGTGAAGGAGACCACGGCGCAGATGCTGAAGCTCGTGCAGATGGAGGCGATGGCGGATCGCAAGCCCTCGGAAATCTCGGGCGGCCAGCAGCAGCGTGTGGCGCTGGCCCGCGCGCTGGCGCCGCAGCCGCGCGTGTTGTTGCTGGACGAGCCGCTCTCGGCGCTGGATTTGAAGCTACGCAAGGAGATGCAAAGCGAGTTGAAGCGCCTGCAGACCGAGACGGGGATCACCTTTGTTTTTGTGACCCATGATCAGGAAGAGGCGCTGACGATGTCGGACCGCATCGCGGTGATGTCGGGCGGGCGCATCCTGCAACTGGGCGCACCGAATGACATCTACAACAGCCCTGCCGAACGGTTCGTGGCCGATTTCATCGGAGATACGAACTTCCTGACGGTCAAGGTGGTCGAGGCGACCGACACGATCGCGCAGGTGCGCCTGCCCGGCGGCATGCTGCAATCCGCGCGCCTGCCTGAGGGTATGCATCCCGCTGCCGGTGACGATGTCACTGTCGTGATCCGCCCCGAACAGGCCAACCTGACCGAGGGTGGGGCAAGCCCGCTGTCCGCAACCGTGACGCATAGCGTTTTCTTCGGCACGGATACGCTTGTCCATGTCACGCTGGTTGATGGCACCCCTTTCACATTGCGCCGCCAGAACGCCGGCAATCCGACACCGCCCGCACCGGGCACGCAGGTCGGGCTGACCTTCGCCCACGGTGCGCTGCAGGTCATACGGGAGTAGAGCCATGGCAAGCGATCCAAACCAACAGACGGAACGGCATGGATGGAAGTGGCTCCTGTCAACGCCTGCGCTGATCGTGCTGGTGCTGGCCGCCTCGGGCCCGCTGATGATCGTGATTGTCTATTCGTTCCTGACGCCCGGAAATATGGGCGGCGTCGCGTGGGAATTCTCGACCGATGCGTGGTTCCGCGTGTTCTTCCGCCGCGATATTTTTGACCCCGAGAATGTGACGGTCAATCAGGCGCATCTTGCCGTTTTGTGGCGCTCTGTCTGGCTGTCGGCGCAGACCACGGTGATCTGCGCGGTGCTGGGTTTTCCCACCGCATGGTTCATCGCAACGCGCCCGCCAAGCCAGCGCACGGTCTGGCTGTTCCTGATCACCATTCCTTTCTGGACCAACCTGCTGATCCGCACCTTCGCCATTCAGGAGATGCTGCGCAACAACGGCACGATCAACACCGCGCTGCTGTGGCTGGGCGTGATCAACGAGCCGATCCCGATGATGTTCACGGATTTCGCGGTGCTTCTGGGCATGGCCTATGTTTTCATGCCGCTGATGGTGCTGCCGCTTTACGCCGCGATGGACAAGATGGATTTCCGTCTGGTCGAGGCTGGATATGACCTTTACGCCAGCCGCATCGCGGTGCTGCGCCATGTGATCCTGCCGCTGGTCAAGCCGGGGTTCATCGCGGGATCCATCCTTGTCTTCATCCCATCCATCGGGGCCTATGTGACGCCGCGCGTTCTGGGAGGCGGGCAAAAGATGATGCTGGGCAACCTGATCGCGCTGCAGTTCGGACAGGGGCGTAACTGGCCGCTGGGGGCAGCGCTGGCGATGGTGCTGCTGATCATCACCATCACAGCACTGGTGCTTTATCTGCGCGCGGTCAACCGGCAGGAGGCCAAACGCGATGGCTAGACAATTCTCGATCACCCGCCTGCCCGGCTTTGGCGCGATTGCCCTGCTGACCTTTGTGCTGCTTTACCTGCCGATCATCATTCTGGTGGTGTTCTCGTTCAATGCCAACCAGAGCCAGTCGATCTGGGGCGGTTTCTCGCTCCGCTGGTACGAGGCGGCCTTTCAGAACCAGCAAGTGCGCGATGTCTCTATCCGCTCGCTCTGGCTGGCGCTGGTCGCCTCGGGCTGCGCGACCGTCCTTGCCACGCTGGCGGCTTTGGGCACCACGCGGGTCTCGCGGTTCAAGGGGCAAACGATCATCTATGCGCTGATCAACCAACCGCTGATGGTGCCCGAAGTCGTCACCGGTATCGCCCTTTTGATCGTGGTGGCCTTTTTGAAGGTGCAGACCGGATATACCGGCATGGGCTATCTGGTGCTGGCGCATACGGCATTCTGCATCCCCTTCGCCTATCTGCCGATCCGGGCAAGACTGGAAACCATGGACCGCACGCTGGAACAGGCAGCGTCAGATCTCTACGCCAGCCACTTTCAGGCCTTCCGCTACATCACTTTGCCGCTGCTGGTGCCAGGCATTCTGGCCGGGTTCATGCTAGGCTTCGTGGTGTCGCTGGATACGGTCGTGATTACCGAATTTGTGAAATCCGCCGGGCAGGATACACTGCCCACCTACATGCTGGGGCAACTGCGCCGTGCCGTTACCCCGGAGATGAACGCCATCGCCACCTTGTTTCTGGCGTTGTCGCTATGCGTCGTGACACTGTTTTTCATCGTCACAAGCAAACGCGGGTAACCGCACAACACGGGAGAAGACAACATGAGAAAAACACTTGCACTGGGGACCGCGGCACTGCTGGCGTCAACCTCGCTGGCCAGCGCCCAAGGGGTGGTGAATCTGTACAACTGGGGCAACTACACCAGCCCGGAGTTGCTGGAGAAGTTCACCGAAGAAACCGGCATCACGGTCAATGTCACCGATTTCGACAGCAACGACACCGCGCTTGCCCGCGTGCGTCAGGGCGGACACGGGTTCGATATCGTCGTGCCAACGCATTCCTATCTGCAGACATGGATCAGCGAGGGGCTGTTGATGCCGCTCGACAAATCCGTGGTCACCAACCACGGCAATATCGCCCCCGAATGGACCGATGTGCCCTTTGATCCGGGCCGCGAATATTCGGTGCCGTGGCAGTGGGGCACAACAGGCATCACGGTTGATACGGCTGTCTATGATGGCAATATCAACACCGCCGATATCGTCTTCAACCCTCCGGAAGAGTTGAAGGGCAAGATCAATGTGGTGCCGGAAATGTCCGATGTGATGGCGATCGCGATCTATTACGAGGGCGGGGAATCCTGCACCGAGGATATGGAAGTGATGCGCAGGGTGCGCGATACGCTGGTCGCGGCCAAACCGCATTGGAAGGCAATGGATTACAGTACCGTCGAGAACTTTGCCTCCGGGGATTTTGCGGCAGGGATCGGTTGGAACGGCGCGGCGATGCGCGCACGCTTCCAGCGCGAGACAGTGGCCTATGGCTATCCCGAAACCGGCTTTCCGGTCTGGATGGACAATGCGACCGTGCTGGCCGATGCCCAGAACCCCGAGAACGCGATGAAGTTCATAAACTTCATTCTGGAGCCTGAAAACGCGGCCATGATCTCGAACTTCGCGCGATATGCCAATGGCGTGGCAGGATCGGACGCGTTTCTGGACGACGAAATGCGCGGCGCGCCCGAACTGACCATTCCGGAAGACCTGCAGGAGGCGGGCAAGTTCAGCGAAGCCTGCCCGCAGGAGGTCAATGACCTGCAATCGCAGATCTGGACCGAATTGCTGCAGTAACGCGGCACGTCGAAATGACTATCGCACGGCGCAGCTTGCTGCGCCGTGTTGCATGTCTCAGGGCTTCATCCTCGGTGCAAGCCGTCTGGCGAAACGCAACGTTGCCCCTGTTGTGCTGCCGGATTAGATGCTACCGGAACTGCGCGGCGTCTGTGCGGTTCGCGTGATCCGGTCTAACATCGTGTAGAACCGCCCGGCCCTTCCAACCAGACGCCTTGATCCCTCTCCCCCACCACCTGATCGGAAGTCCATGCGTATCGAAATCAACGTCAACATGCTGTACAACCTCAGTGCGGACCCGATGGTGCTGCTGACGCTCGAGGCCGCCCGCGCCGCGGGGCAAGTCGTGGTACAGGACCGCCTGTCTGTCGAATTCGCAACGCTGAACCGTATCGCCGGAGAGGGCGGCGTCGGGCAGCGGGTCTGGGCCTGCGTGACCACCGAACAGTTGCAGCTCACCTACACGGCGACCGTGGACGTGGCCGAGGATGACCGTCCGCTGGAGAGCTACGCTCCCACCGCGCTGCATGATCTGCCGGGCGAGGTAATAACCTATCTGCGTCCCTCGCGCTTTTGCCAGTCGGACCAGTTTTTGGCCTTCGCGCAGCAAAAATTCCAATCACTTGAGGGCGGGCAGAAAGTGGCCGCGATCAGGGATTGGGTGGCGCAGGAACTGCGATACGTGCCGGGCACCTCGCATGCGGAAACAACGGTGGTGGATACGTTCATCGCCCGAGAAGGCGTGTGCCGCGACTTTGCCCATATGGTTTGTGCGCTGGCGCGCGCCGCGCAAATTCCGGCGCGCTATGCCTCTGTCTACGGTCCGGGCGTGAACCCGCCGGATTTCCACGCCGTGGCGCAAGTCTGGCTGGAGGGGGCGTGGCACATGGTCGACGCCACGGGCATGAGCCGGTCAGGCGAACTGGTCCTGATCGCCGTGGGGCGCGATGCGCATGACATTGCGTTCATGGAAACGCAGTCACCGGCCTATCTGGTCAACCAGCAGGTTCAGGTCAGCCGCGTGACGGATTGAATGGCCACACCTGCGCCTTGCCCGTTCGGGCATCGAAGCTGCGAGCGGAACCGCTTGATAAAAGCCTGACCCGAAGAGATATCGTTGGTCATGCCCACTGCACCGGCTGTAACCAGCGGTGAGAAAGGTTGCGGCCGATAGACGGCTGCTTGCCTTCACGTTCCATAGCTTGAAATCGTGCCGGAAGCTCGCATCCGGGCGGCTGGTCCCCGATTTCCGCCGCCAGCCATAGCCTCAGACTAAGTGAGCGATAAAGTATGGCGGTTTGTCACAAATTTGCGTGGCCACTAGACTTGGTGTAGGCTGGTCACGGGACCTGTCGCGTGAACGAAACTTCACAGCGCAGGATTGCGGGGGCCGCTGCACAGTTTTCGAAGCCGCAAGCCGCCACGCGACGTGATGCCGACATTGGCCTTGCCGTGTTTTCGAGCCCCGGAAAAAAAGGAGTCGCCTTGCAACATCCTTCGTCGACCATCACCCCTTCGGACCCCGTCCGCGAGCGCCGCGATCTGGCGGTGGCCTACAGGCTGATCGCGCATTTCCAGCTTGATGACAGCATTTTCACCCATATCTCGGCGCGCGCCCCGCAAGATGAAGGTGAACACGCCTTTCTGATCAATCCCTTCGGCCTGCGCTTTGACGAAGTCTCGGCCAGCAATCTGGTGACGGTCGATCTGGATGGCAACATCCTGCGCGACACGTTCGGCGCAGGCATCAATGATGCAGGTTTCACCATTCACAGTGCGGTCCATGCCGCGCGCCCCGAAGTGGGTTGCGTGATCCACACCCATACCGTGGCGGGGGTAGCGATTTCCTCGATGAAGGAAGGCATCCTGCCGCTGAACCAATGGGCGCTGCAATTCCATAACCGCGTGGCCTTTCACGATTACGAAGGCATCGCGCTTGATCTGGCCGAGCGGGAGCGTCTGGTCGCCGACCTTGGCACCGCCAAGGTCATGATCCTGCGCAACCATGGCCTGCTGGTCTGCGGCGGCACCGTCGGCGAAGCCTTCGCGCTGATGTACAACATGGAGCGGACCTGCCGCGCGCAACTGGCGATCATGTCGAGCGGCGGCACACCCTATACCTTGTCGCCTGATGTGGCCGAGCACACAGCAGCGCAATACGAGATGCTGACACGCGATCGCGGCAACCCCGACAAGCATGACCCTGAGTGGGAGGCCTATGTCCGCCTCGCGCTCAAATACTATCCGGATCTGGCAGCATAAGCCCGAGCGGAGACAGCGCCACAGGGCGCATAGATCGACCAACATGGGAGTCCTCGAATGACACAAAAAAGAACCTTCTTCACAGCAACAGCCATTGCACTGGCCATGAGCCTGCCCGCCTTCGCGGATACACCGCAATCGGGCGGCACGCTGAACCTGATCATCCAGCCCGAACCGCCCAGCCTGATGCTGGGTCTCGTGCAGAACGGCCCGACACAAATGGTCGCGGGCGATATCTACGAAAGCCTGCTGCGCTATGACGTGAACCTTGATCCGCAGCCCTCGCTTGCGAAGGAATGGGACGTGTCCGAGGACGGGCTGACCTATACGTTCACGCTTCACGACGATGTAAAATGGCATGACGGCGAGGATTTCACATCCGAAGATGTTGTCTTCTCGGTCGATGTCTTCCTGCGCGAAACGCACCCACGCCTGCGCGCCTCGCTGGTGCATGTGGAAAGCATCGAAGCGCCGGACGAGAATACGGTCGTCTTCACCCTCAAGCAGCCTTTCGGTCCTTTCTTGGGGATTTTCGAGGCTGGCACCATGCCGATGATCCCCAAGCACATCTATGAAGGCACGGATTTCGCCAACAACGAGATGAATAATACGCCCATCGGCACCGGCCCGTTCAAGTTCGAGGAATGGGTGCGGGGCAGTTACATCCATCTGGTCAAGAACGAAGACTATTACATCGAGGGCAAGCCCTATCTGGACGAGGTCTATTATCAGGTCGTCCCCGATGGTGCCTCGCGTGCGGTGGCCTACGAGACCGGACAGGTCGACGTTCTACCGGGTGGTTCTATCGAGAATTTCGATGTGCCGCGCATCACCGCGATGGACAATACCTGCGTGACAGACCAGGGCTGGGAGTTCTTCGGGCCCCATAGCTGGATGTGGATGAACAACCACGAAGGCCCGATGACGGATGTGAACACACGCAAGGCCGTGATGCATTCGCTGGACCGCGAATTCGCGCTTGAGGCGCTGTGGAACAATCTGGGCAAGCTGGCCACCGGGCCGGTATCCTCCTCCACGCGTTTCTACGATGGCGACACGCCCTCGATCGGCTATGATCCCGAACTGGCGAAACAGTATCTGGCAGACTCGGATTATGACGGCGAAACCATCCGCCTGCTGCCGCTGCCTTACGGCGAGACATGGCAGCGCTGGGCCGAGGCCACACGCCAGAACCTGATCGAGACCGGCTTTGACGTAGAACTGGTGGCCACCGACGTGGCGGGCTGGAACCAGCGGGTGGGCGAATGGGACTTCGATCTCGCCTTTACCTATCTGTACCAGTATGGCGATCCGGCCCTTGGCGTCTCGCGGACCTATGTGGAATCCAACATCGCCAAAGGCTCGCCGTGGAACAACGTGGCCGGCTATGTGAACCCCGAGGTCGATGCGCTTTGGCAGCAGGCCGCTGTCAGCGCCAGCGACGCGGAGCGTCAGGAACTGTATTCGCAGATCCAGGACATCATCGTCGACGACGTTCCCGTGGCATGGCTGCTCGAACTGGGCTTTCCCACGATCTACCGCTGCAACGTCAAGGATCTCGTGACCACGGGCATCGGCATCAATGACGGTCTGCGCGACGCCTGGATCGAACAATAATGACGACGGGGGCGCGCCGGTTATGCGCGGTGCGCCCCGCCTTTTCCGCTCGCCCGCTGCTCCGCACCGCATGCGGGCGCGCTGACAACTGGAGACCTGTTTCTTGATCCGTTTCATACTGGCACGGCTGGTCAAGGCCGCAGTCATCCTGCTGGCCATCATGATCTTCAACTTCCTGCTTATCCACGCCGCGCCCGGTGATCCTGCCGCCGTCATGGCTGGCGAGGCCGGTGCGACCGACGAGAAATTCATTGCAGATCTGCGCGCGCGCTTCGGGCTGGACCAGCCCTTTGCCGTTCAGTTGTGGACTTACGTCAAGGCGACGGTCCAACTGGATCTTGGGTATTCCTACCGTCAGAGCATGCCGGTGATCGACCTGATCTGGCAGCGTCTTCCCGCCACGATCCTGCTGACCATGACCGCCTTTGTGATCGCCCTTGTGCTCGGCGTCATCGCAGGTGTTCTGGCCGCGTCCAAACAGGGCACATGGTGGGACACGGTGATCTCGACGCTGGCGCTGCTGTTTTATGCCACGCCGTTGTTCTGGGTCGCGCTGATGGCATCGCTGCTGTTCTCGGTCGTGCTCGGCTGGTTGCCCGGCTACGGATACCAGACCATCGGGGCCAACTATACCGGGATTGACCGGGTTCTGGATATCGGCAAGCACCTGATCCTGCCCGCCACCACGCTGGGGCTGTTCTTCATGGCCGTCTACATGCGGATGACCCGCGCCTCCATGCTGGAGATGTCGCGTCTGGATTTCGTCAAGACCGCGCGCGCCAAGGGGCTGAGCAATGGTGTGATCCAGCGCCGCCATGTGCTGCGCAACGCGCTGCTGCCGGTGATCACGCTGGCCGGGCTTCAGGCCGGGCAGATCGTAGGCGGCGCGGTGCTGACCGAGACGGTCTTTGCATGGCCGGGCATCGGGCGACTGCTGTTCGAGGCGATCAACCAGCGCGATTATAGCGTGTTGCTCGGCGTCTTCTTCGTCTCTGCCGCGATGGTCCTTTTGTTCAACCTGATCACCGACATTCTTTATGTGCTGGTCGATCCTCGGATAAGGCTGGGCTGATGCTGGAAGGTTTCAAACGTTTTACCAGCAACAAGGGTGCGGCCATCGGTCTTTTCATCCTGCTGATCGTCATCCTGACCGCCGTGCTTGGCCCGTTGATCTATTCAGACAGCCCGTGGCGCATGGTGCAGCGTCCGTTCCTGCCGCCCTTCACCGTGGACGGCTTGCCGCTTGGTACAGATGCGCTGGGGCGCGACGTCATGGCGGGGCTGGTCCACGGCGCGCGTGTCTCGCTGCTGGTCGGGCTGGTCTCGACCGTTGTGGCGCTGGTGATCGGCGTGCCCATCGGTGCGGCAGCGGGGTATTTCGGCGGGCTGGTCGATGATGCGCTGATGCGTTTTACCGAGTTCTTCCAGACGATCCCCAGCTTCGCACTGGCCATCGTGCTGCTCGCGATCTTCCAGCCGAGCTTGTTCTACGTGATCCTCGCCATTGCCGTGGTCAGTTGGCCCCCCGTGGCACGGCTTGTACGCGGCGAGGTGCTGAGCCTGCGGTCGCGCGAATATGTCGAGGCGGCAACCCTGTCCGGCCAGAGCACATTCCAGATCATCACGCGGCAGATCCTGCCTAACGCCCTGCCCCCGATCATCGTTCTGGCCTCGTTGATGGTGGCTACGGCGATCCTGCTGGAAAGCAGCCTGTCCTTTCTGGGGCTGGGTGATCCGAACGTGATGTCATGGGGTTACATGATCGGCACAGCCCGCACGGTGATCCGCACAGCTTGGTGGCTCTCGTTTATCCCCGGTGTGGCGATCCTGCTGACGGTGCTGGCGATGAACCTGATCGGCGAAGGACTGAATGACGCGCTCAACCCGCGCCTGTCGAGGAAAAGCCGATGAGCCTGCTGGAAATTGAAAACCTCGCCATCGCCCTGCCAGCAGGCGCGGACCGTCCCTTTGCGGTCGAGAATGTCACCTTCAGCCTGCACAAGGGTGAAATCCTGTGCATCGTGGGTGAAAGCGGATCGGGCAAGTCGATGTCGGCAAATGCCGTCATGGGCTTGCTGCCCGAGGGGGTGACCCCCGCCGAAGGGCGCATCATGTTCCATGGCCGCGATATCCTTCACCTGTCCGAAGAGAACCGGCGCGACATTCGCGGCAAGTCCATCAGCATGATCTTTCAGGAACCGCTGAGCGCGCTGAACCCGCTGATGCGGGTCGGTGCCCAGATCTGCGAGGTGTTCGAGGCCCATAACCTGCTGACCCCGCAAGAGCGGATGCGCCGCGCGGTGGAGCTTTTGACCGAAGTCGGCCTTCCGGAGCCGGAAAAGGCGGTCCGCGCCTATCCGTTCCAGTTGTCAGGCGGGCAACGCCAGCGCGTGATGATCGCGATGGCGCTGGCGCTGGAGCCGGAAATCCTGATCGCGGACGAGCCGACAACCGCTTTGGATGTGACCACGCAAGCGCAAATCCTCAGCCTGATCGAGGATCTGCGCCGCAAACACGAGATGGCGGTGATCTTCATCACCCATGATTTCGGTGTTGTCGCCGATATCGCGGATCGTGTGATCGTCATGCAGACCGGCGAGATCGTGGAGCAAGGCCCCGCCGAAGACGTGCTGCTGCGCCCGACGCACCCCTATACCCGCTCGCTGATCGCAGCGATTCCGGGGATGAAAGAGAGACCACCCGAAGCAGAGGGCAAGGCGGGATCGCAGGAAAGCCCCGTCATCCTGTCGGTCAACGGGCTGAACAAGACCTTCAGCACAGGTGGCGGCCTGTTCAAACAGGCCCGCGTCGTGCACGCGGTCAACGATCTGACCTTCGATCTGCATCTGGGCGAGACCATCGGGATCGTGGGCGAAAGCGGCTCCGGCAAATCGACGGCAGGCCGCTGCATCATCCGGCTGATCGATCCGGACTGCGGCACGGTGCGCCTGTCGGATGTGGAACTGACCAAGCTAAGCGGGCAATCTCTGCGGATGGCGCGCAGCAAGGCGCAGATGATCTTTCAGGACCCGTTCTCCTCGCTCAACCCGCGCGCCCGCATTGGCCGCATCCTGACCGAAGGCCCCATCGCGCATGGCGTGCCACGCGTACAGGCGATGGAGCGCGCGCGCGAACTGCTGTCACTGGTGGGGCTTGATCCCTCTGCCGTAGACCGGTTCCCGCACGAGTTCTCGGGCGGGCAACGACAGCGCATCGGGATTGCCCGCGCGCTGGCGCTGGACCCCGATGTGATCATCGCGGACGAGGCTGTCTCGGCGCTCGATGTGTCCATTCAGGCGCAGGTGCTGGACCTTCTGGCCGATCTCAAGGCGCGGTTGAACCTGTCGATGCTGTTTGTCACCCATGACCTGCGCGTGGCGGCGCAAATCTGCGACCGGATCATGGTGATGCGGCGCGGCGAGGTTGTCGAGATGGGGCCAACCGCGCAGGTGTTGGGCCAGCCGAACCACGAATATACCCGCAGCCTGCTGGCCGCGATCCCCGGACGCCACCACGAACAGGCAATGCGGCTGGCCGTTGCGTCAGAGTGAACGACAGCATCCCGAAGGGCGCATGGATATGACGGCACAACCAACCGCCGAGCCGATCGAAGGCGTTTACCTCTGCGATCATCTTGATCTGCCGCGCCTGTTCGCGCCGACGCTGGACCATGTGCCCGGCTTGCGCGTCTACGCACCCGCTGACGTGCCCGATCCAGCACGCATCCGCTTCGCGCTCGCATGGCGGCCCAGCCCCCGCGCATTTGATCCGTTCACCGGATTGTCGCTGGTGCAGTCCATCGCCTCCGGTGTGGACGGGATCCTGTCCAGCGCCAGCCTGCCCGATCAGGCGCAGGTGGCCCGCGTCCGTGATCCGGGTCAGGCGCATGTCATGGCGGGCTTTGCCGTGTGGCATGTGGTCTGGCACCATCGCGGCATGGGCAATTATGTGCGCAATGCCGCCAACGGGGAATGGAAACGCACAAGTTTCGGCGCGCTTGTGCCGCCATCCGATCTGACCGTGGGTGTTCTCGGCTACGGGCTGATGGGTCGCACCATTGCCGAGGCCGTAGCAAAGCTGGGATTCAACGTGATCGCCGCCAGCAATACAGACCGCAGCGGGACAGGCGCGGTGCAGGTCGTCTCGGGTGCCGATGCCTGCCAGATCGTGGCGGCAAAGGCGGATTTCCTGATCAACGTCTTGCCGCTCACCGATGCCACGCGCGGCCTGATCAATGCGGATTTCCTGGACCGGATGAAAGCAGGGGCCGTGCTGATCCATCTGGGGCGCGGCGAGCATGTGATCGAGGATGATCTGCTGGCCGCATTGGAACAGGGCCACATCGGCGGGGCCTCTCTGGACGTGTTCAGCACAGAGCCGCTGCCGCAGGACCATCCGTTCTGGCGTCACCCCAAGGTGCTGGTCACCCCGCATGAGGCTAGCGTTCTGCCTGCCGCCGCCGTCGTCGCATCATTGCAGCAATCGCTGCATGAGACACAGGCGGGCCTGCCGCTGAGCACGGGTGTCGACCGCCGCAAAGGTTACTGAAGAAAGAGAAAACCAATGGATACGATTTTCGACGAGCGACAGCTCGGCCATGCGCCAGAGATCTACTTCCGGCGCGGCAAGGCCATGCCGCATCAGGAACAACCTTTGCGCGCCATCCTGATCCGCGACATGCTGCTGGAAAACGGCTTTACCGTCGATCCGCCCCGCGATTTCGGGCTGGAGCCGATCACGGCGGTGCATGACCCCGATTACGTCACTTTCTTCCGCGATGCTTACGCGCGTTTCCGCGCCAATGCCGATCCCGATGCACTGGCGATCCCGACGATGCATCCCGGTGTGCGGCGCGGCAAATGCCCCAAGGATATTCACGGCGCGATGGGCTGGTGGATGACAGACACCTCCACCCCGCTGACGCCGCAGACATGGGATGCGATCTACTGGTCCGCGCAGACCGCCATCGAGGCGGCAGAGCGGGTGATCGACGGGCAGCGGATGGTCTATGCCCTCTCGCGCCCGCCGGGGCATCACGCGATGCAGGCAGCCTCCAACGGGTTTTGCTTTTTCAATAACGCCTGCGTGGCGGCGCATCATCTGACCAAGCGTTGGAAGAAGGTGGCACTGCTGGATATCGATGTGCATACCGGCAACGGCAGTCTGGATATCCTCTACGAGCGCGGCGACATCTTTTTCTGCTCGCTCCACCCTGATCCGGCCACCTATCCCACCTTCTTTCTGGGACATGCGGACGAGACTGGTTCAGGCGAGGGTGAAGGCACCTGTTTGAACCTGCTGCTCGAACAGGGCGATGGCGAGGAGCGGATTCTGGCGCGGCTTGAGGAAGGGCTGGCGGCGATCCGCGCTTTCGGGGCCGAGGCTCTGGTGGTCTCGCTGGGTTTCGACATGGCAGCGGATGATCCGCTGGCGGCCGTAAAGGTCTATCCCGAAGGCTTTGCGGAAATGGCCCGCCGGATCACGGCACTGGGCCTGCCCACGGTTCTGGTGCAGGAGGGTGGCTATCTCGGCCCGTCGCTGGCGCTGAATGCCCGTTCTTTCCTCACGGCCTGCCGCGAGGCGATCTGACCGGCACAACCCCGCCGACCAGAACACGATTGCCCCTTGACCCCGTCACCCTGCGAGCGGGATGTTGGGGTATGTCTTCAGAGCTTGATCTGCACCGTCTTCCGGCCGAGCCTGCATCGCAGGTCCGCGGCAGGCTGTCCAATTGGGGCATGCTGCGGACCTTCCACCACATTGCCGATCAGGGCAGCCTGACGGGGGCGGCGCGGGTGCTGGCGATCAGCCAGCCTTCGGTCAGTGCCGCGCTGCAACGGCTGGAGGATGTTCTGGGCCACCAGTTGATCGAACGGGGCAAGCGCCGCTTTGCCCTCACCGCGCATGGCCAGATCCTGTTTGCCGAAACGCGGCGCATGTTCCGCGCCGTACAGCGCGCAGAAGAGAGGTTGCGGGTCGAGGGCAGCAGCCTGACCGGGCAGTTGCGGGTGCAGACCGTCACCGGCAACGGCAGCGATCTGTTTGACGAGGCGTTGCGCCTGATGCACCAGCGCCATCCGACGATTGCTTTCGATATCGACGTCGCCTCCTCGCACCGGATCGTGCGAAATGTGGCTGAACAGATCGTGCCCTTCGGCGTCTGCCTGATGATGCGCCCCGCGCCGGGGCTGACCTGCAAGCTGATCCTGCGCTCGGAATACGGAATCTATTGCGGTCAGGAGCACCCGCTTTACGGACGCGAGGATATCAGCCTGTCGGACCTGCGTGACGAGGGCTATATCGGGTTTGCCTGCAGCTCAGAAGGGGATGCGCCGGAGCCTGTGATCACGCTGCGCAACAGCTACGGGCTGGGGCATAACCTGCGTGGCACCAGCCCCAATTTTGCCGAGGTGGTGCGGATGCTGGTGGCGGGGCTCGGGATCAGCATCCTGCCCGTCCATACGGTGCGAACGCGGATCAGGGATGACCAGCTTTGGCGCTTTCCGCTGGATGAGATGCACTTGAGCGCCGACCTCTATCTGGTCAGCAATCCCAAGGCGCAGCATTCAGCGGTCGAGTTGGCCTTTCTCGAGGTTGTGGACGAGGTGCTGCTGGCGGCCAAGGATACGATCATCACGGTGTGATGATCGCCTCTTTCCGGCCGCGCAACGCGAAGGGACAAGCGCTAGTGGCGTTTGATCTCGATCTCCAGAAACTCCACCACCGCGTCCGAGCGGTTCTGGACGTCATGCTCCACCCCGATCTGTCGCGCATAGGGAATGCCTTCGCGTATCTCGTTCAGACTGACCGTTCCATCAGGATGCAAAAGGGTCAACACTCCTGCGATGGTGGGCACAACGACATAATCCTTCTCGTGGCGGTGCCATCCCGTCGACGTGCCGGGCGGAAACGTCCACCGTGTCACGATGCAGAACGCGTTGTCGATCTCGACTTTTGCGGTTGCGGTGCTCATTCTGATCCTACTCTTTCCATTGAAACGCCCACGTCACTGGTTCGAACCTAAAAGGTCTTTGTTGTGTGCGAAAGAGCAACTTCAGGATCGCTGCAGCTTGGCGATATCTTCTCAGACGCGCCGCCGACAGAAGTAGATTACGCCCACTTGGAACCAAAAATCTCCTTATTGGTTTTATTAATGATCACCTCGTTGTGATCCACTCTCCGAGGAAGAGCGTAATGCGTCATAGTTGCGTAATTTTGACACAACTGAAACACAACCGGGAGAATATGATGACTGGATTTACGACCTTTATTGCCAAAGGAATGACTCGCCGCAGTATGTTCACATTTGGCGCCGCAGCTGTTGTCGCTGGCACACTGTCGGCCTGCGCCCCAATGCAGACCGAACCGAATGTCGTCGAAATTCTGGCAAGCAACGATCAATTCAGCACGCTGGTCGCGGCTGTCGGCGCAGCCGAACTGGCAGAAACCCTTGAGGGCGATGGCCCGTTCACGATCTTTGCGCCCACCAACACCGCCTTTGCCGCCCTGCCCGCGGGAACCGTGGAAACGCTGCTGCTTCCAGAAAACAAAGAGATGCTGATCTCTGTTCTGACCTACCATGTCGTGCCCGGCATGGTCACCTCGGACCAGCTTGCTGGCCAGCGGATCGACGTGGAGACCGTTCAGGGTCAAACCGTCCGTATCGACGCGATGGCTGGGGTGCGCGTGAACAATGCAAGCGTCACGCAGGCCGACATCATCGGCTCCAACGGTGTTATTCACCGGATCGATACCGTACTGCTCCCCAACTAAGCGGGTCGTCAGTCGATATGACTAAGGGGTAAGCATGGCTTACCCCTTTTTCGGTGCAGCTTGATAAGACGCAGCGGATCCGGACGTTCGGTCAATGAAAAGGCGCGGCGTTTATGACGCCGCGCCTTTTCTCTGGATGTACCGCAGCAGATCGCTCAGGCGCGCTGACGACGGTTACGCTCCCACACGAAAGCGATCACGGCCAGCACGGCTGCGATGGCGAGCAGGCCTGTGGATGCGTCGATCTCCGGAACGCTTGCGACGTTGGTGTTGCCGACAGGCGTTGCGCCGACGGGCATTGCACTGCCAGAACCCACACCGGAGCCAACGCCGGACGAGCTGCCTGTCGGCAGGTTGTAGGAGCTCTCGGAACGGCTGGAGCGACCGCCCATGGCCGCGGCCATGACGGAGGACATTACGAGAGCCGAGGCGGATGCCATTGCGGTGGTGACGATATTCAGTCCTGTCACGGTATTTCCTCTTTTTTGAAAAATTCTACCTAATGGCGATTAGCCACAATATTTTTAACACTGACTCGATACTCAACTTGTCTCACCAATTAATACAGGATCGCGTGGCTACTTGCCAACGGAAAAACACGATATTGACACATTTATAGTGCTGATTATGGAAACAATTTTTAGATTTTGACCAGATATCGCTCATTATTTGGCACAAAACTCGAAACCATCCACAATACCTGCCAATTAGACGTCTTTAAGTTGAGAGCGCAGCCTCTCACCCCAGGGCTGATTGAATTGCATGCCTGTGCTCGCCGTATCCCAGGCTGCAAGGTGCGCAAACAGGGAATTCTGTTTTGCCTGGGCGGAAACAAGGCGCCCCTCGTGGCGGTGCCGTGCGCTCGACGATCCGGCGGCACGCTCTCGGGACCGAAGCAGGTTGACGGGCAGCACCGCAAAGTGTTCTTTTCGCGAATGCACGCGCGACATGCGCGCTGAACATTCGGGAGAGAGAAACATGAAGAAGATGCTATTTGCAGCCGCCATGGCTGCCCTTGTCGTGCCTGCGGCGAACGCACAGGCACAGGAGCTGTCCATCGCGACAGGTGGCACCGGTGGTGTTTATTATCCCTACGGCGGTGGTCTGGCCGAAGTGATCGGCAAATACGTCGATGGCTACTCGGCCAGCGTGGAGGTCACAGGTGCCTCGGTCGAGAACATGGCGCTGATCCAGCGCGGCGACAGCGATCTCGCCCTTGCACTGGCCGACACCGTATATCAGGCATTCACCGGCACGGGTGCTTTCGAGGGCCGGGAGATTTCCGAAGCCCGCGCACTTGCCTCGATCTATCCGAACGCGGTGCAGCTTGTCACACTGGCTGACAGCGGCATCAACAGCCTCGAGGATCTGCGCGGCAAGCGTGTGTCTGTCGGCGCACCGGGATCGGGCACCGAGCTGAGCGCGCAAATCATCCTGAGCGCCAACGGAATCACCTATGACGATTTCGACGCCCAGCGCCTGAATTTCAACGAGACAGCCGATGCGATCCGTGATGGTGATATCGTGGCAGGTTTCTGGAGTGTCGGGCCGCCGACGTCCTCGATCATGAACCTTGCGGCAACGCGTGACATCTCGGTTGTCGGCTTGAGCGAAGAGGAAATCGAGAACGCCCGCGAGGCAGAGCCGACCTTCGCCCCCTTCACTTTGCGCGAAGGCCTGTATGACGGCATGACGGAGGAAGTGACCACCATCTCGACCCCCAACGTTCTGGTCGTCCATGCGGATATGGACGAGGAACTGGCCTATAACATCACCAAGGCCATGTACGAGCATGTCGCCGAGTTGATCGCCATCCATCCGGCGGCCAATGATACGACGATCGAATTCTCGGTCGCCTCGACCCCGATCCCGTTCCATCCCGGCGCACTGCGCTATCTGGAAGAGGTCGGTGCCGACATTCAGGACCACCAGCGTCCGTGATAATCAACGACTACGGGCGGCCCGTCGGGGCCGCCCTTTTTCTCTGTCTGACAATCGCCGCAGCATCTGCTCAGGCCGGGCCCGCGCTGGTTGTGGAAACATCGCAAGGTGCGGTTCTGGGCAAGCTGGGTTTCGATGAAGGGCAAGAGATCTGTCTGTCATGGGCCCATTCCGTCACCGGCGGGGCCGTTCAGGATTGTTTTGAGAACAGGCGTGGCACGATGGTTCTGACGCGGTCCTATCTGCATGATTTCGCGGCCGGTCTTGGCGACATCGCAGGACGCGGCACGATTGCCGCCGCAGACGGGGGCGGATACTGGATCACCGGAATCGACGAAGCGATACCAGGAAACGGGCTGCTTTTGCGGGTCGGCGCACCACGGGTGGGCCATGTGCTTCAGACAGCCGATCAATCCCTCGACCTCAGCGCTGTGGCCGCCGGGGCGCGCGTGACACTACGCCTTGCAGCCGATCGACCACAGGCCGCCGCCGACTGAGGCCTGCCAGAGCCTTCAGGTCAAATTTCACCGACAGGACAACGCCATGACAGACCCTAAACAAGACCTGACAGCCCCCGAGCCGGGCGATCCGGATCTGCCGCTGACGGCACAATCGGCAGACCGCGTGCAGCCACGGCCGATCCTGTGGATCATCTCGGCGGTCGCAATCACCATGTCGCTGTTCCAGATGTATACGGCGGGCATTGAAACGCTGGGTCTGTTCTACCAGCGGTCGGCGCATCTGGGTTTCATCCTGTTTCTGGCCTTCCTGATTTTTCCGATCACGGGGCCGACCAAGCCGCGTGGCCTGATCGGCTGGATCGCCGATGCCGCTTTTCTGACGGCGGCCTTCCTGAGCGGTTTTTATATTTTCTACTTTCTCGACGACATCATCGACCGTGCGGGATGGTGGTCACAAACCGATATCATCATGGGGACGATCGCGACCATCGCCGTGCTTGAGGCCAGCCGTCGGGTCGTGGGCCTTGGCATGACCATAATCGGGTTGATCGCCATCGCCTATGCGCTGGCCGGTCCGCGCGGCGCGTTGCCTTGGCTTGGTGACTGGATGCCCGGCATCCTGTCGCATCGCGGGGCCAGCGTAGACCGTCTGGTCGGGCAGCTTTATCTGGGCCAGGAGGGGATTTTCGGTCTGCCGCTGGGCGTGGCCGCGACCTACGTGTTCATGTTCGTGTTGTTCGGCGCGTTTCTGGAAGTGACAGGCGCTGGCAAGTTCTTCATTGATCTGGCCTTCGCAGCCACAGGGCGCAAGCCGGGCGGACCTGCCAAGGCGGCTGTTATCGCCTCGGCGGGAATGGGCTCCATCTCCGGTTCGGCCATCGCCAATGTGGTGACGACGGGGGCTTTCACGATCCCTTTGATGAAAAAGCTTGGCTACAAACCCAAGGAAGCTGGAGGGATCGAGGCCGCCGCCTCGACCGGCGGACAGATCACCCCGCCGCTCATGGGGGCCGGAGCGTTTCTGATCTCTGAATATACAAACGTGCCTTATATCGAGATCGTGATGGTCTCGATCTTCCCCGCCATCCTCTATCTGGGCACCGTCTATCTTTTCGTGCATCTGGTGGCGATGAAAGCCGGAATGACCGGCATGAAAGCCGCAGAGCTGCCCGTCGTACGGCATGTGCTGGCCGCAGGCTGGCAGTTCATCGTACCGCTGGTGGTCCTGATCTACCTGCTGGTCAACAACATTTCACCGACAAGGGTGGGCTTCTGGGCGATCATCTCTGTCATTGCCGTCACGGCGCTGAGAGCGGGATTCACGCTGGTCTTTCTCGACCCGCGCCATGGCAAACCGCTGACCCGCGCCCGCCTGAACGATGCGGTTGTCAGCGGCATACGCCTTGTCGCGAAAGCGCTGGAATTGGGCGCGCGCAATGCGGTCGCGGTCAGCGTGGCCTGCGCTGTGGCCGGTATCATCGTCGGTGTCGTCGGGCTGACGGGGCTGGGGCTGAAATTCTCGTCCATGATGATCTCCCTGTCGGGGGGCAATCTGGCGCTGGCGCTGGTCTTCGTGCTGCTGGCCAGCCTGATCCTTGGCATGGGGCTTCCGGTGACAGCCGCCTATATCGTGCTGATCGTGCTGGTGGGGCCGGCGCTCAATCAGGAATTCGGCATTCCGCTGCTGATCGCGCACCTGGTGGTGTTCTGGTACAGTCAGGACAGTAACGTAACCCCGCCCATTGCCCTTGCAGGCTTTGCCGGGGCGGCGATTGCCGGGTCGAAACCGATGGAGACGAGCATCCAGGCCTGGAAATACGCAAAGGGTCTCTATCTGATCCCCGCCTTCATGGTCTACAACCCCGAAATCATCATGGGCGGCGAGACGTGGTATGTCATCTGGACCGGCGTGATCATCGTGATCGGGCTGGTGGGCTTTGCCTCTGCGATCGAGGGCTACCTGTTCACATGGATGGACAAGCTGTCGCGCGTTCTCGTCGTTCCGGGTGTTGTCATGATCTTCAACCCCAACGAAGTGATCGAAGCAGGGGGCGCGATGCTGGTACTGGCCCTGCTGGCGCTGAACTGGTTCAAGAGCAGGCAGGTCAAAGCACTGGTCAGTTGAACTGACCGGTGCTTTTTTGTCGCGCTTTTTCTTCCGAAACACAAAGGTCCGCAAATCGGCCTTAACCGCGCCTTAATCTTTGGCACAATGGTAAAACTAAAAATCGAGCAATTGCCCGGAGCAAAACGTGCGGGCGCAAACGACACACGACCGTATTTTTTCAGGTAACCCACCCCATAACCAGTGCGCGCCGGTTGACGTGTTTCTCATACGGGAGCACCGGGTTTGGGCAGTCCATTTGTACGTAAAGCTTCGGTTTCCACCGCAATATGTTTGTTCCTGTCCGGCTGCGGCGGCGGAAGTGGCGGCAGCGCAAGCACCATCACCACATCTGCGATCACCTTTCTGGCAGAGACGATCACGGGCGGAAATTTCAGTGCAGATGCGCTCACCGCGTTTCGCGTCGAGAGTTTCGCCGCCTATGAGGATGCTGCGCAAATTCTGCGCGAATCTGACATATATCAGCGCCAGAAAATCCGGTGGAGCGAACGTAACGGCACCTCCTATGAAAGCTATTCTCTTGCCTCGGCACGGATAGAATATGCCCATGCCATCGGTTTGACCGGAGCGGGCCAAATCATCTCCATCGTGGATGACGGGTTTCTGACGACGCACCAAAGCTATGCGAACCGCATCGAAGGCGGCAACGCTGGCAGCGCAGCCTCGCACGGCACCTCCGTCGCTTCGGTTGCGGCAGGTAATTCGACTTACATGATCGGCGTGGCCCCCGGTGCGACCATACAGCCCGGCTTGTTCAATACTGCCCGCTCCCGCGCGGATGCGACAGATCTGGCCCGGACCACCGGCGCGGTTGTGCAGAACAACTCGTGGGGTTTTTCGGATTTCAAAGCCAATACCACGGATTTTGAACGCCTCTTCGTCCAAAGCGACAACAGCATCTACCTGACCGCGTTGCAGCGCTACACGCAGAACGGCGTGGTTGTCTTTGCCGCTGACAACATCCGCACCAATTCGGTTGCCGGATTGATGGAGGCGCTGCCCGCTTTCGTGCCTGAACTGGAAGCGGGATGGCTGGCCGTGATCAGCGGTGTGCCCCAGTTCGACAGTGAACGGATCCTGAGCGCACAACGCCGCTCGGCACCGTGCCTTGAGGCGGCGCGCTGGTGTATCGCTGCGGACGGGACATGGCGCGCGGCAACTTCCACCAGCGATACCTCATATGACCTGCGTGTCGGCACATCATTCGCGGCCCCCATGGTCTCGGGTGCGATTGCTTTGCTGGCGGAGGCTTTTCCCAATCTTACCCCGCATGACCTGCGCGCCCGCCTGATCGCCTCCGCAGATAACGGATTCGAGGGTTTCACGGCTTCAGGGACGCTGGAAGTTGTGCCGGGTTCGGGCTTTTTCCACGATTACAGCACCGAATGGGGACACGGCTTTCTGGATGTCCGCGCCGCTTTGCTGCCAATCGGCACGCCTGTTGCGGTTCTGGCGGATGGCACGACACAAAGTGCAGATGAACCTCTGATCACCGGTGGCGGTGCGACGGGTGACGCAGTCGCGCGCAGCCTTGCCTCAACGCCGATCCTTGTGACGGATTTGCTGGGTGGCGATTTCACCATGCCCGGCGCGGCACTGTCCGCAACGGCGGCCCCTCCTCCGATTTCCGAACAACTCTGGTACTCGATGTTCGGCGATGCGCCGCGGTCGGGCTTGCTGCAAGCCTACGGCGGGGCGAATCTGACGATGCATCATGACGGATTGGAACTGGCCCTGCTGGCCCCTGAAGCGGGCGGCGCCGCGGGCATCCGGGGCACCGATCCGGCGATGGCGGCTTTCATCGGGCAAAATCTGCAAGCGGCGGGCGGCGAGGTCTTTGTGGGGCTGAACGTCACCCGTGACGATGGAACCATCCTGCCGGGCATCGGAGGGTCCACCAGCACTTTGGCGGCACTTGAACTGGCCTACCGGCGCGATGTCGGACGCGATGGTTTCTTCGAGGTGGGTGGCACGTTCGGCATGTCCCCTTCCGAACGAGGCCCCGCCTTGTCGGACAGGTCAGCTGTGCAGTTCAATGCGTTCAAGGTCGAAGCGGGGCAGAACAGCGTCCTGCGTCGCGGCGACAGGATCAGCCTCGGTCTGTCCCTTCCCGTGGCTGTTACCTCGGGCGGGGCCGAGATCGCCCTGCCCGTCAGCCGCAGCGACGGCCTTGTGGAGCACAGATCCGTCGGGATCGACTACGCGCCGCAGGACCGCGAGATCAACGTGTCGCTGACCTATGACACGCCTGTCGGTCGTAACGCCGCCATCTTTGTCGGCGCGATCCATGCCGCCAACCACGGAAACATTTCAGGCCAACACGATACAGCCGCGCTGCTGGGATTCCGCATGGCGTTCTGAGCGCCTTGGCGATATCGGCCGGATGCGACCGTGGCCGGGCCCTTGCCGCGCCTGACAGATTGGTAAAGCCGAGGCACAAAATGGCGCGCCCCCTGGGGTTCATGATATCTATTCCGGCGCTGAAACCGCACAAATTGGTAAGGTTTCTTTACAAAAAGCTTGCATAATTTCGTGGATACCGTGAAAACTCTTTTCACGCGAGGTGTGGTGACGATACCGCGCCACCAAAAGATACGGCGATGTGATACAATGGTTGCCGATAGATAATTCTGGGAGGAATGTCATGAAGACCAAAATGAGAAAGTTTCTGGGTACGACTGCGGCCACCGGCGCGCTTGCGCTGATGATCGCACCGGGTACCGCGCAGGCGATGGACAATATTCGCTGGCAGATCCCGATGAGCTTTGCCTCGACCCTGACCGCACTCGGCGACACCATGCCTTGGGTAGCCGATCAGCTGCGCGCCATCTCTGACGGTGCCATCGACTTGCGGATCGCGGAGCCGGGTGCCGTTGTGCCTGCCCTTGCAATCTTCGAAAGCGTGGCCGACGGCAGCATCGACGCCGGCTATTCATGGATGGGCTACGAATGGGGCACAGTACCCGCCGCCGCCCTGTTCGGCGCGACGCCCTTCGGCCTCGAATCGATTGAATTCATGGCATGGATGAACTTCCACGGCGGAAAAGATCTGCTGGCCGAGGTGTTCCACCCCTATAACGTTCACCCGATCCTGTGCGGCACGATCAGCCCCGAAACCGCCGGCTGGTTCCGTAACGAGATCACCGGACCCGAAGACTTCGAGGGCATGCGCTTCCGCGCGGCCGGTGTCGGCGGCGAGATCATGGCCGAGTTCGGCATGTCCGTAACGCTGCTGCCCGGCGGAGAGCTGTATCAGGCGCTGGAAACCGGCGTTCTGGACGGCACAGAATTCTCGCTGCCCACCGTGGATGAACAGTTGGGCTTCTATCAGGTGGCCAACTATCTTTACCTTCCCGGCTGGCACCAGCCCTCCACAAACCAGTATCTCTACATCAACCTCGACGTGTGGAACGGGCTGGCGGACCAGACCAAAGCCGTAATCGAGACAACATGCATGGCGGGCAACTCCTATGCGATCGCGCGCGCCGAAGCGCTTCAGGGTGCGGTCATCAAAAGCTTCCAGGAACGCGGCACGAATGTCGAAACCTACAGCGACGAGATGATCAAGGGCTTCTACGAGGCGACGAAGACCGTGATGGAGCGTCGCTCCGGTTCCGACGAGATGTTCGGCAAGGTCTACAGCTCGATGATGGAATACCAGTCCGACCTGCGTCCGTGGAAAGAGATGGGTTACCTGCCCCGCGACTGGCAGAGCCGCGTCGAGGAATAAGGCAAACTGGTCCATTGTTCTGACCAATTATAAATTGAAGGTCCGCGCGGTATTTCGCGCGGACCCTTTTTCTTAGGGTACAAGGGTCGTAGAGACGGCATTGTACTGAGACCAACACAAGCGGAGGCCTGGCAAGAATGGCGGCACAACCCGAATTCCGGATTGATCTTGATGAGGTCGAAAGCGCATCCAGCAAATCGAACGGGCTTGATTTTCCGCAAACGCGGATCTCCTCCGGGATCGAGGCTTTCCTTGGCGCCGTTGGTGGCGCGATCAGTTGGCTCTGGGTGATCCTGGTGCTGATCATCGTCGTTAATGTCAGCATGCGCTACCTGATCGGGGTCAACTATATCTGGCTCGAAGAGGTGCAATGGCATATCTACGCGGTCGGTTTCATGATCGGTATCGGTTACGCCATTCTGCATGACGCGCATGTGCGGGTCGATGTCATAGCCTCCACGTTACACCCCCGCACACGCGGCTTTATCGAATTTTTCGGCATGATCTTTCTGATCGCGCCTCTGATCTATCTCATGATCACCTATGCGATCCCCTTTGTCGAAGCCTCTTGGAACCGCGACGAGACATCCTCTGCCCCGGGCGGACTGACCAACCGGTGGGCGATCAAATCCGTGATCATCATTGCCTTCGTCTATATGGGGCTTGCGACATTCGCGCGTCTGCTGCGCGTCGGCGCTTATCTGTTCGGATCGCAAAGCAAGGAATCCAGGGGCTGAACCCTGTCACAGGAGTTTGACGCGCTGCACCGCGTCTGAAGCCCCATCACGTCGCTGCGCGGCGCCGCGTCAAACGGAAAGACCTTTACATGCTTGAGACTAACGAAATCCTCGTCATCGCGATGCTGATCTCCTTCATCGGGTTGATCTTTACCGGCTTCCCCGTCGCATGGGCTTTGGCGGGCGTGTCGATCATATTCAGCTTCATCGCGATCCTCGGTGCTGAATGGTTCGGCTGGGACACGTATTTCCTTTCGGATATGCGCATTTTCGGCATCTTCGTACAGCGGGTCTACGGGCAGATGTCCAACTGGATTCTGGTGGCGTTACCGATGTTCATCTTCATGGGGCTCATGCTGGAGCGATCCGGTGTGACCGAGAAGCTGATGACCAACTTCATCCAGTTGTTCGGCAGGTTCCGGGGCGGTCTTGCCCTTGGCGTCGTTCTGATCGGCATCCTTCTGGCCGCATCCACGGGTATCGTGGGAGCCTCGGTCGTGCTGCTGGCCATGCTGTCCATGCCGATCATGTTGAAGGAAGGCTACAACAAGGGCTTTGCCAGCGGGGTCGTCGCATCGGCCGGAACGCTTGGCATCCTGATCCCGCCCTCGATCATGCTGATCATCATGGCCGATCAGATGTCTGTCTCGGTCGGCAACCTTTTCATGGGGGCGCTGATTCCGGGGCTTATGCTGGGGGCGTTCTACATCATCTACATTCTGGTCGCCGCCGCGCTGAATAAGAACCTCGCGCCGGCACCGACGGATCTGCCGCCTGTCACCGGACGGCTGATCTTTGACACGCTCGTGGCCACCCTGCCCCCGCTGCTGCTGATCTTCACCGTTCTGGGCTCTATCTTCTTCGGTTTCGCCACACCGACCGAGGCCTCCGGTCTGGGCGCGTTTGGGGCGATCCTGCTGGCGCTGGTCAATGGCAAGCTGACATGGGCGGTGCTCAAGGATGTCGGCAGGAAAACAACCCTGACCACGGCATTCATCTTCGGCATCTTTCTGGGTGCCACGCTCTTTGCCGTGGTGATGCGCCAGTTGGGCGGGGACGAGTTCATCTCCAGCGCGCTGAGAGGTCTGCCTTTCGGACCGAGCGGGATCGTGCTGACCATCCTCTTCATCGCATTTCTGGCGGGTTTCTTCCTCGACTGGCTGGAAATCTCGCTGATCATGCTGCCTTTGGTGGCCCCCGTGGTCACGGCCCTCGGGTTTGATGAAATCTGGTTCATCGTGCTGTTCGCGGTCACGCTGCAAACGTCGTTCCTGACCCCGCCTGTCGGCTTCTCGCTCTTCTACCTCAAAGGCGTCGCGCCGCCGGAGGTGACCATTATCGACATCTACAAGGGCGTGGTTCCCTTTGTGCTGTTGCAGATGCTTGCGGTTTTCATGGTTTTCGTGATCCCCGATCTGGTGCTCTGGCTACCCTCGCGCATGCTACAGTGACACCTTCGGGCGCCCTTCCAATCCGGATCGGGCGCCCTTTTTCTTTGTTATTTCTCCCTGTTAAGCCGGTGCAGGTCTGCCCCCGTGCTACCCACGAAAATGTCAGTAGTCGTGAAATTCGTCCCGCCCCGAACTGACGTAGGATCTGTCGCGATTTGTCGTGAGGATGCATCGCCGTCAGCGTTCGGGGGGGGGACATGGGTAAAGGCACCTTCAGATCTTGTGCCTCAATCGAGAAGCACACGCCGGTTGAAGCGCCGCGCTGGCAAGGAGTCCTGACCGCCGAGCAGATCGCGCAGGTCAAGGACAAGCAGGTTCCGGTGGCCTTCGACCCTGTGCAGATCGGCTGGGTCGCCGCACATCGCATCAGCGCGGACCATCCCGCACATCTGGGCGCGCCGCCCGTGCCGCTATCGTGGCAAACGGGTGATGCCGAAACGGCGCTGACCTTCCGGTCATGGCAGCCGTCCGATGTGGCGGCCTACCGCGAACTGCTCAACGATCGGCAGCTTTGGCAATATATGACAGAGGAATGGCCGGGCGTTATCTCGGACAGTATGGCGCGCGATCTGATTACGATCTCGACCGCCGCTCCACATCATGCGGTCAATGCCGTGTTGCTGGCGGGCACCCCTGTCGGACAGGCCAGACTGGCTTTTGCCGCGTTGGGTGCAAACCCGCAGGAGGCCGAGATCAGCTATTGGCTGGGTCGTCGTTACTGGGGCAGAGGTTTGGGGAAACGGCTTGTGCGCGCGGCAACGCGAAAGGCGTTTGCGAAGCACCCTTATCTGGAAAGGATCGTGGCCTTTGTCCATCCGGACAACCACGCCTCGGCCCGTGTTCTTGCTTTGGCAGGATATCAGCCGTGCGGCGCCAGACAGGACGGTTGGACAGTCTTCCAGTCATCCCGCTGACGCTCTGAACGTCTCGGCGAACAACCGGGACGTTGATGTTTCCGCAGGCGGCTTTACTCGGCTTCGTCCATTTTGGACGCGTTGAGCAGCATGTATTTTTCAGCGCCAAGCTTCTCGAACAGATCAAGCTGGGTCTCCAGAAAGTCGATGTGACCCTCCTCATCCGCCAGCAGTTCCTCGAACAGCTTCATCGTGACGTAATCGCCCACTTCGTTGCAGTATTCCCGCGCCTCGCGGTACAGCGCGCGAGCCTCTTGTTCGGCGGCCATATCGCATTGCAGCGTTTCAAGTGGCGTCTGGCCGATTCGCAGCGGATCAAGCTTCTGCAGGTTCGGATGGCCTTCGAGAAATATCACCCGCGCGATCAGCTTGTCGGCATGGTGCATCTCTTCGATGCTTTCCTCACGGCTTTTCTTGGCCATATGACCAAGACCCCAATCCTCTTGCAGGCGATAATGCAGCCAATACTGGCTGACCGCCGTCAATTCCGATCGAATTGCACGGTTGAGGTAATCAATGACTTTTGCGTCACCCTTCATGAAGTTTATCCTGTGTTGGACCGCGAGCCTTTCTTTCGCAACCCGCGGAGGTGCATGGGTACTTCCAGGTTATCATTTTGACGCATCGTGGAAAGGAAAAGCGGCATGCACCCGCCACATTCCGCCGCCTTGCCCAAGGCGTGATAGATCTTGCCGGGGGTAATCAACGTCTCCGAATCCGCTGTCCGCATCCAGTCGATGGCTGCGTTGATGTCGTGGTCGGTGATGGATTGGCAGTGGCAAACGATCATGGCGTGCTTTCAGTGCAGTGTCGTGCCCGCCTTACGGGCGGTGTGTGATGCGGGTATTCCCGCGACATTTCCGGCGCGCAGCGCCATGCGGCGCAGGGCAAGCCCCGCATCCTGTGCAAGTCCGGTCACCATCGGGGCGAAATCCGCGCGCACGAGCAAAAGCGCCATCATCAGCGCCTCTTCCCGGGCACCCTCCGCTGCGCTGGAGACCAGTCGCGCAAAGCAGGCCTCATCCCCGCCAAGACAACCGCAGGTCAGCCCGTGCGGGCAAAGCGGACGGCGGGCATGGCTCTGGCACAGGCTGCACAGTTGATAAAATCCGCGCGCCGCAACCTCGCCGGAGACTGGACCGAGCAGCGGGACAAAGTCGCGCGTGAGCGCGGCCAGCGCATCGGGATTGTCCCAGCAGAGCCGCATGTAGAGCACCGCCCCGGCCTCGACCGGGTCCAGATCGGCCAACCGGCCCACGGCAGCGGCACCGCGCGGCGGGTGGATAGGAGACATATCACTCATTTGGTCAGGATCAGTTTGCCAGCGCGGGTGATCCGCAGGGTGTAAATCTGGCCGTCCAACTCGATCTGCGCCTGTGTTCCGCCTTCGGTCAGTTCGCGCGCGGTATGGCTTGGCAGGGATTGCGGACGCGGTGTCGTGGCACCGCCTTGATGACGCAGGACGATCATGGCCGCACCTCGCGTCCGTTACGGGCATCAATACGATCAAGCCAGGCTTCGACATTGCAGACATCCGGCACGGCGAAATCCTGCAGGAGATCCAGCGCGGATGCACGATCCGGGCACAACGCGGGACGAGGGGAATAGTCCGAATGGGCAATCAAGCCGTTTCGGGGAAGGGGTCTGTTCTGGGGCGACATTGCGGAAGTCCTTTCATCTTTCGATTCGGGCTTCCCCTCTTGGACGGGGGTGGCTGGAACACCACTTATTTCTGACAAAAAAACTCGGACACGTCAATCCGAGTTTTTTAGTCAGGTTAATTTGGGCGCTCCCGCCAGAATCGCCCCCCCCCTTAAGGCGATCACGCAGCAAAGGGCATCACTCGGCAGGCCCGATGGTCAGGCGAATCGGCTCCAGACCGTCGATCCCGCCGATGATCACATCGCCCGGCACAACGGCACCGACTCCGGCAGGCGTCCCGGTCAGAATCAGGTCGCCCGGTTTCAGATGATAAAAGCCTGACAAATGGCTGATGATTTCCGGCACGGACCAGATCAGCTCGGTCAGGGTGGCATCCTGCCGGATCTCGCCGTTCAGCGACAGATGGATCCGCTGTGCTGCAACCTCGCCAAAGTCCGCAGCCTTGGTCAATGGCGCGAAAACGGCGGAGTTCTCGACATCCTTGCCCAGATCCCACGGGCGTTGGTGGGCACGCTCTGACAGTTGCAGATCGCGCCGTGTCATATCGAGCGCGCAACCATAGCCGTAAACTTTCGCCAACGCCTCGCTGACTGGCACCTTGAAAGCAGGCGCGCCGATGGCCACCGCCAGTTCCATCTCGTAGTGATAGTTGTCCGTGCCTGAAGGATAGGGCGCTGTCGCACCGCTGAGGATGGCCGAGGCAGGCGATTTGGTAAAATAGAACGGCTTTTCGCGATCAACCTCGATTCCCATTTCCGCAGCATGCGCCGCATAATTGCGCCCCACGCAGAAAATCCGCCCGATCGGATAGGACGCGGCCTCCCCTGCCACAGGAATGGCGGGAACGGGGGAAAGATCGAACAGATAGCTCATCGGGGATGATCCTTGTCTTGCAGTGAATCCAGATTTCCGGCGGGTGATAAACAGGATCCCCCGGCTTCAAGCGGTCCTGTTCGGTGGTTGTCATGCAGGATGCAGCATGGCTGGCAGCAGTATGATCGCCGCTTCTGGCGCTTGCAAGTCGGGCGGGCAGGACGGGGCGCATCATGGAGCTTAGGCCGTGCCGAAGTATGGCGAACCTTTCGAAAGTGCAGAAATATAGCAGCAACCTTGTCCTATCGCGGCCCGAAGCAGTCGAAAAGCAAGCAATGCTGCAACGCAGCGCGACTTATCGCCGACGCAGCAATCTCCTTTCTTGCGGGAATCATGTGTCCGGCGTAGGTCGCTTGCATGACGACACGCGCCCGCCTGACACGATCCGACTGGTTGCTTGCCGGTTTCAACGCTCTGGCCGAGGCCGGACCGGTCGCGCTCAAGGCAGAACCGATGGCGCGACGGCTTGGCACAACCAAAGGCTCGTTCTACTGGCACTTCGCCGATGTGCCCGATTATCACCGCCAGATGCTGTCTCTATGGGCAGAAGGTGCAGTGGATCACATCCCCGAAGCGCTTGCCGATCAACCGACCCCCGTGGCACGACTGCGCCTTCTGGGGCAGATCGTCGCCGGCGCAGGCCACCCGACGCTGGGCACCTTGCAGGTCGAACCCGCCATCCGCGCCTGGGCGCGCGAGGATGCGGCGGTTGCGGCCATGCTCGCCGAGGTGGATGCGGCACGGATTGCCCATATCCAGACCTTGCTGAACGAGGTCGAGATCACCAATCCTGAAATGGCGCGGATCATCTATGCCGCTCATGTCGGCATGCAGGATCTCAGCACCCGCGACGATGGCGACAATACCAGCCCGATGGGATCACTGGTCGATCTGGTTCTCGCCCTGCGCTGAGGCCGGACCGGGCGCCAGACGACGCGCGAAGACCTCGACAAAGCGTTCCCGCGCCTCGGGCAGTGGTTTGTTTCCCAAAGCCGGAGCCAGATGCTCGCGCAGGAAATGCCCCGTGGTGCGAAACCCTTCGGCGATTTCGTGATCCGGCGCCGGTCCCTGCCCCATCAGGCAAGGCGGCAGGGGCAGCAGGCGGTCCGCCCAGTCTCCCGCCCCGGCCCGCGATACCGCCCGCCCGCTGCGCGGCGAGACATAGGTCAGATCATTTGCGCCATGCCCCAACACGGCACAAGTGCTCAGATCGAGGCCGTAACCCGTCTCCTCCAGCAGGGCGAGTTCCCATTGCAGATAGGCCAGCGGCCACAGATCCTGATCGCCCAGCAGGTCCAGCAACCCCTCGCTGCGGGCATAGAGCATGGGATGGGCCTCGCGGTCCGGCAGCGTGAAAAGCAACAGCGCCGTCACCGCATTCAGCCCCGCCAGCGCCTGCCGGTCGGCCAAGGCTCCGGCGCGACTGCGCAGCGGCTCGACCGTGTAACTGCCGATATGATCCTCCAGCCGCGCGCGCCAGCTGACATCCAGTTGCGCGCCCGGTTGCAGGATAGGGGCGATCTTGCGGCTCGCCCCGCCGCGCACGACACCGGCATGGCGGCCATGCTCGCGGGTGAATACCTCGATGATGGCAGCGGATTCCCCGTGCCGTCGGCTACTCAGCAAAATGCCCTGATCGCGCCAATCCATGACCTGACTATACGCCCTGTCGTCAGTCCGACAATCCCGGCTGGTCGAGCAGATGCCGCGCCTGCCGGTCTTCGACCTCGATCACCCAAAGATCGGGATCGCGCGCGCGCTGGCGGCGCAGCGCCGCATCGACCTCCGCCTCTGGCCCCTCGGCAAGGATCACCCATGCGCGGGTGCCGCTCATCAGATCGAAGGACCGCTGATAGGCCACGGCTTGCCCGTCCAACGTGTTGAGCTTGACCAGAACCGTGCCCGCAGAATCATCGCCATGTGCCACAACGAAAGCCGGAATATCCGACAGCCGCAGCCGCGCCAAATAGGCAGAGACCCAGAAACTCGCGGTCAACCTTTCAGACATGGCCCGCGCCCCCTGCTTCAGCGTTCTTCAAATACTCAAAGCGCAACGACAACCGCATAAGCTGCGGCCTCAGACATTGCCGTCCTTGAAATCCAGCCCCATCTCGGAATAACGCTCTGCCTCGTCCAGCCAGCCGGAACGTACCTTGACCTGCAAAAACAGATGCACCTTGCGGCCCAGAAATTCCTCGATCTCCTCGCGCGCGGCCTGACCTACCTGTTTGATCGTCTCACCCTTGTTGCCCAGCACGATACCTTTATGGCCGTCGCGGATCACATAGATGATCTGGTCGATCTTGGCCGAGCCGTCCTTGCGTTCCTCCCAGTTTTCCGTCTCGACGGTCAACTGGTAGGGCAGTTCCTGATGCAGGCGCAGGGTGAGCTTTTCGCGGGTCATCTCGGCGGCGATCATCCGCATCGGCAGATCGGCGATCTGGTCTTCGGGATACAGCCACGGGCCTTCGGGCAGCTTGCCCGCCAGCCATTCACGCAGCGCCTGCACGCCGTGGCCCTTTTCGGCCGAGATCATGAAGGTCTCGACAAAGGGGAAACGCTCGTTCAGGTCGCGGGTCAGCCCCAGCAGCACCTCGGATTTGACGCGGTCGATCTTGTTGATCGCCAGCGCGACGGGGCGGCCCTTGCCGATCCCTTCCAGCCCTTCGAGAATTTTCTGCACACCGTCGGTCACACCGCGATGCGCCTCGACCAGCAGCACCACGATATCGGCGTCCGCCGCCCCGCCCCAGGCGGCCGCCACCATCGCGCGGTCCAGCCTGCGCTTGGGCGCGAACAGGCCCGGCGTGTCGACAAAGACGATCTGTGCCTCGCCTTCCATCGCCACACCGCGAATGCGCGCCCGCGTGGTTTGCACCTTGTGGGTCACGATCGAGACCTTGGCCCCCACCATCCGGTTGAGAAGTGTCGATTTTCCCGCATTCGGCTCACCGATGAGGGCCACAAAACCTGCGCGTGTCATGCGCTCTCCAATCTGTCCAGCAGGGCTTTGGCCGCTGCCTGTTCCGCCTGCCGCTTCGATCCGGCGGTGGCGGTTTCCGCCTCGCCGTTCTCTAGCTGGGCCGACATTGTAAATACCGGGGCATGATCCGGCCCGGACCGTTGCAACTCGACATATTTCGGCGGCGGAAAGCCACGCGCCTGCGCCCATTCCTGCAAGGCGGTCTTAGCATCGCGGGCGTCTTCCTCGACGGCGCCGATCCGGTCACCCCAGAGCCGCAGGATCATGGCGCGGGCCGCATCAAAGCCCGCATCCAGATAGACCGCCGCAATCAGGGCCTCCATCGCGTCGCCCAGCAGCGCCAGTTTGCGCCGCCCGCCCGAGATCATCTCGGAGCGGCCCAGCTTCAGCACATCGCCCAGATCGATCTGGCGCGCGACATCGGCGCAGGCTTCCTTGCGCACAAGCGCGTTGTAGCGCGGGGCAAGCTGGCCTTCGGTGGCACTACGGTCATTGGCCAGAAGCGCCTCGGCCATCACAAGGCCCAGCACGCGGTCTCCAAGAAACTCCAGCCGCTGGTTGTCGTCGCGCGTTGCCGAGGACATGGAAGAATGTGTGACCGCACGGACCAACAATTCAGGGCGCTGGAAGGCATGCCCGACCCGGCTTTCAAGAGCCTTGAGATCTGCGGATAACCTCACTCGATCCTCTTGAAGTAACGGTCGCTGCGCCATGTCCAGAACGCCAGCATCGACGTGCCGGACGACGAGAACATGATCCTGTCGGCGCGGCCGATCAGGTTCTGGTAGGGCACGAAACCCACGCCACCTGCCATTTGTGGCACGCGGCTGTCGGTGGAATTGTCACGGTTGTCGCCCATGAAGAAGAAATGCCCCGCAGGCACGTTGTAAACTGGTGTGTTATCCGAGCTTTGACGCCCGATGTTCAGAACCGGATGGCTGGTGCCTTCTGGAAAGGTCTCGATCTGGCGCGATTTCAGGCACAGGCCGCCATCGCCGACAGGTCCGTTCTCGCAACGCGGGCGCAACCGCTGCGGGCCTTGCGGCCCTGCCGTTTCCTCGAACACGCCGTCATCTTCCAGAGCCACGGGTGCACCATTGATATGCAGCACCCCACCGATCATCTGCACGGTCTCGCCCGGCAGGCCGACCAGCCGCTTGATGTAGTCCTGACCGCTCACCGGATGGCGGAACACCACCACATCGCCGCGCGCGGGCTCGCCACCGAAAATACGGTCGTTGTCGTCACCCAGAAAGCCGCAGATATCCTTGGCGTCGATATTCAGCCCCACCACGGGGATGCGGATCGTCGGGCAGGAGGCGAAGGAATAGCCATAGGTCATCTTGTTCACGAACAGGAAATCGCCGATCAGCAATGTCTGCTTCATCGAGCCGGAGGGAATCCAGAACGGCTGGAAGAACAAAGTCCGGAATATGCCCGCGATCAGCAACGCATAAACGATGGTCTTGATCGTCTCGATGATCGAATTGCCTTTTTTGGCTTCCGTGGCCATTGGGTCGTGCTCCTGCTCGGGCGGTCAGCGCTACATGATGGGCAGGGGCAGATGTGTCAAGCCAAGCCAGACCCAAAGCCCCCTGCCAGCACCGGTTTGGCGGGTTACGGGCCTCTTTCCACGATGGGCCGCGCCTCGATTACCACAAAGGCCTGCGCCCAGGGGTGATCATCGGTCAATGTCACGTGGATCAGCGCCTCGTGGCCCGGCGGGGTCATCGCGGCCAGACGTTCTGCCGCCCAGCCTGTCACCTGCATCTGGGGCTGGCCGCTGCGCAGGTTCGTCACCGCCATGTCGCGCCAGCTGATGCCCATGCGCAAGCCGGTGCCCAGCGCCTTGGAGCAGGCTTCTTTCGCAGCCCAACGCTTGGCGTAGGTGCCTGCCACATCCATACGGCGTTCGGCCTTGGCCTGCTCGATGGGGGTGAACACGCGGTTGCGGAAGCGGTCGCCGAACCGCTCCAGCGTCGCGGCGATCCGCTCGATATTCGCAAGGTCCGTGCCGATGCCGAGGATCATCTGTTTGTCCTTCTAGCCTGCCGCGCTGAACAGCGGGAAGCTCACGCCAAGCGCCCATGCCAAGGCCAGACCAAGACCCAGACCCGCGGCGGCAGCCCCGCTGCGCTGCGCGACCCAGCGGCCCATCAACCCGTAGATGATGTAGAACAGCACGATGACGGGGGCAATCAGCGCCAGAAAGAACAGCCCCTCCATATCCAGCGCGACCGCGATGCCGAGCGAGACCAGAAACCCCAGCCGCGCCAGAATGCGCCGCACCCATGTGCCCCGCCCCGCACCACTGGCCAGCGCATCGGCCAGCATGAAGGGCACAGCGCCCAGCGCCAGTGCCGCGATGATCCAGAGCCGCTCGGCCGAGGGCAGGAAATTCGCGCCATACCGGTCCAGTGCAAGGCCGAAGACCGCCAGCCCCCACAGGATCAGGAACCCCGCAGCGACAGGCGACAGCGGGCCGGGCCGCAGCCCCGCGCGCCACAGGATCGCCAGTTGCAGCGCGCCGTAGATCAGCAGATGCACCGCCAGATGGTCGGCCACCAGCACCGGCAGCGTCTTGATGCCCAGCATCACCGCAATCACGGGGGCCAGAACCGCAGGCAGCGCCACGGCCAGCGCGAATTGCCCCCAAGACAAGTCGGCCAGAGGCACGGCGCGTTTTGGCAGACGGCGCGAGAGAGGCCAGACAAGCGCGACAATCGCGGCCAGCAACACGGCCAGCCAGCCGCCCGTGGCGGGCGGCGTGACGCTGCTGGTACGGTCATAGCTTTGATCGAGCCACGCCAGCGCCGCACTCTGCCCTGTCCGGCTGAACAGCACGCCGACATGCTCCACCCCCGGAGCCACGATGGCGGCACGGCGGATCGATCCGGCCGTAACCGTCTGCCCCTCCTCCGCGGTTGGGTCCAGCATCCACAGCGTTTCCTGTGCGAAATGGCGCAATCGCGGCTCGCCCTGCCCCGAGATCAGCAGCATGTCGTCGGGAAAGTCCGGCGTGACCGCCTGCGAGAAAGCCGAGATGGCAACGATCGGCCCGATCCCCTGATCGGCAGCAGCGGCGCGGATGATGATATCGGTGGCCATGGAATGGCCCAGCAGGGCGATTGGCCCGGTCCAGCCTTCGGCCTCGCGCGCAGCCTCGGCCACGGCGAGCGTCTGCTCCACCAGCCGCATCGTGGTGCCCTCGATGACGTCGACATCGCCACCCATGGGGCGCGGATTGCGTCCATGGCCGTGAAAATCGAACGACCACACACGGTAGCCCGCCTGCGCCAGCGGCAGCGCATAGCCCTGCATCATCTGGCGCGATCCGGCAAAACCATGCGCGACGATCACGACAGGGCCGTCAGCATCCGGCAGGGCCGCGCGTGTCGCGGGGCTTCCGGCGGCATCGACCTGCGCGATATCCAGCCCGCTGCGGGCCTTTTCCAACTGCCATACCGACAGCGCCGCCAGCCCCAACGCCACCAGCAATACGGCGCGTCGCATCAGGCGCATGCCAGCGCGGGTCATCACTCAGACCATTGCGGGTGTGCGGGCGGCATCCATCAGGCGGCGCATCTCGTGGATTGCCGGAGACAAGCCGCGAAAGATCGCCTCGCCGATAATGAAATGGCCGATATTCAGCTCCATCACCTCGGGGAAGGCCGCGATGGGCTGCACCGTGTCATAGGTCAGGCCGTGGCCTGCATGCACTTCAAGCCCGAGCGAATGGGCATAGGCTGCCATTTCGCCCAGCCGTTTGCATTCCGCATCGCGCGCGTCAAGGCGCCCTTCGGAATGGGCATCGCAATAGGCACCTGTATGCAGCTCGATCACCTCGGCCCCGATCCGGTGCGCGGCCTCGATCTGGCGGGCATCGGCGGCGATGAAGATCGACACGCGGCAACCTGCCTCGCGCAGCGGCGCGATATATCCTGCCAGCCGGTTCTCCTCGCGTGCCACCTCAAGACCGCCTTCGGTCGTGCGCTCCTCGCGCTTTTCGGGGACGATGCAGACGGCATGCGGTTTGTGGCGCAGGGCGATGCGCTGCATCTCTTCGGTTGCGGCCATCTCGAAGTTCAACGGCACGCTGAGAACATCCATCAGCCCTTCGATATCCGCGTCCGAGATGTGGCGGCGATCCTCGCGCAGGTGCGCGGTAATACCGTCCGCACCTGCCTCCTCGGCCAGTTTGGCGGCGCGCAGAGGATCGGGATAAGCACCGCCGCGCGCGTTACGCACGGTTGCGACATGGTCGATATTCACACCCAGACGCAATATTCCAAGGGGCTTCATCGGGTTCATCCTTTCGGGTCAGTCGGATCGGGTCAGTCTTGTCGGGTCAGTCGGATTTTTGCTGCGCGTCGGCCTGACGCTTTGCCTTGGCTTTCAATGCGGCCAGCTTGGCCTTGATCGCGCCGCTGCGGCGCTGCTGGTAGGCGCGGATCAGCGGCGCGCTGAGAAGATAACAGGTGCCGCCAGCGATAAGTCCCGGAATGATACCGCCTACAAGGTAGGGAAAAAACACCTCGTTGAAAAAGATCGTCAGGCTGTGCCAATCCGGCGTCTGGCCATTGAACAGGGTCATGAAGTTGTTTTTCAGCGCGTCTCCCGCATCCATGAACTTGCCACCAAGCGAGCGGGCAATGGTATCATCGGGTTGTCCCCCCTCCCCCAGCAGGAAATAGCCCATCTTCATCGAGACGACGCCAATCGGCACATAGGTCAGCGGGTTGCCAAAGAAAGTCGCCAGCAAAGCGGCAATCACGTTTCCCCTGAGGATCGAGGCAAGGATCAGCGCGAAGACGAAATGCAGCCCGTAAAACGGCGTGAAGGTCGTGAAGACGCCTGCGAAAATGCCGCGCGCGATTTTCTCGGGAGAATCGGGCAAGCGGTGAAGGCGGTGGCGCACATATTGCGCGGCCCTGCTCCATCCCCCCCGCGGCCAGAAGAACTCGATCAAGATCTTCCAGAGCGGGCGCTTATCCCTGCGCTTGAATACCAAGACCGTGCCCTTCCGTTATGCGTTCGTTGCAACGGCGCGGGATGGATCCCTGAACCGCTCCACCGCCGCCACGTCGCCTTCGGCCTCAAGTGCCGACATGATCGAATGCAGATGCTCTGCATCGCGCAGTTCAACGTCGACCAGAAGTCGGTAAAAATCTGGTTTGCGGTCCACGAATTGCAAGTCAGAGATATTGGCCTTCTGCTCCCCGATCAAGGTGCAGATCCGTCCCAGTACACCTGCATCGTTTCCGATTGTGAGATTGAGTGTCGCCGTGTGAATGGGCGGATGCTTGCCGGAGTGCCAGTGCAGGTCCAACCAGCGGTCCGGCTGATCCTCGTAGCCGGTCAAGGCCTCGCAATCAATGGCATGCACAACCACGCCTTTGCCGCGAAAGGTGATCCCCACGATTCGTTCGCCGGGCAAGGGCTGGCAACAGCGGGCGCGGTCGAAATTCTGCACGGGCGACAGGCCGATCACGGCGCGTTTGGTGTCGATCTCGTCGGTCTGGTCGGGGGTGAGGTCAGGATAGACGGAGCGGACAACATCACGCGCGCTCAGTTCCGCGCTTCCCAGACGGGCCAGAACCTCGTCGCGCCCGTCCAGCCGCAGATTGCGCGCTGCCGTTTCCAGAACCTTGTCGGTGGCTTTCTTGCCCACATGGTCGAAAGCGGACCGCGCCAGTTCGTGGCCCAACTTGATAAAACGGCCCCGGTCCACCTCGCGCAGGGCGCGGCGGATCGCTGTCTTGGCCTTGCCCGTGGTCGCAATCTCAAGCCAGGTTGCCTGCGGGATCTGGCCTTGCGCCGTGATGATCTCGACCGACTGGCCGTTCTTGACGCGCGTCCACAGCGGTACGCGCATGCCGTCGATCTTGGCACCGACGCAGGCATTGCCGATCCGCGTGTGGATCGCATAGGCAAAATCGATGGGCGTGGCCCCGCGCGGCAGCTTGACCACATCGCCTTTGGGCGTGAAGCAAAACACCTGATCCGAATACATCTCGAGCTTGACCGCTTCGAGAAACTCGTCGTGATCCTCTTCGGCGTGGAACTGCTCGGACAGGCCCGCGATCCACTTGGCCGGATCGACCGCAAACGGGTTTCGCGTCCGCACCCCGTCGCGGTAGGACCAATGCGCCGCAACGCCCGTTTCGGCCACGTCATGCATCTGCCGTGTGCGGATCTGCACCTCGACCCGCTTGCCGTCCCGGCCCGACACAGTGGTGTGGATCGAACGGTAGCCGTTGGATTTCGGCTGGCTGATGTAGTCCTTGAACCGCCCCGGCACGGCGCGCCAGCGCTGGTGGATCACGCCCATCGCGCGGTAACAATCCTCTTCGGAATTGGTGATCACGCGAAAGCCGTAAATGTCGGAGAGGCGGGAAAACCCCATCTCCTTCTCCTGCATCTTGCGCCAGATCGAATAGGGCTTCTTGGCGCGGCCAAAAACCTGCGCCTCGATGCCGGCCTTGTCCAGTTCAAGTCGCATATCGCCGGTGATCCGGTGGATCACATCGCCGGTTTCCTTTTGCAGCGTGATGAAACGCCGCATGATGGAGGCGCGACCTTCAGGGTTGAGCACCTTGAAGGCCAGATCCTCCAGCTCCTCGCGCATCCACTGCATCCCCATGCGCCCGGCCAGCGGCGCGAAGATATCCATGGTTTCGCGGGCTTTCTTGGCCTGCTTTTCGGCGCGCATCGCCTTGATCGTGCGCATGTTGTGCAAACGGTCAGCGAGCTTGACCAGAATGACGCGCAGATCCTTGGACATGGCCATGAACAGCTTGCGGAAATTCTCGGCCTGCTGGGTCTCGCTGCTGGAAAGCTGAAGATTGGTCAGTTTCGTCACACCATCGACCAGATCGGCAATTTCCGGCCCGAACCGCGTGACCACTTCTGCGTACGAGGCTTTGGTGTCCTCGATCGTGTCATGCAACAGGGCCGTGATGATCGTGGCATCGTCCAGCCGCTGCTCCGTCAGGATGGCGGCCACAGCGACGGGATGCGTAAAATAGGGCTCGCCCGACTGGCGGAACTGCCCCTCATGCGACATCAATCCATAGTCATATGCTGACCGGATCAAAGCCTCGTTCGTCTTCGGGTTGTAGTTTCGGACCAGTGCGATCAGGTCTTCAACCGCGATCATTTCGGTCCATACCCTTCCAGCGAGAGAGCCTTAGCCCTGCCCTTGTGCTTCCATAAGGGCCCGCAGCAGTTTCTCCTCGGACATGTCATCTTCGACGGGTTTGTCGGCCTGTTCGCCGCCGCCACCCATCAAAAGCGCCATCGAATCATCTTCCGGCTCATCGACCTCGATCTGATTCTGGTTCGATTCGATCAGTCGCTCACGCAGCTCAGCGGCCGATTGTGTCTCTTCCGCGATCTCGCGCAAGGCAACGACCGGGTTCTTGTCGTTCTCGCGATCCACTGTCAGAGGGCCGCCTGCGGTGATTTCGCGTGCGCGGTGCGCGGCCAGCATGACCAGCTCGAACCGGTTCGGAACCTTGTCGACACAATCTTCTACGGTTACGCGGGCCATGAGAGCACTCCAATCAGCGGCAGTCTTTCGGAAACCCGCTATTTAAGACGGATCGTGGCCGGATACAAGCCGCTATTCGCGGGGCTTGACGGCCTCTGTGTCGGATGCGGGCAAGGCCGCACACATCTGCGCCACGGATTTGCCCGTCACAGGATGTACCCAATCCGGTGCCACATCACATAACGGCACGAGCACGAAGGCACGATCCTGCAAACGCGGATGCGGCAGGATCAGCTTGGACGGGCTGCAGCGGATCTGCTGTTCGGGCGGAAGGTCGCGCCAACGCGCTTGTGACGCAGCGTCGGGAAGCACCAGATCTCCCGCCGCCAACAAGTCCATATCGAGTGTCCGCATGCCCCAGCGCTTGTTGCGGGAGCGTCCATGACGCGCCTCGATCCGGTGCAGTGCCTTGAGCACGGCAACCGGCGGCAAATCGCTTTGCAAAACGGCGGCGGCATTCACGTAATCCGGCCCTGCCCCCGCAGGAAAACAGGGCGTATCGTAGAACTTGCTGACGCGGACAACGTGCAGGCCTTCCTCCGCGCAGTCCGATAGCGCTGCCGTGAGCGTATGCTCCGGCATGCCCTGGTCCGACGGCAGATTGCCGCCAAGTGCGACGAGGAATTCTTGAACAGGCATGATTCCGGCATTATTTACGGTGGGGCGAGGGAAGACGTGCAAGACCTAGGGGCTTGCGGCCCTCTCGGCAACAAACTATTTCACTTTTAGCTTGTCGCATATTTTACACCCCGAACCACTCACACCCCATATCCCAACCCGCGCTTTTCCCACTCACGGACCCAGCGACAAGGCGGACACTCGGAAGGACAATTAATGTTTTACAAAGACGAACGGCTGGCGCTGTTCATCGATGGCTCCAATCTTTACGCTGCCGCCCGGTCGCTTGGATTCGATATCGACTACAAGTTGCTGCGTCAGGAATTCATGCGTCGCGGCAAACTCGTGCGCGCCTTTTACTACACTGCACTGCTTGAAAATGACGAGTATTCGCCGATACGCCCCCTCGTGGACTGGTTGCATTACAACGGGTACACGATGGTGACGAAACCGGCCAAGGAATATACCGACAGCCAGGGCCGCCGTAAGGTCAAAGGCAATATGGATATCGAACTGACCGTGGATGCCATGGAACTGGCACCGCGCATCGACCATATCGTGCTGTTCTCCGGTGACGGCGACTTCCGGCCCCTCGTGGAAAGCCTGCAGCGGCAGGGTGTGCGGGTCTCTGTCGTCTCGACGATCCGGAGCCAGCCCCCGATGATTGCGGACGAGTTGCGCCGTCAGGCCGATAATTTCATCGAGCTTGACGAGTTGAAGGATGTGATCGGCCGCCCGCCACGTGACATGCCCACGCCGCGTGATGCGGAACTGTCCACGGAGCAATGATCCGCCAACGTGGCAGGGCGACATTACTGCGCCCTGTCCGGTTGCGCGGCACACTATAAAAGCGGCCGGGTCACCCGGCCGCTTTTTTTACTGTACGCTGGATCAGTGCCCCAGGTCAGTCCAGCGCGGCATCCGCATTGATCTGGTCGTGGATCTCGATGACACGGGCGGGCCATGTGCTTTTGATATAGGCCAGCACGGCGATAATCTCGGCATCACTCAGAATATCGTCATAGCCGCCCATCCGGCTTTTGTACGTGCCGCCGATGATGGCTTCGATCCCGTATTTCGTGATCTCGAAAAGCTGCTGGTCGGGATGGTGCCATGTATGCCCGCTGTCATCATGTGGCGGTGCGGGCAGGTAGCCATCTGGGTCGCGGCTTTGCCAGTTCGGCTCACCCTGCAACCTGTCGCCGTGGCAGACAGCGCAATAGCCTGCGTAAATGTCCTGGCCCTGCGCCACCACGGCAGGATCGCGCCACGGCAGAATGCCCGGCCCTTCGGCAAAAACCGGCCCCGCGCCTGTTGCCAGAATGATCGCGGTTGAAAGGATCTGTCGCATCCGCCTGATACCCCGAAAACATGAAGCGGCACTATCGGCGGAACCGACCGCCTCGGCAAATCACGGCAGCGTGACGTACTGGCGCGGTCATTGCTGGGGGCTGGACCCGCAGCGCATCAAGCCTTACCTCTGTTCCAACAGGAGACCGCTATGACCAAACCGCCCCTTACCCTTTATCTCGCAGCGCCCCGCGGCTTCTGCGCAGGCGTGGACCGCGCCATCAAGATCGTCGAACTGGCGCTCGAGAAATGGGGCCCGCCGGTATTCGTGCGCCACGAGATCGTGCATAATAAGTTCGTGGTCGACGGGCTGCGCGCCAAGGGGGCCGTGTTTGTGGAGGAACTGGACGACGTGCCGGGCGACCGGCCGGTGATATTCTCGGCCCACGGCGTGCCGAAATCCGTGCCCGCCGCTGCCGCCGCGCGCGAGATGATCTATGTCGATGCCACCTGCCCGCTGGTCAGCAAGGTCCATATCGAGGCGGAGCGGCATCACCAGAACGGGCTGCAGATCGTGATGATCGGCCATGCGGGGCATCCCGAAACTGTCGGTACGATGGGCCAGTTGCCTGCGGGCGAGGTGCTGCTGGTGGAAACACCGCAGGATGTGCCGGGCCTGACCGTGCGCGATCCGGCAAAGCTGGCCTTTGTCACGCAGACGACGCTGTCTGTCGATGACACCGCCGATGTGGTCGCGGCGCTGAAAGCCCGCTTTCCCGCCATTGTCGGCCCGCACAAGGAAGACATCTGCTACGCCACCACCAACCGGCAGGAAGCGGTCAAGGCCATGGCCCCGAGATGTGACGCGATGCTGGTTGTCGGGGCGCCCAATTCGTCCAACTCGCGCCGGCTGGTCGAAGTGGGCGCGCGGGCAGGCTGCGGTTATGCCCAGCTTGTCCAGCGCGCCACCGATATCGACTGGCGCGCGCTGGAGGGGATCTCGAGCATCGGCATCACCGCAGGTGCTTCCGCGCCCGACGTGCTGATCACCGAGGTCGTGGATGCGTTCCGCGACCGCTTCGACCTCACCGTGGAACAGGTCGTCACCGCCGAAGAAAATGTCGAGTTCAAAGTGCCCCGCGTCTTGCGGCAACCGGCCTGAAGCGGATGATGCACCCCGTTCCCCGTTCCGCCCTGCTGCTGGGCCTTGCCGGTCTGATCCCGTTTGTCTGGGGCGCGCTGACCGTGATCTCCGAGCCGCTGGGCTTGTGGAGCGCGCAGACCTTGGGCGGCCGGTTTACCGGCCCCTATGTCGGCCTGTTCTACGGCGCGATCATCCTGTCCTTCATGTCTGGCGTGCTGTGGGGTTTTGCGACCAAGGCAAGCGGCGCGGTTGCAATGTCAGGCTATGTGCTGTCGGTGATACCGGCGCTCTGGGCCTTTTTCATGACAGGTGGCGGGCCAACCGGCGCGGCGGTCAACCTGATGGCAGGATTTGCCGGACTGTTGTTGCTGGACTGGATGTTCTGGAGGCAAGGGCTGGCCCCCGCATGGTGGATGCACCTGCGCGTGCTTTTGAGCGCAATCGTTCTCATCTGTCTGGCGGTCGTGGCCTTCGACTGACATATGGGGATGAACCATGCCGACGGAGCACCCATGACCCAGATGAACCTTTATTCGATGCCTTCCTCCGGTAACAGCTACAAGGTGCGGCTGTTGCTGGCGCTTCTGGGGCGGTCCTATACCCATATCCCCTGCGAGGCGGGATCGGATGCGCTGAGCGCGGCGAAAGCCGAGGGCAAAGCCCCGCTGGGCAAGTTGCCTGTGCTGCATCTGGCCGACGGGCGGGTGCTGAACGAATCCGATGCGATCCTGTGGTATCTGGGCGCGGGCACCAACTGGGTGCCTGCCGATCCTTTCGCGCAAGCGCAGATGCTGGCATGGATGTTCTTCGAGCAGAACCGCCACGAGCCGGTGATTGCCGTGCGCGCCGCGCTGCTTTGCTATCCTGAACGCGCGCATCTGGCCACGCCGGAACGGATGGCGGCCCTGCTGGACGAAGGACACGCCCTGCTGGCGTTGATGGAGGATGCTCTGCAAGACCGCGACTGGTTTTGCGGCACAACACCGACCATCGCCGATATCGCGCTTTACGGCTATACCTGCACAGCAGGCACGCGCGGAGGCTATGACATGGACCGCTTTCCCCGCATCAACGGCTGGTGCGCGCGTATCACCGCCCTGCCCGGCTATATCACGTTGGAGCACCAACCATGACCCGCCTTTACGCCTATACAGACGGGGCCTGCTCCGGCAATCCCGGCCCCGGTGGCTGGGGCACGCTGATGCGCGCGGTGCGGGACGGGCAGATCATCAAGGAACGCGAACTGAACGGCGGCGAGGCGCTGACCACCAACAACCGTATGGAACTGCTGGCCGCGATCCACGCGCTGGAGGCGCTGGAGCGTGACAGCGAGATCACCATCGTCACCGACAGCGCCTATGTAAAGAACGGCGTGACCACATGGATTCACGGCTGGAAACGGAACGGCTGGCGCACGGCGGATAAAAAGCCCGTCAAGAATGTCGAACTCTGGCAACGGCTGGACACCGCACAGGCGCGTCACAAGGTGACGTGGGAATGGGTCAAGGGCCATGCAGGCCACCCCGAGAACGAGCGCGCCGATGAACTCGCCCGCGCGGGCATGGCCCCGTTCAAGGTTGCCGCAAAGGCTGGCCAGTGACCCTGCTGATGCTGCTCGACTATGCGGCGGTGCTGGTCTTTGCGCTGACAGGCGCGCTGGTCGCCTCGCGCGCGCAGCTTGATATCGTGGGCTTTTTCTTCATCGCCTGCCTGACAGCCGTGGGCGGCGGCACGTTGCGCGATGTGCTGCTCAACCGGGATCTGGTGTTCTGGGTGGCCGAGCCGACCTATATCGCCATCGCCTGCACCGCTGCCCTTGTGGTGTTCTTTACCGCGCATCTGCTGGAAAGCCGCTACCGCGCGCTGATCTGGCTGGACAGTCTGGCGCTGGCGGTTGCCGTGCCGGCGGGCGTCGGTGTGGCGATGGGGATGGAGCAACCCGCCGCCATCGTCGTGATCATGGGCATCATCACCGGCTGTCTGGGCGGGCTGATGCGTGACGTGGTCTGCAACGAGGTGCCGCTGGTTCTGAAAAAGGGCGAGCTTTATGCAACCGCCGCCTTTGCGGGCGCGGCGGCGGCTTTGGTCGCGCGTGAACTGGGCGCACATGCGCTGATCGTGCTGGTCACCTGCGCGCTGGTGACATGGATTCTGCGCGCCGGATCGCTGGCCTTTGGCTGGCGGCTTCCGGTCTACAAAAGCCGCCCGCCCAAGGTGTGATCGGGGGCGCCTCGCCCTTGCTGCGCAATCAGCCTCACCGCAATGTCAGCGCGTGAAACCTTTAGTCAGCGACAGGCTCTGTCCCGCACCAGTCGGCCACGAAAAGCGCCATCGCCTTGGTCACCTTGCGCAGGGATGACAGGCTGACGCATTCGTCAAAGCCGTGGATATTGCGCGAGACCGGGCCGTAGCAGAGCGTGGGAATGTTGTTGTAAAGCGCATAGACCCGCGCATCCAGATAGGCGGGTGTCGTCATCGTCTCCAACGGTGCGCCAAAGGCTGCCTCGTGTGCTGTCGCAAGCACGTTTTCCGCGTCGGATCCGGGTTCCAGCACATAGCCTTCAGCGTTAAACCCGTTCTGCACGATCTGCGGCGGGTTTTGCGACAAAAAGCGGTCCTGCCGTGCGAAAGCGGCGACGTGGTCCTCGATCTCGCGGAGCTTTGCGGCGGCGTTCTGCCCCGCATAGATCGCGATACGCGCCTGAAAGCGGCACCATGCGGGCACGGACGAGCCCCAGTCGCCACCCGCGATCTTGCCGATGTTCAGGTTGATCGGGTGTTGCTCGCTCAGGAACTCGGGATGCTGGTCTTTCTCGCCGTTCCACTTGGCCTCGATCTCGCGCAGCGCGCCGATCACGCGGTAAGCGGCATCGATCGCATTGGCCCCCTCACCCATCTCGCGGACATGCACCGGCACGCCGCGCACCTCGACCGAGAACCACAAAACACCAGCGCAGGCGCGCACCAGCTTGTCGCCCTCCGGTTCGGGGATCAGGGCGGCGTCCGCCGTATAACCGCGCAGGAAAGTCTGCATCGCACCGTTTCCGGTGGATTCCTCCTCTACGACAGATTGCAGATAGACCGTGGCGGCAGGTTGCAGCCCGATCCGTTTGAGCGCCTCCAGCGCAAAGACATTGGCCGCCGCGCCCGCCTTCATATCGCCGGAGCCGCGACCATACATCCAGTCGCCGACGATCTCCCCGCCATAGGGCGCTTTTTCCCACATATCCGTAGGGCCAACGGGCACAACATCGACATGGTGTTGCAGGATCAACGAGCGCCCGGTTTCCGCCTTGGGATGATGGATGCCCACAACGATGGGCGCCTGCGAATGATCCTCCGAGAACGGCGCGCCGCCCTCGTGGGCGGTGATCTCGGCTTCGTTCATATGGAAACGGTCCATCGTGAAGCCGCGTTCTTTCCAGTCCTGAAACAGGAAGTCCTGCACGGCAAACTCTTCCCCGCGCTGCGACGGAAAATTGACGAGTTTGCGCGTATAGGCGATCTGCGCGTCAAACCCTTCATCCACCGAGGCTTCGATCGCGGCACGCAGTTCGTCGCTGACAGGCATGGTCTTCTCCAGTTCCGGTATGTTTGGCGCAAGCGTGGCCCTAACCGGACAGAACTGTCAACGCTGCCCCACGCGGCAGGCTTTGGCAAAGACTATGGCTGGCATAGGCTCAGTCCCTGAGTTTGCCCAGATGCATACCAGCGTCCACGAGCAGCATCTCGCCCGTCACATGGCGCGACGCATCCGAGAGGAAAAACAGCGCCGCATCCGCAATATCGTCGGGGCCGGAGGCGGCGGCCAGCGGCGTCAGCGTCTCGATCCGGCGGATGGTATCGGCGTACTTCGCCTCGTCCATCGTATCCTTGAACCAGCGCGTCCCGATGAAGCCGGGGCAGATCGCGTTCACGCGGATCGCAGGGGCCAGCGCGCGGGCCAGCGACAGCGTCATCGTGTTGAGCGCCCCCTTGGAGGCGGCATAGGCGACAGAGGAGCCGACCCCCCGGACCCCGGCGATGGAGGATGTGTTGAGCACCGTGCTCGACCGGCCGCTTTTCGCATGCGCGGCCTGAAGCAGGGGTTTCGTCGCTTGGAGCATCAGGTAGGGACCGACGACATTGACCTCGTAGATGTCCATGAAGTCACCCTTGGAAAGGGCATCGAGGTCCGAATGGTCGCGTGCATGGCGGGTGATGCCCGCGTTGTTGACCAGAATATCAAGCTGGCCCCAAGCCTGCGCCGCCACGGCCAGCGCCTTGCAACCGTCCGGATCGGCGACATTGGCCTTGACCACCTGCACCTGCACCCCTTCGGCGCGGCACAGTTCTGCGGCCTCCTCGGCCTCGGCGCTTGAGCGTGCGTAGTTGATGATGACATCCGCCCCGCGCGCGGCCAGCTTCACGGCAATCGACCGTCCCAAGCCGGTGGCAGAGCCGGTCACCAGCGCCTTGCGGCCCTCTAAATCCTTCATCTGTCACACTTTCCCTTATCCCGTCATCTGCGCGCAAGACTAACGCGATGCACCAGTTGGCGGCAAGGTTGTTCGCAGATGAACGAAAACAAGGGCGGATTGGCGGGGCCACCTCAGTCCAGCTCGGTCCAAGGCCAGGGTTTGACATTGCTTGCCGCCGTCTGGTAGCGCGCTGCCTTGGCGATCCAGATGCCGAGGTCGGTTCCGAAATCGGCCAGACGCGGGTTCGGTTGATTGTTGTTCACCAGCATCACGACAAACTGGACAACCGTGGCCACCCCCAGCACCGTCTGCTCGACCGAGATCATGACGGCGATCAGCACCATATAGATCAGCCGCAACAACATATTGTCCGGTTGGTCCGGCTCGATCTGTTCACCGCTCAATCGGCCTGAGATCTTGTCTTCCTCGCTCCGCATTTCCTTCAATCTCCCTGTTCAAAAATTCATATGGTTGCATCGAATGACGTCGCTCACCCAAAGGCGCTCTTGCTGTCCACACCTTTACACCCAAAGCGGCGAAACCGATCAACCTCTGTTTCCCCCCCGACTTTCTTTGATAGACTGTCCCGATGACAAAGAAATATGCACCGGAAGGGGTTCAGGTTGAAAACGCGCCGTATTCGTCAGGATGGAAAAACAGTTGCCGAGGTCGGGCTGGGATGTTGGAGCTTTGGCGGAGCCTACGGCCCCACATCCGAGGCCGAGGCCCATGAGACACTGACCGCCGCACGGGACATGGGTGTCGATTTTCTCGATACCGCCGATGTCTACGGGATGGGCGTATCCGAGACGATCATCGGCACATATCTCAAAGACAGGCCCGGCCATTTCACCATTGCCACCAAGGGCGGGATCGACCGTGACCCCGAGACCGGCAAGCGCGGCTTCAACAACACCAAGGACTATCTGCGCTCATCGCTCGATGCGTCGCTGACCCGTCTGGGGCTGGACCACGTCGAGCTCTACTACATCCACCGCCGCGATCCGCGTATCGAGATCGAAGAGGTGATGGAGACGCTGCTGGCCTTCAAGGCAGAGGGCAAGATCGGGGGCATCGGGTTTTCGGAAATCGCGCCTGCCAGCCTGCGGCGGGCTGCGGCCATCGGGCCGGTGGATGCGGTGCAAAGCGAATACTCGCTCTGGACCCGCCAGCCGGAACTGGGCCTGATCCAGACCTGCGCGGAACTGGGCGTGACCTTCGTGCCGTTTTCGCCCGTGGGCCGCGGGATGTTCACCTCCACCGCGCCGGACCCCGCACGGTTCGGCAAGGGCGATTTCCGCATTCCCAACCCGCGGTTTCAGGAGCCCAACCTCGGCCACAACCTGATCAAGGTTTCCGCCTTCCGGCAGTTGGCGCAGGAACTGGGCACCACACCCGCCGCATTGGCGATTGCATGGTGTCTGGCGCAGGGCGCACAACTCGTCCCGATTCCGGGCACACGCAAGGCCGACCATCTGGCCGATTGCGTGGCCGGCAGCGCCTTCGCCATGACAGACGACATCCTGCGGGCGATTGATCACGTCCTGCCCGTCGGCTGGGCGCATGGTGAAAGATACTCGTCTGATCAACGGATCGGCGTCGAAGGGTATTGTTAGCCTCGGGCGGGGAAAAACACATGGCCGCGCGCCTTTTCCCCCTTGCAGCTTTGGCATGGTCCCGTGACACTTGGGGCCATGACACCATCAACGCCGCTTGTTGTCTTTACCGATCTGGACGGGACTTTGCTGGATCATGTCAGTTATGACTGGACGCCCGCACGCCCCGCGCTTGACCGGCTGGCGGCCATCGGTGCGCCGGTTGTCTTGTCCAGCAGCAAGACGGGCGCGGAGATCGCGGTGTTTCAGGAACGAATGGGGCTGACGGCCTATCCTGCTATCGTCGAGAACGGCGCGGGCTTGCTGAGCAACGACACGGCCATGCCTCCGGCAGAGGATTATCCAAAACTGCGCGCGGCACTGGACCGACTTCCTAAAGACCTGCGCGCGCTGTTCCGTGGCTTTGGCGACATGGATTTGGCCGCGCTGGTGGAAGCTACCGGCCTTGCCCTTGATGACGCGGCCCACGCCAAGGCGCGCGCCTTCTCGGAGCCGGGGCTGTGGCTGGGCGACGAGGACACACGTGCTGCCTTTGTCGCGGCGCTGGACGGGCTGGGCATCAGCGCCCGTCAGGGCGGGCGGTTCCTGACGCTCTCTTTCGGCAAGACAAAGGCTGACCGGATGGCCGAGGTGACAGCGCAGTATCAACCACGTCATGTCATTGCCCTTGGCGATGCCCCCAACGACATCGAGATGCTGGAGGCGGCCGATATCGGCGTGGTCATTGCCAATCCGCATCACACGCGCCTGCCTCCCCTCGAAGGGGAGGAGGGGGGCCGCATCATCCGCACTGAAGACCCCGGCCCGCAGGGCTGGAACTTCGCGGTTCTGGCGCTGCTGGACCGGCTTGAGCAGAAAAAAGGACTGGAACCTCATGGTTGATTTTCATCAGAACGGCCACATCGCCACGCTGCACAATCTGCGGACCCGCGCCCTCGAAGATCTCACCTACGAGTTGGAGACCTTTGGCCAGACGCGGAAAATGGCGCTCATCCTGCCCTGCCTCTATTCCGAGCTTGAAACCGAGGCGATGCCAAACATTCTGGCCGAGCTGTCCCGCGTCACCTATCTGCACCGGATCATCATCGGGCTGGATCAGGCAACCGAGGAACAGTTCCGCCATGCACGCAGCTTTTTCGCCGATCTTGGCCAGAACCATGGGGTGATCTGGAACGACAGTCCCCGCATGCGCGACCTTGAAAAGCGGCTGGAGAACATGGGCCTTGGCCCCGTCGAGCAAGGCAAAGGCAAGAATGTCTGGACCGCGATGGGCTATCTGATCGGCTGTCAGGACAGCGCCGTGATGGCGATCCACGATTGCGATATCCTGACCTATACCAACGAGATGCTGGCACGGCTGATCTATCCGGTGGCCAATCCGACCTTTCCGTTCCAACTGGCCAAGGGCTATTATGCACGGATCGGGCAGGACAAGCTCAACGGGCGGGTCACACGGTTACTGGTCAGCCCGCTGCTGATCGCGCTCAAGCGTGTCGTGGGGGACCGTGATTACCTCGATTACCTGCGCGCCTTCCGCTATCCGCTGTCGGGTGAATTTGCGATGCGGACCAATATCCTGCCCGATCTGCGTATTCCCTCGGACTGGGGGCTGGAGATCGGGGTGTTGTCGGAAGCATGGCGCAATCTGGCGCCCTCTGCCGTCTGTCAGGTGGAGATCGCCGATGCCTATGACCACAAGCACCAGTCCCTGAGCACCGAGGATGCGACGACCGGCCTCAACCGCATGTCCACGGATATCTGCAAGGCGATTTTCCGCAAGCTGGCCGCCGACGGGACAGTGTTTACCACCAATGTCTTTCGTACGCTGAAAGCGACCTACTACCGCAGCGCGCTGGACCTGCTGGAGGCCTATCACTCCGATGCCAGGATGAACGGGCTGCAACTGGACCGCCATGCCGAGGAAGCCTCGATCGAGCTGTTCGCCGAGAACATCATGCGCGCGGGTCAGACATTTCTGGACAACCCGCACGAAACCCCGTTCATCCCGACCTGGAACCGCGTCCATTCCGCCGATCCGGACTTTCTGCGCGATCTGCACTCTGCTGTGGCAGGCGATGCGGAGGAATATCAGTAAAGCGTTCCTCTAGCGTGTGCCACTTGACACAAGATTCCCCATGTTTGCCCGGAGCCCTGAGCGGACTGTCAACGAGCCGCGCAGCGTCGGGCCACGGTGCGGCGATGCCACCTTCCGGTATGGCAATTTATGCCTGCCAAATCCGCCCGACCTCTAGACCTGCACCTGCATCTGCCAAATCGCCGTGCCGGGGGGCGGCCCGGCGATGCGCGGCGGCGCTGCGCGCCTTGTTCCGCGCGCGGACATATCCCGCGCAGAAACAGACTTGAACGTCGAAAATTGCCCGCCTAGCTGACAGGCGCGGCTCATCGCCCGGGGTGCGGGAAACGTTCCTCAGGTAGCTCCGCTAGTTGCTGATCCAGCGGCATTGATAAGGGGCAAGGATGATATCCTCATCCCCGATCCGCTCGCCTGACAACAGGTCGGTCCAGTCCTCATCGTCGATCAGGTTGAGACGGATCAACGGAAGGATCACCGTTTCGGCGCTGACATTATGCAGCGCGAAAATGGATTGCTGACGGTCAAGGCTCTGCCGCCAGATCCCGAAGATACGGTCATCGGCAGTGTGGATCGTGAACTGCGTCGCGTTCGGGTGGAAGGCGGGCTGTTTGCGACGGATACGCAGGCGCGCGCGCAGCCCTTCCATCACTTGCGCCTGATCCGTCTCGGGCCGCTCAAGCCGTGCGCGCAGGGCCGTGTAGTCCCAGCGATGCCGGTTGATCGCGCGGTTCATGCCGCGCTTTTCCACGCCGTCATGGTCATTCGGCGTCGCCAGCAGCGAATGGATGTAGAACGCGGGGATACCTTCCAGTGACATCACGATGGTCTGCGAGCAAAAGAACCGCGCCAGATGATGGTCGTCAGGCCCCTCGAAGGTCTGGCTGGTCGCATCGAAGAAGGTGGTGTTCAACTCGTAGGGCGCCTCGCCGCCGCAGGGCAGGCCGCGCATTGACACCAGCCCGCCGATCCGGCGCACCGTGGTAATGACCGCCGCCTGATCCTGCGCCGACAGCAACCCTTCGGCCGGGCGCATGCCGATGCCGTCATGGCTGGCGGTGAAATTCAGATAGGCGCAGCCCAGCGGCGCGGGCGGCATCCGGCGCTGCCATTCCACCAGATGGCTGGCCGAGCCGGACATCATCGCATGCAGAATGAGCGGCGGCAGCGGGAAATTATAGATCACATGCGCCTCGTCCCCCCTGCCGAAATAGCTCAGGTTTTCAGCCTTGGGGACATTGGTTTCCGTCACGAGAATGACAGGCTCCACCGCATAGTCGCACAGCAGGCGGATCAGCTTGACGATCGCATGGGTCTGCGGCAGGTGGATGGAGGGCGAACCCGCCTCTTTCCACAGGAACGCCACCGCATCCAGCCGGATGATCCGCACCCCGTTGTCCATATGCAGGCGGATGATCCGCAGGAATTCCAGCAGCACCTCGGGGTTGCGGAAATCCAGATCGATCTGGTCATGGCTGAAGGTGCACCAGACATGGCGCGGCCCGTTGCTTGTCTCGACCTCCTGCAACAGCGGTGTGGTGCGCGGCCGCACGACCATCGCCAGATCGTCCTCGGGCGAGGCCTCAAAAAAGAACCTGTCGTAGGGCGGCTTGCCTTGACTGTAGGCATTGAACCATGCGCCCTGACTGGACACATGGTTGAGCACCAGATCGGACATCAGCTGAAACTCGCCCGCGATCCGGTTGATATCGGACCAGTCACCCAGTTGCGAATTGACCGCACGGAAATCGGTAACGGCAAATCCGTCATCCGATGTGAAGGGAAAGAACGGCAGGACATGTACGCCGTTCACCATGTCACGCAAGTATCGGCGCAGGAAATCATTCAGCAGGTCGAGCGGTTTATGCGCGCCGTCCAACAGCGAATTGCCATAGGTGATCAGCAGGACATCCCCCTGCGACCACAGCCTGTTGTCGCGTGCGCGGCCCCGCTTGCGGCGGTGCTGCCCGTCCGGCCAGAAGGCCTGTATACATTGCCGGGCCAGATCATTGGTATCGGCGGCGGGATAGATGCGGGCGATCATCGCCGCCAGGGCGCGATCAAAACTGTATGTATCGGGTTTTTTGGGGCGGGGGCGGGTCATGCACCTACTCAAGCAGAACACAGCGTCACTGACAAATCACTTGGTACCCGCAAGGCATGCAGCCCCGCTCGCCCGCGCGCAGATTGCACGGAAAATGCGCGCTCCGCACATCACGCCAAGGTGGCGGCGTTCAGACCACGCCGTCAGGCTGCGGCGTAGCGCGCCAACTCCTGCTCCGGCACACCGACCGATCTGGCGGTTTCCAGCAACTGGCCCCATGTGCCCGGATCAATCGGGATGCCTTCGGCCTGCCGCATCTGCGCGCTGCGGCGCTCGGGATCGCCGGGAAACTGCACGGCTTCCACGCCCGGCGCAGGCGGAGAGGCTTTGACCCATGCGGCATACCGGTCCATATCGGTGGCGAAATCATCGGCGGTCCCGAAGGCGTCAGGGTCGATCAGGATCGCCATCATGTGGTTCAGGATGCGCGAGGGCACCTGACGTTCCGGCAGATAGGCCCCGCCCCCGCTGAAGGAACCGCCAAGGATATCGCCCAGCAAGGCCAGTCCGAACCCCTTGTGCAACCCGAAGGTTGTCAGCGCGCCCAGTGGATCGTCGAACATAACCGCGGGGTCCGTCGTCGCCCTGCCCTGCGCGTCGATCAGCGCGCCTTCGGGCACCTGTTTGCCGCTGAGATAGGCGACGCGGGCCTTGCCCTTGGCAATCGTGCTGGTCGCCATGTCCAGCAGGAACATCGGGGTCTTGTCGGTCGCGGGGATCGCCGTGCAATAGGGGTTGGTGACAAACCGCCCGTCGCTGCCACCGAAAGGTGCCACAAGCGGTTTGGGTGTCTGCACATTGGCGTAGATGATGCAGATGAACCCGGCCTCTGCCGCCATGGCACCCCAGTCGCCCAGCCGTCCCAGATGGAAACTGTTGCGGAGTGAAAGAACGGCAAACTGACTGCTGCGGGCACGCGCAATCGCCATCTCCATCGCCTGTTCGGCAATGATGTGTCCAAAGCCTTGCTGCCCGTCCACCAACAGGAACGGCCCGTTGTCGCGCACCACCTTTGCCGCGGCATCGGGATGCAACTCGCCTGCCTTTATCCCCTCTACATAGGCCGGGATCATGCCGACGCCGTGGCTGTCATGGCCTGTCAGATTCGCACCGACGAGCCGTGTCGCAATTCTGGCGGCCGCATCCGGCGCGCCACCCGCATGGGCAATAATTGCGGTGGCCAGCGCGGTCAGGTCATGAGCGGAGATCAGCATGGGGTCAGGGCTTTCTGTGTCGGTATCGGTTGTCCGTTTGATCGTCGCCGCAGACTGCGCGAGGCGGGCTCAAAAAGCCATGCCTGAATCGGTCGGAAAACCGCTGTAATATTGCCCGAGATTACTGGCTTGAACCCACCTGAAAAGCGGCCTGCGTCACCAGTCCTTCTTGAACAGAACCACTTTGCCCTCGGAGGCGCGGGGAAAATATGTCAGGCCATGGGCGTGCATCACATCAAACACCGCCTGAATACCGCTCTGGCCCGTGGTTTGGGGGTGAAGTTCGATCAGAACAGCGCGAAGTGATGACAAATCAGCCTTGGGAAGAATGCGCGCTTCCGCCCCTTCAATATCGCAGACCAGAAAGCTCGGCTTGATCTCTCGCATGACGGCGTTGATCGCCAGAACAGGAACCTGCTCCACGCGGATGACACCGCCATTTGCATCGCCGAGATCGTCCGCCATGGAAGAGGCCAGAAAATCATTGCGCACGTAAAAGTTCGCAGCCTCTGCTGCCTCGGTATCAAGCATCGCATTGCGCACGTCTATCCCCTCAAGCCCGTTGAACCGGTGCACAGCGCGGATATAGGGTATGAGCGCCGGATTGGCCTCGAACAGATGATAGGCTTCCGGCTTGCGGTTCATCATGATCAACGACGACATGAACCCCAGCCCACCGCCCAGTTCCATGACAATGTCGCTGGATTTCACCGCTTTCAGCGCGGCTTCGGCTTCCTTGCTCTCATAGTTGTCTTTTTGCAGGAGTTTGCGGTGCCTGTCGGACAGATACCTATGATCGTCAGGCAGCTTGACCCCGCGCGATGTGATGACCGTCTGGCAGTCGATCGTCGCGTGACCGCTCCGGGAGATATCATCTGTTAGCATACCGACCTCTTAAAGACTTCGTTTGTATAGCCAAGGGGCGCGCAGCAATCCAGTGACGTCAGTGCAAAAATCCCGCCCGGAGCCATGTGGCGCGCGCGCATAATGTCTGATGTCTAAAGGCGTCCATGATAGTTTGCTACCTTGTCATGACAGCGCTCTCCCCATAACTTCCGCGAGCGGCCCGCATGTTTTGGTTCAGGGGCGCATGTTTGCGATTGGAAACCGTGATGCCCGAAGCGACCCGCAAGATCATCAATCTCGGACTTCCCAAATCGGGCACGACAACGCTGGGCGAAGCCCTCAAACAGGCCGGTTTCAACGTAGCTGACTGGCGCATCCGCAGCGGACAGACCGAGAACCGCGAGATCATCCGCACTTTTGTCGGCAAGCTGATGTATGACGGCTATTTTGCCCATGGTGATCCGCTGGCGCTGATGCCGGAGTTCGACGCGTTCACAGAGATCAGCATCGTCCGCAAGGGGTTCTGCCTTTGGCCACAAACAGATTGGGGGCTGTTGCATGCGATCCGTCGGCATTATCCCGGCGCGCGTTTCATCCTGACCTACCGCGAGCCGCAAGCGCTGTCCGACAGCATGGAACGCTGGTCGGACCTGGGACGGCTGCGCCTGCCCGCCAGTCCGGTTCCCGGTATGCCGCAGGGCTTTGGTACCACCCCCGAGGAACGTATCAGATGGATCGAGGGGCATTACGCCTTTTGCCGTCAGGTCTTTGCCGGTGCGGATGATTTTCTGGAATACGACATCACCGATCCGCAAGCGCCGCAAAAAGTGGGTGGGTTCTTGGGCTTTGATCTGCCTTGGTGGGGTGTTGCCAATGAGAACACGAAAAGACCCGAGTAACAGAGTACACGGGGTGCCGCGCGCTTATGGCGTATCGGTTGTACCGACCCGGCGCTTCTCGTACTTGCCCTTCACGATGGCTTTTACGTCTGGCCAGCCCTTTTCCTCCCACGCGGCACCACCGTCACGGATGAAGCCCAGCGCCGCCAGTTCCTTCTGCACATCCGGCAAGGACAGGACGCCCAGATCATGGCGCTTCTTGGCGCCGCCTTTCATTTTGTAGATGGCGCGAAGCTGCTTGATCTGCGCGATCTCTATCCCGCAAAAACTTTGCAGATGCGCGACGATCTGGTCGGATGCCGCCGATTGCCGCCGCATCAGCATGGCGACTTTCTGATCGGGCTGCCCGACCATCCCGAACATATGCAGCGCCGAGCCTTCCGCCGCAACGATATGGGTGGCGGCTTTGTAGCGGGCGATTTGCGTCCGCATGTCATGCTTCTGGGGGTGGAAGATCTCGTAGCCCTCTTGGGCCAGACGCATCTCAACCTCGTCCTCGCCGATCAGCCCGCCTTTGTTCAGGCCGAGCAAGGACCTTGAGATATAGAGCTTTTCGCTCCCCTCCGGCGGGACATCCTTGCCGAAACTCTGCGTGATATAGCCACGAAACTGCGGCGTGCCTTGGATGATCTGCCCAAGTCCGAACCCCTGACCGGGCACGACCAGTTCCTCGAACGCTGTTGGCGCATCAATGATCTTCACCGGAACGGTAATCCCGCAAAGATCAAAAAAAGCCTGCTGGAATCCGTGTAATTCGCCCGCGCGACCCGGTCTTTTCAGTATAAAGGCGATCCCGTCGATCTTGCCTTGCGCCGCAGCAATCCCCCAGAGCCGTCCGGTGCTTTCCACCAGAAAATGCCCGAAATGCGCCCAGAGCACGCCGCCCCAGATCCAACGACCCGCGAGCGTGTGAGAGACAGTGTCAGGCCGTTCCGGTGCAACGGTCAGGGGCCGGTGATTGCGCCACAAAGCATCTGTTCCGCAATAGCTGCCGTCTGACCGCAGGACGCCGGCAGGCTGCTGGAACGCGCTGGACTTCGCCGGAACCACAACGGCACCGGGAAGGATCTCGACCGCCTGCGACCACCCGGCGTCTGGCATGGGCGGTTGATCCGGGATCACGCGGTCAAGCTGAACATCCATGTTCTACACGGCTCTGGTGCAAGTCCAGACAGTGCGCGACGAGAGGTCATCCTCTTTCACGAAACCAGCCGACCTGAGAATATCTTTACATTTCCGCATCCCCGCAATGCCGTAAGCTTCGGGATGGAATTCCATCACGACGGCCCTGATACCGGACAGATCGGCATGTTCCAGAAACGCCAGTTCGCCACCCTCTATATCACAGAGCAGCACCGTCGGAGAGAGTTCCTGCCGGATGTCCTCGAACGCCGCCGTCGGCACGTCGATCTGGGTGGTCTTGCGGTCGGCTTTCAACAAAAGCGAGGAGCCGAGGTAGGAGTTCTGCACATGAAACGCGACAGTCTCGGGGCAATCCGGCTCGGACAGCACAACAGCGTTTCTCACCGTGATCCGGTCTTGCAGCGCGTTCATCTCGTAAAGCGCGTTGATGTGCGGCAACAACGCAGGATTTGCCTCGAAGGAAACAACCTTTTGCGGCTTCTGGTTCTTGGCGCAGATAGCCCCCACAACCCCAAGTCCTGCACCCATTTCAAGGACCCTGTCGTCAGGGCCGGTGACATGCAGTGCGCCGCGGATTTCCTCGCCCTCGTAGCGCCCCGCATTGATCCGTGCGATCCGGTTCTCGTTCAAGTAGGGCGAATTCGGCACCATAACCGTGTGGCACTCGGCCGCGACATCATCCGTTTTCATACGCTGCCCCTGATATATTCAAGCATGATGACCGGACCCTCTACTAACACTCATACGGTGACACCGCCGCGGCCATATGGAAGACGCGTTTCGCCACGCGGTCAAGCCGTGTATCCCGCGTTGTGGCATCATTGCCGCATATCTTCCAACAGCCCCGGCGGCTTTCCCGAAGCGCCGTTACTGCGTCGGCATCAGGAACATTTCGTTCAATGCGCAGCGCGGATCGGCCTCAAGCGCGAAGAGCACGGCGCGGGCCACATCTTCGGGCTGCAGTTTCTCCGGCTTCGGCTCGTCAAAAAAAGGTGTATCGACCATGCCCGGCGCGATCACCGTGCAGCGGCCCCCGAATTCCTTCATCTCCTCGGACAGGTTGCCCCCGTATCCGTGTACGAACCATTTCGTCGCGCCGTAAACCGAGCCCGAAATATGGCGTCGTCCGGCGGCAGAGCCTGTCAGCACCATATGCCCCGCCCGCTGCGCCAGATGCGGCATCGCGGCCTTGACGGTCCACAGGACGCCGAGGACGTTCACGCCCACCATGCGCTCCCATTCCTCCGGCTCGCCCTTCTCGGTGCCTGCGGCGGACAGGCCCATGCCGGCATTGGCGAATGCAGCGTCCAGCGGACCCTTCTCTTGCACGAAAGCATCGATGGCCGCTTTCACACTCGTAAAATCGGTCACATCACCCGGCAAGGCCATCGCCCGCGCCCCGAACTCTTCCACCAGCGCTGCCAACTTGTCTTCCGAGCGCGCAAAAAGCCCGACTGTCCAACCCTGAGAAACGGCCAAGCGCGCCGTTGCCGCCCCGATTCCGCTTGATGCGCCCGTGATAAAAAGTGTTTTCCCGCTCATGTGAGGCTCCTTGTGTCAGTGGACATTCGCACAACCAACGTCTCCGAAGCCATCCGGTTGCCTGCGTCATGCATTCACGCGGGCCAAGGGTGCGTTACGCCGCAGTCTGGTCAAGCCCTTCCGCGCCTTTCCACAAAGCGGCAAGATCAATAGCGCGAACCTTGCGCGCCGACCTCTTGTGTCTGCAACAGGCGCTCGAGTGCGTCGCGCGCGGTGACGATCACATCCGGATCGGCGGACTGCGCGGCGGCCCCGCCGCTCAAGCGCGACAGGCGTTCATCCGTCAGGGGCGGAACCGGACGGTCGTTCACCAGCACCTCGTAATGCAGATGCGGCGCTGTCGATGTTCCGGTCGAGCCGACCCGCCCGATTTCCTCGCCTTTCCCGATCCGCTGGCCGACCTCCAGCGCCTCGTTCACCGCGCTCAGATGCGCGTAGAGCGTCCGCATGTCATCCGCATGTTCGATCTCGACCATCAAGCCATAGCCCAGCCGACGCCCCATGAACGCGATCCGGCCCGATTGCGTTGCCTGAACAGGCGTTCCCAGCTCGGCGGCAAAATCCAGACCGCGGTGCATCCGCGTAGAGCCGTGGATGGGATGTTTCCGCATCCCGAACGGCGAGCTCAGACGGGCGCCCTTGATCGGTTGGTCAAAACGCAGCAGAAGGCTGCCATCTTTGTAGATTTTGGTTCTCACGGCATCGTCGTCGGGCCACAGGATTTCGTAGCGCTCGCCGCCGAGATCAATCTCGGCAAAGTCGATCGTCGGCTCACCGATCACGCGGCTGTCCAGACGGTTCTCGCGCCAGAGCAGCCGCAGATGCTCACCGCCGGAAAGGACCCTGCGTAAATCGACAGAGCCTGCCAGAACAAGCTCCAGATCGGTTGCGAACCTTGTCGGTATGCCTGCCGCATCCAAAGCGGCGTAAATCGAGCTTCCAATCGAGGCCTCGCCAGCAAGGCGCACACTTTCCAGTTCGGGAGGGATCGAAAGCACTGACGGCTCGGCCCCGAAAATCGCCTGAATACGCACACCGTCCTCAACTTCGAGCACGGCATGTTCAAGCGTTCCGGCCGATGTCTTTCCCACTGTAAGCCGGTGGCCGGGCTGCAGGCGTCGCAGATCGAACGCGGATGCAATCGCGCCGGCAACCGTTGCACGGTCGACGGGCTCCAATCCCGCCTCGGCGAGCAGGACATTGAGGCTCTCACCCTGCTCGATGGCGCGCGACCACATCACATCGCTGTCGGGCGGGACTGGCGGTGCCTCGCCTTCCGGCATGGCTGTCTCGGGCGGTGGCGGCAAAAGATCATCATCAGCCAACCATGCCGTATCGTGCTTTTGCAAATCCTCCGAGGCTGTGTCCATCGGCAGTCGCGGCGCATCCACCGGAGCGTCCTTCCGCATCGCCACGCCAACCGCAGCGACGATGACGATGACCACGATGGCCGTCCAATATCTCAACCTCATTCGGTTTCCCCTGCCCGGCTTGCTGATTTCATTGTCCGGGGCTTCATCTTGGCAGACTGCTGTTGTGACGATTGCTGATGCGGATGATTTTGGCGAAGTCATCGCTTGCGTCGACCTCAACCATCCATTGTCCGGAAAAATGGAAAGACAACCAACGAACAGACCGTGCGTATCAATGAAGCGCGCGGGCGGCAACCATCGGGACGGATTATTGGCAACGCCTTGCTCACCCCTCGACGCCGTCGGCCCAGACGCTGCATCGGACAATCAGGCCGTTCACCTGCGGAACTATTGGAACTGGCGGTTGCCTGCGTCATTTGTGCACAAAGTCCAACGCCAAGGAACGAGGCGCGTTGCCCTGCGTTGGTTCGACAAGATCGGTGGGCACCCGTGAGCGTGCTCATCCCGCACGTCGGCCCGCTCGCCCTGCGCCCCAAGGGCGGGGTCTTCGACCACGACGCTATTCACTCGGATACAGCAACGAAAAGGAAAAACGACCATGAAAATTCTGATGGTTCTGACATCGCATGACCAACTGGGAAACACCGGCAAGAAAACCGGTTTCTGGCTCGAGGAGTTCGCGGCTCCCTATTATGTGTTCAAGGATGCCGGCGCGGACGTCACGCTGGCCTCGCCCAAGGGCGGACAGCCACCGCTGGACCCCGGCAGTGACACGGATGAGACACAGACCGAAGCAACCAAGCGTTTCAAGGCCGACACGGACGCACAAGACGCACTGGCCCGGACAGAGGTCCTTTCAACGATCAATGCCGAAGGATTTGACGCCGTGTTTTATCCCGGCGGCCATGGTCCGCTATGGGATCTGGCCGAGGACAGCGACAGCACGCGGCTGATTGAAGCCTTTGCGCATAGCGACCGACCCGTCGGTGCCGTTTGCCATGCCCCGGCCGTTTTCAAGCACCCAAAGGGCGCTGACGGCAAGCCACTCGTGTCGGGCAAGACAGTGACCGGCTTTACGAACACCGAGGAAGAGGGCGTTGGCCTGACCGACGTGGTGCCTTTCCTCGTCGAAGACATGCTCAAGGCAAATGGCGGGACATACGAAAAAGGCGCGGACTGGGGTTCGTTCGTGGTCATGGACGGCAAGCTTGTGACGGGCCAGAACCCCGCATCCTCCGAGGAAGCTGCACGCAAACTGTTGGCGCTTCTGTAAGCCTACACGGGGGGCGTTCGAGCGCTCCCCCCACCGGCTCGGACACGGTTCCGAGGGCTGCTTTGTCACAACCGCGCGGCAGTCAGATGATCGTCGCAAAAATCACTGTTGCGGCCGCCAGCAACAAGGCGATCCCCACGATCATGCCGACACGCCGGTTCGACATCTGCCTTGTGCCCGGACTACCCTGATTAAGCGCGGGCCGATCTTCCAGACCGGCATCACCGGGACCTGCGGGAACTTCTCCGGTCATGGGATCTGGACGCGCCGGACGGTGGTGAGGCTCTGACTCCGGTTCTGTTTCCCGCTTGGGTTCGTCCACCCCGTCATCGTCCTGACCGGGCGGCTGCGGCGGATCCATCACTGGATGAATATCTTCCTTCGGTCGCTTCCGGTCCTGATCGGTCATGACGGTCTCCTCTCAATGCGTGTCACGTCGTGCTCCAAAGAAAACGCACGTCACCGCAGGAATGTTCCGACAGTGTTCCAACCATTCCTCGATCATCAGCGCGTCGACGTTGTCATTATAGGCCCAGCCCTCGTTTCCCAGTGCTGTCGGGCGGGTCGATGAAGATGCAGTCCACCTTGTCCGCATACATGGTGACCATCTTCCCTGAAACGTCCGCGAATCACGCCGCTTGTTCCAAACCATCCGACGAAGGACAGAGAAGTTGATGGAACTCGCTTGAACGGACCGTCCCTCGGAACGAATCCGCGCCGCTCTGGTTGATTCTTGCACAGATAAACCGGTCGGAAAGAGGGAGCCATGGACACACCGCAGGATTTTTCACGCTTTGAAGTGCGGCAGCCGGACGCCTCTGAGATCGCGCTACGCGCACTGGCAGTCGGAACGGTTGCGAGCCTGTGCGTTTTCAGCGCTCTCGGCGTGCTTGGTCGGCGCGGGGCTCGCAGTGCTGTTGCCCCGATCAATGCCAGCAGTCACGTCCTTTACGGTGAAAGAGCCGGTGATGTTGATAGCATCGACGTCTCCCATACAGTCGTCGGCTCCGTGATCAATTATGGGGCTTCGATCTTCTGGGCGCTGCCTTTCACTTGGTGGCTTTACCAGAAACGGAACCGATCAGCGTCCCAGATCACGCTCGCAGCGGCAACAACCGCGACGGTCGCTGGAGTTGTCGATTACCGCCTTCTACCGCGCCGCCTTTCGCCGGGGTGGGAGCACGCCGTGCCGCCTCACTCTGTGGCTGTGACATTCGGCTCCCTGGCGGTCGGCCTCGCGCTAGGGGCTCTGGCGACGCGGTGCATCGAGCAGCGCTGACATTTGAGGCCATGGGTATGAAAGATTGCCTTGCCGATCTTACTGCCGCGAAGCCGATGCTTCCAGAGTCTTGGAACTGAAAATCAACGATCTCGTTATACCACTGGCAGATTAAAGGATAGACAACATGGATGATGACAGGGTTTGGCGCTTTGAAGAAAGCCTGTGGCGCGCGTCGCAAGACCGCTATCACGAACAGGTTGACCCCGAATGTGTCATGGCGCTAAGCCGCGCGCCCCACCTCTTCAGCGGCAAAGACGCAGTTAATGCCGTTAGCGGGACGCCCGAATGGGACAGGGTAACGTTCTCGGACAAGACAGTGTCCAGACCGGAGGAAGGACTGATAGTTGTCGGCTATTGCATCAGGGCCGAAAAAGGCGAGAAGCGCTTTCGGGCCGCGTGCACTTCGGTTTACCGCCGCAAGGCGCACGAAGATTGGTCGGTGGTGCAGCATTCACAAGTTGTCATCGATCCGGATTGAGGCAGCAAGTTGTCGCTCGATCAAAGTGGCTGACCTGTGTTGTGGATGCGATTTCGACGACGGGAGTTTGCGATGATCCACTTCAGGCAGAGGCGAGGTTTGCAGAAGTTCGCCGCTGTACACGCCTCGGCTCGCAACCATTTCAATCAGGAACGCGACCTTTACGCCCGCGACAATTTCAAGCTCAACCGCGCCGCCGCTCTGGCTGAGTGGCGGTCTCTTGGCGCGGCATAAGGGGGCAGTGTCACTGTCTGTGCTGGGACTGGTTCGCTTGCATCTGACAGCCCCGCTCGCAAATACAGATCGCTCCGATCGTCATTCCTTCAGATATTTCAACGCGTGAGGACGACGTCCGCACGTATGTCGAGATCATCCTCCACGGCGTCGACAACATAGCGCGCAACATCCAACCGCGAGATCAGTCCATTGCGCCAGGTAGACGGATCCCGCAACACCTTTGGCGCACGCGATCTCGGCCCCTTCGTGAGGATCACCGGCCGCACGATCGTCCAGTCGAGGTCGCTTTCCATAATAAGTGCCTCTTGCCGATCTTTGTCGGCATAGGGTCTTCCGAGGATGGCGCGATGACCGAGGCGTTCGATGGAACTCATTGCGCTGGACGACCGTCCGGCGCCGAAGCCAGTAACAGCCACGAGGCGCTTGATGCCACTGGATTTCATCGCCGTAAGCAGCACGCGCGTGCTGTCCGAGAAGAGTGTCTCTTCTTCCCAGAGCATGGCCAAGCGTTCTTTGATGCCCAGAGCGAAGATCACGGCGCGGGTGTCGGCGACTGCTGCCGCGACATCCTCAGGCGACCGGGCGTCACCTGCAAAAGTCGTGATGAGATCGGTCGCATCAAGTTTGTCGGCGCTGCGGGCAAAGGCACGCACACGCATCCCGCGACCGACCGCCTCCTCGACGGCAAGTGCGCCGATTCCAGAGGTCGCGCCCATGATGAGGATCGGAGCGCTCAATTGGGCATGCCTTCATAAAGGTTGTGACACACACGATGAGGTGCTTGATCACCGTTTCGGATACGCATGTGACGAGAAACGTCCTGCAGAGTATTGCAGGAACGGCCCCCGTTTGGCCTTCCAAGGCGAAGTCGGGCCAGCACTTGCACATCCACTGCATTTTCCGGGCAATTTATCTTGCTCACTTTGCTGCTCCTTCAACGTTGATTGCCAATGATCGGAATAATTCCGATGACGTCGGCAAGTGCGGCATTGCTGTTGGCGTCGATAGTGAAGGCGATCGGTATTGCCGCCATCATCATCGAAACTGGTTCATCTACTGGGGACAACACAACATATCGTGACCGTCCGCGCAGCCCGCACAGCCCGCGCAGAAAGGATATTTCCCTTCGCTTGAAATCATTGCGGTGTCTGGCTCCAATATTCGCTGTTGGCGCAAAGTGTCTATGGTATGCGCGTTGGATCGTCCTTCAGCCGCTGAACCGATCGTGACGCAAGAAATCCCACGACCGCGTTGGGGACCGATTTTTCTTATTTTCCCATTTGGCGGCGGTGACCTTCGCTGCTTTTGGTCACCGCTTCGGGATTGTGACAGGTTGTCCCAAACGCGCCTGCGCCGCGATCCGGAACGGAGCATTGGGTGCGCCATAGCCGTCGTAGCGGTCTGTGCGTTGGACGATTTCGAAGAACAGGCCGTCGCCGAATGGGCGGCTGTAGAGCTGGAAGAACTGCCCGGTGTCGTCCTGATCGAACAGGATGTTGTTGGTCTTGAGGCGGGCAAAAAGATCAGGTGGCAGGTCATAGCGGGCGTCAAGATCGTCATAGTAATTGGCACCGATGGGCAGCACTGCGAAGCCGTTTTCCGAAAGGGCCTGCGCCGTGGCGAAGATGTCATCGCAGGCGAAGGCGATGTGCTGCGTGGCGGCCCCAAAGCTGTCCGCCAGAAACCGGGTAGCAAGGGTACGCCGTGCCTCGGCCCCGTTCAGAGTGACGCGTAGCGCGCCGGATTTGACAGCCTGGCTGCGCACCAGACCTTCCGGGTCGGCTACATCAACCATCGGTTCTTTCTTCGCCGCCAGAAGGGCTGTGTAGAACTGGGTCCAACTTAGCATCTCGTCGAAGGGCATGGTTTGGGAGATGTGATCGACCGCAATCAGTCCCGCACCTGTGTCGTCGGCATGGGCGATGGGTATGAAATCCACGTCCCAAAGCTGCGCAAGATCGCTGTGGTCGTCAAGCAGACGCAGGAGACTGCCGCCGACGCCGCGCAGGGAGGGGATATCCAGCTCTCCGGGGTTCGGGCCGTCACCGAAAGGTTCGGCCAGAAGAGCTTTGCCACGTGCGAAGGTCTGGCGCGCATCGGGAACGACAATGGCAATCTCGCTGACGCAGGTGCCGTGGCTGAGGAAAGCGGAATGCGCATAGCCCTGTTGTTCCGTGTTGACCAGAATACTGACCCCATTCTGCTGGAAGCGGCGCACCGCCTTGGAGGCATGTTTTCCTGTCAGGCGAAACCCGAGGCTTTCCAGTAGTGCCTCAATCCGGGGCGCGTCACCTATAGCGGTAACGAACTCGATGAACTCTACACGCTCGACGGGCGCAGGGGCAGGCATAGCGGGCAGATCAACGCCTACGCTCGGCGCGGCGCGGCGCACCCCGTCCATAAGGTTGATCAGTGAACGGTGTCCGTCCAGCGCAACCAACCTGGGAAGGCCCGCCCGGAATTGGTCGTTGAAGACCTCAAGGCTCAGGGGGCCGTCATAGCCCGTGGCCAGCACGGCGCGCATGAAGGCGGTCACGTCCAGATCCCCCTCGCCGGGCATGCAGCGGAAATGGCGCGACAGGTAGAGTAGGTCCATGCGGATCGCGGGGGCGTCGGCGAGTTGGACGAAGAAAATCTTTTCACCGGGAATGCGGCGGATGGTGTCAGGGTCAATGCCGCGCGCCAGTGTGTGATAGCTGTCAAGGATCAGGCCGATCTGGGGATGATCGGCGCGCCGCACGATTTCCCACGCATCACGGTGATCGTCGACGTGCCGCCCCCAGGCCAGCGCCTCATAGCCGACACGCACGCCGTATTCGGCGGCGATTGCGCCCAAAGCCGCCAGATCCTCTGCGGCGCGGTCGATTCCGCCCAAGGACTGGGGATGGACTGAAGAGCAGATCAGCATCAGATCGGTGCCAAGCTCGTTCATCAAGGCGAACTTGCGCTTTGCGCGGGTGAAGGCGCGGGCGCGCAGCGGGTCGGGCAAGCCTTCGAAGTCGCGGAAGGGCTGGAAGAGCAGCACCTCGAGTCCGTGATCGCGCACCATCTGTCCAGCTGCTTGCGGTGACAGGTCGGAGGCGAGGAAATCCTGCTCGAAAATCTCGATCCCGTCATAGCCTGCGGCTGCAATCGCCTCCAGCTTGGTCGCGAAATCACCTGCGATGGAGACAGTGGCAATCCCGGTTCTCATGCCGCCACCTGTGCCGTAAGTCCGGTGCGCAAGCGGGCCTCGTCCAGTGGCAGGCCCGCGAACAGACGCCAGGCATCGACGCCTTGACCGATGAACAGCTCATACCCCGATATGGTTGTCAGACCGGCAGCGGCAGCGTTCGACAGGAAGGTGGTGTTGACCGGCGTATAGACCGCGTCGAAGGCCCAGCCCTGTGCGGGCATCGATTCGCGGGGCAGCGGGGTGCCATCATGCCCGACCATACCCACAGGGGTGGCGTTCAAAACCCCTTCTGCACCTTGCGCCAGATCCACCGCCGTCTGTCCCAGCGTGATGGAAAGGTCCGGGAAACTGGCGCGCAGGGCCGTGGCCAGCGCGCTGGATCGGGCTTCGTCCAGATCCGCGATCCGCAACTCTGCCGCGCCCAAGCCCGCCAGTGCGAAGGCCAGCGAGCGGCCCACGCCCCCTGCCCCGATCAGCAGCACCACGCCGGGCGGGAGATCGCCCCGCGCGGCGCGATAGGCCGAAAGGAAGCCGGAATAGTCGGTGTTGAAACCCTCGGGCTGGTCCTTGCCGAACAGGACGGTGTTGACCGCCCCCATGGCCTGCACCAAGGGATCGGTGATCCGCACGCGCAAAGCCGCCTTTTCCTTGTATGGATAAGTCACGTTGATGCCGCGATAGCCTGCCTGCGCAACATGATCGAAGAGCGCGTCAAAGGCCTTGCCGCGCTCGCGTGGCACCAGACGGTCATATGTCACGTCGATCCCGTGCTGCGCGCCTGCCAGCCGGTGCAGGAGCGGCGCGCGCGAGGCACCTATATTATCGCCGATCAGCCCAAGATGCAGGTGGCGTGACATCAGGACCGCTCCGCCGTCATGCGGCAGGCCGCCTCGACCGCGCTGCGATAGCCGAGGGGACCAAGACCGGCGATCACGGCAGTTGCGACCTTGGACATCAGCGAATGCTGATACACAGCCTCGCGGCGGTGGATATTGGTGATATGCAACTCGATCACGACGCCCGGAAACATCTTGAGCGCATCCATGATCGGCACCGAGGTGAAGGTCAGCCCGGCGGGGTTGATAATGATCGCCGCTGCCTTGTGATCAATCGCTGCGTGGATCCAGTCGATGATCTGGTGTTCGGCGTTGGACTGCAGGAACACCACCTCGCGCCCCTCGGCTGCCGCGCAGCACATCTGCTCGACTTCGGCCAGCGTGGTATGGCCATAAATCTCGGGCTCGCGGGTGCCAAGCCGGTTGAGATTGGGGCCGTTGAGAACATGGATTGCTGCAGACACTTGTATTGCCTTTCTGTCAGTTAGCCTTGGTATCCGAACTGCCGGGGCAGCCAGAGAACCAGATCAGGGAAGAGCGTCAGTGCCGCGAGAACGAGGATCAGTGACCCGATGAAGGGCACGAGATCCGCGAAAATATCCTTGAGCCGCGCACCTGTGATGCTCTGCATGATGAAGATCAGTAGCCCATAAGGCGGAGTGATCAGGCCGATCATGATATTGACGACGGCCACGACCCCGAAATGCACGGGGTCGATGCCCAAGGCCACGGCGGTGGGAATGAACACCGGAACGATGATCAACAGGATGGCGGTGCCTTCCAGCATCGCGCCGAGCAGCAGCAGGACGATGTTGACCATGATGAGAAATTGTAGCGGGCTCAGGTCCCAGCCTTCGAGGTAAACCCGCAGGGACTGAGGGATATTC
>JAGXGW010000003.1 GCA_024636555.1 Paracoccaceae bacterium | reverse complement strand
TTGCAGGGCAGCGCACAGGGGATGGAACGCACGACCGCCGATTATATGGGAATGCTGGCCACCGTGATGAACGCGCTGGCGATGCAATCCTCGCTCGAGGCGTTCAACATCCATACCCGCGTGATCAGTGCCATCCCAATGGATCAGGTCTGCGAGCCCTATATCCGCCGCCGTGCGGTCCGGCATCTGGAGAAAAAGCGCGTCGTGATCTTTGCCGCAGGCACGGGCAACCCTTATTTCACCACCGATACCGCCGCGACGTTGCGCGCCAACGAAATGGCCTGCGAGGCGATCTTCAAGGGCACCAAGGTCGACGGTGTTTATGACAAGGACCCCAAGAAACACGACGACGCCAAACGCTACGAGCGCGTCACCTATGACGAGGTGCTGGCGCAGCATCTGGGCGTGATGGATGCCAGCGCGATTGCACTGGCGCGGGACAACAACCTGCCGATTATCGTCTTTTCATTGGACGAACCGGGCGGGTTCAAGGGAATTCTGGCCGGCAAGGGCACCTATACAACGGTGCACGGTTAGGGCTAATGTGACCAAACCCTGATAAGGGTCAGGGGCCGAATGAGGGAAAAGCAGCACGATGTCTGACGAAGATTTCGAGATTGATACCGATGATCTGGAGCGGCGCATGGATGGCGCCATGGCGGCGCTGAAGACGGAATTCGCCTCGCTGCGGACAGGCCGTGCTTCGGCGTCGATGCTGGAGCCGGTCGTGGTCGAGGCTTACGGCCAGCGCACGCCGATCAACCAGGTCGGCACGATCAACGTGCCCGAGCCGCGGATGGTCACCATCAACGTATGGGACAAGTCGATGGTGGGCGCGGTTGAGAAAGCGATCCGCAACAGTGGCTTGGGGATCAATCCTCAACTGAACGGCACGATTATCATGCTGCCGATCCCCGAGTTGAACGAGGAACGCCGCCGCGATCTGACCCGCGTTGCCGCGCAATATGCCGAGAACGCCCGCGTGGCCGTGCGTAACGTGCGCCGCGACGGGATGGACCAGGTCAAGAAGGCCAAGGCCAGTGGCATGTCCGAGGATGACCAGAAGTTCTGGGAATCCAGCGTGCAGGATCTGACCGATAAATATACCAAGATGGTGGATGCGGCCCTTGAGGGCAAACAGGCCGAGATCATGCAGGTCTGACGACTTGCAGGTCCGGTTCAGCGAAAGGCCAGACATGGCGCGTGCAACTCCGCGAGACATATCCGTGACATGCGACAGCGCGGTCGAGACATCGTCGGCCGCAGGTCGTGGACCGCGCCATGTGGCCATTATCATGGATGGCAATGGCCGCTGGGCCACCATGCGGGGGCGTCCACGGCTGTTCGGCCATCACGCTGGTGCCAAACGCGTGCGCGAGATTGTCGAGGCCTGCCCGGATCTGGGCGTCAAGTATCTTACGATCTTTGCGTTCTCGACCGAGAACTGGAAGCGTACACAGGTGGAGGTGGCGGGGCTGATGAGCCTGTTCCGCCGCTATATCACCCGTGAGACCCGCCAGCTTTGCGACGAGGGTGTGCGCGTGCGTTTCATCGGTGACAGGGTGCGGCTGGATGCGAAGCTGGTGTCGCTGATGGATACGCTCGAACTGATGACCGCCCAGAATGACAAGGTCCATCTGACCATCGCGCTGAACTACGGCAGCCGTGACGAGGTGGCGCGCGCCACGAAACGTCTGGCCGAGGATGTGGCGCAGGGCCGACTCGATCCTAAGGATGTGGACGAGGAAACCTTGCCGAAATACCTCGACACCTGCGTGTTGCCCGACCCCGATCTGGTGATCCGCACCAGTGGCGAGGCGCGGATTTCCAATTTCCTGCTCTGGCAGTCGGCCTATGCCGAGTACGAATTCGTCGATACGCTCTGGCCCGATTTCACCCGTGCCGAATTTGCCCGGCTTCTGGACAGCTACAGCGCACGCGACCGGCGTTTCGGCGCCGTGACCGTGTGATGGCCCGATGACCGCCCCCGGTTCCCCCTCCTCGAAATGGGAGGATCTGAAAACGCGCACCTTGTCGGCGCTGCTGATGATCATTGTTGGCGCTTTCGATATCTGGCTGGGCGGGGTCTGGTTTCTGGCGCTGATCGCGCTGGTCTGCGGGCTGATGATCTGGGAACTGCTGCGGATGCTGGAGCCGGACAAGGAGATGCTGGCCCGCGCGCTTGGCGCACTGGCGGCGCTCGCGGTGGCCGTGGCGGTGATGGTGCCGGGGCCGGGCGCTGTGCTGGCTTTGGCAGCACCGGTCGTTGCGGGCGCGCTGCTCGTCACCACGCACCGGACGGTGTTTGTGCTCTATGCGCCGGTCATCATGCTCGCCTCTTATGCGCTGGTGATGACGCGGGGGATTGATGACGGGATCATCTGGCTGCTCTGGCTGGTTCTGGTGGTGGTGATCACCGATATCGCGGGATATTTTGCGGGCCGGATGTTCGGCGGGCCGAAATTCTGGCCCTCCATCAGCCCCAAGAAAACCTGGTCCGGCACCGTGGCGGGCTGGATCGGGGCGGGCCTGCTGGGTGCCGCGTTCATGTCTGTTACTGGCGCGGGGCCGGTGCTCATTCTTGTCAGCATGGTCACATCCTTTGCCTCGCAAATGGGCGATATCGCCGAAAGCGCGATCAAGCGGCGTGTCGGCGTCAAGGACAGCTCGCGCCTGATCCCCGGCCACGGCGGTGTGCTGGACCGTTTCGACGGGCTGATCGGCGCATCCATACTGGTTCTGGTCGTGTTGGTGATCTCCGGTCAGGTGCCGGTTCAGCCATGAGACGTGTGACAGTTTTTGGCGCGACAGGCTCGATCGGGCAAAACACGCTCGACCTGATCGCACGCGCGCCGTCCGACTACCATGTCGTGGCCCTTACCGGCGGGCGCAATATCACGCAACTGGCCGCCGATGCGCGGCGTCTTGGCGCGGAACTGGCGGTGACAGCGCATGACGATCTGCTGGATGACCTGCGCGCCGCGTTGCAAGGCTCGGATGTGCAGGCTGCGGCGGGCACAACAGCGCTGATCGAGGCTGCGGCGCGCCCTGCCGACTGGACCATGTCGGCGATTGTCGGGGCGGCGGGACTTGCCCCGGGGATGGAGGCGCTGCGCCACGGCGCGACGCTGGCGCTGGCGAACAAGGAATCGCTCGTCACCGCCGGCCCGCTTCTGATGGCGACAGCGGCCCGACACGGCGCGCGCATCCTGCCGGTGGACAGCGAGCATTCGGCGATTTTTCAGGCTTTGGCTGGCGAGGATATCGCGGCGGTGGAGCGCATCATCATCACCGCCAGCGGCGGGGCGTTCCGCGATTGGCCGCTGGACAGGCTGGCACGGGCGACCTTGGCCGAAGCCTCCTGTCATCCCAATTGGGATATGGGCCAAAGGATCACGATCGACTCCGCCTCCATGTTCAACAAGGCGCTGGAGGTCATTGAGACCAAGGAATATTTCGGCATAGCGCCGGATCAGATCGAGGTGATCCTGCATCCTGAATCGCTGGTCCATGCGCTGGTCGGCTTCCGCGACGGTGCCTTGATGGCCCATCTGGGCGCGTCCGATATGCGCCACGCCATCGGCTATGCGCTGCACTGGCCGGAGCGGCGCGACCTGCCGGTGGCGCGGCTAGACCTTGCCGCGATTGCCACGCTGCATTTCCACGCGCCGGACCCTGCCAGATACCCCGCCTTGCGGCTGGCCCGCGATGTCATGCATCGCGGCGGTCTGGCAGGGGCGGTTTTCAACGCCGCCAAGGAGCGCGCGCTGGATGCCTTCATCGTCGGACGAATCGGATTTCTCGATATGGCCGTGGTTGTCGAAGAGGTTCTGACGGCAATGTCATCCGATTCCGGCCTGATTGATGCCGAGATTTCCCTTGATACGGTGGCCCATGTGGACCATCTCGCACGGGTGAGGGCTGATGAAGCCATGCTGGCGCGGACGCTCTGACCCGCGCGGGCACGTTCCCGAGTAAGTAAAGAAAGCAGGACCACCTTGGATATTGCATCGCTTCTTCCCCAGTTCGGCAGTCTTGCCATGACTCTCGCAGCTTTCGTCGTGGCGTTGTCAGTGATCGTCGCGGTGCATGAATACGGCCATTACATCGTGGGCCGCTGGTCTGGAATCCATGCCGACGTGTTTTCGCTGGGGTTCGGGCCGGTGCTGTATTCGCGCGTGGACAGACGCGGCACCAAATGGCAGGTCGCATTGCTGCCCTTTGGCGGATTTGTCAAATTTCGCGGCGATTCCGATGCCGCATCCGCAGGGGTGGACGGCGAGGCTGTGCGCGAGATGACGGCCGCCGAGAGGCGCAGCACCATGCACGGCGCACCGCTCTGGGCGCGCACGTTGACGGTTGCGGCGGGGCCTGTTTTCAACTTTGTTTTGGCCATTGTGGTGTTTACCGCGATTGGCCTGTCGCGGGGCATCGCGGTCGATCCGCTGACGGTGGGCGATCTGCGCCCCGTTGCCACGGCGCATGACGTGATGCCCGGCGATGTCATCCTTGAGATCGAAGGCCAGCGCCTGCCGTCGATCGGCGAGGCCGGCTTTGGCGACTTGACACAGGCGCTGCCCGCGCAGCCTCTGCTGGATTACGTGGTGGAGCGGGACGGGCGCTCGGTCTCGGTGCAGGGGCCGCATCCGATGCCGCCCGTCGTCACGCAGACCTCGCCGCAATCGGCGGCCTTCTCCAGCGGCCTGCGCGGCGGGGATGTCATCGTGGCGGTGGACGGTGATCCGATCCACGCCTTCCGCGAGTTGCGCGAAAAGGTGGCCGCCGCAGAGGGCGCGCCGCTGTTGCTTGATGTGCTGCGCGACGGAACGGAACGGCAGGTCACCCTGACGCCGCGCCGTGTCGACGAGCCGCAGGAAGGCGGCGGATTCGAAACGAACTGGCGCATCGGAATTATCGGCGGGCTGTTTTTCGAACCGATGACCGAGCGGCTTGGTTTCGGGCAGGCGCTGATGTCCGGTGTCGGCAGCATGTGGGAGATCATGCGCGGGTCCATTTCGGGCCTCTATCACATGGTCACCGGCGCGATCAGCACCTGCAACATGTCCGGCCCCATCGGGATCGCCGAGGTTTCGGGTGCGATGGCCAGTCAGGGCACGGTCAATTTCATCTATTTCATCGCCGTGCTGTCCACCGCTGTGGGTCTGCTCAACCTGTTCCCGATTCCGGTGCTGGATGGCGGGCATCTGGTTTTCTATGCCTACGAGGCCGTGGCGGGCAAACCGCCCAGCGACAAGGTGCTGCGCGTTCTGATGACAGTGGGCCTGACGATGATCCTGTCCTTGATGGTCTTTGCCGTGACAAATGATATTTTCTGCCCCTGACCGGGGGCAGAGGCGGGCCTGAAACCACAGCGCCTTTGGGATACTTGCCAAAAATCGGCCATATTCTGCCGATATACGCGTGTCCGAAGACAGGTTTTGGTGAAAGACAACGCAAATGCAGACCATTCAAAACTCGGCGCGCGGTCTTGGGCTGCTGCTCTCGCTCAACTGGGACCGCCTGCTGTATCTGGCCACGATCCTGCTGGCATTGAGCGCGGGCGCGCTTTTGCCAAGACTGTGGATGTAATCTGGCCGCGCAGTCCGGCCCAAACGCCGCCTGACCCCCGAATATGTAACCCATTTCCCATGCTGCCCGCATCTTTCATGCGGGTCGTTTCATTTCGCTGTCTGGGCTTTTGACAAGCGCGTACAATGCCGATAGTGACTTGGAAACAATAAATGCAAGGCTGGGTTGACCGATGACCGATCAAATGGGAGAGCGGCACCGCGTCCGCAGCAAGAACAAGGCTGCAAGGACGGGTTTCGCAAAGGGTGGCCTGTCAGGTTGGGTGGGGCCGCTTGTACTGGCCGGGTTTTCGTTTGGACTGATGCTGCCGGCGGATACGGCGCAGGCACAATCCTACAGTTTCAACACCGTGCAGATCGAAGGCAACCAGCGGATCGAATCCGGCACCATCCTGAGCTATGCCGGGATCGGACGCGGGCAAACCGTCTCTGCCGCCGAGTTGAACGACGCCTATCAGCGCATCCTTGCAAGTGGCCTGTTCGAGGACGTCGCGCTGGAACCGCGCGGCGGCACTTTGGTGATCAGCGTCACCGAATTCCCGACGATCAACCAGATCAGCATCGAAGGCAACCGCCGCCTGAACGATGAGGTGCTGAGCTCGCTTATCGAGTCGCAGCCGCGCCGTGTTTTCAACCCCGCCATGGCCGAACGTGACGCCGCCGCCATTGCAGATGCCTATTCGCAAGCCGGCCGTCTGGCCGCCACGGTCAATCCGCGCATCATCCGCCGCAACGACAGCCGCGTCGATCTGGTGTTCGAGATTTTCGAAGGCGGGCTGGTCGAGATCGAGCGGATCGGTTTTGCCGGCAACCGCGTCTTCTCGGATACACGCCTGCGCCGCGTGTTGCAGACCAAACAGGCCGGCATTTTCCGCGCTCTGGTGCAGCGCGACACATTCGTGGCCGACCGGATCGAATTCGACAAACAGGTTCTGCAGGATTTCTATTTCTCCCGCGGCTATATCGATTTCCGCACCACGGCTGTGAATAGTCAGCTCTCGCGGGAGCGGGACGGTTTCTTTCTCACGTTCAATGTGCAGGAAGGCCAGCAATTCCGCTTTGGCAATGTCACAACATCCTCGGAACTGACGGATGTGAATGCCGAGGAGTTCCGCACGGCGCTGAATATCCGCGATGGCGGCATCTACTCGCCCATGATCGTCGAGAACAACATCGCCCGTCTGGAACGGCTTGCGATCCAGAAGGGTCTCAACTTCGTCCGCGTCGAGCCGCGGATCGTGCGCAACGACCGTGACCTGACGCTGGATGTGGAATTCGCGCTGGTGCGCGGGCCACGCATTTTCGTGGAACGCATTGATATCGAAGGCAATGCCACCACGCTGGACCGCGTCATCCGCCGCCAGTTCCGCGTGGCGGAGGGCGATCCGTTCAACCCGCGTGAAATCCGCGAAAGCGCAGAGCGTATCCGGGCGCTGGGGTTCTTTACCGATGCACAGGTCAATGCGCGCGAAGGTTCCTCGCCCGATCAGGTGATCGTGGATGTTGATGTCGAGGAGCAGCCCACCGGCAGCCTTTCCTTCGGCGGCGCCTACGGCACCAACGGCGGTTTCTCCCTGATCGCCAGTTTCAGCGAATCGAACTTTCTGGGCCGTGGTCAAAGGCTTGGGCTGACCTTCTCGGGGGCCGAGGATAATCAGGCCTACGAGATCCGCTTCGGCGAACCCTCTCTTCTGGGCCGCGATCTGGCACTGGATCTGGAACTGGGCTACCGCGAGACCAACAACTCTTTCTCGATCTATGACACGACCATCGCGCGTTTCATTCCCGGCCTGACCTTCCCCGTCAGCGAATCCGGACGTTTGCGGACCTATTACAAGGTCGAGAGCGTCGAAATCAGCAATTACGCGCTGGAAGGTACCTTGCTGGCAGATGAAGAGGCGCAAGGACAGCTTTGGTCCTCTGCGCTGGGATATACCTACAGCTACGATAACCGGCGCTCCGGTCTGAACCCGGATGCGGGTTTCCTGCTGCAGTTCGGACAGGAATTTGCCGGTCTCGGCGGTGACAACACCTATGTCAAGACAACCGCGCGTGCGCAGGCGCAGACGACTGTCTGGAATGACGAGATCACGCTACGCGCCACGGTCGAGGGCGGCTTGCTCAATTTCACGGATGGCAGCAGCCGCGTGACGGACCGTTACCTGATCGGCGGCTCGATCATGCGCGGATTTGAACCCGACGGGATCGGCCCGCGCGAACGCGGCACCGATGCAAACGGCGCGCCAGTCGATGACGCGCTGGGGGGCAACATCTATGCCGTGGCCAAGGTCGAGGCGGAGTTTCCGCTGGGACTGCCGGAAGAATACGGCATCCGTGGCGGGGTCTTCTATGATGTCGGCTCGGTCTGGGATCTGGACATCACGAATGCCAACACGATCTATGAGGACTTCTCGTTGCGCCACGTGGTCGGGGTGTCGATCTTCTGGGACTCGGTTGTTGGCCCCTTGCGGTTCAACTTCTCGAAAGCGCTCGAAAAAGAAGAGTTTGACAGCGAACAGACCTTCAACCTGACCGTTTCGACCCAGTTCTGATGCGACGTCTGGCTTTGTCCGCCCGGGGCGGGCTGGCCGCCCTCCTGATCCTGCTGGCCGGTTTCGCCACCGCTCAGGATGGCAAGCTGATCCGCAGCCCGATCCTGTCGCTTGATCAGGACAGGCTGTTCGCGGGATCTGAATTCGGCCAGCGGATCGAGGCGGAACTGCTTGCCGAAAGTGCGACCCTTGAGGCCGAGAACCGGCAGATCGAGGCGGCGCTCGAGGCCGACGAAAAAGATCTCACCCAACGCCGCCCCGCGATGAACCCCGAAGCCTTCCGCGCGCTGGCCGATGCCTTTGACACCAAGGTGCAGCGTATCCGCACCGAGCAGGTCGCCAAGGCGCGCGCCCTCGGCGAGCGTTCCGAAGAGGCGCAGCGCGCGTTTCTGGAGACAGCGCGGCCCGTGTTGCAGCAGATGATGGTGGATGCGGGCGCGGTTGTGATCATTGATCCGCGCTCTGTCGTCATGAGCCGCGCCTCGATTGACGTGACCGAAGAGGCCACGCGCCGCATAGATGCGATCATCGGCGACGGCACCGAAACGGTTCCCCAAACAGACAGACAGAATATCCCTTTCATTGACGGCGGCAACGACGATAACCGCAACGATGCGTCGCCGCCCGCTGATGCGGACTGATCACCGTCACGCTTGCCCCTTCGTGGGCAGGTTGGTAGGGACAGGAACACTTTTCCGGACAAGCCGCAGGGCGGACCGGCTTTGACCTCGGACCCCGTGTCCGACACAGAATGACAGCACGCGCTGAGCGAGGGGCAGATGACAGAGCCATTGAAAACCGCCGATATCCAGCTGATCCAGCGGATTATCCCGCATCGCTACCCGTTCCTGCTGGTGGACCGGGTTGTCGAGATCGATGGTACCGCCTCGGCTGTGGGCATCAAGAATGTCACCATGAACGAGCCGCATTTCCAGGGCCATTTCCCCGGCAACCCGATCATGCCCGGTGTCACCATCGTCGAGGCGATGGCGCAGACAGCGGCGGTCATGGTGGGTGTGGCGCTTGATATGGCGGATCGCGAGTTGCTGGTCTATTTCATGGCCATCGAGGGCTGCAAGTTCCGCCGCAAGGTGGTGCCCGGTGATGTGCTGCGCATGACGATCACCACGCTGCGCGGCAAGCCCGGCGGCAAGGTCTGGCGTTTCAAGGGCGTGGCCGAGGTGGATGGTGAAATGGCGGCCGAATGCGAGTTTACCGCCATGATGGACCTTCCCAAGGAGTAAGCCATGCCCAGCCGGATTCACCCTTCGGCCATCATCGAGGATGGCGCACAGATCGGCGCGGACGTGGTGATCGGCCCCTTCTGCCATATCGGGCCGCACATCACGCTGGGCGACAGGGTGCATCTGCACAGCCATGTCGTGCTGTCGGGCCGGACCGAGGTCGGAGAGGCGACCGAGATCCATCCTTTCGCAGTGATCGGCGGCATCCCGCAGGATCTCAAGTTCAAGGGCGAGCAGACACGGCTGGTCATCGGCGCGCGCAACCGGATTCGCGAGCATGTCACGATGAACACCGGCACCGAGGGCGGCGGCGGCATCACCCGCATCGGCGATGACGGGCTGTTCATGGCGGGCTGTCATATCGCCCATGACGCCCATGTCGGCGACCGCGTGATCGTGGTCAACAACGCAGCACTTGCGGGGCATTGCGTCATCGAGGACGATGTGATCATCGGCGGGCTGTCCGGCGTGCATCAATGGGTGCGCATCGGGCAGGGCGCGATCATCGGGGCGGTGACGATGGTGACCAATGATGTGATCCCCTACGGACTGGTGCAAGCCCCGCGCGGGGTGCTGGACGGGCTGAACCTTGTCGGGCTGAAACGCCGCGGCGTGCCGCGTGCCGATATCACTGCGCTCAGGGCCGCCTTCCAGATGCTGGCACAGGGCGAGGGCACCTTTCAGGACCGCGCCCGCCGTCTGGGCGACGAGACGCAGAGCGACTATGTCCGCCAGATCGTCGATTTCGTCACCGCGGGCTCTGACCGCTCTTTTCTCACACCGGGCTGATGTCGATGCTGGCGCTGATCGCAGGACGCGGGCTTTTGCCGGATTACGTGGTGAAGTCCCATGACGGGCCGGTCCTGGTGGCCGCGCTTGAAGGCTTCGCGCCGGACCGCCTGACCCCGGATATCACCTTTCGTGTGGAACAACTGGGCACGTTCATCGCCGATCTCAAGGCGCGCGATGTGCAGCAGATCTGCATGGCGGGCGCGATTGGCCGCCCCGCGCTCGACCCCGCAGCGGTGGATGCTGCCACCATGCCGCTGGTGCCGCGCATGATGCGGGCCTTGGGGCAGGGCGATGATGGGGCCTTGCGCGCCGTGATCGCGATTTTCGAGGAGGCCGGCTTCACCATCCGCGCCGCCCACGAGATCTGCGCCGATTTGCTGCCGTCCGCAGGTGTGCCGACACGGCGGAAACCACAGCCACAACATGAGACTGCCGCCCGTCTCGGATCTGCCACCGTGGCCGAGATGGGGCGCGCCGATCAGGGCCAGGCCTGCATCGTCCGGCCCGGCGATGTGCTGGCGCGCGAGGATGCGGCTGGGACCGATGCGATGCTCTCGCGCTATGCCACCGGCGGCACGACGCCCGATCCCGCCGCCGGTCCGCTGGACTGGGGGCTTGATGCGCTCACGGATGTGACGACAACCGCACTGGACTGGCTGGGCGGGAACGACAGCCCCGCCAAGACAGGAGCAATCCTCTACAAGGCTCCGAAACCTGCGCAGGACCGCCGCGTCGATCTGCCCACGATCGGCCCCGATACTGCAAGGCGCGCCGCCGCTGCGGGGCTGGAGGGCATCGTGATTGCGGCAAACGGCGTGTTTGTCCTTGACCTGAACGATGTGCTGCAAATCCTTGATGAAAAGGGGCTTTTTCTCTGGGTGCGCGGCGTATGAAAGTCTTTCTGATCGCGGGAGAAGCCTCCGGCGACAAGCTGGGGGCGGCCCTGATGGCGGGCCTGCGTGATCTCGCAAGCCCGGATTTCAGCGGCATCGGCGGGCCGTTGATGCAGGCCGAGGGGCTGGAGAGCCTGTTTGCGATGGACGAACTCAGCATCATGGGGCTGGCCGAGGTGCTGCCGAAATACCGCCATCTCAAACGCCGGATCCGCCAGACCGCAGAGGCGGTGATCGCGGCGCGCCCCGATGTTCTGATCACGATCGACAGCCCCGATTTCTGCCTGCGCGTGGCAAAACTGGTCAAGGCGCAAAGCGATATCCGCATCGTGCATTACGTCGCCCCCTCTGTCTGGGCGTGGCGTCCGGGGCGGGCGGCAAAGATGGCGAAGGTCGTCGATCAGGTGCTGGCCCTGCTGCCGTTCGAACCGCCCTATATGCAGGCCGCCGGGGTAGCGTGCGACTTTGTCGGTCATCCCGTCGTGGCCGAGCCGCAAGCCAGCCCGGCGCAGGCGCAAGATTTCCGCACCCGTCACGGTATCGGTGATGCGCCACTGCTGCTGGCCTTGCCTGGTTCCCGCCGTGGCGAGGTAGCCCGCCTTGCGCCGCGTTTCGGGGCGGCTTTGGCCCGCGTGATGCAAACGCATCCAGACCTGCGGATCGTGGTGCCAACAACGGCGAATGTCACCCCTCTGGTGCGCGATCTGTGCGCCAGCTGGCCGGGCGCGCCGCTGGTTCTTGACCCTGCTGACATGAGCAACGCCCTCTATCAAGCTGAAAAGAGAGCCGCTTTTCGCGCTGCCGATTATGCCTTGGCGGCCTCGGGCACTGTCTCGCTGGAACTGGCAGCCGCCGATACGCCGATGGTGATCGCCTACGACATGAACCCGATCAGCCGCATCCTGATCGGCATGATGCTGCGAATCGACACTGTCACGCTCGTCAATCTGGTGTCAGAGACCCGCAGCGTGCCGGAATGTCTGGGGCGCAACTGCACGCCAGACAAGATTGCCACCGCGCTGCACGACCTTATGCAGGCACCGGATGCACAACGCGCGGCAATGCGGCTGACGATGGAACGTCTGGGCGCGGGCGGGCAGGCCCCGGGACTGCGCGCCGCTCAAGCAATACTTGAGAAACTGCCTGCAAGCGCCTGATTTCGCGCTTTTATCGTTCTGCAAATACTCAAACACGACAGCACCACCAGCACCGCGCTCGCGATTATCCCTTCCAGATCCAGCCCCCGCCCAGAACCCGCGTGCTTGCGGGATCGTAGAAGACGCAAGCCTGACCAGGCGAGATGCCTTCCTCCGGTGTCAGCAATTCCACCGTCGCGGTTGTGGCCGACAAGGGCCGGATCACCGCCTCGCGCGGCGGGCGGGTGGAGCGGACCTTGACCGTCACGTGCCATTCCGCCGCGCTGTCAAAGGGGGCATCGCCCAGCCAGTTGATCTCGCGCAGCGGCACGATACGGGTCGAGAGCATTTCTTTCGGGCCGACGATCACGCGCTTTGCATCGACATCGAGGCGCACCACATAAAGCGGGTCTTCCAATCCCCCGATGCCAAGCCCGCGCCGCTGCCCGATCGTATAGTGGATCACCCCCTTATGCGTCCCCAGCACACGGCCCGAGACATCGACGATCTCGCCCGGCTCTGCCGCGCCGGGGCGCAGCTTCTCGATGACGGCAGCATAATTGCCATTGGGCACAAAGCAGATATCCTGGCTGTCCGGCTTGTCGGCAACAGGCAAACCGTAGCGCGCGGCCAAGGCCCGCGTTTCGGCCTTGGTTGTCAGATGACCAAGGGGGAAACGCAGGTAATCCAGTTGCTCTGGCGTGGTCGAGAACAGGAAATAGCTTTGATCGCGTATCGCATCGGCGGCGGCATGCAGCTCCGGCCCGAGGGCGCCGGTCTTGCGCTGGATATAATGCCCCGTCGCCATGCAATCCGCCTCCAGGTCGCGGGCGGTCTCCAGCAGGTCCTTGAACTTGACCCGTTCGTTGCAGCGGATGCAGGGCACGGGTGTGGCGCCCGCCAGATAGCTGTCGGCAAACTCGTCGATCACCGCATCCTTGAAGACATTCTCGTAATCAAGCACGTAATGCGGAAAGCCCATCGTCTCGGCCACGCGGCGCGCATCGTGAATGTCCAGCCCCGCGCAGCATGCACCCTTTTTGGCCAGCGCCGCACCATGATCGTAAAGCTGCAGGGTCACGCCCACCACGTCATAGCCTTCCTCGGCCAGTTGGGCTGCCACGACCGAACTGTCGACCCCGCCCGACATCGCCACCACCACGCGGGTTTGCGCGGGGGGCTTGGCAAAGCCGAGGGAATTGAGCGGTGCGTCGGTATCGAGGGCCATCATGGCCTCCTTGGGTCTGGGAAAATTGCCGGTTTGCGTGCATGCCACGGTCTGGTCCGGAAAGTCCGTGAGAATATAGGAAAATCCGAGATACTCTCAAGCCCCTGTTTCACACACCGTTAAGTGCGTTTGCGGCATGCTGCTGCAAATGGAAAGGAAAACCGGCATGTATCTGAAAAAGGTTGATGGTCCGCGTGCGGTCACGCTGCCGGACGGATCGGTCATGACCCGCGCGGATTTGCCACCGCCCGAGACCCGCCGCTGGGTGGCCAGCCGCAAGGCTGCCGTGGTGCGCGCGGTGGAGGCCGGGCTGATCAGCCGGAGCGAGGCTTTGGCGCGCTACGCGCTCAGCGAGGATGAGTTCACAGGCTGGCAACGCGCGGTACGGCTGCACGGCGTTGCGGCCCTCAGGGCGACAGCCGTGCAAAAATATCGACAACCATGAGATGTGATGCTAAGTTTTTTCTAGTTAAGGTAACCATAGGTTAACTTTTTTTGGTCAAGGTCGGATCTGGTAACGAACCTTGACGGAGTATGATTATGCGTGTGCTGCTGGTTGAAGATGATCCGACGACATCGAAAAGCATCGAAATGATGCTGATCCATGCCAATCTCAACGTCTACACGACCGATCTGGGGGAAGAAGGGATCGATCTGGCGAAACTCTACGATTACGATCTGATCCTTCTCGATCTCGGCCTGCCGGATATGCACGGGCATGAGGTACTGCGCCAGTTGCGCCTTGCCCGGATCGAGACCCCGATCCTGATCCTGTCAGGCGCGGATGATACCGACAACAAGATCAAGGGCTTCGGCTTCGGAGCGGATGACTATCTGACCAAACCGTTCCACCGTGACGAGCTTGTGGCGCGCATCCATGCAATCATCCGCCGCTCCAAGGGGCATTCGCAATCGGTGATCCGCACCGGCAAGATCAACGTCAATCTGGATGCCAAAACCGTCGATGTCGGGGGCAAGGGCGTGCATCTGACCGGCAAGGAATACCAGATGCTGGAATTGCTCAGCCTGCGGAAGGGCACAACGCTGACCAAGGAGATGTTTCTGAACCACCTTTACGGTGGGATGGACGAACCGGAACTGAAGATTATCGACGTGTTCATCTGCAAGTTGCGCAAGAAACTCGCCACAGCCACGGGGGGCGAGAATTACATCGAAACCGTCTGGGGCCGTGGCTATGTGC
>JAGXGW010000022.1 GCA_024636555.1 Paracoccaceae bacterium | reverse complement strand
GTGGCCATGCCAGCTTCTTGTTCTTTGATCATTCCGATGATCTGCGCTTCGGTGAAACGGCTTTTCCTCATGTCGTCTGCTCCTTCAAAGGTTCGGCAGACTCTACATCAGTTTGAGGGAACTTCCGGGGGGCAGGTCAGTGCCAATCCACTGGTGCGCGGCGAGGTGGCGGAGCATCCCTTATGCGACTGGCATCGGGGCGTCTTCACACGGCTCTTTCAGACCCTCGTTCATCCGCGCCTCACCTGCCACGAGCCGCGCTGTTGCGCCACCGGTCATGCCGCCTGTCGCTTCGAGATGCGCCGCGATCCCGCATGAAAAGCCCGAATCGGGCTGATCCCTTGACTTCCACGCGCAGGCGCGGTGTATCGGGCCAACTCATTTGCCCCGAAGGGACCGCCCCATGCATGCCTATCGCAGCCATACCTGCGCCGATCTGAACATCTCTCACGTGGGCGATACTGTCCGCTTGTCCGGCTGGGTCCACCGCGTGCGCGATCATGGCGGCTTGCTGTTTATCGACCTGCGCGACCATTACGGCATCACCCAAGTGCTGTGCGATCCCGACAGCCCCGTTTTTGCACAAGTGGAAACAGTCCGCTCCGAATGGTGCATCCGCATCGACGGCGAGGTCAAGGCGCGCGATGCCTCCCTCGTAAACGCCAAGATTCCGACCGGCGAGATCGAGGTGTTCATCCGCGATATCGAAGTGCTGGGGGCGGCCAAGGAACTGCCGCTGATGGTGTTCGGCGATCAGGAATATCCCGAGGAAACGCGCCTGCGCTACCGCTTCCTCGACCTGCGCCGCGATGCGATGCAGCGCAACATGGTGTTGCGCTCCGATGTGGTCGCCTCGATGCGTAAACGCATGTGGGACAAGGGGTTCCTCGAATACCAGACGCCGATCATCACCGCCTCCTCGCCTGAGGGCGCGCGCGATTTTCTGGTGCCGTCGCGCCTGCATCCGGGCAAATTCTACGCCCTGCCGCAAGCCCCGCAGCAGTTCAAACAGCTTTTGATGGTCTCGGGCTTTGACAAATATTTCCAGATCGCGCCCTGTTTCCGCGACGAGGACCCGCGCGCCGACCGCAGCCCCACGGATTTCTACCAGCTCGACGTGGAGATGTCCTTTGTCACCCAGCAGGATGTGTTCGACACCATCTCGCCGGTGATCGCCGGCGTGTTCGAGGAATTCGGCGGCGGGCGTAAAGTGGATGCCGCAGCCGACTGGCCGCAGATCTCCTATAAAGACGCAGCACTCTGGTACGGCACCGACAAGCCCGACCTGCGCAACCCGATCAAGATGCAGGTCGTGTCCGAGCATTTCGCCGGTTCCGGCTTTGCCATCTTCGCCAAACTGCTGGAACAGGACGGCACCCAGATCCGCGCCATCCCCGCCCCCGGTGGCGGCAGCCGCAAATTCTGCGACCGCATGAACGCCTTCGCCCAGAAAGAGGGACTGCCCGGCATGGGCTATATCTTCTGGCGCGAGGCCGAGGGCGGTATGGAAGCCGCTGGCCCCCTTGCCAAGAACATCGGCCCCGAGCGGACCGAGGCGATCCGTCAGCAACTCGGCCTTGGCGTCGGCGATGCGGCGTTCTTCCTTGGTGGCAAGCCAAAACAGTTCGAGACCGTCGCAGGCAAGGCCCGCACTGTCATCGGGGAGGAGTTGAACCTCTCCGACAAGGAGCGTTTTGCCTTTGCATGGATCGTCGATTTCCCGATCTACGAACAGGACGCCGAAACCGGCAAGATCGACTTCGAACACAATCCCTTCTCCATGCCGCAGGGCGGGATGGAGGCGCTGATGGGTGATCCGTTGGATGTGCGCGGGTTCCAGTATGATCTGGCCTGCAACGGCTATGAACTGGTCAGCGGGGGCATCCGGAACCACAAGCCGGAAATCATGTTCAAAGCCTTCGAGATTGCGGGCTACGGCAAGGAAGAGGTCGAGAAACGCTTTGGCGGTATGGTCAACGCCTTCCAGTACGGCGCGCCGCCTCATGGTGGCTGTGCGGCGGGTATCGACCGGATCGTGATGCTGTTGGCCGATGAGGCGAATATCCGCGAGGTCATCCTTTTCCCGATGAACCAGCGGGCCGAAGACCTGATGATGGGGGCACCCAGCGAGCCATTGAGCCAGCAATTGATGGAGCTGAACCTGCGGGTCATTCCGCAGGAGTGATCCTGCGCGGGCAGGCTTCTATCGGGCGATCCGCGCAGATATGTGCAAGGTGGAAGGGGGTTTTTGGCCCTTTTCCGCCAACCACGGACCAGAAAGTCCAAGTCTTGCGGTGGCTGCGGCTGGCATGAACGGGCCGTTACATGTCACACACGCATGCATGCGCAGGCACTCCGGTGATCAGATCGCAACCCGCTCTGCCAGCCGGTCCTGCAGCAGGCCAGCCAGTTGCGCCAGATTTGCGCGTAACGGCCGGCGCTGGTCTTGTGCGGCGCGCAATGCGCGGCTCGCCACCAATAATGCGCTGTCCCCCGCCATGCGCGCCACGCCTTCCAGAAACTGCGTGACATAGGACACAACCGCATCATCGGTCGGGCCATCCAGCAGATCGGCGATATGGGCGATATCGTCCCGGTAGGCGATGAAATCGGGATGGATCACCTGCTCATGCAAGATCTGCGGGCCGCTGCGCTGCATTTCCACAGGCAGGTGTCGCAGCACTTCCTGCTGGAAAAAGGCAAGAGATTGCAGCGGTTTGGCAAGGAATCCGTCAGCACCCGCCGCTTCACACCGGGCCTGCCCGTGGTCATCGGCGCTGATCCCCAGAATGGTCGAGATGCGCGGCGATGCCTGATGCGTCTCGGCGATGAGGTCTAGCCCAGACCCGTCCGGCAACCCCAGATCGACGATCAGCACGGAGGGACGGTAGACCTGTAAATGCCGTCTTGCGGAGCGCAGACAGTCAGCGCGCCGGATACGCGCGCCGGAGCGCATGCATAAAAGGCGCATCGCCTCCGATGCGTAGCGACTGTCCTCCACCAGCAGGACAGTGATCCCCAACAGGGGCCGCGCGGCCGAGGGTATACGCATCATGGTAAAGGGGTCGCGGTCATCCATGGGGCTATCCTTATGTCCAGCGGTTTCAGGGCAGGGCCGGGCTGTTCGGCGCAACGGCCCCCGACTCACCTCTACAGAGTGGGCCGAACAACCCTAAGACGCGGTTAACGCCGCCCGTCCGCCTCGCCACCCGCCCCCGTGCGCAGATGTCGCCCCTGTTGATCTTGCCTAAAGCGGCCCTGCGGCGCATAACCGCGCGTGACACATGCCCACTTCAGGAGATGCCCCATGATCGGTCGCCTTAACCATGTTGCCATCGCCGTGCCTGACCTCGAGGCGGCTTCGGCGCAATACAGCAATGCGCTTGGCGCAAAGGTCGGCGCACCTCAGCACGAGCCGGACCACGGCGTGACCGTGGTGTTCATCGAACTGCCCAATACCAAGATCGAACTGCTTTATCCTCTTGGAGATGACAGCCCGATCAAGGGATTTCTGGAAAAGAACCCCTCGGGCGGAATCCATCATGTCTGCTACGAGGTGGACGATATCATTGCGGCCCGTGACCACCTGAAATCCACAGGTGCGCGCGTTCTGGGCACGGGCGAGCCGAAAATCGGCGCGCATGGCAAGCCGGTGCTGTTCCTGCATCCCAAGGATTTCAACGGCTGTCTCGTCGAGCTGGAGCAGGTCTGATGGGTATTGCCTCGGGTCTCGTTCTCTATGCGGTGCTATGGTTTCTGACCTTCCTTGTCGTGCTGCCGATCCGGTTGAAGACGCAGGGCGATATCGGCGAGATCGTGCGCGGGACCCATGCAGGCGCGCCGCACGAGCCGCAATTGCCAAAGCGGGCGCTGATCACGACAGGGATTGCCGCCGTGCTCTGGGTCATCGCTGCCTATGTGATTCTGTCCGGCACTTTGACAGTGCGCGATCTCGACTGGTTCGAGCGGATGGGCCCGCGCCCCTGAGCGCAAGCGCCAAGCCGACAAACGTGAGCGCGTTATCCGGCCCGCGCGTCGCGGCGCATCAGCCCGTGATAGATATGCGTGAACGTCGCGGCCCCCAGCACAGGGATCGCGAGGTTGAGCAGAGGGATCGACAGCGGCACCGCCATCAGAATACCCCCCAGCCAGACCGTCGCACGATGGGTGCGACGCAACTCGTAGGCCCGTGCCCGTCCCAGATGCCGGATCGCGACGAGGGTGAAATATTCGCGCCCCAGCAAATAGCCGTTCAGCCCCCAAAAGATGAACAGGGCCACGGGCGAGAAGATCAGGTAGAGCACTAGCGCGATGGCGTTGGCCACGAGCATCACACCCAGAAAGCTTACCGCATCCACCACCGTTTCTGACAGGGGCACTGGTTTGGGCTCACCTGCCTGCGGATGATGCCGTGCCTCGACGGCATCGGCCACGCGGTCCAGAAACAGCGAGGACATAGCCGAGGCGACGGGCACCATCAGGATGACCGAGAACAGGATCATCGCGGCGGGACCGGACCAGCCTGCAATTGCTGCAAACCATTGCACCTCGCCGATATAGGGCAGGGTGACGCCATCACTGGCCCACCAGACGAGCAGCGCCTGCACCCCGGCCGAGGCCAGCGCCAGCAGCAGCAGGGCCAGCGCGATGCCAAGCCAGAACACTCGCGACAGACGGCGATCACCAAGCTGCCCCAGCGCCTTGGCGAAAGATGCAAGGATCAGCCCTGCGGCCATTGCGTCATGCTCCTCAGGATCGGTGCCACGTGACAATCTGCGCCAGATCGGGACGCGGACGGTCCGGCGGCGCGCTGGTCTCGGTGCCGATGTGGATGAAGCCCGCGATCCGCTCATGCGCGGCCAGTTCTAGCGCCTGCTCCATGAAGGCGCGGTCATGGCTGGGCCAGCCAGACAGCCAGTTCGCACCCCATCCGCTGGCCAGCGCGGCGTTTAGCAAGGCCAGACAGACGCCGCCCACGGCATAGGTTTGCTCCAGCGCGGGGATTTTGTCGGATGGTTTCTGCACCTCGATCACCGCCACGGCCAGATGTCCGGTCTCGAATTGCTGCGCGCCCTTGTCGGCCTGTTCCGCGTCAAGCCCAAGGTCCGAGGCGCGGGCTCTGGCGTGATCGCCAAGCCGTCGCAATGCGATGCCTTCCAGCACCACAAAGCGCCATGGCTCCAGCTTGCCGTGGTCGGGGCTGCGGGCGGCGGCCGTCAGGATCGGGATCAACTGCTCCGGCGTCGGGATGGGCAGGCCCAGTGTCTTTGCCGGACGCGAGCGCCGTGTCAAAAGAAAATCAAGGGCGGCGGGGTTTGGATCGGGCATGGAAGCGTCCTTTGGCCTGAAGTCCGTCTGTCGCTTGGTCCGACGGTGCGGACTGGCTGGCCTGTCTTATGTCGGGCGTGAAGGGGGCAGGGTCAAGCCCGTGAGTCACGGCATCTCGGGCAAAGGCAGCAAAGCCTCGGCTATTTCGCCGATCAACGTGCTGACGAAAGCATCCATCCGCGCCGATGGCTGGCGTGCGGCCACAATAGGGGCGAGCGGGTCGGGCGCATCCACGGCACTGCCTGCCATCTCCTGAATGACGGCATGGCCGCAGAATGGCACATAGGCCTCGGAATAGCCGCCCTCATGCACCATGACGAGGCGACCGTCGCAGAGCCTGTCCGCCGCCTCCAGCACCTGCTGCGCCATTGCGCGGAAAGTCTCGACCGTGGCCAGCATGCGTGCGAGCGGATCGAAACAGCCCGCATCATAGCCGCTGGCGATGATGATCATGTCGGGGCGGTACTGCTCCAGCGCGGGCAGCACGATCCGCTCCATCGCCTCAAGATAGCTGACATGGCCGGCACCGGGCGGCAACGGGATGTTCATGTTGAACCCCAGCCCCGCATCGCGGCCACGATCCTCGATAAAGCCGGTATCGACCGGATAGTTGCGCTCCTGATGCAGGCTGATGGTCAGCACATCGGCGCGGTCATAGAACACCGCTTCGGTCCCGTTGCCGTGGTGCACATCCCAGTCGATCACCGCGATCCGGCCCTGATGCCCTGCAGCGCGGGCCGCGCCGATGGCAACGCCGATATTGTTGAGCAGACAAAAACCGTTGGGCCAGTCCGGCAGGCAGTGATGCCCCGGCGGGCGAGACAGGGCGTAGGCATTGCGGAACGTGCCGTCCCAGACGGCGAGCACCGCCGCCTTGGCAAGGCCCGCCGACAACGCCGCGATCTCGAATCCGCCCTTGGCAAAGGGCGTCCGCAGGCCCAGCTCGCCACCGCCCAGATCGGACAGATCCTTGAACCGTTGCAGAAACTCCTCCGGGTGCACGCGCGCCAGATCCTCCCATGTGGCGGCGACAGCACGGCGCATCTGCAGATCATCGGACAGGCCCGTGACGTCCATCAGGTTCTTGAGCCGCCGCTTGGTCTCGGGGTTCTCCGGCAAGCCACCGGCCGCCAGCGGTTGCACCAATCCGCCCAGGGGCAGGGTCAGCGCGTAATTGCCGCCTGCATGCCAGAAACACCGCTCATCCCAGAAAAAAGCTGTCGTCATACGCGCGCCATCCGTTTCTTCTTGCATCAAATATCCTCGCCGAAGGCGATATCATGACCTGTCCCACAACGGCCCGCCCCGTAAGGCGCGCCTGTGGCGGGCGGGGGCCTCCGGCGGGGATATTGTCCGCAAGAAGAAGCGGGCAGGAGAGCCGGAACGCAGGCCATCTCAGGTGTCGCGGCGCAAGTGGTAGACCCCTTCGGGCAGGTTCAGGGCCGCCGCAAGGTCGCGGATCTGCGTCATCGACAGGGTGACCTTCTCCACCCGGTCCAGCCGCGTGTCGAATTGCTCGATCGTCACGCAATCCTCGAAGGCATTCACGATGACATCCTCGTGCAAATGCCGCGCGCCCTCGTCAACGAGGGTGATCACTGTGGCGTCAAATTCGTGTTCGATGGTAAACATGCTCGCAGCCTAAGGCGGAAATCGGCCAATGCAAGCCTCGTATCCCGCCAACCGCAAGCTGGCAGAGCCGCGGCGCGCTCAATAGCGCGTGAGAAGGTCTGGCGCGGCGCGGCAAGACTGCTAAGAACAACATCACAATATAAATAACAGCGAGAGGCGGCATCATGCGGTGGTTTGTTCTGACAGTGGCGATGGTGCTGGCCGGATGCGTCGGCCCGATGGACATGCCGCAAGCGCCGCGACCTGCCGCGAACGCATCGCTGGCCGCTGCACCTGTGGCGCGCGTACCTGTCTCGGCGCGCAATTTCGCGCAGGTGGTGGAGCGGATCAAGCCGGTGGCGGAACAGGAATGCCGGCGGCAGCGGCCGGGCGTGAACTGCGATTTCCTGATCGTGGTCGACGACCGCCCCGGACAGGCCCCCAATGCGTTCCAGACGCTCGACCGGTCGGGCCGCCCTGTGATCGGGTTCACGGTGGCGCTTCTGAACGACATGGGCAATGCCGATGAGCTGGCCTTTGTCATGGCGCATGAGGCGGCGCATCACATCGCCGCGCATATTCCGCGCCAGCAACAGAATGCCGCCGCCGGGGCCGTGATCTTCGCGGGGCTGGCATCGCTGACCGGGGCCGATGTCGGCGCGCTCAGATCGGCGCAGGAACTGGGGGCGACGGTCGGCGCGCGGACCTATTCAAAGGAATTCGAGCTTGAGGCCGATGCCCTCGGCACTGTACTGACCGCGCGCGCCGGGTTCGATCCTGTCAGGGGGGCGCTGTTTTTCAACCGCATCCCCGATCCGGGCAACCGTTTCCTTGGCACCCACCCGCCCAATGCGAACCGGCTGGCTGTGGTGCAGCGGGTGGCAGCGGGGCTGTAATCCCGCGCGGGGCGTATGCGCCTTCGCAGATCCGCAGGGATGGCTTGATTCAGGTCAAGGCGGCGCTGGCGGCTTTGCGGCATCGTCGGTCCATCCCGCCCGCCTCCGGAGCCGGGAAAAGCCGAGGAAATGCAAATGCCACAGAACCTGACATTGCGCCGCCATGCGGCATTGGTTGACCGCATGGCTGAAACGCTGGGCGTCGATCTGGAAGAAGCTGTGCTGCGGGGGCAACTGGCCCCGGGTGCGCTGCCCGATTTGGTATTGCGCTGCACCGGTTGCGCCAATCCCGAAGGGTGCGAGGCATGGTTGGACAGCCAGCGAAGATCATCCGCCAAAGGGGCCTCCGCTGCAGCGACGACCCCCTATTTCTGTCGGAATGCCGGGGCTTTCGATGCTCTCGACAGATTTTGATCCTGGGGAAAAGCAGAACCAAGGCGCGGGCAGCAATTCATCCCCCATCCTGCATCTTGGCGATCCTGACCGCCACTTCTGGCTCGTCAGGTCGGTGGCGCGGGTCATGGATCTGAGCCTCGGGGCGGTTGTGGCCCGCGGGCATCTGGATCGGGACGGTTACCGCGCACTGGTCAACCGCTGCCGGACCTGTGACGTGGTCGGGGGATGCGAGATCTGGCTGGCCGGCGTGGCGGAGGCGGGAGAGGCATCGCCGCAGGGCTGTCTCGTTGCACCGGAGCTGGTACGACTGAAGCGGATGATGGAAGACAAAGGTGCAAGTTGACGGGATTTTTGGACAGGATTCAGCCGCCTTGGCGCAAGCGCCGCAGATGCGTCCAGTAGAGCGCCGGTGCCAGCACATGGTCATAGACCAGAACGGCGATATGCCGGATGCCCGGCAGCGCCACGATCCGGGCCAGCCAGCGATAGCGCGGCATCTGCTGCCACAGGGTGATGAAGGCTGCAATGCCTGACAGAACCTGCCCCTCATGCACGACATGCAGGCGGCGCGCGGCCTGATCCGCTGTCACGCCCCACATCCCCAGATCGACGCGGTTCAGATCATCGAAGCCGATGGCCAGACCTTCGCGCCCGGCGTAATCCGCGTAATGCGTGATTTCTGCCCGGCAGACCGGACAGTCGTGATTATACAAAACGCGGGTATCGGTTTGGCTCATGACGATGAGGTAGCGGAAAGGCGGCAGGGGGCAAGGTGGCCTGCCACCCTGTCGCAGGCGGATCAGCGCACCAGCCGTCCCCACAGGTCATAATCGCCCGCCTCGTCGACCTCGACCTTGACAACGTCACCGACGGATAACGTCTGTGTCTCCTCGTCGATGAACAGATTGCCGTCAATCTCCGGCGCGTCGGCCCATGTGCGGCAGGTGGCGATGCCGTCCTCGTCGATATCGTCCACGATGACTTCGACGGTGCGGCCCACCTTGGCGGCCAGTTTCGCCTCCGAGATCGCCTGCGCCTTTTCCATGAAACGGTCCCAGCGCTCCTGCTTGACCTCTGGGGCAACATGATCCGGCAGGGCGTTGGAGCGCGCACCGGCGACGTTTTCATATTGGAAGCACCCGACACGGTCCAACTGCGCCTCGTCCATCCAGTCTAGCAGCGTCTGGAACTCGGCCTCCGTCTCGCCGGGATAGCCGACGATGAAGGTAGAGCGCAGGGTGATATCGGGGCAGGTAGCGCGCCATGCCGCGATCTCGTCCAGCGTCTTTGCCGCAGCCGCAGGCCGCGCCATGCGGCGCAGCACATCCGGATGCGCGTGCTGGAACGGGATATCCAGATAGGGCAGCACGCCCGAGGCCGGGTCCGCCATCAGCGGAATGAGGTCGCGCACATGCGGATAGGGGTAGACGTAATGCAGCCGGACCCAAGCGCCCAGCGATCCCAGATCGCGCGCCAGATCGGTGATATGCGCGCGGTGGCCGTTGGCCTCGGCGTGCCGGATATCCACCCCGTAGGCGGAGGTGTCCTGCGAGATCACCAGCAACTCCTTCACGCCATTCTGCACCAGCTTTTCCGCCTCGCGCAGCACGGCATGGGCCGGACGGCTGGCGAGCCGCCCGCGCATGTCGGGGATGATGCAGAACTTGCACTTGTGGTTGCAACCCTCTGAAATCTTGAGGTAACTGTAGTGGCGCGGCGTCAATGACACAGCCGATGCGGGCAGCAGGTCGATGAACGGATCGGGCGACGGCGGCACGGCGCGGTGCACGGCATCCAGCACCGCCTCGTATTGATGCGGGCCTGTCACCGCCAGCACCTTCGGATGCGCGCCGGTGATGTATTCGGGCTCGGCGCCCAGACAGCCTGTCACGATCACGCGGCCATTCTCGGCAAGGGCCTCCCCGATGGCCTCCAGACTTTCCGCCTTGGCGCTGTCCAGAAAACCGCAGGTGTTCACGATCACCGCATCCGCGCCGGAATAATCGGGGCTGATGGCGTAGCCCTCGGCCCGCAGGCGGGTCAGGATGCGCTCGCTGTCGACCAGCGCCTTGGGACAGCCGAGGCTGACCATGCCGATGGTCGGCTGGCCGGGGCGTGGCGCGTCCTTGATCCGTGCGCGCGGCGCAAGGTCGGGCCGCAGGCTGGGAGGGTTCGGGCTGGGCGGATTGGGGCTGGGCGGGTTATGGGTCATTGCGCGCATATAATGCGGGGCGGGCTGCATTGAAAGCGGGATTTTGGCCAGGTTCGGGGCTGCGCCGGTCGGGGCTTTCGGCTATGTCACCCAAAAGGGTGCCAGCTAAGGCGGTGCCGCACAGAAAGCTGCCATACATGTTCCGTTTCTTTGAAAATCTTGTCGATCCCTATGGTCCCTATCCCGAAAAAGACCATCCGCCGCAAACCCTGTGGCGGTTCATGCTGGATTACGCGCAGCCGTTCAAACGCGTGTTCTGGATCACCGGCATCACATCCGTGCTGGTGGCGGCGGTCGAGATTGCGTTGATCTGGGTGATGGGCTGGATCGTCGATCTGTTACAGGGTGATCCGGGGCGCGTCTGGGCCGAGCATGGCACCATGCTGATCGCGCTGGTGGTGTTCATCCTGATCCTGCGCCCGGCGATTCAGGCGGCGAATGTCTTGCTGCTCAACAATACGATCCTGCCCAACTTCGGCACATTGATCCGCTGGCGCGCGCATGCCCATGTCCTGCGCCAATCGGTGGGCTGGTTCGAGAATGATTTCGCGGGCCGTATCGCGAACCGCATCATGCAGACGCCGCCTGCGGCGGGCGAGGCGGTATTTCAGGTCTTCGACGCCATCACGTTTTCAATCGCTTATGTGGTGGGCGCAGTGGTGATTCTGGGGCAGGCCGATCCCCGGCTGATGCTGCCCTTGATCGCATGGCTGGTGGCCTATGCCGGGCTGATGCGCTGGGCGATCAAGCGTGTGCAGCCTGCGTCCGAGGCGGCGTCGGATGCGCGCAGCGCGGTCACGGGACGCGTGGTGGACAGCTACACCAATATCCATTCGGTCAAGATGTTCGACCAGAAGGGCCGCGAACTGGCCTTTGCCCGCGAGGCGATCGAGGAGGCACGCCTGACCTTTCAGGCCGAGATGCGGCTTTATACCAAGATGGATTTCGGCCTCGTCTTCCTGAACGGTCTGTTGATCGTGGGGGTTGTCGGCTGGGCGATCTGGCTGTGGATGCAGGGCGAGGCGAGCGTGGGTGCTGTCGCGGCAGCCACCGCGCTGACCCTGCGCCTCAATGCGATGACGGGCTGGATCATGTGGGCGCTGACCACGTTCTTCCGCCAGTTGGGTGTGGTGGCCGAAGGCATGCAGACCATCGCGCAACCGATCACGCTGCCCGATGCAGCAGATGCAGTGCCTTTGAAGGTAACCCGCGGCGGGATCGTGCTCGATGGCGTCAGCCACAGCTATGGCCGCACCAGCGGCGGGCTTGAACGGGTCGATCTGACCATCGCACCCGGCGAGAAGGTGGGGCTTGTGGGCCGCTCCGGTGCGGGAAAATCCACGCTGATGAAGCTGCTCTTGCGCTTTTATGCAGCAGAGGGCGGGCGCATCCTGATCGACGGGCAGGACATCGCCCATGTCACGCAGTCCTCCTTGCGCGCGCAGATCGGCATGGTCCAGCAGGACAGCGCGCTGATGCACCGCTCGGTGCGGGACAACCTGCTTTACGGCAGGCCGGATGCGACCGAGGCGGAAATGCGCCAGGCCGCAGCGCAGGCACAGGCGCTCGCGTTCATCCCCGATCTGCAGGACGGCAAGGGCCGTCAGGGTTTTGACGCGCAGGTGGGCGAACGCGGCGTGAAGCTGTCGGGTGGGCAGCGCCAGCGGATCGCACTGGCCCGCGTGATCCTCAAGAACGCCCCGATCCTGCTGCTGGACGAGGCGACCAGCGCGCTGGACAGCGAGGTCGAGGCCGCCGTGCAGGACACGCTGTATGACATGATGGCGGGCAAGACCGTGATCGCCATCGCGCACCGGCTGAGCACCATCGCCCATATGGACCGGATCGTGGTGCTGGATCAGGGCCGCATCGCCGAAGAAGGCACCCACGGCGATCTGCTGGCGGCGGGGGGCATCTATGCGGGGCTCTGGGCGCGGCAATCGGGCGGCTTCATCGGGGCCGAGACGGGATGAAGCCGCGCCACGGGCATCGGGGCCGCTTTGGCCTTGACGCCTGTGGCGATTCCGCCTAATCACCCCGAACGGAATTCGGGGGACTGCCTTTGGCGGTGCTCCCATGTGTTGAAGGCGCCAGACGCGCCCCTGATCAAGACGAGGATAAAGCCATGTCGCGCCGCTGCGAACTGACCGGAAAAGGCCCGATGTCTGGCAACAATGTCAGCCACGCCAACAACAAGACCCGTCGCCGGTTTCTGCCGAACCTGAACGATGTGTCGCTTCAGTCCGAAACACTGAACCGTGTTGTGAAACTGCGGATTTCTGCCGCGGCTCTGCGCTCGGTCGATCACCGTGGTGGTCTGGACGCGTTTCTGGCGAAAGCCAAGGACGACACGCTGTCCGACACGGCGCTGAAGATCAAGAAAGAGATCGCAAAGGCGCAGGCCACCGCCTGATCCCGCCAATCCGATGAACAGGATCTGGCCCTGCCATCCGGCGGGGCTTTTTCTGTTTGCACGGGCCGGATGCCAAAGTGACGCGCCATTTCAGCTTTGCGCCCGCAGCACCTTGGCGTATATCCGCGCCATGCGTCACGCCCTTCGCCCGCTCAGCGCAATCGCGCTTGCCTTGCTGCTGGTCTTTACGGCCCAGTCCATGGCGGCAGCGCGCGGGATGCAGGGGGTGGGCGGCGCGGTGGTGCTTTGCACCGGCGGAGGCCCTGTCACCATCCTGACGGATAGCGACGGCCAGCCGATCGGCCCCGCGCATATTTGCCCCGAATGCACCTTGTCGCTGATCGTCGCGGTCGGGCAGGCCGATGTTGCGCTGACCCATCCAATGGGGCGCGCTGCGGCGCTGATCACATCCTATCCTTCGCTCACGCTTGCCCGGCGCATGCTGCCCTTCTCGGCGCGTGGCCCGCCTGCTGTGGTCTGAATCCGGACCGACACGTTCAGATCGAGACAACAGCAGACAGAAGGAGAGACGGCATGTCTTTCAAATCGCAATTCCTTGCCGCCAGCGTGGCGGTTTTCATGGCAACCACAGCCTTTGCCGAGGGTGTCGAGGTGCATGATGCCTATGCCCGCAGCGCCTCGAGCATGGCCACGACAGGCGCCGCCTTCATGGTAATCCACAACCACGGCGGCCCGGATGACCGGCTGATCGGAACCGCATCGGACGTGGCCGCGCGGGTCGAGTTGCACACCCACCGCGAGGACGAGAACGGCGTGATGCGGATGATCCATGTCGAAGAGGGGCTGGAGCTGCCCGCTGATGGCGAGATCATCATGGAGCGGGGCGGCCATCATGTGATGTTCATGGGCCTCAATGCGCCGTTCACGCAAGGCGAGGTGATCGACCTGACGCTGATCTTCGAGACAGCGGGCGAGGTTGTGGTGCAGGTGCCCGTCGATCTGGAGCGTCAACCCGGCGAAGGCGCACATTCCGGCCATGGTCAAAGCCACGGCACACAGCAAGACTGACCGCCTGCGCGACCAAAAGCGCCATCAGCCGGGCCCTCACGGGTCCGGCTTTACCTATTCGGTCAGCCGCGCAGAACCTCCTCCACCCAGCGCGGCACCTCATCCGAGGCTCTGCCAAAGCGTGTCTCGGCAAAATCGGACACCACGGCAGAGGGTTCCAGATTGATCTCGACCGTATGCGCGCCCGCCCGCGCCGCATCCTGCACAAAGGCCGCTGCCGGATAGACCTGACCGGATGTGCCGATCGCCGCGAACACGTCAGCCGCGCGCAGCAGGTCCCAGATCTCCTCCATATGATAGGGCATCTCGCCGAACCACACGACATCGGGGCGCGCGGCAGGGGCGGCGCAGGCGGGGCAGGGATGGCCGGGCGCCATCTCGGGCGGTGCCGTCCAGCGGTGCTCGCAAGCGGCACACAAGGCTCCCGCCAGCGTGCCATGCATATGCAGCACATTGCGCGATCGCGCCGCCTCGTGCAGCGCGTCCACATTCTGCGTCACGATGGTGACCTGTCCGGCATACTTCGCCTCTAGTCGCGCCAGCGCCAGATGGGCTGCATTGGGCGCGGCCGCCGCCGCATTGGCCCGCCTTGCATTGTAGAACCCGTGCACCAAAGCCGGATCGCGGGCAAAGCCCTCCGGCGTGGCCACATCCTCGATCCGGTGCTGCGACCACAGCCCGCCCACGTCACGAAACGTGCCAAGCCCGCTTTCGGCCGAGATACCGGCCCCCGTCAGGATCACGATGCTGCCCATGGTCTTTCCTTTCCAGACGCGATCCTGCCCATTCTATCGCCGCAGACCATGACAGCAAGGCATGCAGGTTTTCAGCTTTCCCGAAACCGTGTTTCGTCTGGATGAAAATGACCGCCGCGTCAGTGAGCCACCCCTTGTCCGGCGGTGCGATCTTTGTCCCAATGCCTGACGAAAGGGGACAGGCATGGCCGTGACAGTTCTGAAACCGGCGCAGGCCACCGAGGCGCAGGCGCAGGCCGATACAGCAGACGGCGTGCGCATACTGCTGGCGCAGGTCGCACAGGGCGGTGAGGCGGCGGCCCGCGATCTGGCGCGGCGGCTGGATGGCTGGGGCGGCCCGATTGTCATGGACGAGGACACGGTTCAAAGCGCCATCGCCACCGTGCCGCAGAGCCTGCGCGACGATATCGCCTATGCCCATGACAATATCCGCCGCTTCGCCGAGGCGCAGCGCGCCACCTGCACCGATATGCAGACAGACCTGCGCCCCGGCCTGACCGCAGGCCAGCGCTATATCCCGCTGGGTGCTGCAGGTGCCTATGTGCCGGGCGGGCGCTATGCGCATATCGCCAGCGCTTTGATGACGATCACCACCGCCAAGGTGGCGGGAGTTGCCCATGTCACCGCCGCCTCGCCGCCGCGCGCGGGGCAGGGGATTCCGCCTGCCATCCTCTATGCGATGCATCTGGCGGGGGCCGATCATATCCTCGCGCTGGGCGGCGTGCAGGCCGTGGCGGCCATGACGCAGGGCCTGTTCGGTGCGCGCCCTGCCGATATCATCGTCGGCCCCGGCAACCAGTATGTAGCCGAGGCCAAGCGCCAGTTGTTCGGCCCCGTAGGGATCGACATGTTCGCAGGCCCCACCGATTCGATGGTGCTGGCCGATGCCAGCGCCGATGCGAAACTGGTGGCGTGGGATCTGGTCGGACAGGCCGAACACGGCGCGAACTCTCCCGTCTGGCTGGTCACCACCTGCGCGTCGCTGGCGCAGGCGGTCATGGCCCGCGTACCTGCCTGCCTCGCGCAACTGCCCGAGCCGAACCGCCTTGCCGCCACAACCGCATGGCACGATCTGGCCGAGGTGATCCTGTGCGACACCGCCGAGGAGATGGCGCAGGTCGCGGACCGCACCGGCCCCGAACATCTGCATGTGCAGGCGCAGGATCTTGGCTGGTGGCTGGGCCGGCTGCGGGCCTATGGCTCGCTGTTTCTGGGGGCGGAAACCACCGTGGCCTTCGGGGACAAGGCCGCCGGCCCCAACCATGTCCTGCCCACATCGGGGGCGGCGCGCTATACCGGCGGGCTGTCGGTGCACAAGTTCCTCAAATGCGTGACGTGGCAGCAGGTGACGGCGCAGGCGCTCCCCGATCTGGCGCGCGTCACGGCCAATATCAGCCGGACCGAGGGGATGGAGGGCCATGCCCGCAGCGCCGACATTCGACTGGACAAATTCTGCCCCATGACCAGACTGGCCGTCACGCGCAAAGGATAAGACATGAACCTCGCCAAATTCCCCCGTATCCGTCTGGCCCATCTGCCCACGCCGCTGGAACCCCTGCCGCGCCTGTCCGCCGCGCTCGACGGGCCAGAGATCTGGATCAAGCGGGATGATTGCACCGGCCTGTCGACAGGGGGCAACAAGACCCGCAAGCTGGAATATCTGATGGCCGAAGCGCAGGCGCAGGGCGCGGATATGGTGCTGACGCAGGGCGCCACCCAATCCAACCACGCGCGGCAGACAGCGGCGGCGGCGGCGCGGCTGGGGATGGACTGCCATATCCTGCTGGAGGACCGCACCGGCTACAACCACCCCAACTACCGCCATAACGGTAATGTCCTGCTGGATTATCTGCACGGGGCCACGATGGAGCATCGCGCGCCGGGGCCGGATATGAACGTCGAGATGGAGGCGGTGGCCGAGAGGTTCCGCGCCGAGGGGCGCAATGTCTACACCATCCCGGGTGGCGGCTCGAACGCGACAGGCGCGCTGGGCTATGTCAATTGCGCTTTCGAGATGCTGGCGCAGTTCAACGATCAGGGCCTCGCTGTGGACCATATCGTCCATGCCACCGGATCGGCGGGCACGCAGGCGGGTCTGGTCACCGGCCTCAAGGCGATGAATGCGGGCATCCCGCTTTTGGGCATCGGCGTGCGTGCGCCCAAGCCCAAGCAGGAGGAGAATGTGTATAACCTCGCGCTCAAAACGGCTGAAAAACTGGGTTGCCCCGGCGTTGTCCAGCGCGGCGATGTGGTGGCCAACACCGATTACGTCGGCGAAGGCTACGGCATCCCCGCGCCCTCCACTATCGAGGCGATCGAGATGTTCGCCCGCACTGATGCGATCCTGCTCGATCCGGTCTATTCCGCCAAAGGGGCTGCCGGATTGATCGACCTGATCCGCAAGGGCCATTTTACCAAGGGCCAGCGAATCGTGTTTCTGCACACGGGCGGAGCCATCGGCCTGACCGGCTATACCCATGCCTTCGATTTCGGCAACTGAACGCGGGCAGATGCGCCCCGTCGGTATCCTCGGCGGGATGGGGCCGGAGGCGACGATTCTGCTGATGCAGAAATGCATGGCTGCCGTGACGCAAGGCGCCACTGATCCGCTGGATGATGCCGATCACATCCCGCTGATCGTGCACCAGAACCCGCAGGTGCCCAGCCGCATCGCGCGGCTGATCGACGGGCAGGGGGCTGACCCCGCGCCGGTTCTGGCGCAGATGGCGCGTGATATTGCGGCGGCGGGCGCTCAGGCGCTCGCGATGCCCTGCAACACGGCGCATCACTACGCGGATGCAATCCGTGCCGCCACCGCTCTGCCGTTTCTGGATATGGTCACCGCCACTGCGGATCATCTGGTCGCACAAGGGGCCAGACGCCCCGCGATGCTGGCCTCGCCCGCCGTGCGGCTGACAGGCGTTTTCGATGCCGCCTTCGCGCAGCGCGGAGTGCAGCCTGTCTGGCTGGCGGAGGACGCGCCGCTCCTTGCGCTGATCAGGGAGGTGAAATCGGGCGGATCGCCGGACGCGCTGGCCCCGCGCCTGTCGAGCTTGGCAGAACATGGGCGGGCGCAGGGCGCCGATCACCTGCTGGTGGCCTGCACCGAATTGTCCCTTCTGACCGGTGCCTTACCGGCGACTATGCCGTGGACGGACAGTCTGGATTGCCTGACTGCCGAGATCACGGCTTTCGCGCGCGGGTCTGCTTCTTCTTGCTGAAAATATCCTCGGGGGGAGGCGAACAAGGTTCGGCGGGGGGCAGACAGCCCCCCTGAGCGACCGATCAGCTACAGGTCGCCGCAGCGGTTTCCCCGAAGGCGCGATACTTCCGCCAGAAAACCTCGTGGTTCTGGTTGTCGGATTGCCGGATATCCTGCGCCCTCTGCGGGTCGCGGAAGAACCGCGCGGCCAAGCGCTGGTCGCTGCGCGACAGGGTGCGGTCCGCCACTTGCTGGATGCAGGAGCAAAGCCGCAACGAACGCGCCTTGCGGTCCGATGCCATGCAGGCCCGGTCGATCGGTCCCGCCATCGCCATGCCGGTGGTCACGAATACTGCCCCGGGTGCCACAAGTGCAGCCACAAGGGCCGCCATCAGTAGTCTTTTCATCCTGTGCCTCTTTTATAAAGCCTCTGCCCCGGCCTTTGCGGCCATGTTGCGTACGGCGTAACTGCTCTGCACGCACTATGCCTGAAGCTTGCGTCCGGATCAATCTTTCTGCGCATCGTGGTGCTGTATCGGCAGGCGCTGATCCGCGCGCGCGATGCCGCGCTGCGTCATCCTGCGCGCCGCATCAAGCCACCTTGACCAAAGCCCGTTTCCCCATCATATCCCCTTGCATGACAGAGCTTTCTCGCATCCGCAATTTCTCCATCGTTGCCCATATCGACCACGGGAAATCCACCCTGGCCGACCGGCTGATCCAATCCACCGGCACCGTCCAGGACCGGGATATGAAGGAACAGTTGCTCGACAGCATGGATATCGAGCGTGAGCGGGGAATCACGATCAAGGCCAACACGGTCCGTATCGATTACAAGGCCGATGATGGTGAGACCTATATACTCAACCTCATCGACACGCCCGGCCATGTCGATTTCGCCTACGAGGTCAGCCGCTCCATGCGCGCCGTCGAAGGCTCGCTTCTGGTGGTGGACAGCACACAAGGCGTGGAGGCGCAGACGCTGGCCAATGTCTATCAGGCGCTGGATGCCAATCACGAGATCGTGCCGGTCCTGAACAAGATCGACCTGCCAGCGGCCGATTGTGACCGTGTGGCGGCGCAGATCGAGGATGTGATCGGGATTGACGCCTCCGATGCGATTCGCGTCAGCGCCAAGACCGGCATAGGCATTAAGGAAACGCTTGAGGCTATCGTGACGCGGCTACCGGCACCCAAAGGTGACCGCAACGCACCGCTGACCGCGATGCTGGTCGATAGCTGGTACGACGCCTATCTCGGCGTGGTGGTTCTGGTGCGGATCATGGACGGTATCCTGAAAAAGGGCGACCGGATTACGATGATGCAGAACGGATCTGTACATCAGGTTGACAGGATCGGTGTATTCCGTCCCCAGATGCAGAATGTCGATACGCTGGAACCCGGCGAGATCGGGTTCATCACCGCCCAGATCAAACAGGTCCGCGACACGCGTGTGGGTGACACGATCACGCATGAGAAAAAGGGCGCGACCAAGGCTTTGCCCGGCTTCAAACCCTCGCAGCCCGTGGTGTTCTGCGGCCTGTTCCCGGTGGACAGTTCCGAATTCGAAGACCTGCGCGACGCGATCGAGAAACTGGCGCTGAACGACGCCTCTTTCAGCTACGAGATGGAAACCTCCGCCGCGCTTGGTTTCGGCTTCCGCTGCGGTTTTCTGGGCCTGTTGCATCTGGAAGTGATCCGCGACCGGATCGAGCGGGAATATAACATCGACCTCATCACCACAGCGCCATCCGTGATCTACCACGTCTATATGCGCGACGGTGCGATGAAGGAATTGCACAACCCTGCCGACATGCCCGATCTGTCCATCGTAGACCATCTGGAAGAGCCGCGCATCAAGGCGACGATTCTGGTGCCTGACGATTATCTGGGCGACGTGCTGAAGCTCTGTCAGGACCGGCGCGGCATCCAGCAGGAACTGACCTATGCAGGCAGCCGCGCGATGGTTGTCTATGACCTGCCGCTGAACGAGGTGGTGTTTGATTTCTACGACCGCCTGAAGTCTGTCACCAAGGGCTATGCCAGCTTCGACTACCAGATGATTGGCTACCGCGAGGATAACCTTGTAAAAATGTCGATCCTTGTGAATGACGAGCCGGTCGATGCGCTCTCGATCATGGTGCACCGCGAACGTGCAGAGATGCGGGGCCGCTCGATGGTCGAGAAGCTCAAGGACCTGATCCCGCGCCATATGTTCAAGATCCCGATCCAAGCCGCCATCGGCGGCAAGGTCATCGCGCGTGAGACGCTGGCCGCCCTGCGCAAGGACGTGACCGCCAAATGCTATGGCGGCGATGCCACCCGCAAACGCAAGCTGCTGGACAAGCAGAAGGCGGGCAAAAAGAAGATGCGCCAGTTCGGCAAGGTCGAAATTCCGCAGCAGGCGTTCATCAACGCGCTCAAGATGGATACGTGAGGGGCGGATGCCTCGGCTCTCTGACGGTTCCCCAGCCTTAATCGGACGTTAACCACGTTGCAGGCATAGTCGCGCCCGGCCCGCCGCATATCGCGCCGGGCGAAAGCCGAGTATCGTCCATGCAGAAAATCATCTCCGCCCTGTTAGCCGCAGCCGTTCTCGCCGCCTGCGAGTTGCCCACGCAAGCGCCCGTTGTGACCGCCTACAACGGCGACAGCGTCAACATCATCCAGCCTGCTTTCACCTCGGCCTCGGATGCCGAACTGCTGGCTTTGGCCAACAGCATATGCCAGCGCGGTTCCAAGAAATTCGCCGAACGGGTGTGGCTGCGGCCCTTGCCAGATCTTCAGGGCACGGAATATCTGTTCCTCTGTCTGAACAAGCCCTGATCGGCTCCGGCGCGCGATAATTTCCGCGTAAACACAGCTCTACGATGCGCGTGTCTGACACAGATCAAGGTGTGCGGTTCCGCGATGATCTACTTAAGGCGTAGTTCATCACTGTAAGGAGCCGCGCCATGCTGCGTTTGGGTCTCATTCTTCATCTTTTCATCGGCTCGACCTTGGCAGGCATCGGTGTGATCGCGGCGCTGGTCTCGGGGTTCGACACGCTCTATCCGATCCTGATTACGGCCGCTTTGGGCTTTGTGCTGGCGGTGCCCGTCACATGGCTTGTCACACGGGCGCTGTATGAGCGTGGCTGAGGCATAGCAACATTTCAGGGATCCTGCCTTTCGGGGCAGGTGGAGCGGTGGCGGTGCGTGGGAGGGGTCCCCGTTGGGGCCGCCGCCGTTCCGAAAACTGACGGGGCGTGCTGTGATGCATGCCCCGTATGGCATTGGTCAACCGGCCAGCCACGCCCGCACGGCCGCTTCGAACTCGCGCGGCTTCTCGGCATGCAACCAGTGGCCTGCACCGGGAATCTTCGCAAAGCGCGCCGCCGGAAACAGCGCCTTGATTCGCACGCGATGCTCGGGCTGTACGTAATGCGAGGCGGCCCCTGTCAGAAACAGCGTCGGCCCTGAATAGGTGCCCTCCTGTTCCGGAAAGCCAAGGATATGCGGCATCTGCGCAGCCAGAACCTCAAGATTGAGCCGCCAGCGTTTTTCTTTCAGATCAAGCGATTGCGTGAAAAAAGCAGGCAGGGTCGGGGCATCCACCAGTTCGGCCAGTTGCGCCTCGGCATCCGATCGCTTCTCGACCCGTGACAGGTCAACCGCCTGCATTGCGCGGATGTAGGGGATTTGGTCGTGCTCATAGGCGACGGGGGCGATATCGCCCACGATCAGGTTGGCCACCAGATCGGGTGCGGTGAGCGCCAGCACCATCGCGGCCTTGCCCCCCATCGAATGACCCAGAACCGCCATGGGGGCGCCGTGGGCGCGGATCACCTCGGCCAGATCCCCGGCCATGTCGGGATAGCTATGACTGTCATGCCAGGGGCTGGTGCCGTGATTGCGCATATCGACCGCGATCACGGTCCGGTCGCTGGACAGGCGCTTGGCGATCACACCCCAGTTGCGCGCCGAGCCATAAAGACCATGCGCGATCAGAAGCGGTGTCGGGCCTTCCGGCCCGTCATGACGGAGTATGTTCAACATGGGCGCAGGGTTAGACGCTTTGATCGGCTATGTCCACGGGATCGGCCTGCGAGTGCAGTGCCGCTTTGACCACCGCGCGGAACAGGGCGCGCTGGCGGCGGGCGTAGAACAGATATTCAGGGTGCCACTGCACCCCTATGGCAAAGGGCGGCTCTGTCCGCTCGATCGCCTGTATCATGCCGCCCTCGTCGCGCGCGGCGACCCGTAGGCCGCTGCCCAACCGGTCCACCGCCTGACTGTGCAGCGCATTCACGCGCATCGGCGCGGTGCCTGCAATACGCGCCAGCCCCGTCTGTTCCACAATCGAGACGGTCTTGCGCGGCAGGATGGTGCGATACTGGCGGCTGTCGGCGTAATGGTCATAGGCGCGCTGATGCAGATTGCCGCCCTGCGCGATGTTCAGCATCTGCGCCCCGCGACAGATCCCCAGCACAGGCTTGCCTGCGGCGAGGGCTTCCAGCACCAGCCGCCGCTCCAGCGCGTCGCGGTCAGGATCAAGCCGCGCCTCGGCCACAAGCTCGCCGTGGTAGAGCATCGGCGAGACATCATCCCCACCGCCGACGACAAGCCCCGCCACGGCGGCAAGATCCGCCTCGCGCCCCGAATCCCAGCGCAGCGCCCGGCCTCCGGCCAGCCAGATATTTGCCGCGATGAAGGGAAAAACGCGCCATCCCGTGCGGCGTGAGGTGGTGACACCGATACAGGGTCTCATACGGGCCGCTTCATATCAAAGGCCTCATGTCCAGATCGGCGCGTTTGCCAGAATCTCGTTCACCGTCTTGGCCCAATCGCTGCGCAGGCTTGTCAGCGCGCTACGATGATCGACCCATTTTTCAGCCAGTTCGTTCAGCAAAGACGGATTTTCCGCCACGCGCTCCAACAGAATCCAGCGGTTCCATTCATAGGCCAGCGACCAGTCAGCCGCGCCCAGACGCGCCTCTGGCAGGCGGTAATGGTAGGTCGGACGGCCGCCTTTCAGTTTTTCCTTGTCGATCGTTTCGGCGATGATTTCGCCGCGCAGATGGTCCAGCAACGGCAGCAGATCCAGCCCGCGGTTCCGCGTCGGCGTCAGATCGGCATAGAACTGCGCCAGATCGTCCAGACCCCACGAGGGGCCATCCACCGCCAGCACATCGATCAGGCGGCGCGGCCATGGATCGACAAAGGGCAACAGCCGCCGCGACGGATCGACAGGATCAATGGCGCGCAACCAGTCTTCCATCAGGGCATAGGCGCGCACGACGGGCAGGATGTCCGCTGCCGTCCCGCCGGCAATTTCGGTATTCAGATGCACGCCGAAGCCGTAGAGCACACCGTCCTGCGAGCCTTCCGCGCCGGCCGCGACCAAGGCGTCGATCAGGGTCTCGACGCGCGGCAATTCATCCTCGCGCAGGGGGGCGGTAACGATCTCGATGGGAACAACCGCGCGCGACCATTGCAGCAACTTGTCTGCGATGATGCTGCCCGTCCGGTCGCGCAGGGCGAAATCAAGCTCGATCCTTACCGTACCGAGTTCGGTGTCGTGGACCGTTACCTCATGCGCTGTTTCCGCATCGATCCGGCCACCCCAGAGGTTCTGCACGATTTCCGCCGTCTCGGTTTCGGTCAGATTGGTGAATTCGATCTCGACCCCGGTGCGGCGCGGTTTGCCGTTGTGTGTTTTCGGTTTGGGCAAGGGCCAGAAATGGTCCTTGGGGATGCGATTTTTCTGAGCGGTCAGGTTGGGCAAAGGGGTTGCGCCTTCGAAAGTTTCAGCGTGTGAATGCATATTATGAGAAAGCAACCGAAGATAGCAACATACGCCCTTGCGGAAACGGGCGGTGCCGCATGAGGCGCAAGGGGGCCGCATGGCTGGCCGGTCTGGTGCTGTTCGTGGCGCTTTGGCTGACAATCTGGCACTGGCCGGTCTACCTGCCGCCTGTGACACCGGCGATGGAACAGGCGCAAGCCGGGCTGGATGACGGGCCGTACCGCGTCTTCGGCTATGCGACCCTGACCAATCCGATCGTGCGACTGCTTGTGGTGGGGCAGCCTGTCCCATCCAGCGCGGCGCGTCTGCCCGATATGCGCCGCGCGGGGCGCGATATCTTGCCCGCGCCGGGGGTCGTTCTGCAGGGCAGGGTGTTTGAAACCGATGATGAGGGCCTGTTGCGGCTGGACCGCTACGAGCGTCTGGGAGAGCGGTATCGCCGTGACGTCATGACATTGGACGATGGCACCACGGCTTGGGTTTACCGGCGGTTGCCCTACACCTTACCCTGAACCGTTTCGAGGATACTACATGACGCTGATCCCGGCCTTTGCCCGCCTGACCAATTCCGACCCTGCCGCACTGGACCGCGAGGAAGCGCAGAACGGTCTGGTCCACACCGCCGCGCTGGTGCTGACCAAATCGGCGGACGGGTTGATTGATCCCAAGCTGGTGCTGTCATGGCTGCTGACCGCTCTGGGCGCGCCCGGCGCTTTCATCGGAGCGCTGGTGCCGGTGCGGGAGGCGGGATCGTTGCTGCCGCAGCTGGCTTTGGCGCAGAAGGTCGAGCGGATGTCCCAGCGCAAGCGGATGTGGGCACTCGGGGCCTTCGTGCAGGGTTTCGCGGGCTTTGGCATCGCGGCTTGCGTGCTGACGCTTGAGGGTGCTGCCGCGGGATGGAGCATTCTGGGGTTCGTGGCGCTTCTGGCTTTGGCGCGGTCCGCGGCCTCCGTCAGCTACAAGGATGTGCTGGCCCGCACCATTTCCAAAGGGCGGCGCGGCGCGGTCACGGGGTTTGCGGCGGGTGTCGGCGCTGTTGTGGCCTTCGGGTTCGGCGCGTTGATGGCCCTTGGCATCTTTGACGTGGCGGTTCCGGTGCTGGCCGCCGCCGTTGCAATCGCGGGCGGTGCGTTCGGTCTCGCCGGTCTGTTGTTTCTGCGGTTGAAAGAACCGCAGAACGGCGATGCGCCCTCCCGTCCTGCGGGGATCGCCGCGCTGGTCCGTCCGCTCAGGGATGACCGGCAATTGCAGATATTCATCGCCGCGCGCGCCGCGCTGACGGTGACGGCGCTGGCCCCGCCTTTTATCGTCATGCTGTCCTCGGCCAGCGGCGGCGGGGCGCTGGACCAGTTGGGACCGATGGTCATGGCCTCGACGGCTGCCGCTGTCCTGTCCGCCTATATCTGGGGCCGTTTGTCGGACCGCTCCAGCCGCAAGACCCTGATGGCCGCAGGCGCTCTGTCCGCCGTTGCGCTGACAGCGACGGGGGCGGTGGGGCTGGCCCTTGGCGGGCTGGGCGGGCCATGGGGCGCGGGTCTGGCCATTTTCGCCGCGCAAATCGCCTATGAGGGCGTACGCGCGGGCCGCAAGCTGCATCTGACCGATATGGCCGAGGATGATTTCCGCGCCCGCTATACCGCGCTGTCGAACACGCTGATCGGCTTTGCGCTGCTGGCGGGCGGGCTGTTCGGGCTGGCCGCCGATCTTTTTGGTCCGGCGCCGGTCTTGCTGCTGTTCGCGGTCATCTCTCTTGTGGGGGCCGGAATCGCCACACGGCTGGACGAGGTCCAGCAGGCGTGACGCTGCCCGAGGCACGCGGCTGAAGATGCTTGGATAAAGCCGTAAACGCCCTTTGGTTGCTTTTTTGCCCAGAAACATCTAGTTTGGCCAATCCGATTCCGGATTGCGGCAAGATCGCGCCGGTTCTTGTCACGATGTGAGCGCCAGAACGCCGCCCGTGAGAAATACACAAGAATAAGGACAGTGCTATGACAGACGACGACAAAACACCTCCGCCCGAAGAGATCGAGGCAGAGGGCGTCGAACCCATCCCCGAGCCCGAAGGGGATACAGAGATCATCGAGACCGACTATACGATCGGTCAGGACAATCTCACCACAAGCAAATGGGTGTTCGATCTCGACATCCACAATCCGGTGTTTCCGGTGTCGGCCATCGCCATCCTGCTGTTCACCTTTCTGACGCTCGCCTTCCAGACGCAGGCAGAGCCCATGTTCGTCGGCTTGCGCGACTGGCTAACCGGCAATCTGGACTGGTTCTTCCTGTTCTCCGGCAATATTTTCGTGATACTTTGCATCGCGTTGATCCTGTCTCCGCTGGGACGTGTGCGGCTGGGCGGGCCGGATGCCACGGCGGATTACACCTACGTGGGCTGGTTCTCGATGCTGTTCGCCGCCGGTATGGGCATCGGGCTGATGTTCTTCGGCGTGTCCGAGCCGATGTCGCATTTCTCGGCCGCCCTTGACGGGATCACCGTCGGCGAGGACGGGGTGCGGACCGACTGGGCACCGCTGGGCGGGGCCGAAGGCGATACAGACGCCGCGCGCCGTCTCGGTATGGCGGCCACTATCTTCCACTGGGGGCTGCATCCTTGGGCCATCTACGCGGTCGTGGCGCTGTCACTGGCGCTTTTCAGCTACAACAAAGGTCTGCCGCTGACGCTGCGCTCTGCCTTTTATCCCATCTTCGGCGAGCGGATCTGGGGCTGGCCCGGCAATGTGATCGACATTCTGGCGGTTCTGGCCACGGTGTTCGGTCTGGCGACATCGCTGGGTATCGGCGCGCAGCAGGCCAGCGCGGGGCTTGATTTCCTGTTCGGTCTGGGCACCTCCAACGCCGTTCTGATCCTGCTGATCATTGTCATCACCGCCATTGCCATTGTCTCGGTCCTGCGCGGTCTGGACGGCGGTGTGAAGTTGCTGTCGCAGGTGAACATGGCGCTGGCGGCCCTGCTGCTGGTGTTCGTCATCGCGGTCGGTCCGACTCTTTCTATCCTGTCGGGCTTTTTTGCCAATCTAGCGGCCTACGGGCAGAACCTTCCGGCCCTGTCGATGCCGTTCGGGCGTGAGGATTCCAACTTTGCCAGCGGCTGGACAGCATTCTATTGGGCGTGGTGGATCAGCTGGTCACCCTTTGTGGGAATGTTCATCGCGCGGGTCTCGCGGGGCCGCACAGTGCGGGAGTTCCTGATCGCCGTGCTGATCGTGCCGACGCTGTTGTCGGTGCTGTGGATGACCGCCCTTGGTGGCACCGCGATCAGTCAGGTTGTCGATCAGGGTCTGACCACGGTGCAGGACGCCGCGTTGGAGCTGAAGCTTTTCGAGATGCTGACCCATCTGCCGCTGACCGGACTGACCTCGCTGATCGGGATCATTCTGGTGATCGTGTTTTTCATCACCTCATCTGACTCGGGGTCACTGGTGATTGATACGATTGCGGCGGGCGGCAAAACCAATGCGCCGGTGATCCAGCGCGTGTTCTGGGCCTCGTTCGAGGGCATGGTGGCGATTGCGCTGCTGCTGGGCGGCGGGCTGGCCGCGTTGCAGGCGATGGCGGTCTCGACCGGGCTGCCCTTCACGCTGGTATTGCTGGGGGCCTGCTATTCCATTGTGCGCGGGTTGTTGAACGAACCGCGCTAGTCGCGGCGCAAGTTTGCAAGGCAGTCTTTCGGGGCGGCGCGCGAAAGCCCGCCGCCCTCTTCTCACGGGTGGTTGCAGAATCGTAAGTCTGCTGATCAGCTAATTGATCTCACGGGAAAAATAGCTGAGCCTCCCCTGATCCCTGGCCGGCATTGGAAAAGGGTAGCACCGATGACTGTGCCGCAACTCATGATCTTCGGAATCCTGTTTCTGACGATGGCGCTCTTCGTCTGGGGACGGTTACGCCACGATATCGTGGCGCTTGCCGCGCTGATGGCCTGTGTTGTGACAGGGCTGGTGCCAAGCGACGAAGCGTTTACCGGCTTTGGCCATCCTGCGGTGATTACCGTGGCCTGCATCCTGGTGCTCAGCCATGCCTTGCAGCAATCCGGCGCGGTGGACACGCTGGCGCGTCGCGTGATCCCCCGGAACGCGGGCAGGATCGTGACTCTGGCGGCGCTGATGGGCGCGGGCGCGCTGTTGTCCGGCTTCATGAACAATGTCGGCGCAATGGCCTTGCTGATGCCCATCGCGATTCAGGTCTCGGGGCGGCTGGAGATGACTGCGGGGCAGGTGCTGATGCCGCTGGCCTTCGGGACCATCCTCGGCGGGATGACCACGCTGATCGGCACTCCGCCCAACCTGATCGTGTCGGGTTTTCGCAACGATGCCGGGCTCGAGGCGTTCCGGATGTTCGATTTTGCCTATGTCGGTGTGCCCGTGGCGCTGGTCGGCGTTGTCTTCGTCGCTCTTGTAGGCTGGCGTCTGGTGCCCGCGCGCAAATCCGGCAGCAGCGAGGGTTTCGAGACCGGTGCCTACATGACCGAGGTGCGCGTGCCTGAGAAAAGCAAAGCCGTCGGCATGACATTGCGCCAGATCGAATCCGAGCTTGACGCCGAGGCGCAGATTGTCGCGCTGGTGCGCAACGAGGTGAACATGAACGCGCCGCATGGCGGGCGGCGGATCAAGAAAGACGATATTCTTGTGCTGGAGGCCGATGTTGACGGTCTGGCCGAAGCCTTGTCGGCTTTCGGAATCAAGCTGGAAGAGCAGGGGGTGTCCTCGGAAAAAGAGGTTGAGGAAGAGGTTGCGGCCGAAGCTGACAATGATGACAACGCCGACAAAGAGCAGGCATTAAAAGCCGGACGCGCCACGGTCGTGGAAAAAATCGAGGCGCCGTCGGCAGATTCAGGGGCCGGCAAAAAGCCTGATCAGGACGAAGACAAGAAGGAAGAAGAAGAGAAGGAAGAAGCAGAGAAGGAGGAAGAAGAGGGAACCCGCCGTGACGAGGATATCGTTCTGCGTGAACTGGCGGTTCTGCCTGCTTCGACCATCGTGGGCCATTCCGCCCGCGACATTCGTCTGCGCTCGCGTCACGGTCTGAACCTTCTGGCGGTGGCCCGCGAAGGGCGCAAACCCCGCGCGCGGCTGCGGACCCTCAAGCTGAAGTCTGGCGATCTGCTGCTCATGCAGGGGCCGGCGGAAGTCCTGACCGATTTTGCCAACGAGCATGGCTGCGTCCCACTGGGAGAGCGAGAATTGCGGATTCCCGACACGCGACTGGCCATCTTGTCCAGCGTCATCATGGGCGCTGCCATCTTTCTGGTCACGCTGGGTTTCCTGCCTGCTGCCGCGTCTTTCGCGCTGGGCGTTCTGGCCTCCATGATCCTGCGCACCATTCCGCTGCGCGATGTCTACACAGCCATCGACTGGCCGGTGGTTGTCTTGCTGGCGGCCCTCATCCCGGTTGCGGGCGCGATGGAGGCAACGGGCGCGGCCTCTGTGCTGGCGGGGTTTCTGGTGGAGATCGTGGCGCAGGGCAACGCGATAGCGGCCCTTGCGGTTGTGTTGGTGGTGACGATGTTCTTGTCCGACGTGATGAACAACGCGGCCACGGCGGCGGTGATGTGTCCCATCGCGCTGAGCATTTCAGCCAGCCTCGGGGTGAACGCGGACAGCTTTCTGATGGCCGTGGCAATCGGAGCGTCCTGCGCCTTTCTTACGCCGATCGGGCATCAGAACAACACGCTGATCCTTGGTCCCGGCGGTTTCCGCTTCAGCGATTACTGGCGTCTTGGGCTGCCGCTGGAAATACTGGTCGTGGCCATCAGCATTCCTTTGTTGTTGGCCGTCTGGCCGTTGTGATCCAACAGCACAGATCGCTCAAGCGTGATCCCGCAGGGCCGCTGCCCGGGACCGAACCCGCTTGGCCCTGCCTGAGCGAAGGTCTAGACTGCCCCTGAAAGGAGCACCACCATGCATCATTTCTCGCTTCTCGACCTGTCCCCGGTTCCCGAAGGGGCCAGCACCGCGCAGGCGCTGGCGAATACGGTCGATCTGGCCGTGAATGCCGAGCGTTTCGGCTATCACAGGTTCTGGCTGGCCGAGCATCACAACATGCCCGGCATCGCAAGCGCGGCCACGGCCGTGGTGATCGGACGCGTCGCCGCCGCCACCGGGACGATACGCGTCGGCTCCGGCGGGATCATGCTGCCCAACCACGCGCCCTTGGTCATCGCCGAGCAGTTCGGCACGCTGGAGGCGCTGTTTCCGGGCCGCATTGATCTGGGCCTTGGCCGCGCGCCGGGCACCGATATGGGCACCGCCCGCGCGCTGCGCCGCTATATGGACGGGGCCGATACCTTTCCGCAGGATGTGGCCGAACTGCTGGACTATCTGGGCGATGCGCCGGCCGATGCCCGCGTACGGGCCGTGCCGGGGCAGGGCAGCCATGTGCCGGTGTGGATCTTAGGCTCCAGCCTGTTCGGGGCGCAATTCGCGGCCTATATGGGCCTGCCCTATGCCTTTGCCTCGCATTTCGCCCCGCAAATGCTGGAGGAGGCGCTGCGGACTTACCGTGCAACCTTCAAGCCGTCAAAATACCTCGCCAAACCCTATGCGGTCGTCGCCGCCGGTATCTGCGCCGCCGATACGGCTGCCGAGGCGCAATACCTGCGAACCTCGCAGATGCTGGCCTTTGCCCGCCTGCGCTCCGGCATGCCCGGCAAATTGCCCAAGCCTGTCGAGGATATCACGGCGCATGTGCCCGCCCAGATCCTGCGCGGTGTCGAGGAGGCGCTGTCCGTCTCTGCCATCGGCGATGCCGATGCGGTGCACCGGTCGCTGTCGCAGATCGTGGCGCGCTACCGTCCGGACGAGTTGATGGTAACCGGCATGATCCACGATCACGCAGCACGGGTGCGCTCGTTCGAGATCGCGGCCGATGCGCTGGCGGATATTCAGGCCTCTGTCCAAGCCGCCTGATCTGCGCGGCCTGATCGGCAGCGACCGCTTCAAACAAAAACGCCGCGCTGTCACAAGCGCGGCGTTTGTCGGTTCATTGTCTGATCGCTCAGAGGTTCGGATAGATCGGGAAACGCTTGCACATTTCCTCGACTTCGGCGCGCACCTGCGCCTCGACCTCGGCATTACCATCCTCGCCATTGGCGGCCAGCCCGTCGACGACCTGCACGATCCAGCGGGCGATCTGGCGGAACTCGTCCTCGCCAAAACCGCGCGTCGTGCCTGCGGGAGTACCCAGACGAACGCCGCTGGTGATCATCGGCTTTTCGGTATCGAACGGAATGCCGTTCTTGTTGCAGGTGATATGGGCGCGGCCCAATGCCTTTTCGGTGGCGTTACCCTTCACGCCCTTGGGGCGCAGGTCCACCAGCATCAGGTGGCAATCGGTGCCGCCTGTCACGATATCCAGACCGCCCTTGATCAGCTCGTCCGCCATCGCCTGCGCGTTGTGGATGACCTTGGCCTGATAATCCTTGAAGCCGGGGCGCAGCGCCTCGCCAAAAGCCACAGCCTTGGCCGCGATCACATGCATCAGCGGGCCGCCTTGGATGCCGGGGAAGATGGCCGAGTTGAATTTCTTGGCGAGATCCTCGTCATTGGTCAGGATCAGCCCGCCACGCGGGCCGCGCAGTGTTTTGTGTGTCGTCGTCGTGGCGACATGCGCATGCGGGAAGGGCGAGGGATAATGCCCCGCCGCAATCAGGCCCGCGAAATGCGCCACATCGGCCAGAAGGTAGGCCCCGACGGAATCGGCAATCTCGCGCATCCTGGCAAAGTCGATGGTGCGCGGAATGGCAGAGCCGCCCGCGATGATCATCTTGGGTTTATGCTCTGTCGCCAGTTCGGCGATCTGGTCATAGTCGATCTCCAAATCCTGCTCGCGCACACCGTATTGGATCGCATTGAACCACTTGCCCGACTGGTTGGGCTTGGCCCCGTGCGTCAGGTGGCCGCCCGCGTCCAGCGACATGCCCAAAATCGTGTCGCCGGGCTGCAACAGCGCGGTGAACACCGCCTGGTTCGCCTGGCTGCCGGAATTGGGCTGCACATTGGCAAAGCTGCACCCGAACAACTGGCAGGCCCGCTCGATCGCAAGGTTCTCGGCCACATCGACAAACTGGCATCCGCCGTAATAGCGCCGTCCGGGATAGCCTTCGGCATATTTGTTCGTCATCACGCCGCCCTGGGTTTCCATCACGGCGGCAGACGTGAAATTCTCCGACGCGATCAGTTCGATCTCGTGGCGCTGGCGACCCAGCTCGTCGGTCATGGATTTGAACAGTTCGGGATCGCGCGAGGACAGCGCTTCGGTGAAAAAACCGGTGTCGGTCATGTCAGGCTCCGTTTGGGGATCAGCGTTCCCCCTGTGTCCTAGTGCAAAGCCGGCAGGGGGGGAAGGGCCGAAAGCGACGCAGGGGCAGGTGCTTGCGGCGGAAGGGGCGGCAGGGCTGGCGCAGGCGAGGCGTTTGTGCTTCCATCGGCGCGCGACGCTGCGTATCGGAAACAGGATGACCACGGCATGACCCTCAAGATCGCCTTTTGCGCCAGTTCCGTTCCCAGCGCGCAAGAGGCCGAAACCCGCCTGACCGCGCGCTACGGATCGGCACCCGAGGAGAGTGCCGATGTGATCGTGGCCCTTGGCGGCGACGGCTTCATGCTGGCCACTTTGCACCGCACACAGGCCCTGCCTGCGCCGGTCTACGGCATGAACCGCGGCACGGTGGGTTTTCTGATGAACACCTACGGCGAGGATGATCTGCTCGACAGGCTGGCCGATGCCGAGGTGGCGCTGATCAACCCGCTGGAAATGCGCGCTACCTGCGCCGATGGCACGCAGCATATGGCGCTGGCGATCAACGAGGTGTCGATGCTGCGGCAAGGCCCGCAAGCCGCCAAGCTGCGGATTTCGGTGGATGGCCGCCTGCGGATGGAGGAACTGGTCTGCGACGGCGCGCTTGTCTCGACCCCTGCGGGATCGACCGCGTATAATTACTCCGCGCATGGTCCGATCCTGCCGATCCGTTCGGACGTGCTGGCGCTGACCGCGATTGCACCCTTCCGCCCGCGGCGCTGGCGCGGCGCGCTGTTGCCGAAAACCGCAGTGGTGCGGATAGACGTGCAGGAACCCGACAAGCGCCCGGTGATGGCCGATGCGGATTCCCGCTCGGTGCGCGATGTGATCACGGTGGAGATCCGCAGCGCACCCGAGATCGAACACCGCATCCTGTTCGATCCCGGCCACGGGCTGGAAGAGCGGCTGATACAGGAACAGTTCGTCTAGCGAGGAGTTGCCGGTCTGCCCCGCGCGGAATCAAGGCCTTAGGCTGCCGCGCGATCGCCGACCCGCCCCCCGGGGGGCGATTGGTGGGTGGTGTGGCATCAGCCTATGTCCGAAGATGCTGCACGATAAATTGCCCCGTTCAGACCTTTGCAGCCACCCCGCGTGTCGGCGACCGCGCGGCTTGGTGCGCGTTGCGATAAGGGCACATAACGGAACGTTGTCGGAATGGTCCGATGATCAGTAGAACCCGGCCCACATCACCGAGATATCGGCCTGATGCTCGCGCCCGTAGGCGACGATGCCCAGACTGCGGATGCTCTCTGGCACAATGGCGTCGCGCAGCATGTTGCCCGAGGGTTCGAAGGCAGAAAAGGGAATGCGCAACTCGGTCCAGTCTGCGGTCGTGGGAAACGGTGCCTGATAATATTGCCACGGCAGCACGGTTCCGGTGGTACGCAGATGCACGAAATACCCCTCGCCATTGCCGCGCACCTTGAGGGTGACGCCCTGCGCGCCCTCGGGCGGCGGATTGTCCAGCGTGATCCGCGTTTGCAGAAAGCCGCCGCGATTGGCGGTGCTGACATCGCCCGTCAGGCGCAGCACGGGCTGGCCATCCACGGTTTCGATCCGGGCGCCCCCCTCGGACTCGCCGCCCATCACCTGATCGGACACATAGGTCCAGCGTGCATCAGGGGTCAGGCGGATCTCGTCAGGCATTTGCGCCCTCGCAGTCAGGGGAAGGGTCAGGGCGAGGCAGAGCGCCGCCATCAGGCTTTGGGTGTTTGTCATGCCCGAGATATGGGGCACAGGCAGGCCGTCTTCAACGGCGGTGCGTGCGGCGTGCGGTGGATTTGGATATTTTCAGCAAGAAGAAGCAGCCCCCGGCGCGAAAAGCAGGGGGCTTGGATTTATTTTGCATAGCCAAGCGTTTGCAGGGCGCTGCGGATCTCGTCCAGAATGGCGGGGTCGTCGATTGTGGCGGGTGTTTTGAACGTCTCGCCATCGGCCAGCTTGACCATCGTGGCGCGCAGGATCTTGCCCGAGCGGGTCTTGGGCAGGCGGTCCACCACCAAAGCCAGCTTGAACGCTGCCACAGGCCCGATCTGGTCGCGGACACGGGCAACGCATTCCTTGACGATATCGGCATGCGGGCGGTCCACGCCTTTGGTCAGGCACAAAAAGCCCATCGGCAACTGGCCTTTGAGTTCATCCGTGACACCGATCACGGCGCATTCGGCCACATCGGGATGACCGGCAAGGATCTCTTCCATCGCACCCGTGGAGAGGCGGTGGCCTGCCACGTTGATCACGTCATCGGTGCGCGCCATGATGTAGAGATAGCCGTCCTCATCGATCATGCCGGCATCACCGGTCTCGTAATAGCCGGGGAAATGCGACAGGTAGGATTTGCGGTAGCGATCCTCGGCATTCCACAGCGTCGGCAGCGTACCGGGCGGCAGCGGCAGTTTGACGGCAATCGCGCCGAGTTCGCCTGCCGGCATCGGATGGCCCGCCTCATCCAGAATCTGCACGTCCCAGCCGGGCATGGCCACGGAAGGCGAGCCGATCTTGACGGGAAGCGGATCGAGGCCCATCGGGTTTGCGGCAATCGGCCAGCCGGTTTCGGTCTGCCACCAATGGTCGATCACCGGCACCTTGAGCAGGTTCTGCGCCCAGATGATCGTGTCGGGATCCGCCCGTTCGCCCGCCAGATAAAGCGCGCGCAGGCAGGTCAGATCGTATTTGGTGCGGAACGCGCCCTTGGGATCCTCGCGCTTGATCGCGCGGAAGGCAGTGGGGGCTGTGAAGAAGGAGCGCACGTTATGTTCGGAGATCACGCGCCAGAAGGTGCCCGCTTCCGGTGTGCCCACGGGCTTGCCCTCGAAAACCACGGTGGTGTTGCCGTGGATCAGCGGCGCGTAGCAGATATAGCTGTGCCCGACGACCCAGCCCACATCGGAGGCGGCCCAGAACACTTCGCCGGGATCGACGTTGTAGATGTTCTTCATCGTCCAGTTGAGCGCGACCAGATGGCCCGCCGTGGGCCGGATCACGCCCTTGGGCTGGCCCGTTGTGCCGGAGGTATAGAGCACATAGGCCGGATGATCGCCTGACACCGGCACGCATTCGGCAGGTTCCACCCCATGTTGGAATCCATGCCAGTCGTGGTCGCGGCCCGCGATCAGTTGTGCCTCTTGCTGCTTGCGCTGGAAGATCACGCAGAACTCGGGTTTGTGGGCGGCCTGTTCGATGGCGCTGTCCACCAATGGCTTGTAATGCACCACGCGGCCCGGCTCGATGCCGCAGGAGCCAGCGATGATCGCCTTTGGCGTGAAATCGTCGATCCGCACCGCAAGCTCATGCGCGGCGAAACCGCCGAACACCACCGAATGGATCGCACCCAAACGGGCGCAGGCGAGCATCGCTTCCAGCGCCTCGGGCACCATCGGCATGTAGATCACCACGCGGTCGCCCTTTTCAATCCCCTTGGCCCGCAGCGCACCCGCAAGGCTGGCCACGCGGGTTTGCAATTCGCCGTAGGTTATTTTTTCCACGGTATCGGTCACAGGGCTGTCGTGGATGATCGCCATTCGCGCACCGTGACCCGCCTCGACATGGCGGTCCACCGCGTTCCAGCAGGTGTTGACCTGCGCGTCCTTGAACCACTCGTAAAGCGGCGCATTATCCGCGAAAAGCGCCTTTGAGGGTGGCTTGACCCAGTCAATGGCACGGGCCTGCTCCATCCAGAACCCCTCAGGATCGGCCTTCCAGCCTGCATAAACGTCCTTGTATACCATTGTGTCCCTCCTCCGGCGCTGGCAACGGCTTACCCAAGGTCAGGCCATCGGCGCAAGGGTCTTGTCACACGCACAGGCGCAGCTTGCTGCGCGCAATGGTCACGTTTCGCGCTAACAATCCCCCGGAGATGCGCTCAACGCGGCCCGGCGACGACGCCCTGATCGAAAAGTTGCGCGATCTCGCGCTCTGGCAGGCCCGCGACATCGGCCAGCACTTCCTCGGTGTTGGCCCCCAGAACCGGAGCGGCCGTCGGGGCGGGGGTTGCGGCGGCAGAAAAGCTCAGCGGTGAGGCCGGCACCGGATAGCGCCCGATGCCCGGTTGCTCGATATGCGCGAACATCGGGTTCTCGCCCGGTTGCAGATCGGGATCTTCGTGAACGGCGCGGGCAAAGCTACGAAATTCGGACCATGTCAGCCCCGCGGCCTCGAACAAAGGCGCAATCTCGGGAAGAGCGCGCGCGGCGAACCACGGGATCAGCGCCTCGGTGATCATGGCACGCGCCTCCCAGCGCGCACCCTCGCGCGCCAGATTCAGCCCGGTCTGGCGGGCGATCCCCTCCATCGCCTCGGCGCTGCCGGTGACGGTGACCAGCCCGCGCCATTGCCTGTCGGTCAGGCCGATCACCATGATCCGCCGCCCGTCCGCGCAGACAAAATCCTGGCCATAGGCCCCGTAAAGCGCATTGCCGCTTTTGGGACGGTCCACCCCGTTCACCATCACCTCGCCGATGATACCCAGATGGCCCAGCATGGCAGCGGCCACATCCTTGAGGCTGAGGTCAACATCCTGCCCCTGGCCGGTTTTCAGCCGGTGACGCTCGGCCGCCAGCAGGGCCGAGACGGCGAGATTGCCCGCGATACAATCCCACGCAGGCAAGACATGCGCGACCGGACCCTCGCTGCCCGCAGGCCCCGTGGCCTCGGGGAAACCCAGCGCGGGGTTGACCGTGTAATCCACCGCAGGCCGCCCCATACGGTCGCCCGAGAGGGTGACCATGATCAGATCGGGGCGGAACTGGCTGAGCGTCGGATGATCCATCCAGCCGCGCACGCGCAGATTGGTCAGGAACATGCCCGCATCCTCGCCCGGTGCGGTGATGATCTGCGTCACCAGTTCGCGCCCGCGCGGCGATTTCATATCGATGGCGATGGACCGTTTGCCTTTGTTCATCCCCGCCCAGAACAGGCTTTGGCCCTGATCGGTGACCGGCCAGCGATGCGCGTCAAGGCCCCCCTCCAGCCGGTCGAAGCGGATCACATCTGCCCCCATCTGCGCCAGTGTCATACCGGCGAGGGGAATAGCCACGAAGGCGGAGCCTTCGACCACGCGCATGCCCTGCAGGATACCGTTCATCAGGACCAGCCTGCGGTGGCCTGCGTGCCGGTATGCCCTTGGGGGGCGGCGGTGCAAAGTGTCATGGTGTCATCCTCGGTCATGGTCCCGATCAGACGCAAAGGATGCGTGTCGAACATCGGGTGCACCCCGCGATACCGGAAGGTTGCGGGGGCGCGTCCGGCATGGCGGGCGGCGGCGTCGATCAGCAGCGTGGCTTGCAGCGGGCCATGCACGACCAGGGCGGGGTAGTGCTCCACTTCGGTGGCATAGGGCCGGTCGTAATGGATGCGGTGGCCGTTGAAGGTGACAGCGGAGTAGCGGAACAGGCGCACGGGGTCGATGGCGACACTCTCGTCGAAATCGGCACTGTCCGGCGCGGGTACGGGTTTCGGCGGGACGTAGCGCTCGGGGAGCGGCAGATAGACGATGGTCTGCTCCTCCTCGATGGCCGTGCCGCGCGCCGTGTCGATCCGGTGGCGCAGGGTCAGTACGGCCATCGGGGTTTGACCGGCCTGTTTATGCGCTAGCGCGGTGATCTCGGAATGCCGCGTCAGCACCTCGCCGACATGCAGGGGCGCGATGAACCGCAGGCTGCCGCCCGCCCACATCCGCCGCCCCAGCCCCAGATCGGGCAGAAAGCCGCCCAACTTCGGATGACCGTCGGGGCCAAGATCCTCCATCGCGGCGGTAGGCGCAAAAGCGGCCCAGTGCCAGAGCTGCGGCAGTACATCGCCCTTGGCCAGCGTGCCGGCCTGCCAGTGCGGGCGCAGGGTCGCGCCGATCATGTCGGCCTGTTGCGGTGTGATCTCTCCCGTGGCGCGCGTGGTCCGGCCTATGGCATTGTCCGATCCGTCCATGGCTGATCCCCCTCCCAGAATGACCGTGCCCAAAGCATCCGACAGGGAAATATTATTACCTATGTACTTGTCAATGCGTAATTTTCTGTATGCAGAGGTGCACTGGACGGGTATGCCGCCGCATGCCGCGCGCGGGGGCAGCGGATGGGATTTGCCGCCTTAACCGTAATGGGCGACGGGGGTGCCCGCGATGGCGGCCATGTTCAACAGGCCGCGCGGCGTGATCGAGGGGCTGACGATATGGGCGCGGTTGCCCATGCCCATCAGGATCGGCCCGACCTCCAGCCCGCTGGCTTTCATCTTGAGGATGTTGCGCACGCCCGATGCCGCATCGGCATGGGCGAAGATCAGCACGTTGGCCGCGCCTTGCATCCGGCTGTCGGGGAAGATGCGCGCGCGCAACTCCGGATCGAGCGCGCTGTCCACATTCATCTCGCCTTCATAGGCGAAATCGCGCGGGGCGGCGTCAAGGATATCCAGCGCCGTGCGCATCCGTTGTCCGGCATCGGTGTCCATATTGCCGAATTGCGACTGGGTGCAGAAGGCGACATTTGGCACCAGACCGAAGCGGCGGACATGGCGTGCGGCACCGATGGCGGCTTCGGCCAGTTCCTCTGGTGTTGGAGTGGCGCGGACATGCGTGTCGGCGATGAACAGCGGACCGTCTTCGAGGATCATCAGCGACAGCGCGCCGTGCGGGCGATAGGTGTCGCTGCCGAGCACCTGATTGACGTATTTCAGATGCCAACGGAATTCGCCGAATGTGCCGCAAATCAGGCTGTCGGCCTCATTGCGATGCACCATCACCGCGCCGATGGCGGTGGTATTGGTCCGCATGATCGCACGGGCCAGATCCGGCGTCACGCCGCGCCGCGCCATGATCTGGTGGTAGCTGCCCCAGTAGTCGCGGTAGCGCGGGTCGTTCTCGGGGTTTACGATCTGCACATCCTGTCCGATCCGCAGGCCAAGCCCGGCACGGGCGCAGCGCGCCTCGATCACCTCGGGGCGACCGATCAGGATCGGCTTTTCCGTCGTCTCCTCGAGGATCGCCTGTGCGGCGCGCAAGACGCGCTCGTCCTCGCCCTCGGCAAAGACGATCCGTCGCTCCGCCGTGGCGGCGGCGTTGAACACAGGGCGCATCAGCAGCGCGGATTTGAAGACCGAGCCGTCCAGCTTGGCCTTGTAGGCGGCCAGATCCTCCAGCGGGCGGGTGGCGACACCGGTTTCCATCGCGGCGCGCGCCACGGCGGTCGAGACGACACCGGACAGCCGCGGATCGAATGGCTTGGGGATCAGGTAATCCGCGCCAAAAGTCATCTGTTCGCCCTGATAGGCGGCCGCCGCCTCGGCACTTGTCGTGGCGCGGGCCAGCGCCGCGATGCCCTCGATACAGGCGATCTGCATCGCATCGTTGATCTCGGTCGCGCCGACATCCAGCGCACCGCGAAAGATGAAGGGAAAGCACAGCACGTTGTTGACCTGATTGGGATAATCCGACCGCCCCGTGGCGATGATTGCATCGGGCACCACGGCGCGCGCTTCCGCCGGGTCGATCTCGGGCGAGGGGTTGGCCAGCGCGAAAATGATCGGGCGCTCGGCCATCCGGCCCACCATGGCCGGCGCAAGAACACCTGGGCCCGAGAGGCCGAGAAACAGGTCCGCCCCGTCGATCACCTCGTCCAGCACGCGTTTGTCGGTGTCTTGGGCAAAGGCCGCCTTTTGCGGGTTCATGTCCACCTCGCGGCCGGTATAGACCAGCCCGTGAATATCGCACAGCCAGATATTTTCCCGCCTGACCCCCAGCTTGAGCAGCATGTTAAGACAGGCAATGCCCGCCGCCCCGCCGCCGGTGCTGACGATCTTGATATCCTCCCATTTTTTGCCCGCGACATGCAGCGCATTGGTGGCCGCAGCCCCCACCACGATGGCGGTGCCGTGCTGGTCGTCATGGAATACCGGGATGTTCATCCGCTCGCGGCACAGTTTCTCGACGATGAAGCAATCCGGTGCCTTGATATCTTCAAGGTTGATCGCGCCGAATGTCGGCTCCAGCGCGCAGACGATCGCGGCCAGTTTCACCGGATCGGGCTCGTCCAGTTCGATGTCGAAACAGTCGATTCCGGCGAATTTCTTGAACAGGACCGCCTTGCCCTCCATTACCGGTTTGGAGGCCAGCGGGCCGATATTGCCAAGCCCCAGCACAGCGGTGCCGTTGGTCACCACCGCCACAAGATTACCGCGCGCAGTGTAGCGGCTGGCATTGGCGGGGTTGTCGCGGATTTCGAGGCAGGCTTCGGCCACGCCGGGCGAATAGGCCCGCGCCAGATCGCGCCCGTTGGCCAGTGGCTTGGTCGCGCGGATCTCCAGTTTTCCGGGTTTGGGAAATTCGTGATAGTCCAGCGCCGCCTGTCGCAATGTTTCCTTTTGGCTGTCGGTCATGCGCTTGCTCCCTGCATTCTGGATAGTTTAGTGTTAAACTATATCGTGACGTTAAGGAAGATACCGATTTTTTGCAGGTCTTCCAGCGCCAGCTTGCAAATCGGTGATGGCAGGGCCAATGTTTTCGGACAGGGGATGCAAGCGTGCATGACAGGGACAGCAGAAGATGACCGAGATACTGGCGGAGGTATGCCTGCCCACGGGCGACCTGACAGGCGATATTGGGTTTTTCACTAAGCGGCTGGGGTTCCGGATGGACATGATCTATCCCGCTGATGACCCCTCCGTTGCGGTGTTCTCCGGCCATGGTCTGCAGATGCGTCTGGAGCGCGGAGACGGTGGCGCGGGGCAGATACGGATACTGACCGATGCGCCGGATATGTTCGCGGAGGGGGAGACCTCGCTGCTGTCGCCCGGCGGCACGCGGATCGAGATCGCGCAGCGCCACCCGCCGCTGGTCCTGCCGCAAACGATCCACAGCTTTGTCGTGCGCCGTCTCGCCGATCAGGCCCCGTGGGTGATCGGCCGTGCGGGCATGCATTACCGCGACCTGATCCCCGACCGGCTGGGCGGATCGATCATCGCAAGCCATATCCGTATCCCGGATGGCGGGCCGGTGCCGGATATGGTGCATTACCACAAGGTCGGGTTTCAGTTGATCTTCTGCATCAAGGGCTGGGTCGATGTGGTCTACGAGGATCAGGGCCCTGCGATCCGTTTGACGGCGGGGGATTGTTTCATCCAGCCGCCCGAAATCCGCCACCGCGTTCTGGAAGCCTCGGACGGGATCGAGGTGATCGAGATCGGCGTGCCTGCCGAACATGTCACCGCGATTGACCATGACATGACTCTGCCGACCCCGCATCTGAGGCCGGAACGGGAATGGGCGGGCCAGCGCTTTGTGCATAATGTGGCGCAAGGGGCGGCATGGCAGCCCTTCCGCATCCCCGGTTTCATCGCCCGCGATACCACGATTGCCGCCAACACGCAGGATGTGGCGGGGGTGCAGGTGGTGCGGCCAGTGGTGCGTTCTGACGGGGACGCAAGCCCGTGGACATGGCATGACAGCGATATCCTGTTCAGTTTCGTGATGCAGGGCGGCATGGTGCTGGAAGGCGAGGGGCGCGATCCTTTCGGGTTGCAGGCGGGCGATGCCTTCGTCATTCCGCCCGGCATGAAGACACGTTATGCCGGTGCGACGGACGATCTGGAACTGCTGGAAGTGTCGCTGCCGGGCCGCTTCACCACGCATATGGGAGAAACAGGATGACATTGATGGATCGCGCCCGTGCCGTGCGGGAAAATGCCTATGTGCCCTATTCGCGTTTCAAGGTTGGGGCGGCGATCCGCAGCGTCTCGGGCACGGTCTATGTGGGCTGCAACGTCGAGAATGTCGCCTATCCCGAGGGCACCTGCGCCGAAGCCGGTGCGATTGCCGCGATGGTGGCCGCGGGCGAGACGGAACTGACCGAGGTGGCGGTGATCGCGGATGCCGAGCATCCTGTGACGCCCTGCGGCGGTTGCCGACAGAAGCTGGCCGAATTCGGGCGCGGCGCGGTCCCGGTGACCATGTCTACGCTGGACGGGCAGGAATTGCATCTGACCCTTTCCGAACTCTTGCCAGGCGCGTTTTCTACCGCACATATGACGCTGGCGGACGGGGACCCCTGAGGTTGGACGCACGCCGGATCATCACGCGGATCAGGGACGGCGCGGCGCTGTCGCGCGACGAACTGGACTGGTTCGCGCAGGGTCTGGCTGATGGCAGGGTCTCGGACGCGCAGGCCGGTGCCTTTGCCATGGCCGTTCTGCTCAACGGGTTGGGGGATGCGGGCCGCGTGGCATTGACGCTGGGGATGCGGGATTCGGGCGCGGTGTTGGGCTGGGCGCTGGACCGTCCGGTGCTGGACAAACATTCCACCGGCGGTGTGGGCGATTGCACCAGCCTGATCCTCGCGCCCGCTCTGGTGGCGTGCGGGGCCTATGTGCCGATGATCTCGGGGCGCGGACTGGGCCATACCGGCGGCACGCTGGACAAGATGGAGGCGATCCCCGGCCTGCGGACCGATCTGGACGAGGCGCGGCTGCGCGCTGTTGTGGGCCAGGCGGGTTGCGCGATTGTCAGCGCAACTGCCGCGATCGCGCCGGCGGACAAGCGGCTTTATGCGATCCGCGATGTGACGGGGACGGTGGAAAGCCTCGATCTGATCACCGCCTCGATCCTGTCCAAAAAGCTGGCGGCGGGTTTGCAGGGTCTGGTGCTCGATGTGAAAACCGGCAGCGGCGCGTTCATGACCACGCCGGAACAGGCGCAATCACTGGCCCGCGCGCTGGTCGATACCGCCAATGCCGCCGGATGCCCGACCACGGCGCTGATCACCGATATGAACCAGCCGCTCGCCCCTGATCTGGGCAATGCGTTGGAGGTTGCTGCCGCGATGCGGGTGCTGACAGGGCAGGCGGATGGCAGGCTGCTGGAGGTGACGGCGGCGCTGGGCGGCGCTGTTTTGGCAGGGGCTGGATTGACGGCGGATGCCGATACAGGCGCGCAGGCCTTGGCCGACAGTATCAGCGACGGCCGCGCGGCGGAGGTGTTCGGCAGAATGGTGGCCGCGCAGGGCGGTCCGGTCCGCTTTGTCGAGGATTGGCCGCGTTTCCTGCCCGAAGCGCCTGTGATTCTTGAGGTGAAAGCCCCGCAGGAAGGTTACGTCGCCGCGATCAACGGCCACGCTCTGGGCCTGTGCGTTGTGGCGCTGGGCGGCGGGCGGCAGGTCGAGACGGATCTCATTGATCCGGCGGTGGGCCTGTCCGACATGGTCGAACTGGGCGCGCGGGTCGCCGCTGGCCAACCGCTGGCGCGCATCCATGCGGCACGGCCAGAAGCCGCAAAACGGGCGTTGCGGCAGGTGCAGGCGGCGATCACCCTTGCGGATGCCGCGCCGGAATTGCCGCCGCTGATCCACGACAGGATCAGCGCATGAATATGCAGCAGACCCGCGCCTTTCTGGTGGTGATGGATTCGCTCGGTATCGGCGGCGCGCCCGATGCGGACAGGTTTTTCAACGGTGACCGTCCCGATACAGGCGCGAATACGCTGGGCCATATCGCTGAGCACTGCGCGCGCGGGAGCGCCGAAGAGGGACGCTCCGGCCCGCTGCATGTGCCGCATCTTGACGCTCTGGGGCTGGGGGCCGCGCTGGAACTGGCCAGCGGGATGGCCCCGCCACGCGGGCTGGGCGCGCAACCTGTGGGCCTGTGGGGCGCGGCGACGGAACAGTCGAACGGCAAGGACACCCCCTCGGGCCATTGGGAACTGGCGGGCGTGCCGGTGCCGTGGGATTGGCACCACTTCCCCGACGAAACGCCCGCCTTTCCGCCCGACCTCTCGCGCCGGATCGCCGCGCTGGCCGGCACCGGCGGCATCCTTGGCGATTGCCATGCCTCCGGCACCGAGATCATCGCGCGTCTCGGTGCAGAACACATCCGCACGGGCTGCCCGATCTGCTACACCTCCGCTGATTCCGTTTTCCAGATCGCCGCGCATGAGGGCTGCTTTGGCCTTGATCGCCTGCTGGACCTTTGCCAGCGCGCCGCACCGGTCCTGCATGCGATGCGGGTGGGCCGTGTGATCGCGCGCCCCTTCACCGGCACGGCAGAGGCCGGTTTCACCCGCACTGCCAACCGGCGCGACTATGCCATCGCGCCGCCTGCGACTACGCTGTGCGACTGGGCGCAGGCCGAGGGCCGGCATGTGCACGGCGTGGGAAAGATCGGCGACATCTTCTCGATGCAGGGGATCGACGATGTGGTCAAAGGCGATGACGCGGCGCTGATGACTCATCTGGCACGGCTGGTGGAGACCGCCGCAGCGGGCAGTCTGACATTCGCGAATTTCGTGGAATTCGACAGTCTTTATGGCCACCGCCGCGACGTGTCGGGCTATGCCCGCGCGCTGGAACGGTTCGATGCTTTCCTCGGCCCTGTCCTATCCCGGTTGCGCCCCGGTGACATGATGGTGCTGACGGCGGATCACGGCAACGATCCGACATGGAGCGGCACTGACCACACCCGCGAGCGTGTGCCGGTTCTGGTGGCAGGGCAGGGCACAGGCAGGCTTGGAGCAGGCGCGCTGGGCCATCTCGCTTTTACCGACATCGCCGCCTCCATCGCCGCGCATCTGGGCCTGGGCCAACACGGCCCTGGAAGGAGCTTTCTATGAGTTGGCAGGAACTGCCCAAGATCGAACTGCATCTTCATCTTGAAGGCGCGGCCCCGCCTGATTTGATCCGTCGGATGGCCAAGGAAAGAGCGGTCAACCTTTCCCGCGTCTTTGCCGAGGATGGCTCTTACGTATTCGACGATTTCGCGCATTTCCTGCAGGTCTACGAGGCGGCAACCGGCGTCATCCGCACACCGGAGGATTATGCCCGCCTGACAAGGGCCGTGCTGGAGCAGAGCGCGGAACAGGGTGTTGTCTATACCGAGGTATTCCTCAGCCCCGATTTTTGCGGTGGCGGTGATCTGGGGGCATGGCGGGAATATCTGCAAGCGATCCGCGAGGCAGCAGCGGCAGCAGAACGTTCGCATGGCATCGTGATGCGGGGAATCGTGACCTGTATCCGTCATTTCGGCCCCTACACCTCGCGGCAGACAGCGCGCTGTGCGGCGGATACGGGGGGTGACTGGATCGTCGGGTTTGGCATGGGCGGAAACGAAACCATGGGCCGTCAGGGCGATTTTGCCTGGGCCTTCGATTGTGCCCGCGAGGCGGGGCTGAAGCTCACCACCCATGCGGGCGAGTTTGCCGGGCCGGATTCCGTCAGACAGGCATTGGATGATCTGCGGGTGGACCGCATCGGCCACGGGGGTCGCGCCATTGAGGATGCGGCGATCGTCAAACGTCTGGCCGATACCGGCGTTGTGCTTGAGATGTGTCCGGGTTCGAATGTCGCGATGGGGCTCTATCCCGGCATGCGCGCCCATCCCATTGCGAAACTGCGGGGTGCGGGGGTAAAGGTGACCGTGTCCACCGATGATCCGCCCTTTTTCCGCACCACGATGACGCGGGAGTTCGAAGGGCTGGCGCGGGCCTTTGACTGGGACGAGACCGATGTTGCCGCGCTGACCCGCACGGCCCTTGATGCGGCGTTTTGTGATGCCGCCACGAAAAAGCGCCTTGAGGACAGGCTCAAGACAGGAACGGAGTTGCCATGACCGACCATTTGACCATCGTCACCCATCCGCTGGTACAGCACAAGCTGACGCTGATGCGCGACAAGACCACCTCCACAGGGTCTTTCCGGCAGTTGCTGCGGGAGATTTCGGCACTGCTGGCCTACGAGGTGACGCGCGATCTGGAACTGACCACGCGGACCATCGAGACCCCGATGCAACAGGTGGACGCGCCGGTGCTGAAAGGCAAGAAGCTGGCGCTTGTCTCGATCCTGCGGGCGGGCAACGGCCTGCTGGACGGGGTGCTTGAGTTGATCCCGTCGGCCCGCGTCGGCTTCGTCGGGCTATATCGCGACGAGGTGACCCTGAAGCCGGTGCAATATTACTGCAAGCTGCCCGAAGGGCTGGAGGACCGTCTCGTCATCGTGGTCGATCCGATGCTTGCGACAGGCAATTCCTCGGCGGCGGCGGTCGATCTGCTGAAAGCGGCAGGGGCCACGAATATCCTCTTTTTGTGTCTGCTGGCAGCCCCCGAAGGGGTGGCCCGGATGAAGGAGGCGCATCCCGATGTGCCCATCGTGACAGCTTCGCTCGATAAGCGGCTGAACGAGCAAGGTTATATCCTTCCTGGACTAGGGGATGCGGGTGACCGCATGTTTGGCACTAAATAGGCTATCGCTGCTTTACTCAGCAGGGCAGTTGGTGCAGACTGTGTCCACGCTATTTGGGGGCGCTGATATGTCTGTACGAGTCTTTTCGATGGCCGCGCTTCTGGCCGTCACAACTGTTTTTTGGGTGGCACCTTCGGGGGCGCAGCAAATCCGTTATCAGGAGCCTGCGGAGTTTCCGCCGGCCTCTTTCACCGGGTCGCAATATGTCGATAGCCGCGGATGCGTTTTCGTCCGTGCGGGCATCTCCGGATTGACAAGCTGGGTGCCGCGGGTGTCGTCGTCGCGCCGGAACCTTTGCGGCGCGCAACCGACCTTTGCCAACGCGGCCGCCTCGGGGGCCACGTCCACAGCGCAGGCTGCCTTGCCACCGGGTGCGGTGATCATCACCGCAGGACCAGCGCCCACCGCCACAGCACCTGTCGCCGCAGCGCCGGTCGCGGCGAGACCCGCAGCGCAGGCTGCACAAGCACAAGCTGCCAGACAAGCCGCACCTGTTCCGCGTCCCGCACCGGTCCCTGCGGCCCGCGTCAATGCCCGTGTGGCGCCGCTCCCGCCCGTTCTGGACCAGCGGGTCGGGCCGCCGATGCAGACGATCGCCTCGATCACCACCCCGCCAAGGATTGGCCGCGCCGCCGAGGCGCAGGCCGCGCAGCGGACGCAGCAGGCCAGAACCTCACCAAAGCTGGAAGTGGCGCGTTGCGGGGCAGGGATGCGCTGTGGTCCGCAGACGCAAAATCCCGTGGGCTATGGAAACTCGACAGCGCAGCCACGTCAGGCAGCGCCGAAAACCGTCTACACAGCAAACGAACTGGCGACGCTGCCCCCGCAGACGCGGATCGTGCCCCGCCATGTGGCGCAGGCACAGGCGCAGGCCGTTATCAAAAGCGGTATTCCGGCGGGCTATCGTCCGGTCTGGTCGGATGACCGGCTGAACCCTTACCGCGCGCATGGCACCGTTGCGGGCAAGGCGGCGATGGATCTGATCTGGACCGATACAGTCCCCCGCCGACTGGTCGAGCGCGGCACGGGCCGCGACATGACGGCTTGTAACCCGAACCTGCAATATCCCTATACCGATCTGACGACGCAGGTGCGCGACAACTCCCGCGCGGCTTCTGCTGCCCCGACGGCGCGGATATCGACACAAGCCGGTGTGCCGCAGCAGGTGCAACAAGCGGCGCCGGTCGCGCGTGTTTCCACACGGGCCACCCCGCAGATCGCGCCAAAGCCTGCTCCGCAGAACGTGCCGCAGCGGGTTGCGGGCCGGTTCGTGCAGGTGGGTGCATTCGCCGATCCGGCCAATGCAAACCGTGTTGTGGGTCGTTTGCAGGCCGCCGGTCTGCCGGTCAGCGTGCAGCGCAGCACCAGTAGGGGCAAGCCGGTGCAGGTGATCCTTGCAGGTCCGTTCGCAGATCCTGCCGCGACATCGCAAGGGCTGGCCACCGTCCGCACGGCCGGCTTCCGCGACGCTTTCCCGCGCAACTGACCGTAACCGGCGCGGGCCGGTCTAACTGTCGCAAATCGCCTGCAACCGCAGCCAGTCGCCATCCGACAGCAGCGGTTGTGGCGGCTCGCTGGCAAACGGATCGGCCTCGATCAGGGAAAGCGTCCGCTCACCTGTCGGATCAAGCGCATAGGCATAGGGCGTGGCGCGCACGGACAACCGCGCGAAGCCGGTTTTCAGCGTTGCATCCGTCAAGGGCCGCGATGGCGTTGTCAGCAGGGTCTCGGCATAGGCGCGCAGGGTCGCGTCGGGCAGGGAGCCTGTGGTGAGCAGCCGGAAACTGGCCATCACCCCGCCCCAGTCGAGCAGACGGCCCAACGGATCGCTCACCTCGGCGCGGGCCTGTTCGGCGATGATGTAGCCAGCCAGAATGTCAGGTTCCTCGTAGCCGTCCACCAGCCTGCGCCCGACCAGCAGGATACGTCCGGGCAGGCGGACGGTGTCGCGCACGCCGCTGCGCACCACGATCAACGCGTTGCGCCGGCCCGCCGCGTCGGGGAGGCGGGCGGACAGCTTTTGCAGCACCTCGAGGCCTTCCGGCGCGACACAGGGCAGGCCGGTGACGCGTTCCAGATGGGTCATCAGCGAGCGGCCCAGATCCTCGCGCTTGGCGTCGGGGACGAGGGTGAGCGTATGGTTGCGCATCGCGCCGGGCAGCCAGACCACGGCGAGCAGGGCGACAGCGGCGAAGGAGACGAGCATCCCCATCCCGCGCAACCTGCCGGGACGCGGGCGGCGGCGCTCGACGGCGGTGCGGAGTTTCTCGATGGCGGCGATCATCTGCGCCTCGGCGGCGTCGAGTTCCAGCGTCTCGCCGGGATCACCATCGGGGTGGTAGATCGCGGGGGTCTCGTCGGGGTTGGCCCGCGCGATGGCGGCGAGCGACCAATGGGTCAGCGGGCGGTCTTGCGCGTCCGAGATCACCAGCGTTGCCTCGCCAATCGACACGATGACCTCGCGCCGCTGTTCGTCAGGCGAGGCCCGCCACAGCGCGGAGGCCTCCAGCCGTTGATACTCCTGCAATGCCGTCATGTTGGGGGCTGCCCTGCCTCTGTTTGCGCGAGTTTAGCATGAGGTGGTGCGGGGTGGTAGTGGGGAGGCATTAAAGGGACGCGAGGCCATCTGGGGGGGGCCTGTCCGACCGTTGGACATTTTTCAGATTATTTGAAATCAAGGGGTTACGCGGGCGTGTTAGGGGAATTTTAACGACGATATACAGAATTTGATAATTGGGCTTACTCTTCATCTTAAAAACTTAGCATGTAAAAGGCTTTACAGATTCGAAAGGAGACTACATTTCAAAAGGCGGCTTTTGTAAAAGACCATCTTTCTCAATCGCCGAGCGCCAAAGATGAATCTCATTGCTATTCCTTGCGAAGCAAACAGACAGCGCATACGCAGAATTAAGGAGACCACATCCGATTGCACGCACTCGAGAAAAATCTTCCTCTGACCACACTTTAAATGGTAGTTCATAGTTCAATTGAAATGGATTCTGGCGCATTTGTTGAAAAATCTTTAGATGATCCTTTCGATATGGATTTCCGGCTGCAACAAGTACTTTGCCTGGGAGGTCAGACCGTGCGGCAAATACTCCATGAGCAAGTAAATCCCTAAATCTTTTCACATTATCGCGCACGAGTATAAAGTTGTTTACTGCTTCTGCCATGTCTTTCCTCTCTTCAAGCGAAACGACAACAGGCAAAAGAACACTCACGAAATTATCTGCTCGTGCAAGATCGACAAGAGCGCTAGCTGCCTTTAAATCTTCACCGAATTTTCCAATCAGAAATATTCTAATTGTTGCATCAGCAGCAGACCAGTTCGCGATTATATCAGCTATGGCAAGGCGGGATGACGGAATTTCGTCAAGTGCGTTTGGTCCGTGTGTTTCGAAAAATGATCCTGTCGGGGAGGGGGCGTCCACTGGGTTGGGAAACTGAATGTAGTTTTCTCACTCATTTTACTCGTTCTAACTATTGATTGCCTGCTACATTAAGATTCTCAAGGTCTGTTTCAATGCAAGCTAGTAGCTTTTTATTGGTGTTCATGGAATTTTTTTGTACTTTCGATAGTAAACTCAATAAAGTTTATGTGTCAAAAGGTATGTCAGCAGATCGCTATTCCTGTGCTTATTTGTGCGTCGTCGTTTCGTGGGTGCGCCCCCGCGCGGAACAAGGTGCGCAGCACCGCCGTGCGATCGCCGACACGCCCCCCGGGGCGGCGATTTTGCTGCCGTTGCGGCTTGAACTGAGGCTCGATGACTGGGCGGGGATAAACTGCCTTGAACTGAGGTTGGATCGCCACCCCGCGTGTCGGCGACCGCACGGCTCCCCCTCACAACCCCTTCGCGATGGCCCGCAGCTCGAATTTCTGGATTTTCCCCGTCGAGGTTTTGGGCAATTCCTGAAATACCACCGTTTTCGGCGTCTTGAACCCGGCGAGCCTTTCGCGGGCGAAGGCGATCAGACCGGCCTCATCCTCCGTCACGCCCTCTTTCAACTCGACAAAGGCGCAGGGCACCTCGCCCCATTTCTCATCCGGTTTGGCGACCACCGCGCACAAGAGCACATCGGGATGCGCCATCAGCACGCCCTCGACCTCGACCGAGGAGATATTCTCACCGCCCGAAATGATGATGTCCTTGGCGCGGTCGCTGATCTGCATATAGCCGTTGGGATGTTGCACCGCGATATCGCCGGAGTGGAACCAGCCGCCGGCAAAGGCCTCCGCGGTGGCTTTCGGGTTCTTGAAGTAGCCTTTCATCACGCCATTGCCGCGGAACATGATCTCGCCCTGCGTGGTGCCGTCCATCGGGATCTGCTGCATCTGGTCGTCCATCACCGTCACGCCTTCCAGAAACGGCATTGCCACACCCTGGCGGGCCTTCATTGCGGCCCGCTCGCCCCCTTCCAGCCCGTCCCATGCGGCGTTCCACGTGCATTCGGTGCCGGGGCCGTAGGTTTCGGTCAGCCCGTAGACCTGCGTCACGTTGAAGCCCATCGGCTCGATCTTGGCCAGTGTCGCGGGAGCGACGGGCGCGCCTGCGGTGAAGACCTCGACCGTCTGGGAAAAGTCGCGGCGCTGTGCTGCGGGTGCGTTCACCAGCGTGTTGAGCACGATCGGCGCGCCGCCGAAATGGGTGACACCCTCATCCGCGATGGCATCGAAAATGGCGGGCGCCGTGATGTCGCGGCAGCAGATCACCGTGCCACCCAGCACAGGCATCATCCATGTGTGGCACCAGCCGTTGCAATGGAACAGCGGCACGATGGTCAGGTAGCGCGGATGCAGCACCATACGCCAGCTGACGATCTGGCCCATCGCGTTCAGATAGGCACCGCGATGGTGATAGACCACGCCTTTGGGCCGTCCGGTGGTGCCGGAGGTGTAGTTGAGCGCGATGCTCTCCCATTCGTCCTGCGGCATGATCCATTCGAAATCGGGATCGCCCGTGGCAAGCAGCTCCTCGTATTCCATGTAATGCCCATGCGCGTGAACGCCTGCATGCAGGTCCGCCACCTCGATCACCTGCGGGGCGGGGCCCTCCATCCGCTCCAGCGCCTCGGCGGCCATCGGCAGGAATTGCGGATCGACCAGCAGGACTTTCGCGCCGCCGTGGTCAAGGATATAGGCGACGGTATCAGGCTCCAGCCGTGTGTTGATCGTGTTGAGGACAGCACCGCAGGCAGGTACGCCGAAATGCGCCTCGGCCTGCGCGGGCAGGTTGGGGATAAGCGTGGCCACCACATCGCCGGGCTGCACGCCCAGTTTGGTCAGCGCCGAGGCAAGGCGCGTGACGCGCTCGAAATATTCAGCATAGCTCTTGCGGTGCGTGCCGTAGACCACAGCAGGATGGTCCGGAAAGACCGTCGCTGCGCGTTTCAGGAAAGACAGCGGTGTGAGCGGCATATAATTCGCTGCCGTTTTCTCCAGCCCGGTCTCATCCGCCATCCAGCCCATCGTACCCCTCCTGTTAAGATGTCACGTCGCGTGCGCCGAATATTGCGCGGCAGGGGCCTGAGGGAAAGGGGAAAGGCGCGGGCTTGCACGAATGCGGCCCGCGATTGGTCATGAGGACAAGTTGCGCTCCGGTGGATACCTGAACCTTGTCAGGTGAGATACGTTAGAGTTTGCCACATGTCACAAGAACTCTTGGCTTGCCGGCCCCGAGTTGGCGGCCAAAGAGCCGCGCAGCGTCGGGCCGCTGTGCGGCGATGCGCGGCGGCGCTTCGTGCTTTGTTCCATACATGCGACAGAGGGAATTGCAGGGCCGCGGCCATGCGGTCCTGCGTCGCAAAGTGGCAGTTTATCGTGCAGCGACATCCGCCCTCTGGCCGTGGCACTCGCGGCGGCCAATCGCATGGCCGGGGGGCGGCCCTGCGATGCCCGGGCCGCTGCGCGGCTGTTCCGGGCGGGAACCTTTGGTCAGGTGACGCACACTAGCCCACAACGTTGAAGGCGGGGCCGTAGGGATAGCCGGTGATATTCTCTGCCCCGTCATCGGTGATGATCAGGATATCATGCTCGCGGTAGCCACCGGCGCCGGGGGCATCTGCGGGCAGGGTCAGCATCGGCTCCATCGAGATGACCATGCCGGGTTCCAGCACGGTGTCGATATCCTCGCGCAGTTCCAGCCCCGCCTCGCGGCCGTAGTAATGCGAGAGCAGGCCGAAGCTATGGCCATAGCCGAAGGTGCGGTATTGCAGCAGGTCACGTTCGGCGAGGAAGTCGTTGACCTGATGCGTGACCTCGGCGCAGGAAACGCCGGGTTTCAGCAGGGACATGCCGTATTCGTGGGTGGCGACATTGGCCTGCCATACCGCAAGGCTCGCATCATCCACATGACCCGCGAACATGGTGCGCTCCAGCGCGGTGTAATAGCCCGAGATCATCGGGAAAGTGTTGAGCGACAGGATATCGCCCTGCTCCAGCGCGCGGGAGGTGACAGGGTTATGCGCGCCGTCGGTGTTGAGGCCGGACTGGAACCAGACCCATGTGTCACGGTATTCGGCATCGGGAAAGCGGCGGGCGATCTCGGTCTCCATCGCGTCGCGCCCCGCCATGGCGATATCGATCTCGCGCGCACCGATACGCACCGCATCGCGGATGGCATAGCCGCCCACATCGGCGACATTGGCACCTGCGCGGATCAGCGCGATCTCGGCGGCGGATTTGCGCATCCGCTGCTGCATCGTGGCGGGGGCGATATCGACGCGGGACGCGGGCGCAAGGAAGCTGTCGAGCTTGGCCGATTGCAGGAGCGTCAGGTGATCGCCCTCGACCCCGATCACGCGGCCGCTGCCGGTAACGGACAGCACGGCGCGCCAGAAGTTGTCGCGTGTCCAGTCGGTATAGGTGATGTTGTCACCGACGCTGCGCCGCCACGGCTGGCCCGCGTCGATACCCGCGCTGATGGTCACGCAATCGGCGGGGGTCACCACACAGGCATAGGGCCGCCCGAAGGAGCAATAGAGAAAGCCGGAATAATAGGCGACATTGTGCATCGAGGTCAGCACGCAGGCATCGACGCCCTGTGCGGCCATATCGCGGCGCAATCGCTCAAGGCGGGCTGTGTATTCGGCCTCGGCAAAGGGCAGCGCTGCCTTGTCGCCGTTGTGGAAGCGGTACATGTCGGGTCTGCTGGTCTGTGTCATGTTCGGTCCTGCGGGGCCGGAACGATGCGGGCCCCCTTGTCAGAGGTCCCGGCGTACAGGACAGCGGCGGATCGCTCCGCAGGAAAGGGATCAAACGCACCCCGCGCCGACGCCATCGGCACGTCCTTCGCCCATTATACACGAGCCTGCCGACCCCGATCAAGCAAAGCTTGAGATCGCGCCCGACGCAGCGTAAGCAAGCGGGAACATCCTTGCGTGGACCTGCAATGACATCAGCTTCCGGCACCGCCCAGAACCACACATTCGCGGCTGCCGGCGTCATGCTGGTTGCGATGTTGATCATCGGATTCATCGACAATTACGTGGTGGCCATCTCCGAGGAAATCGGGCTGTGGCAGTTTCAGGTGATGCGGACGCTGCTGATGATCCCGATCCTGCTGGCGATGTCCTTCGCCGGTATGGGCACTCTGCGCCCGCGCTCGTTTCTGCGGGTGGGCGGACGGTCGGTTTTTGCGGCGGCGGCGATGCTGTGCTATTTCGGCGCGCTGGGTTTCATGCCGCTGGCGCAGGCCTTGGCGGGGCTGTTCACCTCGCCGATCTTTATCCTGCTGATCACATGGGGCGTGATGGGCCAGAGTATCGGACCGTGGCGGGTGCTGGCCGTGGTGTTGGGCTTTGCGGGAATCCTTCTGGTCTTGCAGCCCGATACCGGCACGTTCTCGTACTGGACGCTGCTGCCGGTCCTGGGCGGGTTTTTCTATGCGATCTCGATTATCGCCACACGCGCATGGTGCGAGGGGGAAAGCACGATGACCCTGTTGTTGGGCGTGATGTGCTTTCAGGGTGGTTTCGCAGCCGTGGCGACGGTGCTGCTGGTGGTGTTCGACATGCCCGAAACAGGCTTTCTCAGCCGGCGCTGGGTCTGGCCTATGGTGGAGGTCTGGCCGCTGCTGTGGTTGCAGGCTTTCGGCTCGCTGGCGGGCGTGTGGTGCATCATCAAGGCCTACCAGTTGGGCGAGGCGGGGTTCGTCTCTGTCTTCGAATATTCCGTGATGATTTTCGGTCCGTTCTTCGCATGGTATCTGTTCGGCCAGCCCGTCGGGATATGGGAGGCGCTGGGCATCGCGCTGATCGCTGCGGCGGGGATCATCATCGCGTTGCGCGCGGGCAGGGAGCAGCGGCGCGAGATCATCCCCGGCTGAGGGTGCTTGCACCGCCGCACCGATGGGGTAGCGTAGCGGCATGATCATATCTCCGGGGCGTCGCTATATCTTTGTCCATATCCCCAAGACGGGGGGCACGGCGCTGACACTGGCGCTGGAGAGCCGCGCGCGCGCCGATGATATTCTGCTGGGTGACACGCCCAAGGCGCAGCGGCGCAGACACCGGCTGAAGGATATGAAAAGCGCAGGAAAGTTGGGGAAACACGCCACGCTCGCGGATATCGACGGCCTGGTGAGCCCCGCGCAGATCGCGGAGAGTTTCTGTTTCACCCTGATCCGCAACCCGTGGGACCGGATC
>JAGXGW010000021.1 GCA_024636555.1 Paracoccaceae bacterium | reverse complement strand
TCGAACAGTTCCGCAACCTGCGCGCCCGTATCCCCGAACTGAAACTCGCCGTCGCCGATCCCGGCTATCTGCGCTGGGCCACCGGACCCGTGCCCGACGGCGTGATCTTCCTTGGCGCCCTGTCGCATCCCGCCCTGATCCGGCAGTTGCGCCGCTCCTTGTGCCTGTTCTATCCGCAAACCACCTTTGCCGAGACCTTCGGTCTGGTGCTGGCAGAGGCCAATGCGGTGGGCACGCCCGCGCTTGTCCATGCCGGGCTTGGCGCGAATGACGAGGTGCTATGCGGCTCCGGTCAGCGGATCGACGGGCATGATCCGGCGCAAATCGCCGCGCGGATCGACGCATGGCGGCGCGATCCGCCGCGCGTTGCGGCCAATCCGGTGTTCCGGCTGTGCGAGGTGGCGCGGCACTGGACGCGTCTGGTCAGCGATGCGGTGGAACCCGCGCCGCAGCAGGTCTCCCGGAAGCAACCGGAACCAAGCGGGGCCGGATCGTGATCCATGCGAAAACGGCGTGGTGCGCGGGCGGCCGCATCGACCGGGGTTTGCCCGATTGCGGTCATATCGCGCAAAGCCTGCCCGAAAGCCCGCCCCGGCGCTGACGGGCGGGTTTACACAGATGCAGCCGCCGCCTAGATATGATCGGGCAGACAGGCCCTGATCGGCCCGTATGACAGTGGTTTACATTTGTTCAAGGTAACGAGTTCATGGAAGCGATCATCCATCCCGGTATGCACAAGACGGGGACGTCTTCGATTCAGGCGACGTTAATGGCGTTGAAGCCTGAGGGCTGGATTTATCCTACTCTTCCTATGGGAAATATGGGCGGACGCTTTGCGCTTTTGTTCGAAAAAAAACCACATGAACATCACTCGTTCAGGACGCGTGGAGTTTCTGAAGTCGAAGCAGAAAGGCAGAGAGTTCTGCATTACAAAAAATTTCTGGAGCAATTGGAATATGGTGCAGATACAGGATTAAATACTCTCTTTAGTGGCGAGTACCTCAGCGTGGCTTCACGCGAGTCTATTGAAAAAATTGCTTCACTCTATCAAGAGTACGGATTTACCCCTCGGGTAATTGCCTATGTGCGTAAGCCCATGTCTTTTATGCAAAGCGCATTTCAACAACGAATTAAGTCAGGTTTGCGTAACTTAAACGAAGATAATGTAGGATGGCCGGATTATCGGGTACGGTTTGAAAAATTCGATGAAATATTTGGAAAGGAAAATGTGCATTTATCAGTCTTTGAAAAGAGCTTTTTAAAAGATGGTGACGTATGTTTAGATTTTTACGGTAAGTTGGGAATTGATTTATCTCAAAACCAAGTTGTCCGCGTAAATGAGAGTCTCTCTCTATCCGCTTGTGCGCTACTGTTTGCTCAGAGGCATCTGGGTGATGGATTTGTGAAGGGGTTCAAAGATGCGCCAGCTAGCAATAATGCATTCATAGATTCCCTCGCAGTCTTAAAGGGTGAACCTTTGACTTTCAAAAAATCCATCGTTGAAGCCACATTTGAAAAAAACCTAGGAGATTTGGAATGGATGGAGAGTCGCTTAGGGGTTTCTCTATCTGACATTCCTGAAGACGAGTCTCCGTACTCTGTTGGTAGCGAAGAAGATCTTTTGACAATTGCCGAGAGTTGCCGTGAACAGCTTGAACAGATTTTAATTGAAAAAATCTATAAAGTCGGCGATGAGCCTCGTGATAAACTTATTAACAACTTAGAATTTCTTCGAAAAATGCATTACTAGTTTTCCTTTAGTGCATTTACTTCTTTTTCAAGTTTTGCCAAACGTTCACCTTGTTGAAAAGTCATCTCAACAAGGTGATCAATCAGACGAAGTTGCAACTCCGTGCGGTCTGGAGCGCTTTTCTTTGAGGTATCTTCCGACAAAAAGTCGAAGTCCGAGCCCAAACGCTCGTTGATATCCGTGAATGTTTTGGAGTTCTCGGTAATCAGCGAGTCCAGCCCCTCATACTCAAAACACATCTCACTGAGCTGAGAGATGGAGCTGACAGGTTTGGAGTTTCGAAAAATCAGGTTGTTAAAGCGGTCCGGAAAAACCTCTTGCTCATAGCGGTTGTTAAATGCTGCTCTTAGCAAGGTCTCGGCTGGTTCACTTCTGTCCAGAACGCGCTTTCCAGTGTTGAGAAGCGAAATCTTGCAGGTTTCTGCAAAATCATCCACGACGTCGATATTCGACTCGTGCCGTCTTGCGGTCAGAATGTCCGGGAAAGCATCGTGCCATTTCAGGATATTTTGATAAATATCGAGAAGTGATTCAGCGCTGTCTTTGAAGCTTTTCAAAGGCCCTTTGTTTGTTTTATGGTGAAGGCCCCACTGGGTGTAGGCAGAGGGCAACCACGACCTCGGGTTCCGCACATACAGAATCAATTCGAGATCGATCTCGTCTTTCAAGGCGGTCAGGAATGGTTCAATCTTGTGAAAGCTCCCAAAAATCGCCTCATTTGAAAGAATGAACGTATTTGTGGCGTTGGTCCGGGCTTGATTTTTCAAGCCGTCCAAGAATTTAGCCGCATAGGCGTCAGAGTTTTCTTCCAAATCCTCAAATAATTTTCTTAGGCCCAGATGGTTGCCATATGCCGGATCAATCAGGTTGAACCACATGCCAAGATATTGGGTTTTGTTTTCCAGAAGATCATTTCTGCTCGCGTTCAGCGCATGCTGAATGGAGCTTGTACCCGTCTTCCCCATGCCGATATGCAGGATCAGTTTCATGTGGTTCATCCTCTAGGTTGATCTGTTTTTTCAATGAACAGAGAGCCGAGGCCCTCCATCTCTGTGACAGCGGGCCAGAGGCGCTCTATCAGGTGGAATTCCGTCCCGTCATTGGGCAGCGGTTCGTTGGGCCACGGGTAGTCGGGGCCGAACAGCGTGTTCATCCGTGCCGCGACGCGCGCGCGGGTCCAGAACATGTTGCCACAGGGAAACAGGATCGGGTGTTCGGGCAGCGGGCCGGGAAAGCGGTCCGCGAAACGCGGCAACAGGCGGCGCGAGTCCGTCCAGCCGATCTGGTAGGGGTCCATCGGTGCCACAAGCCCGGTCTCCGGCGCGGTGATCCGGGTGATCGCATCCGACAGCCGCGTATTGTCGCCCAGCAGGATCGCGAGCAGGAACCGCTTCCAGACATCGCCTGTCGCACTGGTGCCCAGCGATTTCTTCAAGTGCATATGGCACCAGATCTCGTCAGGGTCCGCCCCCGCATGTCCTTCCGAGAACAGCCGCAGGAAGGGCAGGATGTCGCGCCCGGTATTGGGCATCAGCAGCGCCTCCACCGGCACACCGGCTTCTCGGCTGATATACTCGATCTGCTTTACCTTCCGTTTGGTATCGGTGGTGACGATGATCCGCTCCGCCGCGTGCAGGGCTTTGTAATACAACAGGTCACCGCCCAGATCATCGATGTAATGCGCGTGGATATGCACGCCGTAGCGCGGCACCTGCGCCGTCGCGTCGAGAACGGCGTACCGTTCGATCCGCATGTTCCGGTGCATCCAGTTGTCCGAGGCGGCGATCTCGGCCTTGATGCTGTCCTGCGAGAGCCAGACAAGGCGGCGGCCATAGGTCCACATCTTGTCACGCTCGGCGGCGCGCGCGGCGGCATCCTCGGGCTTGGCCGTGAACAGAACCGGCACGTCATACGCCCCGCCACCGGCCACGAAATCGGTTTGCGCCCGCAATCGCGCCGTCAGGCTGGACAGGATGCGCGACAGCACCTCCGGCTTGGCGGCAGTCGCTGCTCCGGTGCCGGGCTTGGCTTTTTTGCGCGGGATCGCAAGGATCGTCTCACAAGCCGCCGCAACATTACCATACTCCACCGCATGGATTGTGGGCTCTGCGGTATAGACCGGATCGTCAAAGCCCGACCCCTGTTCGAACAGCACCACATGGCTGCCCGCCTTGGCCGCGTCGAACACCACGTTGGGCAATGGATCGAGCCGCGAGGGCAGGTAGAATACGTCTGCTGCCTGCATCACATGGGGATAGTAGGGACCAGCGGGCAGGAAATGCAGGTTGCTGCCGGGCTGGTTGGCCCCGGCGGCGCGCATGTGCTTGTCCAGCCATACGCCGAAGGAGACATCCTCGTGGTTCAGCCCGTCCCCGATCCAGACAAAGACGGTGTCATCGCCCTGCGCGCGTGCGATCTGCGCCGTCAGCACGAACAGATCGGTGCCCTTGCGCCATTGCACATGACCCGCCCCCACAACGACGCGCCGACCATCCACTTCCGTCCCGATCAGCGCCGACAGGGCCTTGCGGGCTTTCTTGAGTTGCGCCGGTTTCAACCCCGCCATCTCGAACGGTGCTTGCGGCAGGACAACGGAATCGCTTGCGGTATCGAAAGAGACGTCGCGCAGCAGATCCTGCCAGCTCCGCCGGACCTGCTCCGAGGAGTAGACGATCAGGTCTGAATAGAGCGCCATGAAGATGCATTTATAGGCCGGTCGGGTGTAATCCGTATATTCGTGGATATAGCTGGCCCAAGGGATGCCAAGGCGCACCAGAAGCGGCGCGAACAGGAAACATTCGACCGAGTTGAGCACGGCCATCTGGATATGGCGCAGGATCGGGTTGTCGAAATAGTCAAAATCGAGGTTGGGATTGTCGGTGATGATCACGCAGGCTGCGTGGTCGCGCAATTGCTCCAGCAAAGGGCCGCCGCGCAGGGCTGCGACCACGACATTATGCGTCTCGGCGGCCTCCCGTGCAAGTTCCAGCCCGACGATCGGCGCGCCGGTTTTGGAAAACTCGTGCAAGGCAATCAACAGCGTCGGCTTGTCGGGATCGTAGGGGCGATGCCCTGGATATTGGTGCTCCCGGAGGGCGCGCAGGCTGACCCGCTTTTCCTTCATACCGTGCTGGATGTAATGAAGAAACGGTGACATGCCCACGTTCCGCAGATCGGTATATCGGTCGAGATAGAACCGCTCCGAGAAATGCGAGATTTTGCGGTCCACCGGATCACCCAGAAGGATCAGCTCGAAAATCAGCTCGCAGATGCCGGGCTGGTTGGCCTCCTGCGCCGCGCGCAAGGCCGGATTGGTGACAAGCGTCGCGAGTCGGCTGTCCAGATCGGACACAGCCGCGCGCAGTTTGTGATAGGTGGTGCCCAAACGCCCTTCGGTGCGGCCCGTTGTCTGGTAATGCGTTTCCGGATCAACGCCAGCCTTGGCAAGATCCTGATAGTTTTCGAGATAAAACTCCGGATCGAAGGCAAAATCCGGTCGCAGACGCAGCTGGCGCGGGCTGACATGTGTGGCCCAGAGTTGTGCGTTGGATGTGTCGAGCGTCATGTTTTGACTGGTCCCATATAGGTCTGGAGTTGGGCCACGACATCCGCAGGATCCAGAGAGTCGGTATAGGTCAGACTCCGGAAATAATGGATGAACATCGGGTGCCCGGTATATCCAGCCCCCAGCGCCATATGTTGCAGGATTGTCGTGTCCGGCGTCGTCTCCGCCTCGAGCAGCCACGGGTCATGCGTCAACCGCTCAACAAATGTGGCGAGCGTATCACCTCCGGGCGGGGCAGCACAGAACAGCAGAGGCCCTGGCACGATCTGCTGATAGCGGTCCAGCCGGTCAAGTACGACTTGCAGGATGGAAAGGCCGCTGCGCGCGCGGGTAAAGCGGAAAACACGCCAGTCGCCGTTGTCGGTCGGTCTATTGTCGGGAATACTAGCGTTTTCTGGCAGCAAAACCCGGACTTTGAGGCCCGCCCATGCCCGAGCGGTCCATTCGCCGTCACATGTTATCAGCACGCATCATCTCCTACCGCACGTCTGTCTCCGCTGCGACACACACCGCAGGGCTCAGTTCTCGTAAAGATGTATTGCTCCGGGCCGACCGCGCCAACCACAAAAACGCAAAGGCGGAGAGGTTGTGCTTTCGGCGCGTCACATATCTCCGTGCTTGTCCCAAAACCGGGCAAGTTTATCCGCGCCGAGAAACAGGCACAGGCTGATCGCGGCCAGCACAAAGAGTGCCGCGAACATCAGATCGGTCTGTCCGCGCCCGTTAGACAGCAGCATCAGATGCCCCAGCCCGCGCGACGCGCCGACCCATTCCGCGATGATCACTGCGAACGGCGCCTGCACGGCGGCCAGCCGCAGCCCTGAACCCAGCGAGGGCAGGGCATGCGGCAGTTGCACCAGCATCAGACGTCGCAGCGGGCGAGCCTGAAGCTGGTGCGTCAAATCCTCGAGATCGCGCGGCAGACGCATCAGACCGACGAAAAAGGCGGAGGTGACAGGAAAATACGTCACAAGCGCCACCATCAGGATTTTCGACGGCGCACCATAGCCCAGCCACAGCGTCACGATCGGGGCCAGCGCGAAGATCGGCACGGCCTGTGCGAACACCATCAGCGGGCGCAGCAGTAACCTTGCGGCGGGTGACATGGCAAGGTTCAGCGCGCTCAAGATGCCCAGTGTCACGCCCGCTGTCAGGCCCATGGCCAGATTGGACAGGGTAAAGCCCGCCTGATTGAAAAGCAAAGCGGCGTTATTCCACAGCGCCAGCGCCACGCGGCCCGGTCCCGGCAGGATGAAATGCGGCACGCCTGTCAGCCAGACAACCCCCTGCCAGAGCGTCAGTGCGAAGATCAGGGCAAGCGATCCGCGCAGAAACGATGATCCGGCCCGCCGCATCATGCCGCGCCCGGCAGCGCCAGCAGGTGACGGTACAGATCGGCCTGCGCGGTCAGGGTGGCGGGGGAGGATAAGGCGCGGGGGGCTGGCTCGGCGGGCAGGGCGAGGGGCACGGCCCCGGCTGTGCTCATCAGATAGCCGCGTGTCGCAAGCCGTGCGGCCTCCAGCGGGTCATGGGTGATCAACACCACGGTGCGCCCCGTCAGCATCCGCGCCGCCAGATCCTGCATCGCGGCGCGGGTGGCGGCGTCCAGCGCCGAAAACGGCTCATCCATCACGACGATCCGGTGATCCTCCATCAGCGTGCGCGCCAGCGCCACGCGCTGGCGTTGCCCGCCCGACAGGGTGCCGGGGCGCTGCCGTTCCGCGCCTTCCAGCCCGACATCGCGCAGCAGGGCCATCGCGCGGGCGCGGTCCGGTCTGGTGCCGCGCAGCCTTGCGCCCAGCGTGACATTGGCCAGCGCATCCGCCCATGGCAGCAACTGGTCGGTCTGCGCCATCAGCGTCACGCGCCCTGCCAGTGGCGCGCCGTCGCTGGCGGTGATCCCGCCGCGCAGATGCGCGGGGCTGGGCAGTTCGGCCAGCAGCCGCGCCAGCGTGGATTTGCCCACACCAGACGGCCCCAGCAGCACCGTCCACACGCCCGCCGGACACTCCAGTTCCAGATCGGGGCACAGCACGCGCCCCCCAAGAACCAGATCGCCGGACAGGCGCAGGGACGGTGGTGCGCTCATACGGCGCTGTCCGGACGCAGGCCCATATCCCAGAATGCCGCTTCCAGCCGCGTGGCGGTGGCAAAGCGCGCCGCCAGCGTTTTCGCGCGCGGCAGGCTCGGCCAGTCGGCCCCCAGACGCTGCACAAGGGCCGTGTCGATCAGCGCGCCCACATCATGGCACAACTGCTGGTAATCGCTGCCGCCATAGGTATCGGTCCAGTCCGCATAGGGCCCGCCCGATCCGGCCAGCCGCGCCCCGATCTCGCCATAGCCCAGCACGCAAGGTGCCAGTGCCGCCAGAAGATCGAGGAAATCGCCGGAATATCCGGCCTCGAGCACATAGCGCGTATAGGCGAGGTTGGCGTCGGCCTCGCGGGTGCCTTGAAGCGCCTCGTGACTGATCCCGGCCTCGCCGCAGATACGGATATGCAGCGGCATCTCGGTCTGGGTCAGGGCGTGCAGCGTGGCGCTGGCGGCCTGCATCTCGGCCAGCGTGTCGGCTTTGACGGCGGCCAAGGCCCAGGCGCGGGCAAAGTGGATCAGAAAGACGTAATCCTGCCGCAGGTAATGCAGGAACGCCTCGCGCGGCAGGCTGCCGTCTCCCAGCCCCGCGACAAAGGCGTGGTGCGTATAGGCCTGCCAGTCGGGGGCCGCATCGCGCCATAGCGTGAAGGCGCGGCCATAATCGGGGAGACTCACTCCGCAACCTCCGACAGATCGGCGGTGACATCCACGGTCAGATCATGGGCTGCGATGCCGCCCGGCGTGGCACCGGCGTCGGCCAGAAACGCCTCGAAACGCTGGTAGCGGCCTGCCTCCATCGCTGCGGGGCGCATGGCAAAGCGCGGCCATGTGTCGTCCCATGCGAGCCGGTTCAACTCGGTATCGAGTGCCGCATCAGTATCGCGGAACATCTCCCATGCGGCGGCGGGCTGGTTCACGATGAAGAGGGCGGCCTGCTCGGTGGCCGACAGGAACCGTGCGATTAGGGCCGCATCCATCCGCGCGGGATCGGCGACATAGATCAACTCGTCATAGGCGGGAATGCCCTCGGCTTCGGGATAGAAGCACCGCCCCTCACGGCCCTCCAGCGCCAGTTGGTTCAGTTCGAAATTGCGGAACGCCCCGATCACGCCATCCACCTGTCCCGACATCAGCGCAGGGCTGATCGACCAGCCGATATTGATCTGCTCCACATCATCGGGCGCCATCCCGTGATGCGCCAGCATCGCGTTCAGCATCACCTCCTGCACGCCAGCCACCGCGAAACCGACCTTGCGCCCCTTCAGGTCCGCCATACTCTGGACAGGACCATCCGCCATCACCACCAGACAGGTCAGCGGCGTCTCGACCAGCGTGCCGACACGCACCAGCGGCAGGCCCGCGTGACGGCTCAGATGCAGTTGCGGCTGATAGGAGACCGCCAGATCGACGCGGCCCGCCGCCGCCATGCGCGGTGGCTCGTTGGGGTCAGACGGTGTCACGATCTCGACCTCCAGCCCGGCCTCGTCGAAATAGCCCAGTTCCTGCGCCAGAACGATGGGGCCGTGATCGGGATTGACGAACCAGTCCAGCATCACGGTCAGCTTGTCCTGCGCCTGCGCGGGCAAAGCCATCAAAGCGGTCAGGGCGAGGGTGGAAAGCGTGGTTTTCATCACAAGTGCCTTTCAGTGGGGGTCATCAGGAGGAGGGTATCAGAAGGGAGTCATTCGGAGGGGGAACAGCCAGCAGGGCGATCTCGCCGCCCCACCGTTGTTGCAAAGCCATGCCCGCATGATGCGCGCGCAGCCCTGTGCGGCAGGCCATCACGACGCGGGTTGTGCCGGGTGGCGGGGTCAGCGCTGCGGCCTGTGCTGCGTCCAGATGCAGGGCATCCGCGCGGAACGGGCGGTCCTCTTCCATACGCAGGTCGATGGTCAGATCACCCGGCGCGATATGTGCGGCGGCGATGAAGGGCAGGGCGGTGGCAGGCTCGGGCGCGCGATCAAAGCGGAACCCGCCCAAGCGCCAGCGGGCCGCGTCAAAGCTGACCAGTTGGCCAAGCGGCGCGGGCGTAAGGCCCAGCAGGGCCGACAGCGCCATTTGCGCCTGCAACGCGCCGATCATCGCGACCACAGGCCCCATCACACCCGCCGTGTCGCATGTGGCCCCGCGTTCGGGCAGGTCGGGAAACACGGCCCGCAATGAGGGCGCGCCGCCGCAGAACCCGCCGGCATAGCCTGACAGCGCCAGCGCGGAGGCCGCGATCAGCGGCTTGCCCGCCGTCATGCAGGCATCCGACAGTGTCAGGCTCACCGCGAATGTATCGGCGCAATCCAGCACAAGATCGGCCTCAGCCACCACCGCGGCGGCATTGACCGGATCAAGCCAGCCCGTCACGGGCACAACCGTCACATCAGGGTTCAGCGCGGCCACAGCCTTTGCCGCCGCCTCGGCCTTGAACGCGCCCACCTGATCCATCCGGTAAAGCGGCTGGCGGTGCAGGTTGTGCGTCGCGATCCGGTCCCCGTCGACCAGCGTGATCCGGCCCACGCCAGCGCCGGCCAGATATTGCAGCACCGGCACACCCAGCCCGCCTGCGCCCACCACCAGCACATGCGCGCGCGCCAGCTTTGCCTGACCTTGCGCGCCCACCTCCGGCAAAATCATCTGGCGCGCATAGCGGTTCATTGCGTCACCGCCAGCCAATCGCGCATGCGGGATTCAGGATCAGCGTTCAGGGTGATATCCGTGACAGCGGCGACCGTATCGGCCCCTGCGTCCAGACAGGCAGCGCCCCGTTCCGGCGTCAGCCCGCCGATGGCGCAAAGGGGAACATCACCTGTTAGTTTTTTCCACTCGGTCACCCGCTCCAGCCCCTGCTGATGCCATTTCATCTGCTTGAGGATCGTCGGATAAACCGGCCCCAAGGCAATATAATCGGGGTTCAGCGCCAAAGCGCGGTCCAGTTCCGCATGGTCATGCGTGGACAGCCCCAGCTTCAGCCCCGCGCGGCGGATCGCGGCCAGATCGGCGGTGTCCAGATCCTCTTGCCCCAGATGCAGCCAGTCCGCGCCCTCGTCGATCGCGATCTGCCAATGGTCGTTCACCACCAGTGCTGCACCGTGCTGCCGCGCCAGCGCCAGCCCCTTGCGGATCTCGGCCCGCAGGGCGGCGTTGTCCATCTCCTTGAGGCGCAACTGCACCAGTTTCACGCCCAACGGCAGGGCGCGTTCCAGCCAATCGGCGGAGTCAAAAATCGGGTAGAAGCGGGGCAGGGTCATAGCCAGGCCTTTCCAATCACGGGGGTCGAGGGGACGGCCATGTCGCGCGGGGCCATCGGATCGGCCTTGGCCGCCAGCACACCCGCCCGCGCGGCCAGTCCGAAGGCCTCGGCCATCGCCGCCGGATCGCCTGCCTGCGCCACGGCAGTGTTCAGCAGTACCGCGTCAAATCCCATCTCCATCGCATCGGCGGCATGGCTGGGCAGGCCCAATCCGGCATCGACGACCATCGGAATATCCGGAAACGCCGCGCGCAGCGTCTTCAGCCCGTAGCGGTTGTTCAGCCCGAGGCCCGAGCCGATGGGCGATCCCCACGGCATCAGCACGCGGCATCCGGCATCGACCAGACGCTGTGCGAGAACCTGATCCTCAGTCATGTAGGGAAACACCTCGAACCCCTCGGCAGTCAGGATTTCAGCCGCCTCCAGCGTGCCGAACGGATCAGGTTGCAGCGTATCGGCATGGCCGATCACCTCAAGCTTGATCCAGTTCGTCTCGAACACCTCGCGGGCCATCCGCGCTGTGGTGATCGCTTCGCGGGCCGAATAGCATCCAGCGGTATTGGGCAGGACATGCACGCCCAACCCCTTGATCATCTGCCAGAACGCCTGCCCGCCGCCTGTCTCGCGCCGTAGCGATACAGTTGCCACGCTCGCGCCAGAGGCACGAAACGCCGCCTCCATCACTGCAGGGGACGGATATTGCGCCGTGCCCAGCATCAGCGGGCTGTCCAGCGTGACGCCGTAGAAATCGCGCATCCGTCAGCCCCCCTGCATCGGGGCCAGCACTTCCAGCCGGTCCCCGTCCTTCAGGGTTTGCCCGTCCCGCGCCGCGGCGGGCAGGAACTCTCCGTTCAGGGCGGTGGCGACCTTCGCGTCACCCCAGCCCAGTTCGGCAAGCGCCGCGGCCACGGTTGCGCCCGTCACCTCCTGCATCTCGCCATTCACGTCAATCCGCATGAAACAGGTCTCCTTTTGTGCCTGTGTCCAGAAAATACGCCGCCTGATGAGCCAACGCGGGGGCCATCAGATAGCCGTGCCGGAACAGCCCGTTCAGATGCAGCACGCGGCCTTGCTGCACGACGCGCGGCACGTGATCGGCAAAGGCGGGGCGCAGATCGGCACCCGTCTCGATCACCTCGGCCTCGGCAAAGGCGGGATGCAGCGCATAGGCAGCCGACAGCAGTTCGAGCAGTGCGCGCGCGGTAATCGGCCCGCGCTGTTCGCTTTCGATCTGGGTGGCTCCCAGCATGAAAACGCCATCCCCGCGCGGCACGATATAGAGCGGGTGGCGCGGATGCAGCAGGCGCACGGGGCGCGACAGAGTTACCTCGGAGGTTCGCAGCATCACCATCTCGCCGCGCACACCGCGCAGGCCGGGCAGATGCGGTGCCGCTGCCATGCCGCGACAATCGATGATCTGACCCTGAATATCATCATGGTGCAGTTCGGCCTGTTCGATCACGATGCCGCGTTCTGCCAGCGCTGCTTGCAGATCGGCCAGCGCGCGGCGCGGCGTCAGATGCGCCTCGGTCTCGAAATAGAGCGCCTCGCGGCCGGGTTGGCCCGCTGGATGGGCAAGATCAGGCTCCAGTGCCGATAAAGCGTCGCCCGTGACGCGGCTGTGCCCCTCGGTGCGGCGCGCGAAACGGTCCATCTCGGCGCGGTCCCTTGCCAGCGTCACCACCAACGAGCCTTTGTGCTGCACCTGCGTCACCTCGGCCCAGTCGCTTGCGGCGCGCTGGCCATGCGCGATCACGGCGGGCTCCGACGTGGCCCCCTCGCAGAACGGGGCCAGCATACCGCCTGCCCACCATGAGCAGCCATGCGCGGCAGGCGCGCCCACGCGGTCGATCAGGCGCGGGGTGATCCCGCGCTTGGACAGGGCATAGGCCGCCCACAGGCCCGCCACGCCGGCACCGATGATCGTGACATCAGCCATGCGGCCAGACCTTGTGGAAATGATGCACAGGACCATGCCCATGGCCCACGGCCAGCGCATCCGCCGCCGCAATCGCGCCTTGCAGATAGCCGTGCGCCTGTGTGACGGCCTCGGGCAGTTCCAGCCCCTTGGCGAGCCCTGCGGCGATGGCCGCCGACAGGGTGCAACCTGTCCCGTGCGTGTTGCGGGTGGCCCGTCGCGGCGCGGTCAGACGCAATGTGCCGCTGGCGGCGATCAGCAGGTCCGTGCAGGTATCGCCCTCGGCATGGCCACCCTTCATCAGTACGGCACGCGGCCCCAGCGCCAGCAGGGCATGGCCTTGTTCCAGCATCTGGGCCTCGTCCTGCGCGGGGGCGCAGTCCAGCAGGCGGGCGGCTTCGGGCAGGTTGGGTGTCAGCAGATGGGCCAGCGGCAGCATCGCCGCGCGCAACGTGGCGATGGCCGCGTCGGGCAGCAGCGTATCGCCGGATTTTGCCACCATCACCGGGTCCAGCACGAGCGGAAGGTCGCGCCCTGTCAGCCCTGCGGCCACGGTGCGGATCGCCTCCGGCCCGCTGAGCATGCCGAGCTTGACGGCGCGGATGTCCAGATCGTCGAAGACAGCGGCGATCTGCGCGGCGATCATCGCCGCGCTGGCCGGTTCCACCATCGTCACGGCGCGGGTGTTTTGCGCTGTCAGCGCGGTGATCACGCTGGCACCATAGACACCCAGTGCGGAAAAAGTCTTGAGATCGGCCTGAATCCCGGCACCGCCGCCGCTGTCGGATCCTGCAATGGTCAATGCGATGGCTGTCATGCCAGTCTCCCTCATGCCAATCGGTTCTGCGGCTTGGGAAACGGAACAGGGGCCTGCGCCCCTGTGACAGTTACCGTTTCCTACGCCGGTATGACCCGGATCAGGTTCGATGGGTTGGCTTGCACCTCTCAGCCCTTGCGGACACCCCAACGGTCTACAACCTTCAACCTAGGACAGAGCATCGGCGGCTGCAAGGGGGGTCGCGCAGGGATCATACAGGGATCACACAGTCATGGCACGGGGATGCCACGGGGCTTATCGGAAGCGGGGCGACATGCTAGTCCGGCAAGGCAAAAGGGGCGAACAGACATGAGCACATGGTGGCATCAGGAACGGTTGGACGCGATCTTGCGCGCTTTGACGGGTCTTCAGGCGGCGCGCGTGCTCGATCTGGGGTGCGGGTCAGGTGATCTGATGCTGCCGCTACTGGATCTGCCGCAGATCAAGGAAATCAGGGGGATCGACCTGGACAAAGCGGCTTTGGCCCGTTGCCGCACTCGTCTGGCGGCGCATCCGCGCGGTAAGCTGGCGGAGGTCCGTGACGCGTCAATGACGGCCCCGCATCCCGATCTGGCGGGCTATGACTGCGCCTGTCTGGTGGAAACCATCGAGCATCTGCCGCTGAAGTCGGTGCACGCGCTGGAACAGGCGGTGTTTCATGTGATGCGCCCGCAGGCCGTGCTGATCACCACACCCAATGCCGAGTTCAACGATCTGTTGGGTGTGCCGAGGACACGGTTCCGCCGTCCCGATCACCATTTTGAATGGACGCGGGCGCAGTTCCGCGAATGGGCCGACGGGGTAGTGGCGCGGACGGGTTATACCGTGGAGGTCAGCGCCATCGCAGGTGCGCATCCCGATCTTGGCGGTGCCAGCCAGATGGCGGTGTTTACAAAAGAGTAGGGGCGCGCTTGCCCGGAACAGCCGCGTCAGCGGCCCGGGCCTTGCCCGTCCACCCCCTTGAGCGGGCGAAGCCCCGCGCGGAATCAAGGCGCACAGCGCCGCCGCGCGATCGCCGACACGGCCCCCCGGGGCGGCGATTGGTTGATGGTGTGGCAGCCGAATAGGTGAGATATCGCGGCGCGATAAACTGCCCCTCATCTACCTCAGTCGCCACCCCGCGTGTCGGCGATCGCGCGGACCAAACCAAAGCAAACATCAAAAAAAAGCGCCCACCCGAAGGGCAGGCGCTCGTATCATTCACTCGGTCAGCGTGGTCACTCCGCTGCAATCGACACAGGGTCCGGCTCCACGTCATGCTCTGCTGATTCTTCGATCAGCTTGCGGTGCAGCAGTTTGATTGTCTCGGCCATCTGCGACTTGTCCACCATCACCTGCATCTCCACGCGGCGCGTGCCTTGCTGCATGGCGATGGGATGAATACCCGCCGCATCCAGCGCGTTGAGGGATTGGCGCATCGCACCCAGCGAGGACAGGTCGCTGCCGATCACCGACACCAGCGCCAGATTCCGGGTCGTGATCTCGGCATTGGGGAACCGCTTGGCCAGATCGCTTTCCGCCCGGCGGATGGATTTGAGCGAGCCATCCAGCCAATGCGTGATGCAATTGGCGTTCGATGTCTTCGACACGATCCAGATGTTATGCCGTGTCAGCGCCTCCAGAATCGCGGCGTCATAACCTTTGGCGCCCACCATATCCGGCTCGAATACCTCGAACGCATAGACGCCCAGACCCGTGATCATTTCGACACGGCCCGCAGCGCCGCCTTCGGGGCCGATGAACGTGCCCGGATCTTCCGGCTCGAACGCGTGCTTGACGCGTAAGGGGACATCCGCCTGCCGCAGGATCTTGGCGGCATTGGGGTGGATCGCCTCCATCCCCAGATTGGATAACTGGTCGGCCACATCGTAGGAGGTGCGCCCGATCTTGCGGACATTCTCCAGTCCCACCAGCTTGGGATCTGCGCTGGAAAGGTGGAATTCCTTGTGTATGATCGCCTCGGACGCGCCGGTCTGGGCCGCCAGATGGGCAAAGACCACCTCGGTATAGCCACGGTCATATTCGCGCATCAGCCCTTCGGAGCATTGCGCGTAACCCGTGACAATCGGCAGGTCGCGGCTCAGGTCCAGACCTTCCAGCCCTTGCTTGATCCGGTTTTCCAGATCGGGCTGGGCATCGTCGCGCCAGCCTGTCAGATCGACAAACCGCGCATTCACGCCGTTACGGTTCAGCATCAGGGTCGTGACAAAGGCCGAATGCGCCTCCCCCAGACCCGACAGCAACTCGCGCAGCGTCAGCAGATGCGCCTCGATACGGAAATGCCCGTAGGAGCACAGCCTTTGCAGGTCGATCATGCAGGCGCGCGCGCCTTCCATGCGGTCCCTGACAAAGGCATCGGCGCGCTGCCGGTCGCCGATATCGTCAAGTATCTCCGAATGCACACGGATCATCTCGGCACCTGTCGCGCTCAGCGCTTCGGACCAGCTTTCGTCGTTGTCGGCATCCGAAAACAGGGCGTACACCCCGGACTGGCCGGATTTCTTATGCTCCAGCAGTCGGTTCGTCATCCCGCCGAAGGCCGAGACCACGAAAATGCGGCCATAGGGATCATCACGCAGATAGAGGCTGTCCAGCAATTCCGGGGCGCGGCTCATACAGGTGCCGCCGATCTTTTCAACAGTATGTGTCATGTTCGGATCGCGCCGGCTTGTCACAGCCGGTCGCCCTTTCGTGTTTGGTCAAATGTGTGACGGATCGCGCGGCGGCAGCGTTCAAACCGGGGCCGCGGCGTAGGATCCGTCCGCCTGATGCACTTCGTCGCCAGTGACGGGCGGGTTGAAGCAGCAGGCCAGCACCAGTTCCGATTTGGCGCGCAACGTGTGTTTGTCATTCAGGTTGAGTGCATACATCACGCCGGGCTTGATCTCGTGGACCTTGCCGTTGTCCATCTCCTCGATCGTGCCCTCGCCAGAGATGCAATAGACGCTCTCGAAATGGTTCTTGTAATGGAACGTATGCTCGCTGCCGGCCTCGATCGTGGTGATGTGGAAGGAAAACCCCATCCCGTCACCTGCCAGCAGCAGACGCACCGAGTTCCAGCGCTGATCCGCGACCTTGCGATCCGTGTTCTTCTCGACGTTAAAATCCCGTACAATCATATCGGTTACTCCGCTGCTATTTTATGTTTCGGTGCGTGGGCGCGTGTGGCCGTCTCGAGGATATCGAGACCTGCCTTGAGCTGTTCCATCGGAATGGTCAGCGGCGCGAGGATCTTGACCACCTCGTCATGCGCGCCCGATGTTTCGATGATCAGGCCATGCTCGAAACAGGTGGCGCAGATGGCGCTCGCGGTCTCGCCGGAGCCGACATCGACGCCCTGCATCATGCCGCGTCCCTTGAGGGTGGCACCGGGAACCGCGCTTGCAATCTCCACAAGGCGCTGGTTCAGCACCTTGGCCTTTTCCTTGACGGCGTTCTGGAGCGTGTCATCGGCCCAGAACTTCTCGATCGCCACGCGGGCGGTGATGAAGGCGTGGTTGTTGCCACGGAACGTGCCGTTGTGCTCGGCCGGTTTCCAGACGTCGTATTCGGGGCGGATCAGCAGGGCCGCAAAGGGCAGGCCCATGCCCGACAGCGATTTCGCCAGCGGGATCAGATCGGGCACAACGCCCATTTCCTCGAAGGAGAAGAACGTGCCGGTGCGGCCGATGCCCGACTGGATATCATCCAGAATAAGCAATGCGCCGTGACGCTTGGCCAGTGCCGCGATGCCCTTGATCCATTCGGCGGAGGCCGCGTTCAGCCCGCCTTCGCCCTGCACGGGCTCCAGCATGAAGGCCGCAGGTGCGTCGATGCCCGAAGAGGGGTTGTCGAGCATCATCTCGATCTGCGCCAGCGTGTCCACGTCCGCGCCGAACGCACCCTCGTAGGGCAGATGCGTCACACCGGGGATCGGCATGCCCGCGCCACCGCGCTTGCCCGCGTTACCCGTGGCACCGAGGGCACCCAGCGTCATGCCGTGAAAGCCGTTGGTGAATGCGATGATGTTGTGACGCCCCGTGACCTTGCGCGCCAGCTTCATCGCGGCCTCGACCGCGTTGGTGCCGGTGGGGCCGGTCATCATGATCTTGTGGTCCATGCCGCGCGGCTTCAGGATATGCGTCTCGAACGCTTCCAGAAACGCGGTCTTGGCATTGGTATGCATATCCAGACCATGCGTCACGCCATCGGCAGTGATGTAATCCACCAGCGCCTTTTGCATGTCGGCGTCGTTGTGGCCGTAGTTCAGCGAGGAACACCCGGCCAGAAAGTCGATATAGTCGCGTCCCGACGCATCGGTCATCGTGGCGTTTTTTGCCTTGACGAACTCGGTCGGGAAATTGCGGCAATAGCTGCGGGCGGCAGATTCGCGACGGTCATAGATGCCGGATACACCGGCTGTGTCGGTGTGTGTCATGTCTTTACCTCTCAAGGTGAATTGGGTTTGAATCAGGCGGCTTGCTGCTGCGCGCTATCTGGCGGGGTGCCATGGGCAGCGGCCTGAAGAGCCTCTTTGGTGGCTTCGGAGAAATCGATGTTGACCAGATACTCGGTCGCATGGGCACCATCGAAATGCGCGCCGCGCTCGAAATGCGGGGCATAGGTCAGGCTGCCGCCACGCTTGGAGGCGAAGGCCCGGAACAAGGCCCATGAAGGCTTGTTGTCCCGCGTGATCGTGGTTTCGATCCGCGTCACCTCAGACAGTTCGGGACGGTCGAACAACGCGCGCAACATGCGCCCGGCAAGGCCCAGCCCACGCGCTTCGGGGCTGACGGCGACCTGCCATACAAACAATGCATCCGGTTTTTCCGGCGGGATATGACCAGAGATCCAGCCCACGACCTCGCCCTCGCGTTCTGCAAGGATGCAGGTGTCCGCGAAGTGGTCGCACTGGATGAGATTGAAATACATCGAATTCTCGTCCAGCGGCTTGCAGGCGCTGATCAGCTCCCAGACGTCCGACCCGTCTTCGACAGTCGGCTTGCGCAGGCGCACGCTCGGCCTGCGGGTCTTGGGTGGCATAGCAGTCTCTGTCATAGGTCCCTCATGGCATTGTTTCATTCGATGACCAAAATATATAGTTCGATTATCGAAATGCAACCCTTTTGGGCAAATAGGCTAAATTTTGCTTATTATATAGTGAAACTTTAATTTCTGGAACTTGAACCTATATAAACTGGGTAGGTAAGATCTTAAATTACTTCGACAGACGAAGGTAAAGGAGGCGTTATTATGCTTCGGCAGTCAAATGATATTCTTGCAGGTGTCGGTTTTCCCGATCAGAATGGAGATCCGTCAACTTGGGGTGTCGCCATGTCCAGCCGTTCCGAATCAGCACTCGTTACCCTTCGGCGCATCATGCATGTCGCGGATACCAACGCGCGCGCGCTGGCGCGGCGAACCGGGTTGACGCTGGCGCAGATGATCGTTCTGGAAATCGTGGCCGAGGATGATCGCAGCACCCCGAAAGAGATCGCGCGCCGCTCGGGTGTGTCGCAGGCCACGATCACCTCGCTCATCGACAAGCTTGAGGGCAGGGGCTTTGTCACCCGCCGTCGCAGCGTGCAGGACCGCCGCCTGATCCGCGTCACCGCGACGGAAGAGGGGCGCAGGCTTCTGGCCAATGCGCCCAACCCGCTCTACGCGGCGTTCAGTTCCAAATTCGAGGCACTGCCCGATTGGGAGCAATTGATGCTGATGGCCGGGCTGGAGCGGGTCGCCGGACTGATGAACGCCGATACAGTCGAGGCTTTGCCGCCCACCGACGAGGTGCGCCCCGCTGCGATGTAGCCCTGAAAGGACATGCCCGCTGCGTGCAATCGGGTGTGATATGCGGCTGGGTCAAATGCATGTCGCTTTTCGACAAAACCCTGCTTGACGGGGGTGATGGGACCGCATAAATAGCCCCTCACGCTTGGGTGACCCGGCGGATAGCGAGCGGTTGTAGCTCAGTTGGTTAGAGTACCGGCCTGTCACGCCGGGGGTCGCGGGTTCGAGCCCCGTCAACCGCGCCATCGCTATCCCGGACGATCCTTTGCGCGATGCGCGGTTGTAGCTCAGTTGGTTAGAGTACCGGCCTGTCACGCCGGGGGTCGCGGGTTCGAGCCCCGTCAACCGCGCCATTCGATTTTGTTTCGGGACCAGTGATCATGACCATACTCGACCGGATCAGCTGGCCGATTGTGATCATGCTCTGCCTGACTCTCGGGCTGTCGCCCTTCTTTCCCGAGCCGCATCTGTGGGAAAAGTTCAAGATGCTCGCCGCCGGAACGCTGACCCGCCCCCTCGATATTTTCGACCTGCTGTTTCACGCCGCACCCTGGCTTGTCGCCGCCATTAAAGGCGCACGCACCTTGCGGCAGCGCGTCTAAACCTCCGCCAGAAACCCCTGCAAGGCCGCAAGCGTCTCCTGCGGCGCGGTATCGGGAAAGAAATGCCCGCCCGGAATGCCCGCCGCGCGCAGATCGTCACACCGATCCGTCCAAGTGGCCGGCACGTCATAGGCCTCGGCCATCGCGCCTTGCGCCCCGTAAAGCACGAGCGTGGGGCAGGTGATGCGCTTGTCCAGATCGGCTTCGTCCAGCTTCATATCATGCGAAATGGCGGCGCGGTAATCGTTGCACATGCCACGGATCGTGTCGGGGTCGCGCCATGCCGCGCGGTAGGCGGCGAGCTGGGCCGCGTCGAAATCGTCCAAGCTGGCCCCGCCCCATCCCAGCAGGCAGGACTCAAAGAAGTAATCCGGATCAGCCCCGATCAGCCGCTCTGGAAAAGGTTCGGGCTGGGCCAGAAAAAACCAGTGATAATAGGATTTTGCAACCTGATGTGAAAGCTCTGAGAGAAGAAGGTGGGTCGGCACGATATCCATCAGCGTCAGGCTGTTGATCCGCTCCGGTGTGTCGAGCGTGATCCGGTGCGCGGTGCGTGCGCCGCGGTCATGGCCCACCAGATCAAAGCGGGCGTGTCCCAGATGGTCCATCAGCGCCAGTATATCGCCGCCCATCGCGCGAAAGCTGTAATCGCCCACATCGCCCGGTTTGCCCGACGCGCCATAGCCGCGCAGGTCGGGGCAGATCACCTGGCGCCCCGCCGCCAATGCAGGCGCGATCTGCGCCCACATCGCGCGGGTTTGCGGAAAGCCGTGCAACATCACCAGCGGCAGGCCATCACCCCCGCCGCCAGTGCTATAGGCGATATCGACGCCGCGGTGCGGCAGCACATGATCGGTGAACCCCGCGATCATGCCAGTTTGTTCAACACGCGCGCCCAGCTTCGGATGCCTTTGTGGAAACACTCCATATCGTACTTCTCGTTGGGCGAATGGATCTGGTCATCATCGCGGCCAAAGCCTGCAAGGATCGAGTCCATCCCGAGGATCGACTGGAAATACCCCGCGATCGGGATCGACCCGCCACATCCGGCATAGGAGGCGTCAACGCCCCATTCCTCGGACAGCGCGTGCCGCGTTTTCTCGAACAGCGGATGGTCGATCTGCATCTGGCTGGCGCCCGCACCGCCCAGATCCTCGAAGCTGACCGTGCAATCGGGTGGCAGTTGCGCGGTGACCCAGTCGCGGAAGTTGCGGCTGATCGCGGCGGCGTCCTGCTGGCCGACAAGGCGGAAGCTGATCTTGGCATGGGCCTCGGCGGGCAGCACCGTCTTGAAACCCTCGCCGGTATAGCCGCCCCAGATGCCGTTGATCTCGGCGGTGGGGCGCGACCAGATCATCTCCAGCGGGGTGCGATCCGCCTCGCCCGCTGGATGGGACAGACCCACGTCACCAAGGAAAGTGCCGTGATCGAAGGCAAGGTTCTGCCACTGGGCGCGGATCGCATCGGGCAGTTCCGGTACGCCGTTGTAGAAATCGGGGATCACCACGCGGCCCTGATCGTCGTGCATCCCGCCAAGGATACGGGTCAGTATGCGGATCGGGTTCATCGCCACGCCACCATACATCCCCGAATGGAGATCTCGGGTCGCCGCATGGATCGTCATCTCCTCCCGCGCCATGCCGCGCAACATGGTGATGATCGCGGGGGTCTTGTCCTGAAACAGGCCGGTGTCACAGATCAGCGCCACATCGGCGCGCAACTCGTCGGCATTCTCTTCCAGAAAGGGAATCAGCGAGGGCGAACCGGATTCCTCCTCCCCTTCGAACAGAAAGGTGATGCGGCAGGGCAGGTCGCCCTCGACCGCTTTCCACGCGCGGCAGGCCTCGATGAAGGTCATCAGCTGGCCCTTGTCATCCGATGCCCCGCGTCCCCGGATCACCTGACCCTTGGGCGTGTCCTCGACCTTTGGATCGAAGGGATCGGCATGCCACAGCGAGAGCGGATCGACCGGCTGCACGTCGTAATGGCCGTAAAACAGCACATGCGGGCTGCCTTCCGGCCCGTCGACATGGCCCACCACCATCGGATGGCCCGGTGTCGGGCGGGCGCTGGCGGTGATGCCCAGACCGGCGAGATCGGCCACCAGCCAGTCGGCGGCGGTCTGGCAATGCGCCTTGTAGGCAGGATCGGTGGAGATGGAGGGTATCCGCAACAGCTCCAACAACCGCTCGGTTGCGGCAGGCAGGTCGGCGTCGATACGGGCGAGAACATCGTTGACGGGCATGTCGGTCCTTTCAGTGGCGTCACGCGCCGCGCGCGGGACAGCCGCGCCGTGCATGACATCAGGTGTTTGGCGCGAACCGTACCAGCCCTGCGCCAACTGTCCAGACCGGCTGGCCAAAGGGGGCAAGCACCAGCCGGGTGCAAACCGGGGTGCGGGCTGATTTTTCGGACAATCACCCTATTTCATATGATACAGATCAAAGGCGTGAACAGCGTCAATTTGTAACCTGTTGCGTGGGAAGGGTGCATTCTATATCCATTCCAAGGTAGCAATACGAAGGCCGCAGGGCCGCTCCGTCAAAGGCGGAGAGACGAAATAAAGGGGACTGCCGGTGGACTACTCAGCCCAGCTGGACATCGCGATCAACAACCTCCACTCCGAGGGGCGTTACCGTACCTTCATCGATATCGAGCGTCGGCGCGGGCATTTCCCGCATGCCGTGTGGCGCAAGCCCGACGGGTCCGAGGCGCCGATTACCGTATGGTGCGGCAACGACTATCTTGGCATGGGCCAGCATCCGGCTGTCCTGTCGGCCATGCACGAAGCACTGGACGCCACGGGCGCAGGTTCCGGTGGTACGCGCAACATCTCGGGCACCACGGTCTGGCACAAACGGTTGGAGAAAGAACTGGCCGACCTGCATGGCAAGGAAACCTCGCTGCTGTTCACCTCGGCCTATATCGCCAATGATGCAACGCTCTCGACGCTGCCCAAGCTGTTTCCGGGCCTGATCATCTATTCCGATGCGCTCAACCACGCCTCGATGATCGAGGGCGTGCGCCGCAATGGCGGGGCCAAGCGTATTTTCCGCCACAACGACGTGGCGCATCTGCGCGAGTTGCTGGCCGCCGATGATCCGAAAGCGCCAAAGCTGATCGCCTTTGAATCGGTCTATTCGATGGATGGCGATTTTGGCCCGATCGAGGCGATCTGCGATCTGGCGGACGAGTTCGGCGCGCTGACATATATCGACGAGGTCCATGCCGTGGGCATGTATGGCGCGCGCGGGGCAGGGGTGGCAGAGCGTGACCGCCTGATGCACCGTCTGGATATCATCAACGGCACGCTGGCCAAGGCTTACGGCGTCATGGGCGGCTATATCGCGGCCTCCGCGCGGATGTGCGACGCGATCCGCTCCTATGCGCCGGGCTTCATCTTCACCACCTCCTTGCCGCCTGCCATTGCCGCAGGGGCCGCGGCCTCTGTCGCGCATCTCAAGCGTGACCACAGCCTGCGCGAGAAGCACCAGACGCAGGCGAAAATCCTCAAGACGCGCCTCAAGGGTCTGGGCCTGCCGATCATCGACCATGGCAGCCATATCGTGCCGGTGATCGTGGGCGATCCAGTTCATACCAAGAAGCTGTCCGACATGCTGCTGGAACGCCACGGGATCTATGTCCAGCCGATCAATTTCCCAACCGTGCCGCGCGGCACTGAGCGGCTGCGCTTTACACCCTCGCCGGTGCACGGCGCTGCGGAGATGGACAATCTGATCCGCGCGATGGATCAACTATGGTCTCACTGCGCGCTGAACCGTGCCGAATTAAGCGCCTGAGCCTTGTTTCTGGTCCACCCGTTTGTTCAATTATGGTCTCATTGTGCGCTGAAACGTGCCGAATTATGCGCCTGAGCATTGTTACAGTGTAAAACTGCTTGTGCTGTGTTACCGTTGGATCAAGAAAGAGTGAGATTCGAATCGGAGATGGTCCGGGTCTGAAACCTCAACGGACGGGGCAGTGTGAATGATCGGGCGCAGGTTCTCCCGCAAGGTAGAGGCGGACGTTGTCGAGCCTAAAGGGTTTGATGATTACGAGCTGCGTCTTGGTGACCTGATGCGCGGCGAACGCGCGACGATGGGTAAATCGCTTCTGGATGTGCAACGCGAGCTGCGTATCCGTGCCGCCTACATCGCCGCCATCGAGAATTGCGATCCCGAAGCATTCGATACTCCCGGCTTCATTGCAGGCTACGTGCGCTCCTATGCGCGCTACCTCAATATGGATGCGGACGTGGCATTCGAGGCGTTTTGCGCCGAGAGCGGATTTTCCACCGCGCATGGGATGTCGGCTGCGGCATCTTCGGCGAAAAAACCGCCCTTGCCGCGCCAGATTTCCAGCCAGCGCGATCCCTTCTCCGCGCCCACAACACCTTTCGCCCCTGCCAAAGACGCGTTCTTCAGCCAGATCGAGCCACGCGCCATTGGCTCGTCGCTGGTGTTGCTGCTTCTGATCGGCACCATCGGCTATGGCGGGTGGACCGTTCTGAACGAGGTGCAGCGCGTACAGTTCGCACCTGTCGAGAATACGCCCGATGTGATGTCGGACCTTGATCCGCTGCGCGCTCGTCCGGCCAGCCAGGCTCTGGTGGATGTGGCGGGCACCGAACCCGGTGGCGGGCAGGCCCGCAACGACGCGCTGACACGGATGTATCGCCCGCAGGCGCTCGACGTGCCGGTTTTGGTCGCGCGTGATGCGCCGATCTCGACACTGGACCCATCGACGCTCGGCGCATTCGCCAATCTTCCCGAGGCAGAGCCGCGCATCGCGGCGCTGGACATTACCGCCACCGATTTCGCGCAGATTGGTCCGCAACTGCCACAGATGCCGCAAGTCGTCGCTGAACCCACTCCGGGGGTGGAAATGGTCGCGGTACGCTCGGCTTGGGTGCGTGTGAATGCTGCGGATGGCAGCGTGATCTTCGAGGGCATCATGGAAGCGGGGGATCGCTACAGTGTGCCCGCAACGGAAGAGCCCGCCCGCCTGCGCGTGGGCGAATCCGGCTCGGTCTATTTCGCCGTGAGTGGCGAGCATTACGGCCCGGTCGGGCGACGTGGTACGGTCACTTCGAATGTGGAGTTGTCCGTCGATCACCTGACGGCGACCTATTCCGTGGCCGATCTTGACGCCGACACCGATCTCGCCCGCACCGTGGCCGAAGCACGTGCGACGGATGCGCCGACCGAATAGGTATTGCCGTCCTTCCGGCCTGCGGCGATTGCAGGCAGGCCCCGCAAGCGATATGCTCTCCCCAAGTTTTCGCAGCAGGTAACCTTCATGTCGCTCAATCATATCCGCCCCTGGCGCAACATCTACCGCCGCAAAAGCCGCATGATCCATGTGGGCCGCGTGCCTGTGGGGGGCGATGCGCCGATTTCCGTGCAGACGATGACCAACACGCTGACCACGGATGTGGCCGCGACGATCGCGCAGATCAACGCCGCCGCCGAAGCGGGCGCCGATATCGTGCGTGTCTCGGTGCCGGATCAGGAAAGCTCCCGCGCGCTGCGCGAGATCGTGCGCGAGGTGGATGTGCCGCTCGTGGCCGATATCCATTTCCATTACAAACGCGGGATCGAGGCCGCCGAGGCAGGGGCCGCCTGCCTGCGGATCAATCCGGGCAATATCGGTGACGAAAAACGCGTGCGCGAGGTGATCAAGGCCGCGCGCGACAACAATTGCTCCATCCGCATCGGCGTGAATGCAGGCTCGCTGGAAAAGCATCTGCTGGACAAATACGGCGAGCCTTGCCCCGATGCGATGGTAGAATCAGGTCTGGATCACATCAAGATCCTGCAGGACAACGATTTCCACGAGTTCAAGATCAGCGTGAAGGCATCGGACGTCTTCATGGCGGCCGCCGCCTACCAGCAACTGGCCGAGGCGACGGATGCGCCGATCCATCTGGGCATCACCGAGGCGGGGGGCTTTGTCTCCGGCACGATCAAATCGGCCATCGGGCTCGGCAATCTGCTGTGGATGGGCATCGGCGATACGATCCGCGTCTCGCTGTCTGCCGATCCGGTACAGGAGGTCAAGGTCGGTTTCGAGATCCTCAAATCGCTTGGCCTGCGCCATCGCGGCGTCAACATCATCTCCTGCCCGTCTTGTGCGCGGCAGGGGTTCAACGTGATCAAGACAGTCGAGGCTCTGGAAAAACGGCTGGAGCATATCAAGACCCCGATGAGCCTGTCGATCATCGGCTGCGTGGTCAACGGCCCGGGCGAGGCGCTGATGACCGATATCGGCTTTACCGGTGGCGGGGCAGGGTCCGGCATGGTCTATCTCGCGGGCAAGCAGAGCCACAAGCTGGGCAACGAGCAGATGATCGAGCATATCGTGGAACAGGTTGAACGCCGCGCCGAGGTGATCGAGGCGGAGCAAAAGGCCGCAGCCGCCGCACAAGCGGCGGAGTAGGACATAGCAACCGTCACAGGCGCGTTTGCGGCCAGGAAGGGGTCAGAGCCTACCGCGCCAGATAACGCTCCAGAATCACCGGTGGTATGTGCCCCTGCAGCATCATATCCGGCAGGACATAGGCCGGGCTTTCGGTCAGTTCCAGCGTGGCGGCCAGATCGCGGGCTTCCGCATCTTCCAGTGAAAACACCGTCACCCGCAGGTCACGGGTCGCCACCAGCGCCCGCAGGTCATCTTTGGCCTGCGCACAGGCGGCGCACGTGTCGGATGTGAAAAACGCGATCCGCAGGCGCGCATCTGCCGCGCCAAACCCCGCTTGCGCGGGGTCAAACAGGCGCGGCGCCAACCGTGTCAGACGGTCCATATCGGCTGAAACTGCGTCCTCAAACGCTGATGGTGGGGTCAGGGCGCGTGCCACGATCTCGGGTTCGGCCAGCAGCAGGGCGCGGATTTCCGCCCCCAGCGCCGCACGGCCCGCTGCATCGAACAGCGGTTCCGCCTGCGCGACACTGCCAGACAGGATCAGCGCGCAGGCCGCAGCCTTCAGTTTGCGCATCGTCATTCCTGACGGGTCTGCGCCACCACCGCCTGCATATCGGCCAAGGGCAGGTAGCCCCGCAGCAACTGGTCTTCCAGCACGAAAGTCGGCGTGCCGCTGATCCGCAAGCGTCCGGCCAGCGCGTGGTTGTCGGCGATCACCTGCGTGACATCCTCGCCCATCATCCGGTCCAGAATGGCCGCGCCGTCCAGATCCAGATCATCCGCCATCCGCTCCAGCGTATCGGGCGTGATCGGACCACGGAACGTGATCAGCATGTCATGCGCGGCCTTGTAGGCCTCATCGCCCGCAATTTGCTTCACCGCGATGGCAAAGCGCGAGGACAACACCGATTCCTCGCCCAAAATCGGGAATTCCTTGATGATGAAACGGATATTGCCATCCGCCGCCAGCAATTGCTCCACTTCCGAATGCGCGCGGCGGCAGAAGCTGCAGCGGTAATCGGTGAACTCGACCAGCGTGATATCGCCGTCCGGATTGCCGCCCACCCATGAATGGCCGTCGTCAAAGATCGCATCCGCATTGACCCGCACCAGATCTACATCGCCCATCGCCTGCGCCTCGGCCTGACGCTGTTCCAGCACACTCACCGCTTCCATGATGATCTCGGGGTTATCCAGCAGATAGCTGCGGATTTCCTCGCGCAAGGCGCTGCGCTCGTCCGCGGACATGTCGGTGACGTCGAACGCCTGCGCCTGCATCGGCGCGGCCATCGCCATGAAACTGAAAGCGGCGGCGAATGTGGCCTTGCGATAAAACTTTGTCATGAACATCATCTCCGGATTTTGGCGGCGGTTTTGGCAGCAAAGACCACATCCTGCGCGCGATTGTAAGAGGGCCAGCGGCGTGGCACACGGCCCGTGGCATGGTGGATATGGATCAGCATGGCGCGGTGCCCCTGCGGGTTCTGCACGCGCGACGTGGCCGTTTCATCGAAAGGTTTCGAAGCTGTTGCATTGACCTGCCCGCCATTTCCCTGTGAATTGCCGCCTCAAGCCGAAGCATAGGGAATAACAGATGCGGAACTCAAGACGCGGGGCGGTTGATCCCTTCATCGTGATGGATGTGATGGAGGCCGCCCGCGCCGCCGAGGCAGCGGGCCGCCACATCATTCATATGGAGGTGGGCCAGCCCGGTACACCCGCTCCGCAGGGCGCGCGCGACGCGCTGGCCCGCGCGATGGAGACGGACGCGCTGGGATATACCGTCGCTTTGGGCCTGCCCGCGTTGCGCGCCCGCATCGCGCAGCTTTACGGCGAATGGTACGGCGTCGATCTCGATCCCGCCCGCGTCGTGGTCACCTCCGGCTCGTCGGGGGCGTTCATTCTGGCCTTCACCGCGTTGTTCGACAGCGGCGACAAGGTCGGCATCGGTGCGCCGGGCTATCCCAGCTACCGCCAGATCCTGCGCGCGCTTGGCCTGCACCCTGTTGATCTGCCCACCTCTGCCGAGAACCGTTTCCAGCCCGTCGCCGCCGATTTCGCGGGCATGGACCTTGCCGGCCTGATGGTCGCCTCCCCCGCCAATCCCACCGGCACGATGCTGGACCGCACTGCACTGGCCGGGCTGATCCATGCGGCCCAAGGGGCAGGGGCCGCCTTTATCAGCGACGAGATCTATCACGGTATCGAATACGAGGCCAAAGCCGTCACCGCGCTGGAGATCAGCGATGACGTCTATGTGATCAACTCGTTTTCCAAGTATTTCTCCATGACCGGCTGGCGTGTGGGCTGGATGGTGGTGCCACCTGATCACGTCCGCCGGATTGAACGGATCGCGCAGAACATGTTCATCTGCCCGCCCCATGCCAGCCAGATCGCCGCCTTGGCCGCGATGGATTGCACACCCGAGCTTGAGGCGAACATGGCCGTCTACCGCGAGAATCGCCGTCTGATGCTGGAGGGGTTGCCGAAAGCCGGATTCGACCGGATCGCGCCGCCTGACGGGGCCTTCTACGTCTATGCCGATGTCAGCCACCTGACCGACGACAGCCGCGCCTTCGCCGCCGAGATACTGGACAAGGCAGGCGTTGCCGTGACACCGGGGCTGGATTTCGACCCGGTGCGGGGCGGCGGCACGTTGCGCTTCTCCTATGCCCGCGCCACGGCGGATATCCGTGAGGGGCTGGTACGACTGGAACGGTTCATGCGCGAGGCCGGCCATTTGTGAAGCGAAGCGGTTTGTTGTTACGCGTGATTGCGGTCCTTTTTATCACCTTCGGCCTTGCCGCTGTGCTGTGGCCCGACCCTCTGCCGCCCGCCGGAATCTCTGTCCATTACGACCAGCAAAAAAAGCGCGGCCCTGTCGTTGTGATGCTCGGCGGTCGGAGGGCGGGCGCTTCGCAGCGGACCATCCCATGGCGCGCGCGTTGCACGGAGCAGGGTTCAGCGTGGCGCGGGTGGCCTATTTCGGTCTGCCCGGCCTGCCGGCAGAACTGGACAGGATCGCGCTGGACCCGTTCGATGATCTGATCGCGGCGCTGGCTGCGGACCCTGCGGTGGATGCGCGCTGCATTTTCGTTGTCGGGGCCTCGAAGGGCGGCGAACTGGCGCTTTTGCTGGCGGCGGACAACCCGCTGATCGGCGCGGTCGCGGCGCTGGTACCTTCGCATGTCGTGTTCCAGTCCAGCAAGGTCTCCCTGCGCAAACATGCGTCGTGGCGGCGCGACGACCAGCCCTTGCCCTTCGTGCCCTATCCGACCTTCAGTCCGGCGACATGGCGGGGTGTGCTGGGGCTTGAGGGATACCGAGCCATGCACGAGGCGGCGCTTGCGCGGTCTGGTGCCGTGACCGCTGCGCTGATACCGGTGGAGCGTATTTCAGTCCCGATTTATCTTTCCTATGCCGATGATGATCATGTCTGGCCATCGCGGATGATGGTCTACCGGATCGCCGCGCGGCTGGGCAGCCATGGCTCCATGATTGTGCCGGAAGTCTATAACGCGGGCGGCTCGCATTTTGTACTCGACAACAGACTGGCGCGCAGGAGTTTGCGGCGCTTTCTGGTGCAGACTGCCGTCGTCAGAGGATGTTTCCCGCAGCGGGACTAGCGTTCGTTGCCTGACGAAAGGCTCCTGCACGCATGGCGATGCGGTCGCGACAAGTAGTCTTGCGGGATCAAGTGGACTTAAAGCGTGCCACCCCGCCCGGAACAGCCGCGCAGCGGCACGGGCATCGCAGGGCCGCCCCCCGGCCGTGCGATTTGGCTGCCGCAAGTGCCACGGCGAGAGGCTGGATGTCGCTGTGCGATAAACTGCCAGACTGATGCGTTGGGTCGCACGGCCGCAGCCCTGCGGTGCCCTCTGTCGCATTGATATGCTAAAGCGCGGAACAACGCGCAACGTGCCGTTTCACGGCTTGGTACCAGTCCGCTCATGGCTCCGGGCAGTCTCGGCAGACCTTTGATCAGATGCCGAACACCCGGCTTGCGCCTTTGCGGTTTTCCTGTGCGCTGCACTTCTGCTAGTCTGCGCAAAAGGTCGGGCGAACCGGTCGGGGGCGATAGATGAGCAGGTTTTTATATGTTGCAGCGGTGGTTCTGGCCGTGTTGTGCCAGTTCTGGCCTGCACCAGCGCAGGCGCAAACGGGCAATTTCAGCGCGCTGGCGCGGGTTGTGGCGGATCAGAGCCAGCTTTTCCAGACCGATGAGGGCGTGGTCCTTGATCTGACGCTCAGTCAGGGCGTGCCCTACCGTGCCTATACGCTGGCGCCGGTGGATGATGTGCCGCCGCGACTGGTGCTCGATTTCCGCGAGGTGGACTGGCAGGGCCTTGCGCCGGATGCGCTTGGCACCATTCCCGATGTGACAGCGCTGCGCTTTGGCGCGGTGCGTCCGGGCTGGTCGCGGATGGTGCTGGATCTGGCGCGACCGCTGGCACTGCACCGCGCGGGCCTGCGGATTGATCCGCAAACCGGGCAGGGGCGCTTGCAGATCGCCTTGCGTGCCACCAGTGCGGCGGATTTCGCCGCGCGTTCCGGCGCGCCGCGTGATCCGGCCTTTGATCTGCCGCCCCCCGAAGAACTGACGCGCCCCGAACCACGCGTCGTGGGGGAGGGGCCGCTGGTTGTCGTGCTCGATCCGGGCCACGGCGGCATTGATCCGGGGGCCGAGCGGGACGGTCTGTCGGAGAAGGAACTAATGCTGACTTTTGCGCGCGAATTGCAGGAGGTGCTGTTGCGCGACGGCAATTTCGAGGTGGTGCTGACACGCAGTGATGACAGTTTCGTCTCGCTGGACAGGCGCGTGGATATCGCCCATGCGGCGGGTGGGCAGGTCTTCATCTCGCTACATGCCGATGCCCTGTCCGAAGGGCAGGCGCATGGCGCGACCGTGCATCTGCTGTCCGACAGCGCCAGCGACGCCGCCTCTGCCGCACTGGCCGAACGGCATGACCGTGACGATCTGTTGGCGGGGATCGACCTGACGGGACAGGACGATCAGGTGGCGGGCATCCTGATGGATCTGGCGCGTCAGGAAACGCAGCCCCGCGCCGAACGGCTGGCGCAGGCGCTGGTCAGGGGGATCGGCTCTGCGGAATTGCCCCTCAACAGCCGCCCCGTGCGGCGCGCGGCGTTTTCTGTGCTCAAGGCACCCGATATTCTCTCGATCTTGCTGGAGGTGGGCTTTCTGTCCAGCCCGCGTGATCTGAAAAATCTGCGCGACCCCGCCTTTCGCCAAAGCATGGCCGAGGCGCTGCTGGACGGGCTGACCCTGTGGGTGGCAGAGGATGCTGCGATCTCCGATCTGGTGCGCCAGTGATGCAGGCGGGGCGGTAAGGCAGCATGCGAGGCTACTCAAATCACGTGACACGGCAATTCACCGCCGCTTCTCGCGGGTTCTTGTTTTGACCCTTTCCCCGTGGACAGGTATAGAATGGCATAATTCATTCAGAGGCCGCCCGTGACCAGATTCTTCCTTTCCGTCCTTGGCGGTATCTTCACCCTTGTGACGATGGGCATCTTCGCCGTCGCGCTGACCATCGGCGCGGTGCTTTACATCTATGGGCGCGAGTTGCCCAGCCATGAAAGCCTTTCGCAATATACTCCGCCCACGATCAGCCGGATCTATTCGGCGGAGGGGCGTATCATCGACGAGTTCGCAAAAGAGCGGCGGCTGTTTACCCCTGCGGACGAAATCCCCGATCTGGTGAAGCAGGCGTTCATTTCGGCCGAGGACAAGAATTTCTACAGCCACGGCGGCTATGACGCCCGCAGCATTGCCGCTGCGGCTTACGATGCTGTCGTCTCGCGTGGTCAGGATGTGCGTGGCGCCTCCACCATCACGCAGCAGGTGATGAAGAACTTCCTTCTGGGCGGCGAACGTGCGGCAGAGCGCAAGATCAAGGAGATCATCCTTGCGACCCGTCTGGAAGAGACGCTGAGCAAGGACCGTATCCTTGAGCTGTACCTGAACGAGATTTTCCTTGGCCAGAATTCCTACGGCGTGACGGCGGCGTCCCTCACCTATTTCAACAAACCGCTGCGCGATCTGGCACCGCACGAGGCGGCGTTTCTGGCCTCGCTGCCCAAGGCCCCGTCGGATTATCACCCCGTCCGGCAGGTTGACCGCCTGACCGCGCGGCGCAACTACGTACTTCGCGAGATGGGGGATAACGGCTATCTGACGCCCGCGCAGCTGGAGGCCGAACTGGCCATGCCGGTCCGCTCGGTGCAGGGCGGCGATTTCGAGGCCTTCCGCACCGCCCTGCCGCCACGCGATTATTTCACCGACGAGATCCGCCGCCAGTTGTCGCTGGATTTCGGCGAGGACGAGTTTTTCTCCGGCGGCATGACCGTGCGCGCCACGATCGATCCTGAAATGCAGGGCGAGGCGGCGCTGGCGCTGCGGCGCGCGCTGGAGCGTTTTGATCGCGACACCGGGGTCTGGCGCGGGACGGGGCAGCAACTGGAGGCGGATGCGCTGGCGGACTGGCGCGCGGCGCTGGCCCGCATGCCGCTGCCGCGTGATGTCACCCTCAACGGTCAATGGTTGCCCGCCGTGGTGCTCTCCCTCTCCGGGTCCGAGGCCCGTCTGGGGATCGAGGGGCAGGAGGGCGAGGATCATGTGATCGCGGCCGATGACGTGACATGGGCGCGCAAACGGCTGGAGAACGGCAGCCTTGGTCGCCGTGCACAGACCCCGTCCGATCTGCTGGAAGTGGGCGATATCGTGCTGGTCCGCGCCATCACGTCGGACAGTGACGGCAGCTTCGTGCGCTGGAGCCTGCGCCAGATCCCCGAGGTGCAGGGCGGTTTCATGGCGATGGATGTGAACACAGGCCGTGTGATCGCGATGCAGGGCGGCTTCAGCTATCAGGATTCGGTGTTCAACCGCGCCACGCAGGCGCAGCGCCAGCCCGGTTCCAGCTTCAAACCCTTCGTCTATGCGGCAGCGCTGGACAGCGGCTACAGCCCTGCCACCATCGTGGTCGATGCGCCGATCGAAGTGAACACGCCGCAGGGTCTTTGGCGGCCCCGCAATGCCAGCAACCAGTATTACGGCCCCACGCCTTTGCGTACCGGTATCGAGCAGTCGCGCAACCTGATGACCATCCGCCTCGCGCAGGAAATCGGGATGGAGGTCGTGGCCGATTATGCCGAACGGTTCGGTGTCTACACCAATATGGGCCGTTTTCTGGCCAATTCGCTGGGCTCGGAGGAGACCACACTGTTCCAGATGGTCGCCGCCTATGCCATGTTCGCCAATGGTGGCGAGCGGGTGCAGCCTACGCTTGTCGACCGTGTGCAGGACCGCTACGGGCGCACAATCTACCGCCACGACCAGCGCAACTGCGTCGATTGCGCGGTGCCGGGGATCAGCCCCGGTGTGGCGCCGCGGATCGATTCGCAGCTTGAGCGGGTGATGAACGCGGTCACGGCCTATCAGCTGACCTCGATGATGACGGGCGTTGTGGATCGTGGCACTGCTGCCCGCACGGTCGGTCTTGATGTGCCTGTCGCGGGCAAGACCGGCACGACAAACGACTCCAAGGATGTCTGGTTCGTCGGTTTCACCAGCAATATCGTGGCGGGTTGCTACATCGGCTACGACCAGCCGCGTCCCTTGGGCCGTGGTGCCTCGGGCGGGGGCATGTGCGGGCCGGTGTTTCAGGAGTTCATGAAGAAAGCCACCGCGAAATACGGCGGCGGACCTTTCACCGTGCCGCCGGGTGGCCGTTTCATCAAGATCGACCGTTTCACCGGCGCGCGCCTTGCGGATGATGCGACAGGCGACTTCGTTGTGGCCGAGTATTTCCGCGATGGCGAGGAGCCGGTTTTCGGCGTTATGTTTGACGGCGGCTTTGCAATGGGCTCCAACCTGCCAATGGTGGAAGAGGCGGGCGCGCGCGCGGGTCGCGAGGTGACCACCTCTACCGGCAGCACCGCGACGGTCGGTCCCAAGGCCGATTTCGGCACCGTGACGTCGGGCGGGCTTTACTGATACCGGCTGGCCCGCTTGCTCCTCGGCCCGCGCTGGTTTATCACGCGGGGCTGACACATCCATCTCTTTATCCAGCAGGAAGACCCATGCGCGCCGAGGTTCAGAACATGATTGCCGAGATCCAGAAATCGCTGGAACTGCTGCGCCAGCGCATGGATTGGGAGATGGCCCCGCACCGTCTGGAAGAATTCAACGCGCGCGTCGAGGACCCCACCCTCTGGGATGATCCCGAAAAGGCACAGATCCTGATGCGCGACCGCCAGACGCTGGTGGATGCGATGGCCACGGTCACGGGCATCGCACAGGAATTGCAGGACAATATCGACCTGATCGAGCTTGGCGAGATGGAGGAGGACACCGAAGTCGTGTCCGAGGCCGAGGCCGCGATCAAGGCGCTGAAGCTGAAAGCCGCCGAGAAAGAGCTTGAGGCGCTGCTGGACGGCGAGGCGGACAGCAACGATTCCTTTCTGGAGATCAACGCCGGCGCGGGCGGTACGGAAAGCTGCGACTGGGCCAGCATCCTTGCGCGGATGTATGTCCGCTGGGCAGAGCGCAAGGGCTACAAGGTCGAGATGCAGGCCCAAAGCCCCGGCGAAGAAGCGGGGATCAAATCGGTCGTCTACAAGATCACCGGCCATAACGCTTACGGCTGGCTGAAATCGGAATCCGGCGTGCACCGTCTGGTCCGGATCAGCCCCTATGACAGCGCCGCACGGCGGCATACCTCGTTTTCCTCGGTCTGGGTCTATCCGGTGGTGGATGACAATATCGACATCGAAGTGGCCCCCAACGATATCCGCATCGACACCTACCGCTCCTCCGGCGCGGGTGGCCAGCACGTCAACACCACGGATTCGGCGGTACGGATCACCCACATGCCCACCGGCATCGTGGTGACCAGTTCGGAAAAGTCCCAGCACCAGAACCGCGATATCGCGATGAAGGCGCTGAAATCGCGGCTCTACCAGTTGGAACTCGACAAACGCAACGCCGCCATCAACGAGGCGCATGCCAACAAGGGTGACGCAGGCTGGGGCAACCAGATCCGCTCTTACGTTTTGCAACCCTACCAGATGGTCAAGGATCTGCGCACCGGCTTCGAAACATCGGACACGCAAGGCGTGCTTGACGGCGATCTGGACGGGCTGATGGGCGCGACACTGGCGATGGATGTTTCCGGCAAATCGCGTGCCGAGGCGCAGGCTGACGGCTGAATCGCGCTTGAACCTTCGGGCGTTATCTGCCCTCAATAGCATGTGAAGGGCAGGGGGTGACCTCTGCCCTTCTTGCTGTGAAAGGGAATGCCGATGACTGATCTGACGAACCGTGACGCCGTAGACCTGTCCGCCATGCTGAAGGCGCGCGAGATCAGCGCGGTCGAGTTGATGCAGGCCACGCTGGACCGGATCAGCGCCGTCAACGGCGATATCTACGCCATCGTCAGTCTGCGCGATCCCGACGCACTGCTGGCCGAGGCGCAGGCCGCCGACAATGCTCCGCGTCAGGGCTGGCTGCATGGCATCCCGCTGGCGGTCAAGGATCTGGCCGATGTCGCGGGCATTCCCACCTCGATGGGCTCTCCCGCTTTTGCCGATTTCATTCCCAAGGCCGATTGCGGCATGGTCGCCCGCATGCGCGCGGCAGGCGGGCTGTTCATCGGCAAGACCAACACGCCCGAATTCGGGCTGGGCAGCCACACGTTCAACCCCGTTCATGGCGCGACCCGCAACCCCTATGATGCCAGCCGCACGGTCGGCGGCTCCTCAGGCGGGGCGGCGGCGGCGCTGGCGGCACGGATGCTGGCGGTCACGGATGGCTCGGACATGATGGGCTCGCTCCGCAATCCGGCAGGCTGGTGCAATGTCTACGGGATGCGGCCAAGCTGGGGGCGTATCCCTGCCGATCCGGTGGGCGACACCTATTTGCATCCGCTCGCCACCCTCGGCCCGATGGCGCGCAGCCCGCGTGACATGGCAGCATTGCTGGAAGTGCAATCCGGCCCCAACCCCCGCGTGCCCTTCGGCCTGCCGCCCGCCACCTTCCTTGACGGGATCGACACGGAGGTGAAGGGCCGCCGCATCGGCTGGCTGGGCGACTGGGGCGGCGCCTATGCGATGGAAGCAGGGGTGCTGGACCTTGTCGAAGGCGCCGTCAAAGGCTTCGCCGATCTGGGTTGCATCGTCGAGGCGGTGGACGCGCCGTTCAGCGCCGCCGAACTGTGGGAAAGCTGGGTGACCCTGCGCGCCTTTGCCAATGCCGGACGGCTCGATCCGCTCTATGCCGATCCCGCGAAACGCAAACTGCTGAAACCCGAGGCGATCTGGGAGATCGAGACAGGCCGCGCGCTGACGCCGATGCAGATCCAGCGCGCCAGCGTGATCCGCTCGCAGTGGTATGCGGCGGCGTCCGATCTTTTCGACACCTATGACGCGCTGGTGCTGCCTTCGGCGCAGCTTTGGCCTTTCCCTGTCGATTGGGACTGGCCCAAGGAGATTGCGGGCCGGCAGATGGATACCTATCACCGCTGGATGGAAGTTGTGGTGCCCGTCAGCCTGATCGGGCTGCCCGCGATCAGCCTTCCCGCAGGTTTTGGCACGCCGGGAGGCGCGGGTGCTGGCCTGCCGATGGGGATGCAAATCTTCGGACGCCACGGTGATGATGCGGCGCTGTTGCAACTGGCGCAAAGCTGGCACCGCGCCACCGACTGGCCTAACCGGCAGCGGCCCGCCTGATGTAGGACTTGCTTTTATCCGTCTTTGCGGCTTTCATAAGCCATATTCTGAATGTGACGGGGAGGGAGCATGTCGGATATTCCGAAGGAAGGCTTGCCGCCGATCGGCCCGGTCAGTATGACGCATCTGGCCGAGGCGCTGCGGCGCGGCTGGGCAGATATGCGCCGCGCGCCGGGCTATGGGCTGTTTTTCGCAGCCGTCTATGTGGGGCTGGGCCTGATCCTTGCCGCACTGACCTTGCGGACCGGCCAGACCTACTGGCTGGTCTTCGCCGCCATCGGCTTTCCGCTGGTCGGCCCGTTCGCCGCTGTTGGTCTCTACGAGGTCAGTCGCAGGCTGGAACAGGGACGGCCGCTGGTGGTGTCCGAGATACTGGCCGTGGTATTCCGGCAATCGCGGCGGCAACTGCCCTCGATCTGTGCGATTATCATCATGATCTTTTTGTTCTGGTTCTCGCTGGCGCATATGATCTTTGCCCTGTTTCTGGGGCTGTCGCAGATGACCAATATCTCCACCTCCTACGAGGTGTTCCTGACAGCCAACGGCCTCGCGATGCTGGCGGTCGGCACGCTTGTCGGCGGCGCCTTCGCGCTGATCCTCTACATGATCACGGTCATTACCCTGCCGCTCCTGCTGGACCGCGATGTGGATTTCGTGACAGCGATGATCACCAGTTTCCAGCTTGTGCTGGCCAATCCGGTGCCGATGCTGGCATGGGCCGCGCTGATCGCGGGACTGACCTTTGCCGCACTGGTGCCGTGGTTCATGGGGCTGTTTGTGGTGCTGCCGCTGCTGGGGCATGCCACGTGGCATCTGTACCGGCTGGTCACGGCAGGCCAGACCTAGGCAGAGCAGGCATGAAAAAAGGCGCACGGAAATATCCGGGCGCCTTACCAGATGTGTTGTAGGTGCGGCAGGGAAGGTCTGCTTCTAGCCGTGAGTGGACGTTTTCGTATTAACGGGACAGAGGGCATCACAGGACCGCGGTCGGGCGATCCTACGGATCAATCCGGCAGTTTATCGTGCAACAACATCCAGCCTCTGGCCGTGGCACTTGCGGTAGCCAATCGCCCGGCCGGGGGGCTGCCGTGCGATGCCCGGGCCGCTGCGCGGCTGTTCCGGGCGGGGCGCCTTTCGCTTTCGGCTCACCCTTTGATCAGGCCGCCGCCCCGCGCGCCAGTGCCGCCACACCCGTGCGGGCCACTTCCAGCAATCCCAAAGGGCGCATCAACTCGGCAAAGGCGTCGATTTTCTCGGGCGCGCCGGTGATCTCGAAGACGAAACTGCCCAAGGTGCTGTCCACAACATTGGCACGGAAAATATCGGCCAGCCGCAGGGCCTCCACCCGTTTGTCGCCGGTCCCCTCGACCTTGAACAAGGCCAGCTCCCGTTCGACCGATGGCCCTTCGACCGTCAGATCATTGACCTGATGCACCGGAATGATCCGGCCCAGCTGCGCCTTGATCTGCTCGATCACCTGCGGCGTACCGGTGGTGACGATGGTGATGCGGCTCAGATGGCCGGTATGGTCGATCTCGGCCACGGTCAGGCTTTCGATATTGTAGCCGCGCCCCGAAAACAGACCGATGACGCGGGCCAGTACACCGGCCTCGTTATCGACGATCACCGCCAGCGTGTGGCGCTCCTCCACATCCGAGAATGTCGAGCGCAGGTTATAGGCCGAATGCTTGGTCGAGCCCTTCTTGATCTGTAGTGCGGACATCTTTGTTTCCTTCGCTTGCGTCATGTGCTCCAAGAGTTTTCCCGAAAACTCTTTTGAAAATTCCTTTTGAGGAATTTTGCGTTACACCATGACGGCCCCTTTCGATCCGATGGCATCCTTGGTGCTGGCTTCGCCCAGCAGCATCTTGTTATGCGGCTCGCCCGACGGGATCATCGGGAAGCAGTTCTCGTGCTTTTCCACCAGACAGTCGAAAATCACCGGCCCGTCGTAATTGACCATTTCCATGATCGCATCGTCCAGATCGTCAGGATCGCTGCACAGGATGCCCTTGGCCCCGAAAGCCTCGGCCAGTTTCACGAAATCGGGCAGGCTCTGCGACCAGCTTTGCGAATAGCGCTCGCCGTGCAGCAATTCCTGCCACTGGCGCACCATGCCAAGGCGTTCGTTGTTCAGGATGAACTGCTTGACCGGCAGGTTGAACTGCATGGCCGTGCCCATTTCCTGCATGTTCATCAGCCATGACGCCTCACCGGCCACGTTGATCAGCAGCGCGTCGGGATGGGCCATCTGCACCCCGATGGAGGCGGGGACGCCGTAGCCCATCGTGCCCAGCCCGCCAGAAGTCATCCAGCGGTTCGGCCCCTCGAAATTGATATATTGCGCCGCCCACATCTGGTGTTGTCCGACCTCGGTGCAGACATAGCGATCATAGCCCTTGGTCAGTTCCTCCAGCCGTTTGAGGGCGTATTGCGGCTTGATGACCTTGCCCTTCTGCTCGAACTTCAGGCAATCGACCTTGCGCCATTCCTCGATCTGGCTCCACCATTTGGACAGACCCTCCTTGTTGGTCTTGCGTCCGCGTGCCTTCCAGATCTTGAGCATGTCTTCAAGCACATGCGCGACATCGCCCACGATCGGGATATCGGCGCGGATCACCTTGTTGATCGAGGAGGGATCGATATCGATATGGGCTTTCTTCGAGTTCGGGCTGAATGCATCGACCCGTCCGGTGATCCGGTCATCAAAGCGCGCGCCGATATTGATCATCAGATCGCAGCCGTGCATGGCCATATTCGCCTCGTAAAGGCCGTGCATCCCAAGCATGCCGAGCCATTTCGCGCCGGATGCGGGATAGGCGCCCAGACCCATCAGGGTCGAGGTGATGGGAAAGCCTGTCGCCTCCACCAGTTCGCGCAGAAGCTGGCTGGCGGCGGGGCCGGAATTGATCACACCGCCGCCCGTGTAGAAGATCGGGCGCTTGGCGGTTTCCAGTGCGGCAACCAGTTCGGTGATCGATTCCAGATCGCCCTTGACCTGCGGCTGGTAGCGGCGTGTGCCACCCTTTTGCGGCGCGTGATAGGTGCCGGAGGCGAATTGCACATCCTTGGGAATGTCCACCAAAACGGGGCCGGGGCGGCCTGTCAGGGCGACGTGGAACGCCTCGTGCAGCACGGTGGAGAGTTTCTCGGTATCCTTGACCAGCCAGTTATGCTTGGTGCAGGGCCGTGTGATGCCGACGGTATCGGCCTCCTGGAAGGCGTCGTTGCCGATCATGAAGGTCGGCACCTGTCCGGTCAGCACGACAATCGGGATCGAGTCCATCAGCGCATCGGTCAGGCCCGTGACCGCATTGGTCGCACCGGGGCCGGATGTCACCAACACCACACCGGGCTTGCCGGTGGCGCGGGCATAACCCTCGGCCGCATGGACAGCGCCCTGTTCGTGGCGCACCAGAATGTGCTGGATCTCGTTTTGCTGGAAAATCTCGTCATAAATCGGTAGCACGGCGCCGCCGGGATATCCGAATACGACGTCCACACCCTGATCCTTGAGGGCCTGAACCACCATTCTCGCTCCGGTCATCTGACGTGTCATGTGCTTTGCTCCGTTGTCGCGTCATGCATCTGGGGTCGTCTGTCGTCTTAAGTCGTCTGTCGCATAAAAAAGCCCCCGATTTTGTCGGGGGCGCATGGGGTACCTTTTGGGTGTCCGTTACCGGCCCATGCGCCATTTCCTTACGATGATCACTAGTGGTGTCATAGCCTGGGGGCTCCTTATACGTGGCGAGACATTATGAGTGCTGCACGGCAGCGTCAACCGCCTTTTGGGTGCATTTAATGTCGCAGGGGGTATAATTTTTGTATTTTTATTTCGTTTTGGGTTCTTGAAAAGTCAGAAAGCAAATTCAAAGCGGCTTTTTGTGGCCCGCGCGGCCTGAATCTGCGCCGCGCGGCGAGGCCTGCGGCGTTGGACCGGTGTCAGTCCGGCGTTGGACAGGGGGGCAATAGCTGTCAGGAGCGCGCCGGAACCGAGCCGGGCAGCGAGATGTTGGCGACCTGTTCGGAGATCGGATCGGTCGACAGCGGATGGGTTTCGGCCGAATACGCGTTTTCGTCGCGCATCTTCTGCCACGCGCCGCGCACATAAAGCTCAAGCCCCGAGAACTTGGCCTTGTATCCCATCTTCGGGCTGCCCGGCACCCAGTAGCCCAGATAGACGTAAGGCAGGCCCGCCTCCTGCGCGATGCGGATATGGTCGAGGATGATATAGGTGCCCAGACTGTCGGCAGGCCGGTCCGGCTGATAGAAGGAATAGACCATGCTGACGCCGTCATCGAGCACATCGGTCAGGCACACCGCCGCCAGATCGCGGCTGGTCTTGTCGTGATATTCGACCACGCGGGTACGGATCGGCGTTTCCTCGATCATCGCGGCGAATTCGAACACATCCATATCGGCCATCCCGCCTGTGGCATGGCGGCTGTCGAGATAGCGGCGGAACAGATCATATTGTTCTTCCGAGGCCCAGGGGCTGGTTGCGCGCCGCTCCAGTTCCGTGTTGCGCCGCAGCGTACGCTTCTGGCTGCGCGACGGCACGAAATCCGCCACTTTGATCCGTGCGGACAGGCAGGCCGCGCAATCGGCGCAGGACGGACGGTAGAGCACATTCTGCGAGCGGCGGAAGCCCTGTTTTGACAGGCTGTCATTCAGACGCTCCGCGCCCTCTCCTTGTAGCGCGGTGAACAGCTTGCGTTCCATCCGGCCATCCAGATAGGGGCAGGGTTGCGGAGCCGTCACATAGAATTGCGGTGCGATGGGTAGGGTGTGGCGCATGGGTACCTTCGGTGCAGTTTAGAGCGACGATAGCAACCAAGACTTCATCCGCCAAGAGTGGAATAAAAACCGCGTTAATACGGCGCGCGGTCCATTGCCTCAGTGCGCGGCGGCGCGGTTCAGCGCGACCGTGCCCAGCAGGTGATCGCTCAAGCCCTGACGCCTTGCGGTGACCAGCATCATCACGATCGAGCCGACCTGCAACAGCGGCATGGCGAACGAGATCGTGGTCCCCAATGTGTGCGCCACCGCCATTCCGGCCCCGAATCTCTCACCCGCCGAATCCCGGAATTCCAGTGCGATCAACCGCATCCCCCATGTCGCAGAGCGGTTGGCCAGCGTGACGACACGGTAGGCAAAGCCCACCACCAGCACCATCGCCGGAAAGAAGAACAAGCCTGTAAATGCCGTGAACGGCAGGATCAGAAGGCAGATAACCACGATGATCAACGTGTCCACCAGCCACGCCACAAGCCGCTTGAAAGGCACATCGGCGTAGAATTCGGGCTGTGTGACCGGATCGGGCAGAAAGGATGTCATATAAGTCATGGGCAACTCTTGCTGGACAAACGGAGCAGGCTCCGGTGGCAATATAGGCAAACGTGCCGCAGATTAAACCTGCGGCACGCGTCTTTGCAAAGATCAGGCCTCGCGGGATGTATCGTCGCGCGGGGCGGCACTGGCGGCGCGGGCGCGGTCGGCCATGAAGTCGTCGAACTCGGCCTTGTCCTTGGCTTCGCGCAGACGCTGCAGGAATGCCTCGAACCCGTGCTGTTCTTCCTCAAGGCGGCGCAGGGTGTCGGCCTTGTAGTTGTCGAAGGCGCTGTTGCCCGAAGATGTCATCACGGTCGACACATGGCGGGTCATCGAACGGCTGCTGCAGGATTTGCGGAACATGCGTTTACTCCAGATCATATAGGCAAGAAGGGCAAGCCCGACCGGCCAGAAAAAGATGAAGCCGAGAACCATCGCCGCGATCCAGGCACCTTTGCCTTTGGAATCGAGCCATGCTTCGGCACGGGACAGCCAACCCATCGGATGGGCCGATGCGGATGACGTGGAATAGGGCAGGGCAGTATTCATGGGACTCTCCGTTTCAAGGGATTGATGTAAACCGTCTTCACATTGAGAAGATCGGCACGCGAGCCCTTCGTTGCAAGAGGCAATGTGAAAGAAATTTACATTAATGCGGGGCGAGGCCGGAAAGCGAAACGAAATCAGCGATCTGCGCTTGCGTCAGACGATGCAGATCGGCGGGCGCGATCGGAAAGATGTGGTGCGGCGTGCCGGCGGCGGCCCAGATCACGTCAAATTCCATCAGGCGCGGGTCCAGAAAGGCGCGAATCGGGTTCAGATGGCCGAGAGGGGCCACACCGCCGATGGCGAAGCCGGTCTGCGCGCGGATCAGGGCCGCATCGGCCTTGCCGAGCGGTTCGCCCGCCAGAGTGCTGGCGCGCTGCGTCTGTACCTGATTCCCGCCTGCGGTCAGAAACAGGATGGCATCGCCGCTGGTGGCACCCGCAAAGATGATCGACTTGGCGATCTGGTCAAGCGCGCAGCCTGCCACGGCTGCGGCCTGTGCGGTGGTGCGCGCCTCGCCCAAAGCGTGGATATCCACGGCCAGCCCGGCCTCTTCCAGCGCGCGGCGCACGCGGGCCATGCTCTTGCTCATCCGGTGTTCCTTTTCGTCGCGGCATGATTTGTGCCATAATCGCAGTGCTTTGGCCGCTTGACCAGACCGTTGGCACACCATCGCCAGACCGGTTCCGCGCCAGCGCCCGCCTATTGACCAGACCTTGGCCTGCGCCCATGGTGCGGCCATGTCCATCGCATCCCGTCTGACCCGCCTGCCACGTGCCTTCGATCCCGACCGCGGGGCCGAGGCCCGTGCCGCCGTGCCGGATGCGCAGGGCGATATCGCCCGCCTGATCGAGGGGACGGGCGGATGCAGCCCCTATCTCAGATCGCTGATCGAGAAGGAGGCGGCGTGGATCCTGCCCGCGCTCGATGATCCCGAAGCCGCGCTTGAAACGCTCCACCATGATCTGGCCGAAACCGCCCCCGATGCGCTGGCCAATGCCCTGCGTCAGGGCAAGCGCCGCGTGGCGCTGCTGACCGCGCTGGCCGATCTGTCGGGCGCATGGCCGCTGGAGGAGGTGACAGGCGCGCTGACCCGCTTTGCCGATCTGGCCTGCCAGCTTGCCCTGCGCGCCGCCGTCGCTGCGGAGATCAAACGCGGCAAGCTGCCCGGTGCGGTCGAGGCGGATGCCGAGACGGGCGGCGGCACGGTGGCGCTGGCGATGGGCAAGATGGGCGCGTTCGAGCTGAACTATTCCTCCGATATCGACCTGATCTGCCTGTTCGACGAGGCCCGCTTTGACCCTGACGATTACCACGAGGCCCGCGCCTCGCTGATCCGCGCCACGCGGAAAATGTCGGCCATGCTCAACGACAACACCGCCGAGGGTTATGTTTTCCGCACCGATTTGCGGCTGCGCCCCGATCCGGCGGTGACACCTGTGTGCATGTCGATGGAGGCGGCAGAGCGTTATTACGAAAGCCTTGGCCGCACATGGGAGCGCGCCGCCTATATCAAGGCGCGCCCTGCGGCGGGCGATCTGGCGGCGGGCGAAAAGTTTCTCAAGATCCTGCGCCCCTTTGTCTGGCGCAAGCATCTGGATTTCGCCGCCATTCAGGATGCCCATGACATGCGCCTGCGGATTCGCGCCCACAAGGGGCTGGGCGGTCCGGTCGAACTGGCCGAGCACAATATGAAGCTGGGGCGCGGCGGCATCCGCGAGATCGAGTTCTTCACCCAGACCCGCCAGATCATCGCAGGCGGGCGCGATCCCGATCTGCGGGTACGCGGCACGGTGGCGGGGCTGTCGGTGCTGGCGCGGAAAGACTGGATCCCAAGGGACGTGGCGCAGACGCTCACCGATCATTACCGCGCCCATCGCGAGGTCGAGCACCGCTTGCAGATGATCAACGACGCGCAGACCCACAGCCTGCCGCGTAGCGCCGAGGGCTTTGCCCGGCTGGCCGCGTTCATGGGCGTGGAACAGGCCACGCTGGAGCAGGATCTCAAGGCGCGGCTGACCGAGGTGCACGAGCTGACCGAAGGCTTCTTTGCCGGCAGCGGCATCAGCTCTGTCTGTGATCTGCCCGCCGAGGTGGCCGAGAGTTTCGACACGGAAATCACCAGCCGCTGGCGCAGCTATCCGGCCCTGCGCTCGGACCGTGCGGTGGAGATCTTCGAGCGCCTGCGCCCCGAGATCCTGTCGCGTCTGGCGCGCACGGCCAATCCGTCAGAGGCTTTGTTGGCCTTCGACGGGTTCCTGTCGGGTCTGCCTGCGGGGGTGCAGCTTTTCTCGCTGTTCGATGTGAACCCGCAACTGATCGACCTGCTGGTGGATATCGTGGGCAGTTCGCCCGCGCTGGCGCATCACCTGTCGCGCAATTCCGGTGTTTTCGATGCCGTGATCGGCGGCGGATTCTTCGCGCCATGGCCGGGGATGGCGGCATTGCGCGACGAGTTGTCCGCGCTTTTGGAGGCGGAGGCCGATTACGAGCGCAAGCTGGATACGGCGCGCCGCTGGGCCAAGGAATGGCACTTCCGCATCGGTGTGCACCATCTGCGCGGGCTGATCGATGCCGACAAGGCCGGCCCGCAATATGCCGATCTGGCCGAGGCTGCGCTGCGCGCGCTCTGGCCTGTGGTGGTGGCGCAATTCGCGGCCAAGCACGGCCCTGCGCCGGGACGCGGCGCGATGGTGCTGGGGATGGGTTCGCTGGGGGCAGGGCGGCTGAATGCGACCTCTGATTTGGACTTGATCGTCATCTATGATGCCGATGGGGTCGAGATGTCCGAAGGGCGTCGCCCGCTGGCGGCGCGTCCCTATTATGCGCGGCTGACGCAGGCGATGGTTACGGCGGTGACGGCCCCCATGTCCGAAGGCAAGCTCTACGAGGTCGACATGCGGCTGCGCCCTTCGGGCACGCAAGGCCCTGTGGCGACCAGCCTGACCAGTTTCCGCGATTACCAGATGAACGAGGCATGGGTCTGGGAGCATCTGGCCCTGACCCGCGCCCGCCCCGTGGCCGGAGAGGCCGCGGTGGCGCAGGATGTCGAGTCGGTGCGCGCGGCTGTGCTGGCACGCGGACATCCACGCGCAAAGATCGTCCATGACGTCGCGGCCATGCGCGAACGGATCGCGGCGGCGAAACCTGCCGAGGGCCCGTGGGACGCCAAGCTGGGGGCCGGACGCTTGCAGGATGTGGAGCTTGTCGCGCAGGCGGGCAGCCTGATGGCGGCCAGTCTTGACCGCGGCGCGCGCGACGGGCTGGAGGCGGGCATGGCTTGCGGCTGGCTCGACGCGGCCACAGGTGCCGCGCTGAGCGAGGCTTACCTGCTGTTCTGGCGCTTGCAGCTTGTCTCGAAACTGCTTAGCGAACGACCTCTCGATCCGGCGCGGATCGGCGAGGGAGGCTGCCGGATGCTGCTGCGCGAGACGGGGCAGGACACAATCGAGGCGCTGGAGGCCGCACTGGTCGAGGTGGCCGCACGGGCCGACGCGGCGATCACCGCCGTGTTGCGATCCGCAGAAGAGGAAGAGATATGAAAAAGGGTTCAGTCGAGGATCCCAAGGGCCTGATCTCGGAATCCTACCGGATCGACGGCATCACCGCCGCGGAATGCCGCACGATCTTTCTGGATTGGGCGCTGAGCCTGCCGGACAGCAGCGACAGCCGCTTGGTGCTGACCAGCCTGGTCGCGCGCTATGCGGAAGACGCGCCGGACCATCCGATGACGCAGGTGATGCGCGAGGGATTGCAAACCCTCGGCGTCAGCGGACGCCGTGGTGGCTGGCGTACACGCAAGCGGGATTGACCGGGCCAGCAGAGCAGGGCGGAGAGAGGCAGGCATGGTAACCGAGGAAAGGCCGCAAGGCCTGATCGCCGGTCAGGCTGGCGCGACCGCAACCTGAACAGATGTCAGCCTGATCGCGGCAGGGCCGCCGCCGCGCGGGCCAGGGCGGTGATCCCGTCCCAGTCGCCCTGCGCGATCAGATCGGCAGAGGCAACCCAGCTTCCGCCCACACAGGCCACGTTGGACAAAGCCAGATAATCCGCCCCATTGGCCAGACCGATGCCGCCCGTGGGGCAAAAGGTGATCTGCGGCAGGGGCGCGGCGAGCGCGCGCAGCGCGGCCACCCCGCCTGCCACCTCGGCGGGAAAAAACTTCTGCGTGGTATAGCCCAATTCCAGCAGGCGCATCGCCTCGGTCGCGGTGGCCGCACCGGGCAAAATCGGCAAGGCGCGTTCGGCGCAGGCCGCCAGCAGACGGTCGGTCGATCCCGGCGACACGGCAAAGCCTGCCCCTGCCGCTGCGACCGCGCGCACATCCTTTGGTGACAGAACCGTTCCCGCGCCCACCACCGCGCCGGGGATGCGGCTCATCTCGGTGATCACTTCCAAGGCAGCGGGGGTCCGCAGGGTGACCTCGAGTACGGGCAGTCCGCCCGCCACCAGCGCGCGCGCCAGAGGCTGGGCATGGGCGGGATCGCGGATCACTAGCACCGGGATCACGGGGGCCATACGGCACAGGCTCAGCGTAGCCTCTGAAGTTTGATAGGGTGTCATGGGGCAGGGTCCATCAGGCAGAGTTTTCCGGGCAGCGTTCGCCCGCCAGTGTCGCGCGGGCGGCATCTGCCGGATTGTGGATATTTTCGGCAAGTAGAAGGAGGCGGGCAGGTGTGGCCATCTCAGACGACCACCGCCGCGCCGGTGGCGGCAGGCCCCACATTTGCACGGAAACTGGCGAAGAGCTCGCGCCCGACGCCGTTGCCATTGCCGCTCAGATCGGGGGTGGCGGGGGCGCGGCTGTCCAGATCGGGGACCAAGGCCTCGATTGTGCCCGACACCGCATCGAGCCGGATCACATCGCCGTCGCGCAGCCGTGCCAGCGGCCCTCCGGCGGCGGCTTCGGGGCTGATATGGATGGCGGCAGGCACTTTGCCGGAGGCACCGGACATGCGCCCGTCGGTCACCAGCGCCACCTTCAGCCCGCGATCCTGCAAGACTGCCAGCAGGGGGGTCAGCGCGTGCAGCTCCGGCATGCCATTGGCCTGCGGCCCCTGAAACCGTACAACGACGATCGTGTCGGAGGTGAACGCGCCTGCCTTGAACGCCTCTTTGACTGCCTCTTGCGTCTCGAACACGCGGACGGGGGCCTCGATCACGTGGCGCTCTGCGGCCACGGCGGAGGTTTTGATCACGCCGGTGCCGAGGTTGCCGTTCAACTGGCGCAGCCCGCCGGTGGGCTGGAACGGGTCGGTGGCGGGGCGCAGGATGCGGGTGTTGAGGCTGGTCCGGCTGCCGGGTTCCCATGACAGGCCCGCAGCCGACAGTTTCGGCTCTGCGGTATAACGCTCCAGCCCCTTGCCCGCGACGGTCATCGTATCGGGATGCAAAAGGCCCGCATCAAGCAATTGCCCGATCGTATAGCCCAGACCGCCCGCCGCGTGGAAATGGTTCACATCGGCCAGACCGTTGGGATAGACCTTGGCCAGCAGCGGCGTGACCTGTGACAGATCGTCGAAATCCTCCAGCGCCAGGATCACGCCGGCGGCGCGCGCCATGGCGGGCAGGTGCAGCACCAGATTGGTGGAACCGCCCGTCGCCATCAGCCCGACGATCCCGTTGACGAAGGCGCGCTCGTCCAGCACGTCGCAGACGGGCGTATAGGCATTGCCCAGCGCCGTAATGGCTGCCGCGCGTTCGGTACCGGCCACTGTCAGCGCGTCGCGCAGGCCGGTGCCGGGATTGACGAAGGAGGTGCCCGGCAGGTGCAGGCCCATGAATTCCATCAGCATCTGGTTGGTATTGGCAGTGCCGTAGAAGGTGCAGGTGCCCGGCCCGTGGTAGGAGGCCATCTCGGCGGCTATCAGCGCCGCGCGGTCAATCTCGCCATTGGCGAATTGCTGGCGGACCTTCGCCTTCTCGTCATTGGGCAGACCCGAGACCATCGGCCCCGCTGGCAGGAACACCCCCGGAATATAGCCGAATGTCGCCGCCGCGATCACGAGGCCCGGCACGATCTTGTCGCAGACACCCAGATAGAGTGCTGCGTCGAACGTGTTGTGTGACAATGCGACCCCGGCGGCGAGCGCGATCACATCACGCGAGAACAGCGACAATTCCATCCCCGTCTGGCCTTGCGTCACCCCGTCGCACATCGCGGGCACGCCGCCGGCCACCTGCGCTGTGGCCCCCGCAGCGCGTGCGGCGTTGCGGATAATATCGGGGAACCGCTCGAAAGGCTGATGCGCCGACAACATGTCGTTATAGGCGGTGACGATGCCCAGATTGGGGGCAGGGCTTGTGGCCAGACGGCCCTTGTCGGTGCCCATCGCGGCATAGGCATGCGCCTGGTTGGAGCAGCTCAGATGCCCCCGGCGCGGACCCTCCGCCGCCGCGCGGCGCATCAGGTCCATATAGCGGGTCCGGCTGTCGCGACTGCGCGCGATGATCCGGTCGGTCACTTTTGCCACCTGATTGTGCAACGGCATTTTGAACCATCCCCTCCCGTGGTCGGTACGTACTGCGACAGATATAGTATGTTAGCGATAACGTCGCAACCGCCTGCGCCAGAGAGGCAGGTCTGTGCGCTTCACACAAAATATCTGCATTTGGCTGTCATCCTGTGGTCGCGGACCGGGCCAAACGTGGCAAAACTTTGGGAAAATATCGCGACAATGTCGCGGTTGTGCAAAAAACTGGCCCGAAACACGCCGTATTCACAAGGTAAGGTTAACACAATCGTTCGCGGAATGTCCCGCATGGAGATTGAGTATGATCCGTTTTCGTTTTGCCGCATCCCTGATTCTGGCGCTTGGCCTGTCGGCTTGCGGAAGTTTCGATATCTCTTCGCGCAACGCACATCCCGAAGAGATGATGGCGCTGGCCAGCGGCCCTGTCGCGCTGCCATCGATCCAGGTGGTCGATACGAAGATCATCGTGCCGCGCGCGCTGCAGGTTTCCGAGGCCAATTCCTATTACCCGACGGGCGATATCGTCTGGCGCGGTGAACCCTACGGGGACCGCTACCGGCAGCTTGAGGCGCTTCTGGACGAGAGCGCGCAGATTGCCCGCGCGGGACATAGCGGTGCGGTGCCCGCGGTGGTGGAGATCACGCTCAAGCACTTTCACGCGCTGACCGAGAAAACCCGCTACACCGTGGGCGGCGTGCATTCGATCCGCTTTGATCTGACGCTGCGCCACCCCGACACCGGAGAGGCGCTGGCTCCGACGCGCACGATCCGCGCCGATCTGAAAGGCTATGGCGGCAATCAGGCGCTGGAGGCCGAACGCGCCGGGCTGACCCAGAAACTGCGGATCACCCGCCATCTGGCCAATGTGATCCGCGCCGAGCTGACGCGCCCGGGCAGCATGGGCGGCAATCGCGGGATCACGCAACTGGTGGCAGGGCTGGAAAACAACGATCCGATCTGACCTTTCCAGCCCCTGTAAACAGGGATAAGAGGGCGGAATGAACACGCCCTCTCATCCCCCCGCATATCCGGTTGTACGTCTGCGCCCCAAAGCCCAGCCGCGCGCCATCCGCCACGGTTTCCCGTGGGTCTATGACAACGAACTCGTCACCGACCGGCGCTCGCGCGGTCTGGAACCGGGCGCGCTGGCCATTCTCGAGGATGCCGAGCGCACGCCGCTCGCCCTCGTCACCGTTAACGCCAATTCCCGCATCATCGCCCGTGTGATGGACCGCGACCCCGCCGCCGTGGTGGACCGCGCATGGCTCGAGGCGCGGCTGACCCGCGCGCTGGCCCTGCGCGCGCGGCTTTATGATGCGCCCTTCTACCGGCTTGTCCATGCCGAGGCGGACGGCCTGCCCGGCGTGGTGATCGACCGTTTCGGCGATACGGCGGTGATCCAGCCCAATGCGGCATGGGCCGAGGCGATGCTGGACGATCTGGTCGCGGCCCTTGTGGCGGTGACGGGTGTGAGCACCGTGCTCAAAAGCGCCTCGGGCCGTGCCCGCTCATTGGAAGGTCTGGATGATGCCAGCGGCGTGGTGCTGGGGCAGGCACCGGAGGCACCTGTGCAGGTGCCAATGAACGGCGCCACCTATCTGGCCGATCTCACCGGCGGGCAGAAAACCGGCCTGTTCTTTGACCAGCGTCCCAACCATGCCTTTGCCGCGCAGCTCGCCAAGGGGGGCAAGGTGCTGGATGTGTTTTCCCATGTCGGCGGGTTTGCACTGGCAGCGCTTGCCGCAGGGGCGGATCACGCGCTGGCGGTGGACGGCTCGGAACCCGCACTTGCGCTGGCGCGCGAAGGGGCTGCGGCCTCGGGCGTGGCGGCAAGGTTCGAAACCCGCAAGGGTGACGCGTTCGACGTGATGGCCGCGCTGGCCGAGGAGGGCGCGCGCTTTGACATGGTGGTCTGCGACCCGCCCGCCTTTGCGCCGTCCAAGCAATCGCTGGAAGCCGGCCTGCGCGCCTATGAGCGGATCGCCCGTCTGGGCGCCACGCTAGTGGCCGATGGCGGCTATCTTGTGCTGTGTTCGTGCTCGCATGCCGCCGATCTGGGCAAGTTCCACAATGCCAGCCTGCGCGGGATTGGCCGTGCCGGACGGCAGGGACAGCAGATCCACACCGGCTTCGCCGGACCGGATCATCCGCTGTTGCCGCAACTGGCCGAAAGCGGCTATCTGAAGGCGCTGTTTTTCCGCCTATGAAGGTGCTGCTTGACGCCTGTGTGCTTTACCCCACGGTGATGCGCGAGGTGTTGCTGGGCGTGGCGGCGCAAGGCTTGTTCCAGCCGCTCTGGTCGCCCCGCATCCTTGAGGAATGGGCACGCGCCACGGTCAAGCTCGGCCCCGGTGCCGAGGCGCAGGCGCGCGGCGAGATCGCCTTGCTGCGGGCGCGCTGGCCGCAGGCGACCGTTAGCTACGCCCCCTCGTTGGAGGCGCGGCTCTGGCTGCCGGACCCCGCGGACACGCATGTGCTGGCCGCGGCCATCGCGGGCCATGCCGATCTGATCGTAACGCTGAATGCCAAGGATTTTCCGCGCCAGATCCTGGCCGAGGAGGGGCTGGCGCGGCTGGACCCTGACCAGTTTTTGCTGAAGCTCCATGCGGCGCATCCCCAACTGGTCGCCCGCGCCGCCGAGGCGGTGCGCCTTGAGGCCGAACGTCTGTCAGGCGAGCCATGGGATATCCGGTTCCTGATGAAGAAGGCGCATCTGCCGCGACTTGGCAAAGCGCTGGCCGCGGGCGGCTGATCCCGCGGCAGACCCGCCAGGGCCGAGAAGGGTTGACTGCCGTGAGGGAGGAGAAGGGCTGGGTGCCTTCGACAGCTCAGGTCTGCGGCACGTTCCAGCGCGCCTCGTTGCGCTCGATGGCGGCGATACGGTCAGGGGTCTTGGGATGGCTCATCAGCCATGCCGGCATCGCCCCGCCGCGCGCATTGGTCAGCGCCTCAAGCTTGCCGAACAGTGATTTCTGCGGCCCGGTCCCGATCCCCGCCTTGGTCAGCAGGGCGGAGGCATATTCATCTGCCTCGTATTCATCGCCGCGCGACAGGGTGGCGGCCAGCAGGGTCGCCAGCGTATTGGCGATCCAGATGCCGATACCCGGCAGGAAGCGCGACAGCACCATCGCCAGCGCCGTCCGCAGCGCGTTCTGGCCGGAAAAGTCGATCATCCGGCGGCGTGAATGGCCCAAAGCCACATGGCCCAACTCATGCGCGATAACGCTGGCGATTTCCTCGCCGGTCACCTCGCCCTGTTTGAACTTGCGGTAGAACCCGCGCGTGATGAAGATGCGCCCGTCCGGTGCGGCCAGACCGTTGACCGGATCGATCTCGTAGATATGCACACGGATGCGCGGCAGATCGAGGGCGGCGGCCAGCCTGTCGGTCAACCGCTTGAGTTCCGGATCGGCCAGTTCGGTCGAGCGTTCGTCAAGCTCTTTCGCGGTGCGCCATGCCGAGAAACGGTACATGACGACAGCATAGATGATGGCCAGAAGGATCGGGGTGAATTTCAACATGCTCTAGATATGGTCTGCCGGTGGCGCTGCGGCAAGGGCGGTCTGCGCGGCAGAACGGCGCGCTGATGGATATTTGAGGCAAGAAGAAGCGGCAGGCTCATACGTCCCAGCGCACGGGCACGCGCAGCGGGCCGCGAAAGGCCCAGCCCGCAAAGGGCGCGGGGCCGTCCAGCGCCAGCCCGGGCAGATGGTCGAAGGCCAGCGGCAGGGCAACATCCGCGATCAGCGCCCGCGCGGCGGCGGCACCGGCACAAAAATGCGGGCCTGCGCCAAAGCTGATGGCGGGTCCGGTATCGCGGGTGATGTCGAAACGGTCGGGATCGGTGAAATGCGCCGCGTCGCGGCCCGCAGAGGAGAACATCAGGAACACGCGATCCTCCGGCGCGAAGGTGACGCCGCCTACCGTCTCGGCGCGCGCCACGCGGCGCGGCGACATGCCGATGGGCGAGATCCAGCGGGCATATTCGTCAAAGGCCTGCGCCCATGTGGCCTGCCCTGACCGGATCAGCGCCAGTTGGTCGGGATGGGTCAGCAGCGCCCAGATCGTGCCGGCGATGGCGTCGCGCGGCTCGTTCTGCCCGCCGGAGATGACCAGCTTGATATTGGCGCGGATACTGTCCAACGGCAGACCCGCGCGCAGCATGACCGACAGGGCCGAGTGGTCGGGACAGGCGGTGACGACAGGGATCATCGCATCGATATGCGCGTCGATCGAGGCCGTGCAGGCGTGGCATTCCGCTTCGATCGCCGGATCGCCTGCGTAATTGGCGCAACCGTCGATCATGCCCTGGCTCACGCGGTCCATCTCCGCGGCGGGCATGCTCCGCAATCCGGTGATCGCCTTGAGGGCCTCTGCCGAGACGGGCATCGCATAGGCGCGCACCAGATCGCAGCGGCCTGCGGGTTTGAGCGCCTCGATGATGGCAACGGCTGCGCTGTGGAATTCCGCCAGCCAGTGGTCGCGCACAATGCGCGGGCTGAGGGCGGGAAACAGCGCGCGCCGCTCGGCCTGATGCGGGCCACCGTCCTTGCGCATCAGGTTCTCGCCCATCAACCGGGTCATCAACCCGTCGGGTTGCAGGCTGGAGAAGACCTCGATCCGCTTTTCCTGCGTGTAGATGTCATCGCGCCGGGTGATCAGCGTGGCGCCGAGTTCCGGCACGTAGGTGATCGGTGCGTTGGCCCGCATCTGCGCCAGCGCAGGATAGGGATCGGCGCGAAAGGCGGCAGGGTCAATACGGGTGATGGGCGCGTCGGACATGATCATGCCTTGAAAACGGGCTGGGACGCGCAGTCTGGACCGGCCTTACCCATCCTGCAAGCAGGGAGTCAGCGCGCCATTTCCTTCATGCCGCGTTCGATGCCTTGCAGGGTCATCGGGACCATCCGGTCCTCGAAAATGTCGCGGATCATCTTGATCGACTGGGTGTAGCCCCAGTATTTCTCGGGCACCGGATTGATCCAGACATGGGCAGGCCATTGCTCGCGCGCGCGTTGTAGCCAGACCTGTCCGGCTTCGGCGTTCCAATGCTCGTTGGCGCCACCGGGATAGGCGATCTCGTAGGGGGACATGCTGGCATCGCCCACGAAAATACATTTGTAGTCGGACCCATAGGTCCGCAGCACGTCCCAGGTGGGGGTCTGTGCATCCCAGCGACGGCGGTTGTCGCGCCACACACCCTCGTAGAGGCAGTTGTGGAAATAGTAATATTCGAGATGTTTGAACTCGGTCCGCGCAGCCGAGAATAGCTCCTCCACCACCTTGACATGCGGGTCCATCGAGCCGCCCGCATCCAGAAACAGCAGCACCTTGACCGCATTGCGCCGCTCGGGACGGGTTTTGACATCGAGATAGCCCTGTTCGGCGGTGGAGCGGATGGTGCCGTCCAGATCAAGCTCTTCGGCAGCCCCGTCACGCGCCCAGCGACGCAGACGTTTGAGCGCCACCTTGATGTTGCGAGTGCCAAGCTCGACCGTATCGTCGAGATTCTTGAACTCGCGCTTGTCCCAGACCTTGACTGCGCGCTGGTGGCGCGATTTGTCCTGACCGATCCGCACGCCTTCGGGGTTGTAGCCATGCGCGCCGAAAGGTGATGTGCCGGCGGTGCCGATCCATTTGTTGCCGCCCTGATGGCGGCCCTTTTGTTCCTCGAGCCGCTGTTTCAGCGTCTCCATCAGCTTGTCGAACCCGCCCAAGCTTTTGATCTCTTCCATCTCGGCAGGGGTCAGATGCTTCTCGGCCATCTTTTCCAGCCAGTCGGCGGGAACATCCACGGCTTTCAGCACATCCTCGAACTTGATGTTCTCGAGACCCTTGAACGTCTCGGCAAAAGCGCGGTCGAATTTATCGATATTGCGCTCATCCTTCACCATGGCGGTGCGGGCGAGGTAATAAAACCCCTCCACATCATAGGTGACAAGACCTGCCGACATGCCTTCCAGAAACGAGAGATATTCGCGCAGGCTGACAGGCACGCCGCCTTTTCTCAGGTTTTCGAAGAAGGGAAGAAACATCGGATCACAACGCCGCGCGGTGGATGAAAAGGGTGACAAACAGGCCGACAAGCGCAAAAGCGATGGCATAGCCCGCCGCATATTGCGCGATGTCCATCTTGCCGCCCTTGCGACGTGCCGCCGTCATTCCGCCGATGATGGCACCCAACAGCGCCGCGCCCAATACGATCATATCCGCCCGTTTCTCCTGTTCAGCGGATTGAGGGCGCTGATCTCGCGCAATTTGGCACGAATGGCCCCGTCCGCACCGAACCCGTAACGCGCCCAGCCCAGACTGTCCAGACGCACGGCCTGCGCCTCGACGCCGCGTCCGGCCACGTCAAGCGCCTCGGCGCGCAGCATGCTGAGGGTTGCCATCAGGGCTGCATTTTCGTGGCGTGCCACAACGGGAAGGTGATCACCGATCATGGTCACAGCCTCGGCGCCGCGTCCCTGCGCGACAAGATGCGCAGCCAGTTGCGCGGCCACATTGGCCCGGTACATGGCATATTCGGGTCGTTGCGCGAACAGGCTGTCGGCTGTCTGGAAATGCGCGATCGCGGCGGCGGGATCAAGCGGCAGGTTCAACCGGCCGGTAATGTAATGGGCAAACCCCAAGCGGTGATCCTGCCATCCCATGATGCGCGCGATATCCAGCGCGCGTGCCGCAGCGCTGCGGCGCTCCGTGATCGTGGCCTGCGGGCCAAGGGCCGTCTCCATCGCGGTCTTCCAGTCGCGCGGCGTGCTTGCCGCACGGCGCGGGGCAACAGCCACACCGCCCGGATTGACGCGTGCGAGGATGGCGGGCAGCTTTTCGGCCACCTGTCCGCGCGTCATGCCCGAGCGCAGTTCCGGCGCATAGGTGGCGCGCAGGATCATCATGTCATAACCGGTCAGCACCGCATGGACGTTGTCGTCGTTGAACACCGATTGCGGCAGGCGGAACAGGTCGTTCAGCGGCCCCAGCGCCTGCGCCAGTTCCTCGTGCAGGCAATCACGCATCTCTTGCGGTGTGGCGTCGTTCGGGATGAAGATCGCGAGTTGCTCGCGCCGGGTCAGGCGCGCCCAGTCGGTGTTTGGGGTGCGCCGGGCCAGCCGGAACTCCGACAGGCGCGAAATGTTCGGCACCACGAAACAGGCGGCATGCGGCAGATGGCTGCGGATCTGGGCACGGGTGACGGATTCGATCGTGATATTGGCCGCGGGATCATTGGTAGGGGTGATGTCGATGCCCGCCTCGGTCTGCAGACGGTAAAGCAGGCGTGACAGATCGGGGCCAAGCGTCGGCGGCGGTGCACCTGTGACGCGCACGGTAACCGGCCCTTCGAACCGCGTGAAGACGGGCAGGGTGCGGCCCGATTCCAGCTGGAAGGACAGGTCGATGAAATCGCGCGCCAGATCACTGTTCGAGATCGGGAATCGTTCCGGCTGTGGCGCGGTGAAAACACGCATCGGCGGCATGTCACTGTCGAGATCACCGATGGCGCGGCTGGGCATTTCAAGGGTCTGGCTTGGCATGCAGGCACCAAGCACGAAGAAAACTGGCAATAAAATACTGTGAAACGGCGTTCTCATCAGGTGCGATCCAGCCGCTGGCAGTCGCGATCCCGGCAGACCGGCAGGTGTTGCGGGAAGAGCTGTACCGGAAGCCGCGGTGACCCGCGCCTTTGCAACAGTTCCGTGAAACGGATGAGCGGACCGATGCGACGACTGACATTCTGCACGGAATGGCACCACAGCACGAAACGGCACCACAGCGTGGGGCGCGGGAAAAGTATGGTCATGTCCTGCCTCTGCTTTTGACTTCACACGCGACTGTCACGGCCCATCCTGTCGTGGCTGGGGTGAGCCTAGGGCAATTCTGTGACATTCACAGCAAAGGTGTGACGCGCCGCTGTGAGAAGCGCGTCACTGTGGCTTACGTGTTCCGGACGCAGGAAGGACTCGGGCCGTTCTAGCGTTGCGAACGGGCCATGAAGGCCAGACGCTCGAACAGATGCACGTCCTGCTCGTTCTTGAGCAATGCGCCATGCAGCTTGGGCAGGGCATTGGCCCCGTCGCGTTTGAGATCCTCCGGCGTCAGATCCTCGGCCAGCAGCAGCTTGAGCCAGTCGAGCACCTCGGATGTGGAGGGCTTTTTCTTCAGGCCCGGTGTCTCGCGCAGTTCGTAGAACTGCGTCAGCGCCGTGGTCAGCAGCTTTTCCTTCACGCCGGGATGGTGCACCTCGACGATCCGGCGCATGGTCTGGGCATCGGGGAAGCGGATATAGTGGAAGAAACAGCGGCGCAAAAAGGCGTCCGGCAGTTCCTTTTCATTGTTGGAGGTGATGATCACGATCGGGCGGACTTTGGCCTTTATGGTCTCGCCTGTCTCGTAGACGAAGAATTCCATCCGGTCGAGTTCCTGCAACAGGTCGTTGGGAAACTCGATGTCGGCCTTGTCCACCTCGTCGATCAGCAAAACCACTTTTTCATCCGCCTCGAACGCCTGCCAGAGCTTTCCCTTGCGGATGTAGTTCTTCACATCATGCACACGTGCGTCGCCCAGCTGGCTGTCACGCAGACGGCTGACGGCATCGTATTCGTAAAGCCCCTGCTGCGCGCGTGTGGTCGACTTGACGTTCCACTCGATCATCCTGAGACCCAGCGACGCGGCAATCTGGCGCGCCAGTTCCGTCTTGCCTGTGCCCGGCTCGCCCTTGACGAGAAGCGGCCGTTCCAGAGCCACGGCCGCGTTGACCGCTACAGTCAGGTCTTCGGTTGCCACATAGGCGTCGGTTCCCTCGAATTTCATCGTTTCTCCAAGCTGATGAACGCAATTGTTGCAGCACCTTATCGTGAACATATTTTCCCTGCAATGCGACCACAAAGGGGTAGTGACAATCTCCGGCTGCTGGTCTATTTGCTGCGCTTATGGGAAACGTCAGACGTCAAAGGACCAGTTAATGACAGACGCGGGCCTTATCGAGGGAGCAGCCATGAAAGCCGAATCCTTTCAGACCACAGACTACACGCCAGCCGAGAACGAACCCTTTATGAACGAACGGCATGTAGAGTATTTCCGGAACGCCCTGCTCAAGTGGAAGTCCGAGATCCTTGAAGACAGCCGCGACACGATCGAAGGCCTGCAGGACGGCACGCGCAACATCCCCGATGTTGCAGACCGCGCCAGCGAAGAGACCGACCGCGCGCTCGAACTGCGGACACGGGACCGTCAGCGCAAGCTCGTGTCCAAGATCGACGCGGCGCTGCGCCGGATCGACGACGGCGAATACGGCTATTGCGAAAAGACCGGAGAGCCGATCAGCCTGAAACGCCTGATCGCCCGCCCTATCGCCACGATGACGCTGGAAGCGCAGGAGCGTCACGAGCGGCGCGAAAAAGTCCACCGCGACGAGTGAGCAGACGACAGGTTGTTAATGGGTTAAAAACGCCGGAGCCGTTGCTTCGGCGTTTTGCTTGAAAGGGACAGGATGAGCGTTCTTGGCCTGCGTGCCGTCGTGATCGGTGCGGGAATCGGCGGATTGGCCGTGGCCCGCGCGCTGGCCTTGCGCGGCGCGGATGTGACCCTGCTGGAGCAGGCACCCGAGATCACCGAAGTAGGGGCGGGGTTGCAGATCAGCCCCAACGGCATGGCCGTGCTGCGCGGGCTGGGGTTGGAGACGGCGCTGGTCGCGGCCTCGGTGCAGGCGCGGGCTGTCTGTCTCAAGGATCATCACGATACGCTTGTGGTGCGGCTCGATCTGGGGCGGCTTGCCGATCCGGCCTACCATTTCGTGCACCGCGCCGATCTGGTCGCACTTCTGGCCGCAGGGGCGCGGGATGCGGGCGTCAAGATCAGGCTCCTGCAAAGGGTGACATCGGTGGAAGGTGGCGCGCATCCGGTGCTGCATCTGGCCAATGGCGCGCAGATGACGGCGGATCTGGTGGTGGGCGCGGACGGGCTGCATTCGGTCCTGCGCCGCGTCCTGAACGGGCAGGATGCGCCGTTCTTTACCGGGCAAGTGGCATGGCGCGCGATCGTGCCCAATACCGAAGGGCGCGGCCCTGAGGCATGGGTGCATATGGGGCCGGGGCGGCATCTGGTCAGCTATCCGCTGCGCGACGGCACCGCGATCAATATCGTCGCGGTGCAAGAGCGCAAGGCATGGGCTGACGAGGGCTGGAACCATGGCGATGATCCGGCCAACCTGCGCGCGGCCTTTGCCGATTTCGGCGCGCCCGTCCGCGCGATGCTGGCGCAGGTGACCGCGCCGCGCCTGTGGGGGCTGTTCCGGCATCCTGTGGCAAAGACATGGCAGCGCGACCATCTGGCGCTGCTGGGCGACGCGGCCCATCCGACCCTGCCGTTTCTGGCGCAGGGTGCCTCGATGGCGCTGGAGGATGCATGGGTTCTGGCCGATGCGCTGGCGGGCACCGACACGGTGGCGGCGGGGCTGGCCGACTACCAGTCACGCCGCGAAGCCCGCGTGCGCCGCGTGATTGCTGCGGCCAATGGCAATGCGTGGAAATATCATATCCGCTCCGCTCCGCTGCGCCGCGCGGCCCATACGGTGATGCGGCTGGGCGGCCAGCTTGCCCCCGACCGGATGATGCACCAGTTCGACTGGCTCTATTCCCATGATGTCACGGCGAAATAACGTGTCCTGCGAGTCACAATGCCCCGAAATCGCGCGGGACCGTTTTCGTACCCAAACCGGCAGTATCTGCTGCAAACCGGGGATTTCGGCCCTTTTGCCGTCCGCAGGCCTGCGCAATTTCGGGTTGTGTGATACATCACCGGTTGCATTCAGGGATGTTGGCTCCCACTCAGGTCGTCGAGGGTCACGCTGACATCAAAGCCCGTTTACGGGGCGTCGCAACACAGCGGCTAGAGCGGATCCTCGGGCAATGTATCGAGGAGCAAAACATGTCTTATTTCAAACCCTGTCTGGCCGGCGTATTTGCCGCTGTCCTTCCCGTCAGCGTGGCCGCACAGGATATTTCCGGCGCCGCGACCTTCGGCTACGGCCATTTCAAATCCTCTGACGGTTTTCCCCAGACGTCGGTCCGGTCGCTGGATGGCAAGCTGGGGTTGCGCTATGACAACGGCCTACTACTGGGGGCAACGGCCTCGTCCGCGCGTGCCAGTTTTGACGGCATCGACGAGAATATAAGCGCCAATGTCTTTGGCCTCACGGCGGGGGGCGCTTTTGCCGAATTCTGGAATGCCGGCGCCTATTATGAATATGGCGAACTGGGCGTGGATGGCTTCGGTGATGGCTCCATTGATTCCTACGGCCTGTTTCTGGGCTACGAGAGCGACCTGATGGGGATGGAATTCTTCTTCGGGGAAACCGACAACTTTGTGTTCGATGACGCCGATATCACGTGGAATGATTTCGGCGGGCGTGTGTCCTTCAACGTCGGCGCGGACGGCGTTGTCGGCGGGCATGCCGTGCGTTCGCGTTTGTCCTCCGGGGGTGTTGATCTCGACCTTACCTCTTACGGGCTGGGCGGGAGTTATGCCTTCAGAGACGGCCTGACGGCCCATGCAGGGGTGACGCGTGGCGAGATCGAAGATCTGGCGGGTGACCTGACGACATTCGGGATCGGTTTCGGCTATGATCTGTCCGCTGCGGCCAATTTTCCGGCCATGCTTTCGGTTGAACTGGCACGCTCGCGGATCGACGACGGTGAAGACCGATATGACGAGGACAGCATCCGCCTTGGCATCACGCTGCCGTTCGGCGGGGCCAAAGCCGTGCCGCTGAACAGCATCGCCGCCAATGCCATGTCCCCGAACCGCACCGCGCTGACTACGGCGATTGTCGGCTCTTTCTAAGCGGGGCGCATGACCCTGAACAAAAAAGAGCGGCATCAAGGTGCCGCTCTTTTCATTGAGGCGGCGCGAAAGACCCGCCGCTCAGTTATCCAGCGTTACCCAGACGGGCACATGATCGGACGGCTTTTCGCGGTCGCGTACATGTTTGTCGATACCTGCGTCCGTCAGCAGATCGGCGCAGGCGGGGCTCAGCAGCAGATGGTCGATGCGGATACCGTCATTGCGGTTCCACGCGCCTGCCTGATAATCCCAGAACGAGTAATGCCCCGGCCCCTGCACACGGGCGCGGAATGCATCGGTCAGTCCCAGATTGACGATCCGGCGATAGGCGGCGCGGCTGTCGGGCAGGGCGAGCGCATCCTTGCGCCATGCTTCGGGGCGGGCGGCATCCTCGTCTTGCGGGATGATGTTGTAATCGCCCGCCATCACGAACGGCATCTCCTGCGCCAGAAGCGCGGCCGCGCGCGCCTGCAACCGCGCCATCCATGCCAGTTTGTAATCGTATTTCGGCCCCGGCGCTGGGTTGCCATTGGGCAGGTACAGCCCGCAGATGCGGATTGCCTGTTTGCCCACGACAGTGGCCTCGATATAGCGGGCCTGTGCGTCGGTCTCGTCACCGGGCAGGCCGCGCGTGACATCTTCCAGCGGCAGTTTCGACAGGATCGCCACGCCGTTGAAGGATTTCATCCCGTGGGTTTCGAGATTGTAGCCGCGATCCTCGAAAATTTCGCGGGGAAAGGCCTCATCCACGGATTTGATCTCTTGCAGCACCGCTACGTCTGGCTGTTCTTCATCCAGCCATTGCGGCAACGCCTCGATCCGCGCCTTGATGCCGTTGATATTGAATGTGGCGATTTTCATGGCGCGTCCTCGGCTCTGCTGCGGATGGTGTTCTATCCCGCAGCCCAAGCCGTCATGCAAGCCTGCACCATGCGCGGGCAGGATTTTTTACGTCATGTATTGGACGAAGAAATAGCTATATGCAATTGATTACATGGAGAAAGAAATGCCACACCCGCAAGAGGAGGAGGCATTCGGATTCTCGATGACAAAGCGCGCGCCGATCAGTTCCTCGGAGAAATCGATCGTCGCACCCGACAGAAACGGGAGCGAGACGGAATCGACAATCACCCGCTCGCCCGCGCCTTCCAGCACCAGATCATCCGCAGCGGGCTGGTCCAGCTTGATCTCGTATTGAAAACCCGAGCATCCGCCGCCTTCCACCGCAACGCGCAGGGCCTGACCTTGTTCTGCTGCATTGATCTCGGCCAGTCTGGCAAAGGCGCGGGGGGTCACTTTGGGGGGCAGTTGCATGGAAAACTCCTCGACGGTTTCGCATCGTCATAAAACCGAATATATGCGCCGGAGGGACAGGCGACAAGGACCACAACACAGATGACACAACCCTATGCGTCAAACCCGACGCGGACACGCGGCCGTTTGGTGCCGGAAGAGGAAAGCATCTTCCGCACACCGTTCCAGCGGGATCGTGACCGGATCATCCATTCCAGCGCGTTCCGGCGGCTCAAACACAAGACACAGGTGTTCATCGAGCATGAGGGCGATTATTTCCGCACCCGCCTGACCCATTCCATCGAAGTGGCGCAGGTGGCGCGCACCGTGGCGGGGGCTTTGGGGCTGAATGCGGAACTGACCGAGGCGGTCGCACTCGCGCATGACCTTGGCCATCCGCCGTTCGGGCACACGGGCGAGGATGCGCTGCAGGCGCTCATGGCGCCTTATGGCGGGTTCGACCACAACGCGCAGGCGATCCGCATCGTCACCTCGCTGGAGCGGCACTATGCCGAATGGGACGGGCTGAACCTCACATGGGAGACGCTGGAAGGCATCGCCAAACATAATGGCCCGGTTACCGGCACGATCCCTTATGCGCTGTCCGATTACAACACACGCCACGATCTTGAACTGCACACCCATGCCAGCGCCGAGGCGCAGGTGGCGGCCTTGGCCGATGATATCGCCTACAACAACCACGATCTGCATGACGGGCTGCGCGCCGAGCTGTTCTCGACCGACGAACTGGCGGAGCTGCCCATCTTGCAGGGGTGCTTTGCCGAGGTGGACCGTCTCTATCCCGGCCTCAACTACTACCGCCGCCGTCACGAGGCGTTGCGGCGCTTTTTCGGCATCCTTGTTGCGGATGTGATCGACGTGAGCCGCGCCAACCTGACCGCGCTGAACCCCGACACCGCGCAGGATATCCGCCATGCGGGGCGCATGATGGTGCAATTCTCGCCCGATGTCTGGACCGATCTCAAGGTGATCCGCACCTTCCTGTTTCACCGGATGTACCGCGCGCCTGCCGTGGTGACGATGCGCCAGTATGTGACGCAGGTGGTGCATGATCTTTTCCCGCTGTTCATGCGCGAGCCGCATCTGCTGCCCAAACAGTGGCGCAAGGATGTGGAGGAGGCGCAGGACCAGCAGGCGCTGGCCCGCATCGTGGTGGATTACATCGCGGGCATGACGGACCGTTTCGCCTTGCAGGAACATCACCGCCTGCTCGGGTCGGACCCTGCAGATCGCCCGCCTGGGGTGTGAAACGGCCCGCAGAGGTGGCTTTCGGGCCAAGGGCGACGGGCTGCGCGAGCGGGCCGGATTGACCTTGCCGCTGGCAATGCTACACCGCTGGGAACTCGAAAGGACGATGTGATGAACCTCTTTACCCAGTTGCGCGCCCATGTGCTGGACACGCTGGGCGCAATGACCGCCGAAGGTCTGCTGCCCACGGGGCTGGACATGACCGCTGTCACGGTCGAGCCGCCGCGCGATGCGGCGCATGGTGACATGGCGACCAATGCCGCGATGGTGCTGGCGAAACCTGCGGGCAAGAACCCGCGCGAGATTGCGGGCGAACTGGCGCGCCGTCTGGTCGGCGATCCGCGGATCATGACCGCCGAGATGGCCGGGCCGGGCTTCATCAACATGCGGCTTGCCGATACGGTGTGGCAGGAGCTTGTGCAGGCCGCCCTCGCGTCCGGCACCGCCTTTGGCCGCTCCGACATGGGGCAGGGCAAGCGCGTGAACGTGGAATATGTCAGCGCCAACCCCACAGGCCCGTTGCATGTGGGCCATACGCGCGGTGCTGTCTTCGGCGATGCGCTTGCCAGCCTGCTGGCCTATGCGGGCTATGACGTGACGCGGGAATATTACATCAACGATGGCGGCGCGCAGGTCGATGTGCTCGCCCGCTCCGTCTATCTGCGCTATCTTGAGGCGCGCGGGCAGGAGGTGGCCTTTGTCGATGGCACCTATCCCGGCGACTACCTGATCCCCGTGGGGCAGGCCCTGGCCGAGGCGCATGGCGACGCTCTGGTGGGTCAGCCGGAATCCGAATGGCTGGAGGAGATCCGCGATTTCGCCACGGATGCGATGATGCATCTGATCCGCGAGGATCTTGCCTCGCTGGGCGTGGAGATGGATGTGTTCTTCAGCGAGAAATCCCTCTACGGCACCGGCCTGATCGAAGCGGCGCTCAAGGCACTCGACGACAAGGGCCTGATCTACGAGGGCGTGCTGGAGCCACCCAAGGGCAAGACGCCCGAGGATTGGGAGCCGCGCGAGCAGACCCTGTTTCGCTCGACCGCGCACGGTGACGACGTCGACCGCCCCGTCAAGAAATCCGATGGCGGCTGGACCTATTTCGCCCCCGATATCGCCTATCACTATGACAAGGTGGAACGCGGGTTCGACATGCTGATCGACGTGTTCGGCGCCGATCATGGCGGCTATGTCAAACGGATGAAAGCGGCTGTCTCGGCCCTGTCGGACGGCCGCGTGCCGCTGGATATCAAGCTGTGCCAGCTTGTGAAGCTGTGGAAAAACGGCGAGCCGTTCAAAATGTCCAAACGCGCAGGCAATTTCGTAACCCTGCGCGATGTGGTCGAACAGGTGGGGCCGGGTGTCACGCGTTTCCACATGCTGACGCGCAAGAACGATGCGCCGCTGGATTTCGATTTCGACAAGGTGCTGGAGCAATCCAAGGACAACCCCGTTTTCTATGTGCAATACGCCCATGCGCGGGTGTCATCCGTGCTGCGCAAAGCGGCGGAGGCGGGGATCGACGTGTCGCCTGCCGCATTGCAGGGGGCTGATCTGACGGGTCTGTCGCACGAGAACGAACTGGCCGTTGCGCGCAAACTTGCCGAATGGCCGCGTCTGGTCGAGATCGCCGCGCGCACCAACGAGCCGCACCGCGTTGCCTTTTACCTCTATGAACTGGCCAGCGATTTCCACGCGCTATGGAACCGTGGCAATGACGAACCTGCCTTGCGCTTCATCCAGGAGGGCGAAGTGGCCACATCACAGGCGAAAATCGCCCTTGCGCAGTCTGTGGCCGTTGTTATTTCCGCCGGTCTTGGTATTCTTGGCGTCGAGGCTGTGGACGAGATGCGCTAGGGCGGCAGTTCCGGAAAAAGTCGAAGTACTTTTTTGGTTCGGAATTGTCCGATTAAAGGGCACGACAGGTCCGCAGGCCGAGGCAGAGCAAAGAACCGCAGGGGGCAATGTATCCCCTGTGGCGGAAAGGCGGACATGGCAGAATATATGGCACAGGGGCGCGAGGATGCGCCCGTTTCAGGCAAATCCTTCACAACCTTTACGAACTGGATCGGCGCAGTCTTGTCGCTGGCGCTGGTGATCGGTGTGGCGGTATGGGGCTACAAGCTGCTGATGCGTGACGTGAACGGCATTCCGGTCGTGCGCGCCGTAGAAGGACCGATGCGGCTGCAACCCGAAACCCATGGCGGCAGCACCGCAGACCATCAGGGCCTTGCCGTGAACCAGATCGCCGCCACAGGAACGGCGGCACCCCCGCCGGACAGGCTGGTGCTGGCACCGCGCCCCGTCGCGCTGGCGGAGGAGGATGTGACAACTGCCGATCTGATGGCCACCGCGCAGATCCTGCCGATGCCGCGCCCTGTGGAGCCCGCCTCCACGATGGATGACGGGGCGGTTTCCGCCTCCAACCCCGATGCGGATATCTCGCTGCGCCTTGCGTCGGCGGGCATGATCAGCTTGGACGAGGTTGGCAGAACGGGCGATCTGCAGATCGAACCTGCCGTGATGACACGCGCCGAGCCCGATACGATGTCGGCCATGGTTGACCAGATTCTGGCGCAGGTTCTCGAGGCCGAGGCAACGCCGGCTGTCATGACGGTTCCGGCCGTCGAGGGCGGGGTGGGGCAATCCCTGCGCCCGCAGGCGCGCCCCGCGTCGCTGGTGCGCGAGAGCCAGACCGCATCGCTGGGTCCGGTAGCGATTCAGGCCAGCTCAGCCCCCGTGCAGGATGTCGATGCCGCGAGTATTCCCGTCGGCACCCGCCTTGTGCAGCTTGGCGCGTTCGACAGCCCCGAGGTGGCCAAGCGCGAATGGGACCGTCTGGCGGCGCGCTTTGGCGATTACCTGCAAGGCAAGTCGCGTGTGATCCAGCTTGCCGAAAGCGGTGGGCGCAATTTCTACCGTCTGCGCGCAATGGGCTTTGCCGATATCAACGACTCGCGTCGCTTCTGCTCGGCTTTGCTGGCGGAACGCGCCGAATGCATTCCGGTCAGTGCCAAGTGAATTTCGGTGCTACGATCCTCGATGCCGAAGGTCTGCGCCTGACCGCCGCCGAAAAGGCGTTCTTCCGGCAGGCTGATCCGTTTGGCTTCATCCTGTTTGCCCGCAACATCGACAGCCCCGAGCAGGTGCGCGCCCTATGCGCCGAGATGCGCGAGGCGGTTGGCCGCGAGGCGATCATCACCATTGATCAGGAGGGCGGGCGCGTCCAGCGTCTGCGCGCCCCGCATTGGCGCGAATGGTTGCCCGCGCTGGATCACGTCACCGCCGCAGGCGATCAGGCCGCCAGCGCGATGTATCTGCGCTTCCGCATCATCGCCGCCGAGCTACACGCGCTGGGGATCGACAGCAACTGCGCCCCGCTGGCCGATATCGCGGGGCCGCAAACGCATCCGTTCCTGCACAACCGCTGCTATGGCACCGATGCGCCGCGCGTTGCCGCAATGGCGCGCGCCTGTGCGGATGGGCTGCTGGACGGGGGCGTACTGCCCGTGCTCAAACATATCCCCGGCCATGGCCGCGCGACGGCGGACAGCCACCTTGACCTGCCGCGCGTCACGGCTTCGGTTAATGATCTGCGCGCCAGTGATTTCGCGCCCTTTGCCGCGCTGCATGACCTGCCAATGGCGATGACAGCGCATCTGGTCTATGAGGCACTCGACGATTTGCCCGCCACCCTGTCGCCCCGCGTCATGCAGGTGATCCGCGACGAAATCGGCTATGACGGGCTGATCATGACCGATGACATCTCGATGAAGGCGCTCAAGGGTGATCTGGGCCAGATCAGCCGCGACGCATTGGCTGCAGGCTGCGATGTCGTGCTGCTGTGCAACGGTACGCTTGACGCGCGTCGCGCCGTGGCAGAGGCCTCCGGCCTGATGTCGGATCGTGCACAAAGCCGGGCCGAACGCGCCCTTGTGGCACGTCGCACACCCGAAACGGTTGACATCGCGGCGCTGGACGCGCAGCTTGAGGCGCTTCTGGACGGGCGCCCGCATGGTTGACAATATCTTCGAGGATAAGGGTCACAGAGATGGCCCCGCACGTAACGCCGACAATGTGGCCGAACGTCTGGCCGCCGAGGCGCTGATCGTGGATGTCGACGGGTTTGAAGGCCCGCTCGACCTGCTATTGACCCTCAGCCGCACGCAGAAAGTGGATCTGCGCAAGATCAGCGTGCTGGAACTGGCGCGGCAATATCTGGCCTTTGTGGAGCAGGCAAAATCGCTCCGGCTGGAGCTTGCGGCGGATTATCTGGTGATGGCGGCCTGGCTGGCCTTTCTCAAATCCCGTCTGCTGCTGCCGCCCGATCCGCATGAGGACGGCCCGTCGGGCGAGGAACTGGCGGCGCATCTGGCGTTCCAGCTTGAACGTCTGGCGGCGATGCGCGATGTCGCCGCCCGGCTGATGGCGCGCGACCAAAAGGGGCGGGATTTCTTCGTGCGTGGCCTGCCGGAGGATGTGATGCGCCTGCGGACCGTGCGCTATTCCGCCACTTTGCTGGACCTGATGCAGGGCTATGCCCGCATCCGCACCCGCGACGAATTCCGCCCCTTCGTGATGGACCGCGAGTCGATCTTCACGATGGAGCAGGCGCTGGCGCGGCTGCGCGGGTTGATCGGTTTTGCGGGCGACTGGACGGATATTTCCAGCTATCTGCCCGAAGGCTGGGAGGTTGATCCGATGCGCCGCCGCTCGGCCACCGCCTCGACCTTCGCGGCCTCGCTTGAACTGGTCAAGGAAGGCCGCGCCGAGCTGCGCCAGTCCGACACCTTCGCCCCCATCCACCTGCGCAAACGTGATGGCCGCGATGTCTGATCCCGTGGAGCATGAGGAAGAGCTGACCGCAGACGATCAGCCGGAGACGGCAGAGCGCAGCCTGTTCGAGGCCCCGCCGATGGGCGAGCAGGAGCGGATGGTCGAGGCGATCCTGTTCGCCACAGCCGAACCCGTGACGGTGCGCGAACTGGAAGCGCGGATGCCGCATGGCTGCGACGCTGCCGAGGCGCTGGTGCATTTACGCAAACGCTATGCGGGGCGCGGGGTGCATCTGGTCAAGGTCGGGGACGCATGGGCGATGCGGACCGCCCCCGATCTGGGTTTCCTGATGCAAAAGGAAACCGTCGAGACGCGCAAGCTCAGCCGCGCCGCGATCGAGACGCTGGCGATCATCGCCTACCACCAGCCCGCCACCCGCGCCGAGATCGAGGAGATCCGCGGTGTCTCGGTGAGCCGTGGCACGGTGGACCAGCTTCTGGAGATGGAGTGGATCAGGTTCGGACGTCGCAAAATGACGCCCGGCAGGCCCGTGACCTTTGTGGTCACGGAGGCGTTTCTGGATCATTTCGGGCTGGAAAGCGCGCGCGATCTGCCCGGCCTGAAGGAATTGCGCGCCGCTGGCCTGCTGGACAACCGCCTGCCACCCTCCGCCATGCCGCAACTGGGCGAGGGCGAGGAGCCGGAAGACGAGGCAAGCGAGGGCCAGAGCGAACTTTTCGAGGATTGATCCGCAGATTTTCCACTGCGGTCCCTGAAAATTCCGCAATCGCATGCTAGTGTTACGATAGCGGCCACGGACCGAAAGAGAAATGTAGGATGAATGTGAATCAACTTTTAAACATGGTCATGCGGCTTTTCCTGAAAAAAGCCATCAATGGCGGGATAAATGCGGGGATGAAGCGCATGGCCGGCGGTGCGGGCCGTCGCGGGGCCAAGGTGTCGCCGGGGGCGGGACAAGGCAGGGTCTCCGGCGGGGCACCTTCTGACATGCCGCAGACCGCTCAGGACCAACAGGCCATCCGCAAGGCGCGTCAGGCCGCACGCGCGGCGCGGCGCGCGGGCAGGGAGTGAGGCACCGCTTGCCGCGCACAGTAATGCGGCTGGGGCATTTGGATATTTGAGGCAAGAAGAAGCAGCGGGCCGTTAGCCCATGCGGAAATGCTTGCTCAGTTTCAGACCCTGGCCCTGATAGTTCGAGGCAATGCCGCGCCCGTAAAGCTGCGTGGGCTCTGCGTTCATGCGCTCATAGACCAGCCGCCCGACGATCTGTCCGTGTTCCAGCACGAAAGGCGCCTCGTGACAGCGGACCTCCAGCACGCCGCGTGATCCGGCCCCGCCTGCCGCGTCATGGCCGAAGCCGGGGTCGAAAAAGCCCGCATAATGCACGCGGAATTCCCCGACCATCGCCAGATAGGGTGCCATTTCGGCGGCATAGGCGGGCGGTATGCTCACCGCCTCGCGGCTGACGAGAATGTAGAATGCGCCGGGATCGAGGATGATCTGACCGTTTTCGCTGCGCACATCCTCCCAATAGGCGGCGGGGTCGTAATGGCCGATCCGGTCCAGATCGATCACGCCGGTATGCGGTTTTGCGCGATACCCGACCAGCGTGCCGGAGGCGGGGCGCAGATCGACCGAGAAGCCCAAGCCATCGTCGATCACCGCAGGCCCGTCCACCAGTGGCGAGGCCTCGTGCAGGGCGGCGAGTTCGGTATCGCTCAGCGCCGCCTGACCCTGCCGGAAGCGGATCTGGTTCAGCCGCATGCCCGGACGCACCAGCACCGAAAACGAACGCGGGCAGATTTCCGCATAAAGCGGGCCGGTGTAGCCTTGCGGGATGCGGTCGAATTCGGTGCCGCCATCGGTGATGGTGCGGGTCAGCAGATCCAGCCGTCCGGTCGAGGATTTCGCATTCGCCACGGCCTGGATATCGGCGGGCAGCGCGAGCTGCTCCATCAGCGGCACGACATAGACGCAGCCCTTTTCCAGTACGGCCCCGTCGCTCAGATCGACGCGGTGCATCTCGAATTCGGCCAGACGCTCTGCCACGCTGCGCCCGTGTCCGGCCAGAAACGAGGCGCGCACGCGGTAGGCGACATGGCCCAGCCGCAGATCGAGGCTGGCGGGCTGGATCTGGTCGGGTACAGGGGCGAGCGCCGCGCTGATCTGATCCGTGGCGATCATCGTCTCGATCTGCTGGCTGGGGATCACGCCGGTCATGTTAGGCCTTTCTTGGTGCCGGATATGCAAATCGCCCGGAGCCTTGCGGCACACGAGCGATTGCAGAACCGTCGAAATGTTTTGGTCGGGCTAGCAGGACTCGAACCTGCGACCTTCCGTCCCCCAGACGGACGCGCTACCAGGCTGCGCCATAGCCCGACGGTTCGGCAGTCATACTGGATTTGGGCGCGGGGGCAAGGGGTAATTCCCACTTTTCACCTCAGCCCTTGCGGGCGCTGGCCATCCGGTCGCGCAGCGCGGCGAGCCTGTCGACAAGGGCGGCGATCTCGGCCTGTTTCTCGGGTGCAACGGGGCCTTTCAGAGCCGCGATCCGCGACAGAAGACCCGGTGCGCCACGCAGGGCGGAGACATCGGGCGGCGGCGGCAGGTCCGCGCCAAGCGGGCGCGGCGCGGCCTTGGGCGCTGCTGCCGGCGCGTCAGCGGATGGGGTTTGTGTTGCTTGCGGTGTGTCCGGGGAAGTCGCATCGCGGGCAGGTACGTCAAGCGCGAGAGGGGCGGAGGGGGCAGGCCGGGAATCAGGCTTCGCAGTTTGCGCTGGCGGGTCTTCGGCAGCGAAAGGGATCAGCGGCGCGTCCCCGGGCTCCTGATCGGCAGGGGTGGCGGCTTCGCTGGCGCTGCCCGCCCCGGCGTCATCCGCTGGCAGTTCTGCAGGTGCATCCGGCGCGTGTTCTGCGGCGGGCGGCGCGGGGGACTCAGGCGCGGCAGTTGCCGCAGGCGTCAAGGTTTGCTCTGCGTCATGCGCCGCTTCGGGCTTTGCCTGCGGCGTTGCCCCGGGTTCCGGCGCGGTATCGACATTGGCGACACCTGTCTGTTGCAGCGTGGCGACATTCGTCAGCGCGCCATCGTCGTCCAGCGGTTGCGACAGCGCGCTGACATAGCGTACGCCCTGTTCGCGCAGCACCTTTTGCGCGCCTTTGATGGTCATCCCGTCATCATGCAGCAGTTTCTTGATGCCGCCCAGCAGGCGCATATCCTCGGGCCGGTAATACCGACGCCCGCCAGCACGTTTGACCGGCTTGACCTGTGTGAACTTGCTCTCCCAGAACCGCAGCACATGGGCGGGGCGGTCCAGCCAGTCTGCCACTTCGCTGATCGTGCGAAAGGCGTCCGGGGATTTGCCTGTCATGCGCGTTGTCCCTGCTTAGCCCTCGGGACCGGAGGCGACGCGTTCTTTCATCAGATGCGAAGGCCGGAAGGTGAGCACGCGGCGCGGATTGATAGGAACTTCCTCGCCTGTTTTGGGGTTGCGGCCCACGCGGGCAGATTTCTCGCGCACCGAGAATGTGCCGAAAGACGAGATCTTGACCTGCTCGCCTGCAACAAGCGCATCGGACATATGGGTCAGCACGCTTTCGACCAACTGGCTGCTGTCATTGCGCGACAATCCGACCTCGCGGAAGATCGCTTCGCTTAGGTCCATTCTGGTCAAGGTCTTGTCACTCATCGTTCATCCCCCAGCACATTTTGGCCGAGCATAGGGGGTGCGCCAAATTCGAGTCAATATCAATGGCTTGCAGCACGTGTTTTAGGCGGTCCTTTACCGGTGCTTCCGCCCGTGATCGTGCCGTTACCAGCGTAGCACCACGGCGCCCCACGACAAACCGCCGCCGATCGCCTCGGTGACGATCAGATCGCCCTGCTTGATCTGGCCGCGCGCCTTGCCGACAGACAGGGCGAGCGGAATCGAGGCAGCCGATGTATTGCCATGGTCCTGCACGGTGATCACCACGCGCTCCAGCGGCACCTGCATGCGCTGCGCTGTGGCCGTGATGATCCGCAGATTGGCCTGATGCGGCACGATCCACGTCACATCCTCGCCCGACAGGCCGATCTTGTCCAAGGCGTTATGCGCCGTCTGGGCGAGTTTTTCCACCGCATGGCGGAAAACCTCGCGGCCCTGCATCCGCAAATGTCCGGTTGTGTGGGTCGAGACGCCGCCGTCCACGTAAAGCAGGTCGCGGTGACGCCCGTCCGAATTCAGATCGCTCGATAGAACCCCGCGGTCAGCGGTGGTGCCGGTGCCGGTCTCGGCTTCGAGAATCAGCGCGCCCGCGCCATCGCCGAACAGAACGCAGGTGGACCGATCCGTCCAGTCCATCAGGCGGCTGAAGGTTTCCGCGCCGATCACCATCACGCGCTTGGCCTGACCGGACAGAATCATTCCGTTGGCATTGGCCAGCGCAAAGACAAATCCGGCGCAGACGGCCTGCACGTCGAAGGCAAAGCCGCGCGTCATGCCGAGATTCGCCTGCACGATGGTGGCGGCCGCCGGAAAGGTCAGATCGGCAGTCGAGGTGGCTAGAATCACCGCGTCGATATCACCGGCTTCAAGCCCTGCATCGGCCAGAGCGGCCTGTGCGGCCCGCGTCGCAAGATCCGAGGTTGTCTGGCCCTCGGCCGCGATATGGCGCCGCTCGATTCCCGAACGTGCCTTGATCCACTCGTCGGACGTGTCCAGCGATGCCTCGAACTCGGCATTTTCCATAATACGCTCGGGCAGATAATGCCCGATGCCCTTGACGACGGCACGAATGGTCATTGAGTGTCTTTCTGTTGCGTCTGGCTATCCTGCGTAAGAGCGGTGGCAGAGGCAACCCGTGCGGCCAGCTTTTCGCAAAAACCCGATTGTGCCAGCGTGAAGGCCAGCTTCACCGCGGCGGACACACCTGTCGCATCGGCGGAGCCATGCGATTTCACGACTGTCCCGTTCAGCCCCAGAAACACCCCGCCATTGACGCGGCGCGGGTCGATCCGGTGCTTGAGCCGGCGCAGCGAGGTCAGGGCCAGAAGCGAGGCCAGACGCGACAGCGGCGTGTAGGAAAAGGCTTCCTTCAGCAGATCGCCGATCAGCTTTGCGGTGCCCTCGCCGGTTTTCAGCGCCACATTGCCGGTGAACCCGTCCGTCACGATGACATCGCAGACATCACCGGGAATATCGCCGCCCTCGACAAAACCGACATAGTCGAAATTCCCGCGTCCGGCGACGCTGCCGATCAGCTCGTGCGCGAGTTTCAGCTCGGCGCGGCCCTTGTTCTCCTCGGTGCCGACATTGAGCAGGCCGACCCGCGGATTTTTCAGATCCAGACCGTTGCGGGCATAGGATGCGCCCATCAGCGCATATTGCAGCAGGTCATGCTCGTCCGCGCGCACATCCGCGCCGACATCCAGCATCACATTGAAGCCCTGCGGGTTGCGCGAGGGCCACAGCACCGCAATCGCGGGACGGTTCACACCGGGAAGCTTGCGCAGGCGCACCATCGACAGGGCCATCAGCGCGCCGGTATTGCCGCAGGACACAGCGACCGTCGCCTCGCCGTCACGCACGGAATCCAGCGCGGACCACATTGACGTGTTCTTGCCATGGCGCATGATATGGCTGGGCTTGTCGGTCATCGACACAACGCCCTGCGCGTCGCGGATATCGCAACGTCCCGCCAGATTGCGGCGTTTCGCGACGAGCCGTTCCAGCTCCTCGCGCGGTCCGTGCAGGATGAAGGCGATGTCGCGGTTGACCGTGGCCGACATGGAAATACCGGCAACCACGGCTGCCGGTCCCAGATCTCCGCCCATGGCGTCAACCGAAATGACGGTGCGTCCGGAACGCGTCGAGGCTTGGTTCGACAACGTGGACATGGGCGCCCCTTGGTTTGGACGCTCAGGCCGCGTCTTCGTCCAGATCAACCTCTTCGGTCATGGCGATGACTTCACGCTCAGCGTAATGTCCGCAAGCACCACACACATGGTGCGGGCGCTTCAACTCGCCACAATTGGCGCATTCGTTCGGGTTTGCTGCAACCAGAGCGTCATGTGCGCGACGGTTGTTGCGGCGCGACTTGGAGACTTTGTTTTGCTGGACGGCCATCGTGCCACCTCGATTTCCTATGGGCCTTGCGGCCCTGTTTCATATGGGTCTGGGGGCACATATGCGCTCGGGCGTGCCGTGTCCAACCCTAAATTCGATAGAGCCGCGGAAAATACTGCGAATCGTTAAAGGTGCAAGCAAATTTTTTGCAGGTTCCACCCGCCCTGTGGGACCGCCGGTTTGCACACCCTGTCGCGGGCTGGCGTGCTGGCAGGTCGTGAGGCCGGGCAGGGCGGCTCACTCGTTGTCTTTGTCCGCCGCACCGAGTTTGTCGCGTAGACCGGCCAGACCGGCAAAGGGCTTCATCGCCTCTTGCGTCAGGGCGGTGCGGCCCGGCTCGGTCACCGTGACCTCGCCGATCTCTGCCCCGTCGGCGCGCGGCCAGAGCGGCAAGGCAAGCGCCAGCGCCTCGATCATCACCGCGTAAGGGTCAATCGTGCTGCCCAGCGGCTCGGCCGTGTCATCCTCGGGCATCTCGACCTCTTCGCCCTCCGGCAGGATCGGGGCGGGATCGGCAAGATACAGCCGCCGCACCGGCTCGTCGATGCGGGTCGTCACCGGCTCCAGCGTGGCGACGCAGGGCTGGATCACCGTGGCTCCCAATGCGCCCTCGAGCAGCCAGTCACGCGCGCCCTGGGCTTTGATACTGCCGCGGAACGACAGCTTGCGCAGGCCTTTGAGCTCCAGTTCCGCTGCGATCCTCTGCAACGCCTCGGTATCGGGGCGCAGGTCAAACGCGACGGCGCGGTTCTGCGGCAGGTCGGCGACACGCATCGCGCTTTCTGAATTGGCAGGCTGTGACATGAGATCAGACGCTTCCATTCTTGAACCGGGGGCATTCCTTCTGTAAGCGAGATAAAAGGCACAACGCGCCAAAACAAGAGGGCAGGTATGTCAGGCATGCAATTGAGGTTCGGCAGATCCATCGCGGTGCTGTGCATTCTGGCCCTTGCGGCCTGTAGTCCGCAGTTCCGCAATCACGGCTACATGCCCAACGAGGACGATCTGTCGACAATCACCGTGGGCGTCGATACGCGCGCCACGGTCGAGCAGGCCGTCGGGGCGCCGGCCATCTCGGGGGTGACCACGGACAGCGCCACCTATTACGTGCAAAGCCGCGTGCGCCAGTTCGCATGGCAGCAGCCCGAGGTGGTGGAGCGGCAGGTGCTCGCCATCAGCTATGATTCCGCGGGCGTGGTCAGCAATATCGAACGCTTCGGTCTGGCGGACGGGCAGATCGTGCCGATCTCGCGCCGTATCACCGGCACCAGCGGCACGAGTGAATCGATCCTGCGGCGTCTGATTGGCAACATCGGCGGGTTCCGCGCCTCCGACTTCCTCGAATAACGCATAAGAACGCGCGGCAGATGCTCCGGCCCGTCACGCAGGACGGATCGGCGCAACCAAGCCGTCCTGCGCGGCTTGCACCTTGCCGTCAGCGCGCCTATCCTGAACCGGAATGTCGGCGGAGAGGCCGGAATGCAGCTTATGACCAAGGGTCGCTACAGGGTCCGGTTGGCCGAGACCCCCGCTGATATCAGGGCCGCGCAACGTCTGCGGTATCTCGCCTTTCACCCCGATGATACCCGTCCACACGCGCAACGCGATCCAGAGGCGCTGGACCACGACAGGTTCGACGCGCTGTGCCAGCATGTGCTGATCGAGGACCGGACAGACGCGCAGCTTGTCTGCTGCTTCCGCGGCCTGGAGCTAAACTCGGGGGCCGAGATCGGATCGAGCTATTCCGCGCAATTCTACGATCTGGACCGGCTGACCGCGTTCTGCGGGCGCATGATCGAGATCGGGCGGTTCTGCATCCACCCGGACCGCTCCGCTCCCGATATCCTGCGCCTTGCATGGGCCTCGCTCGCGCGGCATGTCGAAAGCCGCAGCATCAAGATGATGTTCGGCTGTTCCTCGTTCCGCGGCACGGATCAGGCGCAATATCTCGACACATTCGCCTTGCTGAAATCCAACCATCTGGCTCCGCCTGAATGGCGCCCGTTAATCAAGGCGCAGCAGGTCTTCCGCTTCGGCGCAAGGCTGCGCCGCCTGCCGGACCGGCGCAAGGCGCTGCAGGCCATGCCGCCCTTGTTGCGGACCTATCTGATGATGGGCGGATGGGTCAGCGATCATGCCGTGATCGACGCCGATATGGATACGCTGCATGTCTTCACCGGCGTCGAGATCAGCGCCATCCCGGCGGCGCGGCGCAATCTTCTGCTGGCGGTGTAACCGCACAGCGCAGCGCCAGCGCTCCAAAAGTCTTGCAAGACTTTTGCCAAAAAACTCACCAGTTTTTTGGGGCTGCGGCCTGCATCACGACGGCACCTTGACGGCGCGCCGTGGCGCGGATAGCAGGCCCGTATGGCACGCGCACCCCTTCTCCAATTGTCCGACATCTCGCTCACCTTCGGGGGAGATCCTGTATTTGCCGACCTGTCGCTGGTCGTCCAGCCCAGCGACCGTGTGGCGCTGGTGGGGCGTAACGGATCGGGCAAGTCCACCCTGATGAAAGTAATGGCCGGTCTGGTCGAGCCGGACAGCGGCGCGCGGGTTGTCACACCGGGAATCACCGTCGGCTATATGGAACAGGACCCGATGATGGAGGGGTTCACCACGCTGGGCGAATATGCCGCCAGCGGGCTGGACCCTTCGGAATCCTACAAGGTCGAGATCGCGGGCGAGGGGCTGAAATTCGACCCGGATCGCCCGATCTCAACCGCTTCCGGCGGGGAACGTCGGCGCGCGGCACTGGCCAAGCTGATGGCCGAGGCACCTGAGCTGATGCTGCTGGACGAGCCGACCAACCATCTGGATATCGAGGCGATCGCATGGCTGGAGGCGGAGCTGTCCACCACCCGCGCGGCCTTTGTGCTGATCAGCCACGACCGTGCCTTTCTGCGGGCTCTGACCCGTGCCACGCTCTGGATCGACCGCGGTGCCGTGCGGCGGCAGGAGACCGGTTTCGAGGGTTTCGAGGCATGGCGCGACAAGATCTGGGATGAAGAGGACATGCAGCGCCACAAGATGGACCGCAAGATCAAGGCCGAAGGCCGTTGGGCGGTCGAGGGAATCAGTGCGCGGCGCAAGCGTAATCAGGGCCGGTTGCGGGCGCTTCAGGATCTGCGGGCCGAACGCTCCAGCCAGATCCGCCGTCAGGGTGCTGCGGCCATGGCGCTGGAAGCCGGTGCTAAATCGGGCAAAAAAGTCGCTGAAGCTGAAGGGATTTCAAAGTCTTACGACGGCAAGGTGATCTTGCGGGATTTCTCGGTCAAGATCCAGCGCGGCGACCGTGTGGCCTTTGTCGGCCCCAACGGTGTGGGCAAGACCACGCTTTTGCGGATGCTGATGGGGCAGGAAGAGCCCGATAGCGGCACGATCAGCCTTGGCACCAATCTGATGCCCGCGATTTTCGATCAGGCCCGCGCGCAACTCGATCCCGACATGACCCTCTGGGACAGCCTGACCGGCGATCCCGATATGCGGGTCTCGGGCAAGGCGGATCAGGTGCTGGTGCGCGGCGCGCCGCGCCATGTGATCGGCTATCTCAAGGATTTCCTGTTCGACGAGCGGCAAGCCCGTGCGCCTGTCCGCAGCCTCTCGGGGGGCGAGAAGGCGCGGCTGTTGCTGGCCAAGCTGATGGCGAAGGAGAGCAACCTGCTGGTGCTGGACGAGCCGACCAATGATCTGGATATCGAGACGCTGGATCTGTTGCAGGAACTGTTGGACGATTACGACGGCACCGTTCTGCTGGTCAGCCACGACCGCGATTTTCTGGACCGTGTTGCCGCAACGACCATCGCGATGGAAGGCGACGGGCGCGCCACGGTCTATGCTGGCGGCTGGTCCGATTATCAGGCGCAACGCGCCGAGCGGGGCGGGACGGCGGACTGGAACTCGGTCAGCTATGACGGCAAGCGCAAGGGTCCGGCCAAATCGGAGTCGGCGAGTGCGGGCAAGAACGAGGCGAAATCCGCCCTGTCTTTTACCGAAAAGCACCGCCTTGAGGCCTTGCCCGGTATCATCGCCACTTTGGAGGCCGAGATCGAAAAGCTTGAAATCTTTCTCTCGGCACCGGATATCTTTACCAAAGAGCCGGTGAAGTTCCGCAAAGGCACCGAGGCTTTGGCGGATCGCCAGAAGGCTTTGGCGCAGGCGGAAGAGGAATGGCTCGCACTGGAAGCGAAAGCCGAAGGCTGAGGACGCAGACCACTCCTCATGTCTTGCATGAATTGTGGGGAGTAAGGCAATGTATCTGCCGGAGCATTTTGTTGAGACAGACCCTGCCGAGGTGGCGAGCCTGATCACCGCTTTCCCGCTGGCCGCGATTGTGGCGCAGACGGAACAAGGGCTGGTGGCCAACCATATTCCTGTCATGGCCCAAGGCGAGACAGCGCTGATCGGCCATATCGCCCTGAACAACGACATGCACAGATTGCTGGAAGATGGCGCGCCGGTTCTGGTGATCTTTCGCGGGCAGGATGCCTATGTGTCCCCCAATCTCTACCCGACCAAGCCGGAGAACCACCGCCATGTGCCGACGTGGAACTATCAGGTGGTTCATGTCGCCGGACGGATCAGCTTTCAGCATGACGAGAAATCCAAACGCGCCATTGTCGGGCGGCTGACGCGCGACCACGAGGCGCGGATGAACGGGGATGCCGCGTGGCGGATGGCGGATGCGCCGCGCGATTACATGGACGCGATGCTGGCCGCGATTGTCGCCTTCCGGATCGAGATCACCGGAATCGCGGCCAAGGCCAAGCTGAGCCAGAATCGCGCGGCGGTGGATCATGCGGGCGTGGTGGACTCGGTGGCGGCACGGGGGCTGGACAATATGGCCGCGCGGATGCGGCGCGACAGCGCCGACTGAGTCGCTGGACCGGCCCATAAAAATCGGCGGGGCTCGCCCGCCGTTTATCATTTTTTACATATGCTTGGGCGGCAAAGCTCACCGCATCCGCAAAGCGCCGTCGATGCGGATCGTCTCGCCGTTCAGATAGCCGCTTTCGACGATGAACTTGGCAAGGGCGGCATATTCCGAGGGTTTACCCAGACGGCGCGGGCAGATCACATCCTCGGCCAGTTGCGCGCGCACCTCTTCGGGCAGGCTCATCAGCATCGGGGTCAGAAACAGACCGGGGGCGATGGCCATGACGCGGATGCCCTCGCGCGACAGGTCGCGCGCCATCGGCAGGGACATGCCCGCGATGCCCGCCTTGGAGGAGGCATAGGCGACCTGACCCTTCTGCCCGTCGAAGGCCGCGACCGATGCGGTGTTCACGATCACGCCGCGCTGGCCGTCCTCAGAGGGATCGTTCTTCGCCATTTCGGCCGCTGCCAGACGGGCCACGTTGAACGTGCCGACAAGGTTGATCCCGATGACGCGGTTGTAATGCTCCAGACTGTGCGGCCCGTCGCGGCCCAGCGTTTTCTCGGCCGTGCCCACACCGGCGCAGTTGATGGCGGCGTTGATCTTGCCCATGCTCTCGACCGCTGTCGCGATGGCCGCCTTGACCGAGGCCTCGTCCGTCACGTCGGTCTGCACGAAAGTCGCGCCGATCTCTGCGGCAACGCTCTCGCCGCGCGTGGCGTCGCGGTCCAGAATGGTGACTTGCGCACCCGAGGTGCGAAACAGGCGCGCTGTGGCCTCTCCCAGTCCCGAAGCGCCGCCCGTGATCACGGCAGCAGTATCTTGCATCAGCATATCAGCCCTCTTCCCTTTGATTGACAAAGCTGGGTTACCCGCTGCGTCGGGGGCTGTCAAAGATCAAACCGCATCCCGCGTCAGCCGCGCCTGCGCTGCCATCTGGCGATCACCGCCATCTCGACCACGGTCAGGATGATCCGGTAGATATGATGCGCCGTGACCAGCGCGGGATTGGCCTGCAGGCTCAGCGCGATCAGCGCCATTTCAGTGACACCGCCGGGGGCGAAGCTGATCAGCAGCGTGTCGAAAGCAGCACCCGTGAGACGCTGCACCAGCAGCGCCAGCGGCACCGCCAGCGCCATCATGAAGCCGACCGAGACCAGCCCCAGCCCCAAGCCACGCAGCAGCGCGCGCCCCCGCAACCCGCCAAAGCGCATGCCGAGGCTGGCCCCGATCACGATCTGTGCCTCGTTGATCAGCCATTGCGGCATGTCCAGCGGCACCAGACCGCTCAGGCTGACAGCACCCGCCACGAACAGCGGCCCCGTCAACTGGCCAGCGGGCAGGCGCAGCCAGTGTCCTGCGGCCAGCCCCAGCGCGCCCACGACGATCACGATGGGCAGTTGCGACAGGTCCACATCGGCGCGGGCCAGCGTCATGCCGCCGGCGCTGCCGACCGGCGCGCCCAGCCATATCGACAGGCCGATCGGCAGAAGCGAGATCACCAGAATGATCCGCAGGAATTGCTGCATCGTCAGGGTCGCGATATCGGCTCCGGCCTGCTCGCCCATGGCGATGCTTTCCATCAGCCCGCCGGGCGTGCCGCTGTAAAAGGCGGTGGGCCTGTCATAGCCGCCAAGATGGCGGAAAATCGCATAGTTTCCGCCATGCGCCAGACCGACAAACAGGGTCAGTGCGGCGAAACTGACCATCATCGAGGGGATCATCGCGGCCAGGTCCGGCGTGACCTGCGCGCCGATCATTACGCCGATCACCGCCAGAAAGATCAGCCTGATATTTTGCGGAAACGTGTAACCCTGCGGGATGCGGCGCCTGAGGACCGCCGCCAGCACTGCCGCGGCGATCAGGCTGCCCAGCATATAGGGCAGGGGCAGGGGTGTCAGGCTGGCCAGCAGGCCGCCTGCCGCGCCGGTGGCCAGCACAAGGGTCGTGATCAGTATGCGATGCAAAAGGGTCAATATGGGGGCCTGTGCGGCTGTTCTGGACGGCCTTGGCCGGTGCCCCGTCTTAGGATGTCGGATGCCGAATGCCAAGGGTGGCTTGGCTCGCTTGCGCTTTGGGGCGAGGCTGGTTATCCCCAAAACAGTAGTGGGTGACAGGGGTTTTCGTGTGGACAAGACGGCCACGCCGGACAGGTTGGTGCAGGCGGCACGAACTGCCGCCGCTGCGGGTGATGCGCGTGCGGCATTGAAACTGTGGCAGCAGGTCTGCGAGACATGCCCGCCGGATCTGGCAGAGGCCTTGTGCGGCAAGGCCGCAGCACTTCTGGCGCTAGAGGATTACGCCGCGGCGCTGGATACGGCCCTGACCTGTGCGGCGCATTTTCCCAATCACAAGCCTGCGCGGGACATACGCGCGCGGATCATGGGGCGCGCCTCGCAGCGCGTGCAGGTGCAACTTGTCAGACTGCGCGGTGGCCCGATGCTGCGTCTGGCGCAGCCGGTGCGTTCTGTCACGCGGCGCGAACTGGGGCAGTCAGAACTGCGCGGCTGGGCCGCCTTGCCACGCGGCACGCAGGCGCAATTGGTGCTGGAGGACGAGGACGGTCGCCAGACCCTGCGTCCGCTGGATGTGCCTGGCCATGCGGCGCTTCGGCTGCCAAGTCCGCGTGTGCCCTTACGATTGGTCCGCGACGTGCGCGGTTTTGTGATCACCGCCGATCTGGGAACGGTGCGCCGCATCGGGCTGATGCGGGCGGATGGCCCGCAATGGACGCATGCGGTGGACCGCAAAGAGATCGCCACCACACTGGAAGGAACCGACGGCTGGTTGTTCCTGACCAATGACGGCAACCGTTCGGACGAGGTCTTTACCGGTGCGCTGCAACTGCCGCTCTGGCGGCGTGCGCTCTGGCATGTCTTTGCCCGCCGTCTGGTGCAGCAGACGCGACGGCTTGCGGCCACCGGCGCAAAGCTTGCCTTTGTCATCGCGCCGTCCAAGGAAAGCGTGCTGCCGCAGCATTACCCTTTGCCGCGCGGTGCGCGCATCCTGACAGATGACGTGCTGGCCATCTTGCATCGTTGGCAGGTGCCGGTGGAATTTCCCACGGCGGCGCTGGCGGCACAATCCGGCAGCTATTGCCGTACCGATACGCATTGGAGCCATCTGGGTGCGATGATCGCGCTGGAGGCCTGTCTGGCCCGTTTCGGCCTTGAAGGTGACTGGCGGGCGCAATTGGAATTCGTGCCGCTGGCGTCAATGGGTGATCTGGGGGGCAAGCAATCGCCGCCTGTCAGCGATGATCTGCTGGTCGCCCGCTGGTCCGCGCCGCAACAGGTCCGCCAGCTTTACAGAAGCGGGCTTCTGACGACGGGCGAGATCACGGTTGTGGAGAATGACGCCGCCCCCGTGCAGGAGGTGCTGGTGATATTCGGCGGCAGTTCCGCCTCGGTTCTCGCGCATCTGGCGTCGCGTATCTTCCGGCGGGTGGTCCGTCTCAACTGTCCCTCGACCCAGCCGGTGCTGGAGGTGATCGCGGCGGAAGACGCGCGTTACGTGATCTGCCAGACCAACGAGCGCTACCTGATGCGCGCCCCGCGCGTGGTGCAGCGCTTGTCCGACACCTCGATCCCCGAGGCGGTAGAGGCACTGAACGCGGGCATGCGCCAACGACTGGCAGAGACATGCGCGACGGCGGAGCCGGGCAATATCTATGCGCGTTTTCTGGCGGAATGTCTGGCTCGCACGGATCCGCAGCGGAGTGCCGGGGCCGACCAGCGCCGATGACAAAGCGCCAGACGCGTTAAAAAGTCGGTAATGATAGATCAGGCCCCGGTGGGTATGACCAAACAGACACGTCTTACACGGCACTTTTCCACTCAACCGGGGTGACGTAAATGATGCTGTCACCGACACTGACCATCACCTCGCCCTCCTGAATGTTGATCTGGAGCTTCATCGTGCGGCTTGCCAGCTTTGCCAGCTCGACCGTGTCAGCCTCGGAGAAGTGCGTCACTTGCAGATTGTCGAAACGGGTGGTGCTGTTTTTGACCTTCTCCCACCACATCTCGGCCGTCCGGCCACCGTAGGGATAGACGATCACCTTGTTGGCCTTGCTACAGGATTGACGCACGACCTTCTCGCTGGGCAGCCCCAGGGCCACCCACAAGTCCGTCTCGCCGTTAAGACTTTTCTGCCAGATGTCCGGCTCGTCATCCGTCGAAAGGCCTTTTGTCAGCTCCAGTTGCGGGTGGGCATTCAGAGCGAAGGCCACAATACGCACCATCAAGCGTTCATCCGTCTCGGAGGGATGTTTGGCGACGGTCAGCTTGTGGGTTTCGTAATAGTGACGATCCATATCGGATACGGAAAGTTCGACTTTATAAATGGTGGCTTTTTGCGCCATGCTCTGTCCTGAACCTGCAAGGTTGGTGATGCCTAGTGCGTATCGGGAACTTGTGAAAGCGGATAAGGCAAAACCCTAGCCGTTGCCCCTGACGATCCGGGACCAGATCAGACCCGCCGTCTGGGACACGCCCGCGCGCACGCGACCTGCTTCCTGCGTCCATCGCGATTGCTGGCTCTCCCCGTCGAGCCTGCGGCGGTTGCGTTGTGTCATCATCGCCTCGGCTGCGTGGTCGCCGATGGTTTCGACCAGCACATCGACATTCCATGCAGGGTCTTCGGCGCAGACCGGCACGATATTGCGGGTGTCGAGATCACGGGACACAGCCTCGACCAGATCTGCGACGGTCCGGCGGTCCGCGTCGGGCAGGATATGCTCAGGGTAAGGCCATCCCTGCAACAGGCTGTCAGTGGCCGAGACGGCCACCACGACGGGAGGTTTTCTGCGGCGATAATCCGATGCGAAGGCGTCATGGAACCGCTCCATCAGGGCCACGTCCGGCGCGCGCGCCGGTCGGTTGGCGCGCACGACCCACAACACGATGTCGCAATCCTGCATCTGCTTGAGGATCGACTGTTCCGTGCCCTTGCCGCCATCAAGCCCCTGTGTGTCGATGATATGATAGGGCAGGCCATCCAGAACGAGATCGTGGCGCGTCAGTCCGGGCGTTGTCGGGGCCATGTCGGTCTCTGCCAGATCGGAGCCAGCCAGCGCGTTGATCAAGGTGGACTTCCCGGCGCTGACTTGTCCGATCACGAGCAGGCGCAACGGTGCATCCGGTTGTGCCAGCGCGCCCCGATCCGCCACCTCGGAGCCGCATTCGATGGCCAGCAATTCTGTATCGCTGAAGCGCAGGCGGCCTGAATACAGCTCGATCGAGGCATGGGCGACCTCTTCGAGGATCATGCGCTGCAATACCAAAAGGCTGCGATTGCTCAGAAAGTCGTTTGCGCCTGAAAGGACCGTTCTTTGCACCTCTTGCATGACGGCCTGAATCGGCGCTGTCGTGAGACGGAACACCCGCCAGCCGAGTGTTGCGGCCGTGACGCTTTTTTGCATTCCCGCTCTGTTTTGCCAGATCCAATAGAGCGTCCCGATGCTGATCCGGTCCGCCAGAGGCAGGGTGCTGCGGATTGTCCCGCGCAGACGCAGAACGATACGGTCCGCAAGCAACAGCGCCTCGGGAACCGAAAAATCCAACGCCCCCTTGCGTCCCTCCGACAGCTTGCGCGCGGCGCTTTCGGCAATCTCGAAAGCCATGTCAGGCAGTTCGGTCATAAGCTGAGGCGCGGGAATTCGCGCGACGATGTCCTCGCGCAGTTCGGCGTAGACACGCGCCTCCCGCTCTGTCCAGTCAGGGTTTTGCGCCACGATGGGGGCATCATCTTCTGGGCGCTCCGGTTTGTTCTTGTCGTCACGCGCGCGTTGCCATTTGCGGACCCAGACCGGCAGGTTCGCAAGCATGATCGCCACGGTTGTGCCGACGACGAACAGCACGAAATACCCCGATTGCACCAGCCAGATTACCCCGAAAGCCATCAGGAAAAGCCAGGGCAAGGCAACCAGCGTCAGCGGCAGCAATGTTCCCCCGCGCAGCAGTCTGAACAAGAGCGACCTAACCGGCTTCATCGCGGGCCGTCTTTTTGAATGCCTGCGCATATCGTTCGTGAAGCGTCTTGCGGTCTACCGGTTTGCCCTGACGTGTCTGGTACATCCAATAGGCCGCCGCGCGCCCCAACGCGTAAGTCGAGGCGAAACCCCAGCTTGCCGACAGGGCGGGCACCACGATCTGTCCGATGACAGGAATGAACGAGGCCGCCTGTCGGCCCAACAGGCCAAGCGCCTGACCACCCAGCACACCACCACCGAGTGCGGCGCCGAACATGGCCAACTTGGACCTGTTCCACGTGATCCCGTATGCCGTGGCAAGAGAGGCCAGCATGGTGATCTGCACGGCGGGAATTGACGCCGCACCTATCACGGGCGCCGCGCCAGTGGTCGCGGCGGCAGCTGCATATCGCAGGATCAGATTGCGCTTGCCAAGATAGGCCGCTTCTTCGGCGTCCCGCGCCACCTGACGTTCCATGAAAAGCGAAACGGACGGCAAGACCGTCAGCAGCTTTTCCGCCAGTTTGTCCAGATCCGCATCATGTGGATCGGAAAGATCCAGATCCAGCGACGGGATCGGCGCGCGCCACGCCTCCTCAAGGGCCGACTGGGTCACAGCGCGCGCCCGCGCCCGCATGTCCGGATCAGAAATCCGGTCTCCGGCTGTGTGCAGCAGGATAACGGGCATATCCGCCTTCTGCTTTCTGAGTGCCGCGAGCGCCTCTGCAACGGCACCCTGCACAGGGTCGTCGAGCCGGGCGAGGATCAGCAGCACGTGGGAACCTGCCTGACAGACGGCCAGATCCTCGGCCGGGTCGTATCGGGCCTCGCCCAAGCCGCGGGTATCCAGAAACCGCATGACTGGTTCATCGGGCGGAAAGTCATAGGCTGCGGATGTTTGGGTGCAGGCTTCAAACCCGTTGCTGACCGCCGCCTCGGTGGCCCCCGTGATTGCGCGGATGAGCGAGGTCTTTCCCGCGCCGGTCTTGCCCAGAAGCCAGATCACCGGCAACGGCAAGTCGTCGATCGGCCGTTCGTCCCCGCGTATATCCGTGGCGGCCGGCTCCGGATTGCGGCGCCGCGTGCCAGCCTTGCCGGAAATCCTGTGCCACCACCGATCCGGTGTTGCGGCGACCGCTATTTTCCGTGCCGGTTGGGAAGCGTCAACGAGGTCTTCTGTATTTGTGGAGTTGCTGTCTTTTTGCACGCCGTTCTCCCTTGCGGCAGGATGATCGACATCGTGCCGCTTTGCAACATGGTCATCCGGAAAGAACCTTCGGGCGGCAGTGCCGGATCATCACGCCTTGGCGAGCACTCTGCCCAAGGATTTGTGCAACATGATGCGTTTGTCGACAAAAAGCGCAAGGCAGCCGAGATAGACGAGATTGCAGAGCACAACCGTCAGAATGAAGACCCAGGCGGTCAGTGTCACTGTATAAGCGACGGTCAGTGCCGCGATGGCGGTGGCGATGGTGGCCGCCAGATGGGGGAGGAGCGATCCTGTCAGCACCCCCAGCGACAGCGGACCGTTGCGGGTCAGCACTTTGACCTGCACAGGCATGCGCAGAAAAATATCCGATATGGCATATGCGGTCGCCACGCCGAGCGGCCCCCAGGGCAGTCCGATAACAAAGGCACCACAGGCGGTCACGGCGCGGAAGACGCTGAGTTGGAACAGCTCCTTGGCGCGGCCCTGGCTGACGAAAAGCCAGAAGAACGTGTTGGTGAAAATCTGCTGTAGACCGCAAATTCCCAGCACCTGAAAGATCGGCGCCGCGACCACCCAGCGCTCTCCCAGCAGGACAAGAAACACCTCGTCCGCGAAGACGACCAGTATCACAATCGTGGGCTGGGTTACGATCATCAGATAGGTGGAGGCTTCGAGATAGACGGCGACATATCTGTCGCGCTCGCTGCGCAGACGGGACAATAACGGGATCATCACGCGCCCGAGCGGCATACTGATCTGGTTCAAGGGAAGCAAAAGCAGTTTGTAGGCACGGTCGTAAAATCCCAGAGCATCCGCACCGTGATAACGCCCGATCAGAACATCATCGAGATTGCGGGCCAGATAGGTGAACAGGGCATGTCCCGTCAGACCGGAACTGAACCCCGCGATCTCCTTGAATGCACCGCCAAAGGAACTGTGCCCCGGACGCCACCCGCTGAATGTCCAGAACAGGACGGTGCTGGATAAAGCCGTGACCAGACTTGCGGCCAGCAAGGCCCAATAGCTGGCATAGACATAGGCCACGATCAGGCCCGCGATAAAACCCAATGAGGCTGCGGAAGCCTCGATGACCGAGATGCGCAGGAATTCCATCCGGCGCGACATGATGGCGAGATGCTGGTTTTGCAGGCTGGTCAGAAAAATCACGGCCGAGAAAGCGGTGGCCAGAGCGATAATCTGAGGTTGATCATAAAAGGCAGCGAGAGCGGGCGCCAAAGCGATCAATGCCAGTGACAGAACGGCACCGGCGCAGACGTTGAGCCAGAACAACGCACCTAGAAGCGATTGCGTCACGGTCTCGCGTTGCACCGTGGCCTGAGTGAGGCCGAGATCCTGAATCAGGGCCGCAAACGCCACGACCGGCGCAACCATCGCCACCAGACCGAAATCCGACGGCATCAGAAGACGCGCGAACACAACGGCCGAAACAAAACTCAACGCCATCCGCCATGCCTGCGCGACGCCGACATAGAGTGCGCCGCGCGATACGGTTTTGCGCGAGGTATCAGTTGGTTCTGTCGAGAATGTCACGTTCTGCTCGCCGCCATGGGGCCATTCCGATCCGGGTTATAGTGAGGGAAATTCAGGCCGATTGATCTAAGCAATCCGCTTCGCAACATCCGATGCGGCCTGATACGGTTGATGCCCGTGAAAGATGCGGTCGAACACGGATTGCGCCTGCTCTACCGTGTAATAGCCCCGCTCGACATTTGGCCAGAATGCCGCGTCCGATCTTGAAACGACCTGCGGAAGAAAACGGACAGGGGCCTTTGACATGCCGGTTGCGGCAAGCGCCGCAATGCGATGCTGGCCTCTGCTGATCAGGATTCTGTATCGGTCCTCATGTTGCAGTATCTGCCCTTCGATATCGCCATCAAGGGCGGAATGCCGTTGATAGCCGTCCGTGCCGATCGCTTTGAAAACGCGCAGCAGACGGCTGAATTCAGCCTCTCCGGCTTCAGTGCTGAGCGGACCCCAGCCTTTCCATCCGGCGGCGGCCGTAAGTTTGAACCCGTTTTCGATATAATCTCTTTCGCAGATCGCGCGGAGGAAATCCTCGTTCTCTTCGGGGCTCAAATGCTCCCACGGCAGGGCGCTGGCAAAGGCGGGCCGATTTGAGATTGCAGCATGCGTGCTCTCACGCGAAAGTCCGACAACATCCGCCGCGGATTGCGGCTGAAAAGATGCGTAAAAGTCAAAAAGCGCGGATTGTGAATAATCATGGCACTTGCCTTCAGCATAGGCGCGCAGCGTGCGAATGAAGGGATGGTTGCTTGCCGGGGAGCAGCTGAAGGCCGCAGAATGCAGACCAAGGCATTTATCCAGCTCGACATCCAGCAAGAACTTGTTTTCGGGGCTGTAGTGAACTGCCACAAGTGGATGATCGAAGCGTGCGCGCAAGTCAATACAATCCGGCGCGTATTTTTTTAATCTCAAGGAAATTTTTCCAAGAGAATCGAATGCCGCGTGCGGCTTTGAAGAATTTACAAGATAACGATACATCATTTCCCGTCCAACAAGCACTTTAATCTATGTTAAAGCTGACCACTTCTCATGCAGATTTCGGAAGCTTCCTGAGGGCCGCCCCAAGATCTTGCCCTTGCCGAATTGCTGCGCTCATCAGGGCTGTGTGAGTTTTTTCCATCAAAATTATATATATGACTTTGATCCGCCGAAGGCAGGGCCGGAAACTACTCATGCGGAAACGTCGTCAGCATAAAGCTGCCAGCCCTAGGTAGATTCCGGCGGTGTGCAAGGAAAGCACAGCTACCTAAGTTCAATCAAGGTCGTCGCTGAACGTCCGCTTTCCGAGTGTGACATACCTTTTTCTTCAAAATCAACCACAGGCTTTCGCCACGCCGGACGCTTTCATTTGTCGTTTGACGAAGATGAGCGTGACCGGGTCTTGAGCCGAGAAACCGGGCGGAAGCTATGGCAGGGAGTCTGATAGCCGAAATGATGGACCAGATTTACGATAGAAAACAACGGGAGGATGCAGTGAAATACCCATTCGCCGCAATTCCCGTCTCCCGCATGGAACAGCCCTGCGGCGGTGCATTGAAGAGGGTGTTCGATTTCGTTGTTGCCTTGATGGCGATCATCATCCTGTCGCCACTTCTGATTTGCGTGGCCCTTGCGGTCAGGCTGTCGGACGGTGGGCCGGCGCTGTTCGGGCACAAGCGGGTCGGATTCTCTGGTAAAACATTCAAGTGCTGGAAATTCCGCAGCATGGTTCCGGATTCCGAGGTGATATTCCAGAATTACCTTTCCGAGAACCCGCATGCGGCGCTTGAATGGAAGCAGAACCAGAAAATCAAGAACGATCCGCGCATTACCCCGCTGGGGCATGTGCTCCGGAAATACAGCATTGATGAATTGCCGCAGCTTTTCAATATTCTGATGGGTGACATGAGTTTCGTTGGCCCGCGACCGATCCAGAAGGTCGAGTACGAGAAATACGGATATTCGCTGCGGCACTATCTGAGCACGCGTCCGGGACTGACAGGCCTATGGCAGGTCAGCGGGCGCAGTGATTCCACCTATCAGAAACGGGTGGCCTTTGACCGTTATTACGTCACGCATTGGGGGATGCTGACCGATATCGCTCTGATCATCAAAACGGTGCCTGTCGCGGTGTCTGGTAGCGGTTCCTATTGAACGGCACCGGTATTTTTTCAAGGCACGGATGGAATGTATCATGAGGATGATGCGCGTTTTGGTGGCTGCGACGCTTTTCGCTCTGGGGATTTCTTCGACTTCCGCCACTTCAGAAAGCTACAGCATCGGGCCGGGTGACAAGCTGGAATTGCGTGTGCTGGAATGGCAGCCGCTTGAGAACCGTGTCGTGGAATGGGAATCCATGCGCGCGGAACTGGCCGTCGATTCTGACGGGATGGTCAGCGTGCCATTCATCGGACAAGTGGAGGCCCGGTTCCTTTCCCCCATGGAATTGTCGACGGCGATCAGCGAGCGGTTGCAGCAGCGTTTTGCAGTGGCGTCCTCCATTGATGCGTCGGTTCAGGTGATGACATATCAACCGGTCTATATAACCGGATCGGTGGGTTCCCCCGGCGAGTATCCGTTCAGGCCCGGTCTGACGGCGGCGCAATTGATTGCACAGGCGGCGCGCAGATCGTCGGAACTGGACCTTCGCGATATTCTCAATCGTGAAGGGACGATCGACTTGCTGAACCTTGAGAGAAAGCGGTTGGCAATTCGGCGGGCAATGCTTCAGGCCTCGATCGAGGACCGTGACTCGCTTTCCTTGCCGCAGGGTCTGGACCCTGCCGCTTTGGACAGCGATATGGTGGACGGCGAGAACGAGGTGCTGCGGTTGCGCCAAGAGCGCCGCGCCCGCGAACTGGCCGCATTGGACAATCAGATCGAGCTGCTGCAAAGCGAACTTGATGCGCTGATTGAAAGTGCCGCCGCGCAACAGCGGCTGCTGGAGAGCGCGCAGCGCGAATATGACAATGTGCAGTCGCTGGCCGAAGGTGGCTTGGCGATTGGCGCACGTGTCGCAGAATCCGAGCGCAACCTGATCCTGTCAGGTTCTCAGGTTCTGAATATTTCGACCGCTATCCTTGAAGCCAGACAGGAAATTTCCCTCGCCGAGGCCGAAAAGGTTGCGTTGCGCGACCGCGAATGGATGGAGGATATGCGCGAGTTGCAGAAGGTGGAGAGCGAGCTTGAGCGCGTTCTGACCACGCTCAAGACCCAACAGCGGATCGCTGTCGCAGAGACGGGCATGTCTCTGTCCGAGCAGGAACTGGGCGGTGCGGAAGAGGCGCTGACCGTGACCATCACGCGTCAGGGCCGGACAGGTACGCGGGAACTGTCGGGCGAGCAAACAGTTCTGGCACCGGGGGATGTTGTGCATGTCGATGCCCCGGCGATGCGCGCGACACGTTTGCTGGATGGTACTGGCGCGCCTTCGCAATGAACCGCAACCCAAGATCGGGCGCGCGGCCATGAGCGGCGCGCCGGAACCTGTTTTGAAGGAAGATCTTTCTTATGTCTGACATCGCAACGCTGCCGCAGGCGGACGCGCCGGGAAGGGCGGACAAAGGGGCCGATGGGCCGCTGATCTCGGTTCTGATGGCCAATCTGAACGGGCAGGATTACATCCGGCACGCGATCTGGTCTGTTCTGAGCCAGACCCATGACAGGCTTGAACTGATCATTTCGGATGACGGATCCACTGATAACAGTTGCCGCATCATCCGCGAGGAGATGGCAACAGATCCGCGCCTGATCCTGCTCGAGAATGACGCCCCGTCGGGGCCGGCGGCGGCGCGCAACCGTGCCATGACCACGGCCACTGGCGCATGGGTCGCGATTGTCGATTCCGATGACATCATCCATCCGGAGCGTTTCGCCCGCATGTTGCACGCGGCCCAGACCTTGGACGCCGACATGGTGGCCGATGACATCATCTTTTTCGGCGACGATCCTCTGGAGCGCAACAAGACCCTGTTGCAAGATGTGCGGCTGACAGCACCAAGGCAGATTGATTCGGTCATGCTGGTCAGTGGCAGTCTGGAAAGTGGCAGTCTGGACAAGCGCAGCCCGGTCAGCAGCAGTCAGAACGGCACGGAAACCATTTCTCTGGGCTATCTCAAGCCGCTGATCCGGCGCGCGGCCCTTGGCGCGACGCGGTTCGACGAGACGCTGCTGATCGACGAGGACCATGATTTCTATCTTCGTCTGTTGTTGTCGGGGGCGCGTTTCATGGTGATCCCGGATGCGATGTATCTCTACCGGCGTCACAGCGCCTCGGCCTCGTACCGGCTGAGCGTGGCCAAGCTGCGCCTGATGATCGCGGCGCAGGAGCGGCAGTTGCAGCAGGTTGCTGGACAGGAGGATCTGGTCCGCGCTGTCGAGGAGCGCTTGGCCCAGACGCGCGCGCAACTGGAATATGGCCGCATCGTCGAGGCGATCCGCGGGGGCGCGATGCCCACGGCGCTGGGACTGCTGGCGCGGCGTCCCGCATGTCTGCGCTTTCTGGGGCAGAGCATCTATGAGCGCAGCAGCCGTCGTCTGCGGCGACCGTCTCCTGAAAGGCAGCGGCTGAGCCTTGTTCTGGGTGGCAGCGCGCAGGCCCGACAGGAGGCTTATCCCGATGCCCGCATCGTGACCGTGCCCGATATGCCCGAAAGCGGTTGGCTGCCTTCGGCTGCGGAGACATGGGCCTATCTTGCCGATCTATCCTGCGAATATGACCTTGATATCCTCGCACTGGACCGGGCCGGGGCCTTTGCCTTGGGGCTGGTACCACGCTGGCGCTCGGCCAGAGTTGTGCCCGAGGGCTATGTTGCCACGCACGATGCATCCCATCGCGTTTTGACGGCGGAGGGGGCATGACCAGAATCCTCTATCTTGTGCATGACCTTGACGATCCGGCCACGGGGCGGCGCGTCAGCATGCTGGAAACAGGCGGGGCCGTGGTGGACCTGGCCGGATTCCGGCGTGGCACGGCTCCGCTCGCGCGGCCGGCGCGGGTGCTGGCGCAGACCTATAACGGCAGGTTCGTGCAGCGGGCCTGGAGCGCGGCGCAGGTGCTGCGTCACGCGAAACAGATCGCAAAAGGCGATGCGCCCGATGTCATTCTTGTGCGCAGCCTTGAGATGTTGCCCTTGGCGCAGCGCGTCCGGACCCTGTTCGGGCATGGCCGCAGACCGCGCTTGATCTACGAGGTGCTGGACGTGCACCGGTTGATGGTCGGCACCGGGGCAGTGTCGTCGGCGATGCGGTTCGTCGAGCGCAGGCTGTGCCGGAATGTGGACCGTGTCGTGGTATCCTCCATGCGGTTCAGGGATGAATATCTGCACCGCTATCAGCAGATCGGATCGGTGCCGATCCTTGTGGAAAACAAGTTCTGGGACCCGTCACAGGCGGAGACCGCGCCGCCCGCGCCGCCGCTGAAAGATCCTGCGGATCGTCCACTCACCATCGGGTGGTTCGGGATCTTGCGATGCGCCGCATCCTTGCGCTGTCTGGATGAGGTCTGCCGCAGGGCCGACGGGCGGATCAAGCTGGTGCTGCGGGGCAAACCTGCGCTGGACAGCATCCCCGGCTTCCACCGGATCGTGCAGGCCAATCCGCATATCGCGTTTCTCGGGCCCTATACCTACCCCGATGACCTGCCGCGCATCTATGGCGAGATTGATATCGCATGGCTGATCGACCGGATGGACGCGGGGGCGAATTCCGACTGGCTGCTGCCCAACCGGCTTTATGAAAGCGGCGCGCATGGCGTGGTGCCTCTGGCGCTGCAAGGGACCGAGACGGGGCACTACCTGTCGCGGGCGGGTCTTGGGCTGTTGGTAAGCGCGCTTGATGCAGACCACGTCTCCGCATGTCTGGACGGCGTCAATCATGCAAGGCTGGGCCGGTTGCGCGCGCAGGTCGCGGGAAAAGGTGCCGCAGCGTGGCGGATGACCCGTGCCGATTGTGTCCGGCTGGTGGATGTTCTGGCGGGACGGCGCGCAACGGCAGCGGATGCCGGACCGCAGGTGGTGGAGTTGGCCGGATGACCCGTATCATGACCCGTACAGAATTTGCGCCCGTGACTGTGCCGCCGCGCGCCGAGGAGACCCCTGAGGGGCGGATCATCATCGTGATCCCGACCTTGAACGAGGCCGCGCATATCGTGGACGTCATCCGCAGCCTGCGCGCAGGGGCCGCGCGTCTTGGCGCGTTGATCGTTGTGGTCGATGGCGGCTCGACCGACCGGACATGCGACCTTGTCCGGGCCGAGGCGGCGCAACACGGCGGGATCGTCCTGCTGCCCAATCCGCAACGCTTGCAGGCGGCGGCGATCAACCTTGCTGTCGCGCAATTTGGCGGGCAGATCGACTGGATCATCCGGATTGACGCGCATGCGGCCTATCCCGAGGATTACTGCGAAACGCTGCTGGCCGAGGCGCAGCAGACCAAGGCCGACAGTGTCGTGGTCAGGATGCGGGCCGTGGGCGCGGGCTTCATGCAGCGCAACATCACCGCCGCGCAGAACGCCTTTTTCGGCAATGGCGGCTCGGCCCATCGCGGCAGCGGGCAGGGGCGTTTTGTGGAGCATGGCCATCATGCGCTGATGCGGGTCTCAGCCTTTCAGGCGGTGGGCGGCTATGACGAGAGCTTCAGCCATAACGAGGATGCCGAGCTTGACCAGCGGCTAACCAAGGCGGGCCATCGCATCTGGCTGACGGGCGCGACGCAGATGGACTATTTCCCGCGCGACAATCTGGTTGCGCTGGCGCGGCAGTATTTCCGTTTCGGTTCAGGCAGATGTGCCACGGCTTTCAAGCATCCGGGCAGTATCCGCCCGCGTCACCTTATCCTGATCGGGCTGGCCCCGCTTGCCTCTCTTGCGGCCTTTGCGCCTGTGGCGGAACTGTTGATCCTGCCGCTGGCGCTTTGGGGTTTGGCCTGTCTGCTCGCAGGGCTGTTGGTGGCTCTCCGCGCGCGTGATGCGCGGATCGCTTTCAGCGGCGTCGCGGGCGCGGTGATGCAAATGGCGTGGTCCTTCGGTTTCTGGTGGCGGTTGGTGACGCAGGGCGCGCGGCAGCGTGCCGGATCGCGCCGGGCCGGACACCCCATGAGAGGAGAGGACCAGTGAACCGAATGCTGATGCGCTTTGACGACAGCGACCCCGGCCTGCCGCCATCAAGCCGGCCGCGCCGCGCGCCGGAGGTGGACCTGACGGCGGTGCTGTCCGCCATGTGGCGTCACAAAGCGCTGATGGTGTTCACCATTCTCGCAGCATTGGCTTTGGGGGTGGTCTATATCGTGATCACGCCCAACACCTACCGTGCAGCGGTACAGGTGATGATCGTGGACGAGATCACGGTGGCAGCGGATGGTCGGCCCTCCACTCTCGGTCAGAACGAGGTGATGCTGGAAAGCGCGCAGAAGCTGCTGGAATCGCAGGCGTTGGCGCTGACCGTGGTGCAGGATCTGAACCTGCACGAGGTGGACGCCTTCATCGCCCCCGCGCAATCGCCTATCGCGCAAGGTGTGCAGCAAGTGCGGGGCATGATCGCGGGCCTGATTCCCTCAGGGCAGGAACCGCAGGCCTCCGCCCCGCCCGATGAAAGGGCAAAACAGATCGCGGCGGCGGATGCACTGCGCCAAGCGATCGTCGTGCGGCGCGAAGGGCGCAGTTCCGCGTTTTCCATCCGCTACGATTCCACCGATCCGGCTTTGGCGGCGGCTGTGGTCAATGCCTATGGGGCGGCCTTCTTTTCGGATCAGCTTATCGGCAATGTCGACGCCTCGGCCCGCGTGCTGGACTGGCTGCGCGACAGGCTTTTGATCATTCAGGAGAATTCGACCGAGGCCATGCTGCGGGTGGAGGAATTCCGCGCGCGGCACGGGTTGCTGACGGTGGCGGGCGATCCGTTGACGGTGCAGACAATCTCGCAACTGACGACGGATCTGGCGGCGGCGATTGTCGAACTTGCGCGGACGCGGGCGCTGAGCAGCGTCTATGCCGAGTTGCGCGAGATGGAGCCGATCCAGTTCGTCGAAAGCGGTGTGGCCAGCGCGCATATTCCGGATGGCGAATTCTCGGTGAGCGAGCAGCGGATCCTGACCCTGCTCCAGCGCCTGAACGAGGTGGAGCGCCAGAATGGCCCCGACCATATCGAGGCGGTGCAGCTGCGCGCGCGGATTGAGGCCGAGGGGGCTGCCCTGCGGCGCGAGATGCAGCGGATGCATGACCGGTCACTCAACACGGTGCGGACGCTGGAGACGCAGGTCAGCAATTTGCGCGACAGCATCGCCGAGATATCGGCCGAGAACCTCGAGTTGTCGCAAGCGCGGGTGGAGTTGCAGGGATTCGAGCGGCAGGCCGAGATTTTCGACACGCTGAACGAGACCTATCTGGAGCGCCTCAGGGATCTGGAACAGACCCAGACCTTTCCCGTCACCAATGTGCGCGTTTTGTCCGAGGCCGAAGTTCCGAAGGCACAGATCGCGCCGCGAAAAGCTGTCGTTCTGGCATTGATGCTGGTGCTGGGGGCCTTCGTGGGTGCCTTTCTATCCATACTCCGTGCCCGCAAACACAGCGTTATCCGCACACAGGACGATGTGCAGGATGTCAGCATGCGGCCCTTCTTCGGCTATCTGCCGCTGATGGCCGAGGACGCCGTCCCGGAGGCGGAGACGGAGATGTTGCCGCCGCCCGAAACGGGGCAGGGGGATCGTCAGGAGAGCTTTGACTATGCCTTTGCCGCGCTGGCATCACCGCGCTCCCAATACACCGAAACGCTGCGCAATGTTCGCGTGGCCTGCGAAACGGCGGCCAAGGACAGGCCCGGCTATGTGCTGGGTGTCGCGTCGATCCGGCCGGGCGAGGGCAAAAGCTCTGTCGCCGCAAATCTTGCGGCACTGGCGGCGGCGTCGGGGCGCTCGGTGTTGCTGGTCGACGGGGATTTGCGCACGTCCGGTCTCAGCCGCAGGCTGGGCCTGTTGTCGGAGGTCGGGTTGCGTGAGGTGTTGCACGAGGGCACCGACTGGCGGCAGGCGCTGCGCCGCGAGACGGGGACGGGGCTGACAGTCCTGCCGTCCAGCTTTGCCCCCGACGATCCCAGCGCGGGCGATATCGCGGCGAGTCCTGCGTTCCGCAATATCCTGAACGATGCACGCCAGCATTTCGATCTGATGATCATAGATCTGGCTCCGCTGGGGCCGGTCTCCGATGCACGGGCCTTGCAGCCGGTGATGGATGGCATGGTCGCCGTGCTGGAATGGGGCGCGATCCACAAAGACCATTTCCGTAACACCCTGTCGGCCAATCCGGGTCTGTCCCAGAAACTTTTGGGGACGGTTTTGAACAAGACCGACATGAAAAAGCTCAAGCGATACACGAAATTCGATCCCCATGAAGGATATTGAGGTGATGACGATGTGGAACGGCATTCTTTCAAAGGTGTCCGGCAGCATGACGCCGCTGCACACGCTATGCGCGTCGGCGGTCTTTGTGGTTGCGGCATCGGGGGGCGCGCAGGCCAATCCGCCCGGCGAGACGTTCTTCGAGGATTTCAAGCGCTTTGACCGGGACCGCTGGTATGTTTCGGACGGCTGGAGCAACGGAAGCCATCAAAACTGCCTGTGGTCGGAAGACGCGGTGTTGCACGAGCCGGGGCAGGTCAGCCTGATGTTCGAGCGCCATCAAAGCGCAGACCATGCTTACCGCTGCGGCGAGATCCAGACGCGCAAGCGGTTCAGTTACGGCACCTATGAGGCCCGGATCAAGACCGACGAGGGCAGCGGCCTGAATGCGGCATTCTTCACCTATATCGGCGAGGTGCACGGCGAGCGTCACGACGAGATCGATTTCGAGGTGTTGATGGCGAATACGCGCGAGGTGGAGGTCAATACCTATGTTGACGGCGAGCCAAAGCACCGGGCCGTGGTTCCCTTGGATGACCCCGCGCATGAACGCTTCCACGTCTATTCCTTCGTCTGGGAAGAAGAACGGCTGCGTTGGTATGTCGATGGCCAGCTTGTGCATACGGTCAACTCCTCGGAGGTGCCGGAACGCCCGCAAAAAATCTACCTGAGCTTGTGGGGGTCGGACACGCTGACCGACTGGATGGGGCCGTTCCGTGAACCGCAGGATGCGAAGCGGATGGAGATCGAGTGGGTCGCTTATACCGCGCCGGGTGAACCTTGCGCCTTTGACGACTCGGTTCTGTGTGATCCGGAGTTCGAGGAATGACAGCGCCCGACCAGTATGACGACGATCCCGCGGACCGCGTTATCCGCGTCACCATTTGCCCGAACATCGTTCTGGGCATCGCGGTGTTCACGTCGCTGGTCTTCGTGGCCTATCTGGGCCGCAACGGCGTGCTGATCTTCCTGCTGACGGGCCTTGTGTTGCTGGCGCGACGGATCAATTTCACCTTCCGCGAGCTGCGGGATTACTGGTGGCTGTTCCTGCTCCCGCTGTGGTGCATCGCCAGCGCGCTGTGGTCCGAACATCCAGACCTGTCTATACGCCATGGAGTCCAGCTTCTGATCACCTTTCTGATCGCCGTGGCCTTGGCCAATCGTCTGGCACCGCATGTATTTTTGCGCATCCAGTTCGGGGCGCTTGCCCTTGCCGGTCTGGCCAGCCTTGCGGTCGGAGATGTGCGCCCTGACGGGGTCTGGATCGGTATTTTCGACAGCAAGAATTACTATGCTTTCAGCATGGTTGCGCTGCTTTTATGCTCGTTCGCTCTGCTGGCGGATCGCGGCGGGGCGCCTGTGTGGCGGTTCGTCGGGTTGTTTGGCACCGTTCTGGCCCTGCCGCAGATTGTCATGGCCGAATCCGTCGGTGCGGTCATGGTATCCGTGGTGGTCCTGATAGCGGCCTTGGTCTTGCTGCGTGTCTCTGCGCTTCCTGCCGGGCGGCAGAGGGTGACGCTGGTCATTCAAAGCGCGCTTTTGGGCGGTGCTGTCCTGATCGGGTTTCGGTTCCGCGAGGCGCTCATGAATTACATCTTCACGCTCACGGGCAAGGACCCGTCACTGACCGGACGGACCGAGCTTTGGGAGACGGCCATCGCAGAGATCGCGCAGGCCCCTTGGTTGGGCACCGGGTACCGTGCCTTCTGGGTCGAGGGAAACGCCCTGGCCGAAGCGCTTTGGGCGGATTTCTATATCGCCTCGAAATCCGGGTTCAATTTCCACAATCTCTATCTGTCCAACGCGGTCGAGATCGGCATGATCGGCGTGGCCTTGCAGCTTGTCCTGCTGGTGCCCGCCTTGGTCTTGAGCATGCGCTGGGTGCTGAAAGCCGGACATGCCCCCGCGCTGTTCGGCTTTATGGCCGTGTCCTTCGTGTTTGGTCTGTCCTTTGTGGAGGTGCCGGTCTTCTTCGAGTTCCACGCCCTTTCGGTGATGGTTCTCGTGTCGCTTGTCCATGGATTGCGCGCGCTGCGCGCGGCACGTGACGAGAGCCGGGACCATATCGGCGGGCGGGCGGATTTTCTTCCCAGATACAGCCGGGGATGGGTGTGATGCAGATGCGATTGATGCCTGACGTCTGGTCTTGCGGGAACGCCTCCGAGGTCATTACCCAAACGGGGCTTCACAAGGCCGCGGATCGTTCCTTGGCATGCAGAGCAAGCCGATGCAGATCGTTAGTTCAGCTTATGATTGTGTTCGGCTGGGCGCAATGTGTCCGCAGTCTTCTTGCCCCGGAACCACGCGGTCGCGGCAATCACCGCAAAGTAAAACACCTGCGCCGTGACAAGAGTCGCCACGGATATGGCGATAATTGCACCTGTCGACCATCCCATGGACCAACTGGTTGCGGCGACAGCAAAAACGGCGACCGACATGCCACAGATGAATTTCGTGATATGCATTCCATAGTCTCCGTTAGCCACAGGCGGGTTTTTCCGCTGCCCGATGACGGCAGCCTCGATTGGTCAACCCTGCGTAGCGATAGCACTACTCATGTTTCTTATCAATGTGATGACATGCTGCCGCGCGGGAGTGTCTCTCAATCCCCACACCCTTTGGATCAGCGCTCAGGAGGCCGATATGTTTGACGCCGCAACGAAGGAATCCCGAACCCGCAAGATCAAGGTCGTGATCGGAATGTGTACATTCCGCCGTGCGTCGCTGATGCAGACGCTTGAAAGCGTGGCGCTGCAAACCGGATTGGGGGAGGTGGAGTGCTGCGTGATCATTGCCGATAACGACGAGACGAAATCGGCATTGCCGCTGGTGGAACAGGCGCAAACCGCCCATCCGATGCGGTTGCATTACGTCCACGCGCCGGCCTTCAATATATCGGTCGCGCGCAACGCCTTGTTGGAGACGGCGCAGCTTTTGGGTGCCGACTTTCTCGCGATCATCGACGATGACGAAACGGCGACCGCTGATTGGCTCCGGCATCTGCTGGACGAGATAGAAACCACGAAAGCGGATGCCGTGGTCGGAACGATCACCGCGGTCTACCGGCCCGATACGGCGGCATGGTTGCAAAAAGCCCGCCCGCATGACACGGCGCCGGTCATCCAACGGGACGGTCGCATCCTGACCGGCTATTGCGGCAATGTCATGCTCCGCTTGGGAAGTCCTTTTCTTCAGGGTCATCAATTCAATCCCGCGCTGGGGCTGACGGGGGGCGAGGATGATCTGTTTTTCCGCACGATGGTCAGGGCGGGCGGGAGGATCGTCTATGCCCCCGAAGCTGTCGTGCTGGAGGAGGTGCCCGAAGCGCGCGAAAGTCTGCGATATCTGCTGCTGCGCAAGTTTCGCGCCGGCCAGACCCACGGGCTGATCACGCAACCTGACCGCGGTCGGATGGGCGGGGTCATCCATCTGACGAAAGCCGCCTCCAAGGCGGCGGTGTTGCTGGGATGGGCGGGGCTGAATGTGTTCCGTCCCGAACAGCGGATGAAAGCCCTGTTGCGCGCCTCGCTTCATGCGGGTGTGTGTTCCCATCTTTTGGGAAAGAAAACCTTGGAATTGTACAAATCCTGAGGCCGAACTTCAGGAACAATCACGGCCATGCCGGGTTTAAACCCGGTGACAATTATTCAACAAACAGGAGAAAAACAATATGCGACCCATCATTAGAAAAGCCGTGTTTCCCGTCGCTGGTCTGGGGACCCGTTTTCTTCCTGCGACCAAGGCGATGCCGAAAGAACTTTTGCCGATCATCGACAAGCCGCTGATCCAATATGCGGTCGAGGAAGCCATCGAGGCGGGCATCACCGAACTGGTCTTTGTCACCGGACGCACCAAACGCGCCATCGAGGACCATTTCGATGCCATTCCCGATCTGGAGCGCGATTTGCGCAAAAAGGGCAAGGACGATATCGCCGATATGATCCATAACATCGTCCCGAGCCATGTGAACTGCATTTTCATCCGGCAATCGCAGGCTTTGGGACTCGGTCATGCGGTGCTTTGCGCAGAGCCGATCATCCGCAACGAGCCTTTCGCGGTGCTGCTGGCCGATGACGTGGTGCGCGCCAAGGTCAAGCCGACACAGGCCCTTGTGTCGGCCTATCAGAAGAAGCCGGGCACATATCTGTCGGTGATGCAGGTGGATCGGCAAAATACACCGAAATACGGCATGATCAAACCCGGGCAATCGCCCGGCGAGGTGGCGGGGCTTGTCGAGAAACCGCAGCCTGACCAGTCTCCCTCGCTGCAGGCGTCGATCGGGCGCTACGTGCTTGAGCCGGATATTTTCGATTTGCTGCGCACACAGGCACCGGGTGCAGGCGGCGAGATCCAGCTTGCCGATGCCATTGACCGTCAGGCGAGGGAAGGGCGTGTGCACGCGGTTCCGCTGTCGGGGCTGCGCTATGATTGCGGGTCGAAATTCGGATATCTGGAAGCCATCGTCGATTTTGCGCTGGAGCATGAGGACTATGGATCGGATTTCCGGCGCCTTGTGATGAACAGGGTGCAAAGCATCGCCGCGGAATAAGCGGGCTGACGGTTCAGGACAGCGCGGTACGCCCAGCAAACGCAGGACGCCGTCTTGTGACTTAACAATTGGTTAAGTGCCAAATTGAGAAATAACAATTGGTTCCGCTGGAATCCGCAACGTCAACACGATCAGGGAATTCGCATGCGCCAAGTCCAGCGCAGGACAAAGCGAATTCCCGCTGCCCGAAAGTTTGTCGGGAACTAAATGCTTCTGAATGTGTCTATATCATGACTTTGTAACAAAAATGAGACAAAATTATGATCGCCACATCCCATGCACACTTCACTGCGACGGATCGCGTTGACGCCACCTGGAGCGGTCTTGATACGCCGCCCGTTGTCCACCTCGTGGAGGATGACCCCGACGTGCAAGATATGGTCGCATGGTTGTTCGAGACCGCAGGTTGGACGGTGCGCGAGTATGTCTCGGCCGAGGCGTTTCTCGCGGCCCCTCGGCCTGCCGGTGATGCCTGCCTTGTCGTGGAACTGATGCTGCCGGGGTTGAGCGGGCTTGATCTGCTGGATCGCTTGAACGCCGAGGGCGCGCAGATGCCTGCCGTGGTGTTCACCGGGCTGCGCGATTCGGGGTCGGCGGTGGCGGCGCTCAAGGCGGGGGCCTATGACTTTCTGGCGAAACCGACAGATAGCGAAAAGCTGTGCGCCTCCGTGACCGGCGCAGTGGAAAGCTACCGCGAGACACGTGCGCGCGCAGCGGCATGCGGCCGAGCCAAGGCGCGGTTCGCGGAATTGACGACGCGCGAGCAAGAGGTGCTGGCGATGATCCTTGACGGCAAGCCGAACAAGATCATCGCCGCCGATCTTGAGATCAATATCCGCACGGTTGAAAACCATCGCGCACAGGTCATGAAGAAAACCGGCGCGGCTTCACTGCCTGCGCTCGTCAAACTGTACCTGGCATCCCTTGGCGCCGAGGGTATTGATCCGGGGATGCTGGTTTGACCGCAGGCCCGTCCATCTGATCTGGTGTGTCGCTTCGGTTGCGAACCGGTAGCCGCAACGCTGGCAGGCCATTCGCCGCATTCCGCGATAGCAGGTGGTATCCAGCGCTGCTTGGGCGAACAGACGCGGGCTTGAGGGCAATGCGTGGCCGCCCGGCGCAGGCGGCGTGAACGCATCAAGTTTGGCGTGATCGTTCAAGACCGGCCTTCGCCCGCCCGTTATCTTCCGTTCAAAGCCACGAACGGGAGCCGCACATGTCCTTCATCCTTAACGGTCAAAGCCACGACATTCCGCCTGATTGGGCCGATGAGCCGCTGCTGTTCCTGTTGCGCGAGAATTTCGGGCTGATGGGTGCGAAATTCGGCTGCGGCGTCGGGATTTGCGGCGCCTGCACGATCATTATCGACGGTGTGGCCACGCGCGCCTGCACAACCCGGGCCGGGGACGTGGACGGGCTCAGCGTCCGGACGATCGAAGGGCTGGCCGAGGGAGATAGTCTGCATCCGGTGCAGCAAGCCTGGCTGGATCATGGCGTGCCCCAATGTGGATACTGTCAGGCCGGACAGATCATGGCGGCGGTCGCGCTGCTGGACGAGGTCTCCGATCCCTCGGCCGAGGACATTGACGCGGCGATGGACGCAAACCTGTGCAGATGTGGCACCTATCTGCGGATCAAGGCCGCGATCCTGTCTGCGGCGGAGCAGGTCTGATGCGGCGGCGCGCGCTTCTTGCGGCGGCCGCAGGCGGGCTGGTGGCCCTGATCGGGGCAGGGGCCGGTGTGTGGAGCCAGGTTCCCGTCATTCCCGCCCGTCCGGAACCGGATGCTGAAACTGCGCTCAGCTGGATCGCCCATCGGGAGGGGCGTTACACCCTGACGCTGCCGCGCGCCGAGATGGGGCAGAACATCGCAACCGCGCTGAAGCAGATCGCCTGCGCCGAACTCGGGGCCGCATGGGAGGTTGTCGATGTGGTGCTGCACGCAACCGATATGCCCCGCGTCAAGGCGACGGTCGGCAGTGAATCCGTAATGCTGTTTGCCGAACCTCTGGCACAGGCCTGCGCCGCCCTGCGTGATGCCCTCGCGGCGGGACAGGTTGCCGGACAGGTCAGCGTCACGCCCCGGCCTGTGGCCGATCTGCGCAGCCTGCGCACCGGTGGCCTGATCGGTGCCAGCCCCGAAATCACCCAAGGCCGCGAGATCGTGACAGGCGCGCCGCTTTACGCCGCCGACGTGCACTTGCCTGGGATGCAATATGGCCGCGTGCTGCGCGCCCCCGTGTCGGTCGAGGTGGAATCCCGCCCCGTGCGCTGGAACATCGAGGCCGCGCGCGCGGTGCCGGGCTTTGTTGCGGTGGTCGAGGATTGCGGCCCGCCGATTGGCAAGGCGCAGGGGCTGGGCATTGTCGCGACGCGACCCGGCGCGCTGGTGGCCATCGCAGAGGCGATGGACGTCGCGTGGTCGATGGCGACCCCGCATGCGCGATCGGATATCGCGCGGGCTGTCGACGTGGATGTCCGCCTGTCTCAGGGGGCGCTGCCGCATGAGGTTCTGGATGGCGCGCCGGAGGATGGCGCTTGGGATGTCGATCTGCGCATAGATGTGCCATTGGCGGCCCATGGCCCGATCGAGCCACGCGCGGCGGTGGCAGCGTGGCAGGACGGCGCGCTGCGGGTCTGGGCCGGAACGCAGGATGCCTTCTACATCCGTGATTTTCTGGCTGACGCTTTCGCGCTGCCCGCCATGGCGGTCACAGTCCAGTCCTGCCGGATCGGCGGGGCCTTCGGCGGCAAGACGATCTGCACGGTCGAGGCCGAGGCGGCAGCGCTGACGCTGGCCACGGGCAACCCCGTCAAGGTGCAATGGACCCGCGCGCAGGAATACGCGCTGGGGTTCCACCGCCCGCCATCGTCGCACCGGATCAAGGCGCGTGTCGCGCAAGGACGGGTCACCGACTGGGATCATGCCCAGATGAGTTCGCACATCATGTTCACGGCCGCTGTCGTGCCGCCGTGGATGCAGCGCGGGACAGATTTGTTCGCAGGTGACGGTGGCGTGGCGCGGGGTATGGCGGCGCCGTATGTGCTGGGCCGTGCCCGCGCGGCCTATGACATGGTGCGGTTGCCCGTGCATACCGGCCCGTGGCGCGGGCTGGGCGCGGGGCCGAATGCGCTGGCCGTTGAGATCGCCATGGATGAGGCCGCATTGGTTGCGGGCGTCGACCCGCTGGCGTTCCGTCTTGCCCATAGCGCCGATCCGCTTTTGGCAGCGGTTCTTGCGCGGGTGGGTGAGATTGCAGGCTGGGGCCGCGCACCTGCCCCGGTCGGTGGTCTGCGTGCGGGTCGCGGTATCGCCTGCGGCACCTACAAGGACACCAGCCATGCGGCGGCGGTGGCGGATGTGGCTGTCGATGCTAAAGGGCGTGTGCGTGTCACGCGGCTGTGGTGCGTGCATGATTGCGGGCTGGTCATCAACCCCGATCAGGTGCGCGCACAATGCGAAGGCAATCTGGTCTGGAGCCTTGGCATGGTATTGACCGACGATCTGCCCACCGATGCCGGGCATGTCACGGCCCAGACCTTCGCGGATGCCCCGATCCCGCACATGACGGATGTCCCGCCGATCACCGTGGATCTGATCCAGAGCGACCGCCCGCCGCAAGGTGCGGGAGAAACCGCCATGGTCGCCGGCCCCGGAGCCATCGCCAACGCGATCCGGGCAGCAACAGGACAGCGCCCAACGCGCTTTCCGGTTCGGTCCGAGGATCTGGGGGCATGAGAACGCAAAGTTCCGGCTCGTCCGATGAGGCGCAATCCGCGTCATCACGTCTACTATTTGCGCGCGAATGGCTCCGAGCGCCGTTGCGGGTCGGAGCCATCGTCCCTTCAAGCGCGCGGCTTGCACAAGCCATGACGCAAGGGCTGACAGCCGCATCTGGACCCGTGGTCGAGCTTGGTCCCGGCACGGGTGTATTCACGGCTGCCCTGCTGCGGTTCGGGATTCCCCCGGCGCAAGTCGCAGTCATCGAGGCAGGCGAACACTTTGCGAGCGACCTCGCGCGGCGCTTCCCGCAGGTGGCGGTGATCCGTGGGGATGCCGCGCGCGTCCGATACCTTTCTCCCTTTGGCCCCGGCGGTGCCGCGCTGGCCATCTGCGGTTTGCCGCTGCTGTCAATGCCGCCGGCCAAGGTGATGCGGATTGTGGCGGGGTGCATGACGGTTCTGAAGCCGGATGGCGAACTGCGCCTGTTCACCTACGGGCAGCGCTGCCCGATCCCGTCGTTGATGCTTTCCCGCCTCGGTCTGGTGACGCAGCGCCGGACCTGCGTTTCTTTGAACATTCCACCCGCGTCGGTCTATGCTGTGTTGAGAAGGGAGCAAAGCGCATGACAGAAACAGTCGAAGGAGCCGATTTCGCTTCGGCCGCGATGATGCGTCTGGTGGCGGCAGGGCTGTCCCGGCAGGGTATCGCACTCCCGGTGCCGACATCCGCGACCGCGCATGTTTCACGCATCGCCAAGCGCGATGTGCTCGGCCAAATTCTTGCACACCATGGCCCGCTGGCCATCCTGTCCATTGCAGATGCCGCGCGGTCGATGGCACCCGAACCCGTCGTGCAGGCCCTGACCTGTTCGCGGGACATGCTCGATCTCATGGACCGCTGGCACCGGCTGGAGCGTTTCAGCCACGGGCGACACAGGATTGCGGCAGAACAGCTTGACGCGCACAGCTTTGCCCTGACCCATCAGGCACGCGACGGCGGCCCGCCGCCAAGTCCGGCGGAAAGCCTGCTGGTGCTCGGTCTTCTCACGGTCCTGACCGAAATGATCGGATCGACGGATGTGACACTGCTCAATGCAGAGGGCGCGGTCTGGCGCAGCCACGGCAAATGGCACCGCCCCGATCTGACGCAGGGGATCGGCAGCGCCATCCTGACAGCAACGGGCAAGCGCAAGGCCGCTGCTGAAACTGTCGAATGTCCGGACCCCGATCCGGTCTCAAACCTGCGAAAGCGTCTGGTGGCTGACCCGGTGCGCCGCTGGACTGTCGCCAGCCTTGCTGCCGAAACCGGTGCCTCGCCCCGCACATTGCAACGTCGCCTGACCGAGAGGTCGGTTACGTTCTCCCGCCTCGTGACAGAGGCAAGGGTCGAGGTTGCGGCCACGCATCTGTGCAAGGCAAGCGGTCCTGGATTGGCAGAGATAGGCTTCATCGCGGGCTTTGCCGATCAGGCGCATTTTGCACGCACGTTCAGCCGGACCGTCGGCACGACTCCCAGCGGCTACCGTGCGGATTTCGGCCAGTCGCCTACCCACGACCGGCGCATCTGTCGGCCCTGATCGCCGGACCATTCTTGCAGATCGGCGGGCCGCTTCTCGGGCGTTGCAAAAAAACGAGTGACGGGGCGGCGTGCGATATCCCTTCTGTGACCAGACAATGCCGTTTATCCGGCGTTGCCATGCGTATTTTGGTCGGTGATCACCTTGTGTCGCTTGGTCGGCAGATATGCACCGCCTTCGAAGTCGACAAGAAAGCGCATCAGTTTCTCTCTGACCTCGTTGTGCAGGGTCCATGAGGTTGCGGGCGTCGTCGCGGCCAGCCATATCCAGAGGATTGCGGATTGATCGGAAATCTCGACCATCTCGATGATGGGGGTCTCGGTAAGCCGGGCATCGCCGTCGACGATCGCATGAACCTCTTGCCTGATCCTTTCAACGTCAATCCGGTAATCGACCGGCAACGTCACGATCCGTTTGACGGCCTCACCGTCCTTCGACCAGTTCTCGATCGCACGCGACAGGAATTCGGCATGCGGAACGATCAGCCGCGTGTCCCTGTCCGTCCGCAGCACAGTATGCGCGAATGCGATATCCTCGACCGTAGACCAATGGCCGTCAAACATCACCACATCGCCGATACGGACCGGATCCGACAGGGCGATCTGCAGGCCCGCGACCATGTTTCCCAAAAGCGGCTGGGCGGCGATTGCCACGATCACACCGAGCGCACCAGCAGAGGCCAGCACGGAGATACCGAAAGTCTCGAACAGGCCGATCCGCAGCAAGATGAAGCCGACGCTGAGCACCGCGATGACAACAACGGCAAGCCGCCTGACAACGTAAACGGTGGTCTTGATCCGCCGGTTTTGCGGGTCTTCCGTCGGCAACGGGACGACGTAATGCAGGCTTAACGCCAACGTCCATGCCGCCACGGACCGGTTCAAGAGCCAGACACCTGCAAGCAGCGCGACGAGTTCGGAACCGATATCGACATTGGAGGCGACGGGTCCGGTGAGCAGGATCAGTTGCGCAATGCCGAAACGGAAGCTCAGCGCCGTCACCAACACGGCCAAGGGCAAAGCGGAGGCACGCAACCACTGCGATGCCTGCAAGCGCGCATGTCGGGAAATCAGCTTTGCCAGACCGTATGTCATCAGTCCGAGAAGTACGCATCCGATCAAGGTTGCCGCGATGACAAGCCATTCGCGCACGGAGGGCTGGCCAAGATTGTCTATCTGCTCGCGCAGCGGAATCCACTCGCTCAGAAGTCCGGGGCGGTTGGCAGCGTAAAGGCGGCTGACCCGTTCGACGGCGAATGGCGCGAAAAGCCAGACGGGTTCGGAACCCTCGACATGAAACCGCTGAAGGCTGACAGGCACCGGGCGGCCATCAAGTTCAAGCTCTCCAAGCTGGATCACGCGCCGGCTATAGGGGTTTGCCAGATCCTGAACGTCCGGAAGCACGCGGGCGTCGGGCTGGTCCGGCACTTCGGCCCAATCGATCAAGTCATGATGCAGCAGCAGATAGGCCAGCATCATGGCAAGACGCGGCCCCCGTTCGGCATGCTCTTCTTCGGGAATGCCACTCAAATTCAGCACATGTGCGGCGAGCAACCGGTCGTCATCGTCGATTGCATCGAAAAACAACTCGAGCGCTGCCCGCGGCGTATCCAGCCGTGGTGGCGGTTCAACGGCCGGCAATCCCTCGTTGATGGCGCTGGCGTCAAACGCGAAAGGCGCGGAACCGGAATCTTCCTGCGCCAAAAGGGCAACGGCTGACAAAAGCACGAGAATTGCAGCAAGCCAGATGCGGCGGGATGCCTGATGGCATGCAGATATGAACAACGGGTGATGCCGGGTGTTCCACATGCGTTCATTCCGGAATTGATCTATCATCAAAGGGAACGTGCAGTGGACCGCGCAGTTCCGCACCAACCGGGTAGCGCTTGGAGCCGGGCAATCGCACAGGCGTGTCGATCAAGCCAGACCTTGCGCTGTGATGACAGGCTCAATCAGGCTCAATCCGGCACGACCGGTACGGCCAAACCCGTTTTGACGCTATCCATGACGGCGCTGGTCCGAAATCGCAGGACGTTGTCTTGGGCAAAGAAATGGCGCCGGGTGAAGGCTTCGAAACCGGCCATATCGCGGGCGGACAGGATCAGGATGAAATCGGCGTTCCCGGTGACATAGTAGCATTGCATTACTTCGGGCGCGGCCTGCATGGCGGCTTTGAAGCGGTCCAGATCTGCCTTGCGTTCATTTTGCAAGGTCACCTCGACAATCAGGATCAGTCCAAGGCCGACGCTGGCGGGATCAAGCACGGCGATCTCGGCCTTGATGATCCCGGAGGCCCGCAGACGCGCCATGCGCTTGCGGCAGGCATCGGGCGACAGACCCACCTGTGGTGACATCGCCTCTGCGGTGGTGCGGGCGTTGTGCTGAAGGATATTCAGAATGCTGGCGTCGAAATTGTCCATCATGGCAGCTACCCGCAAAATCGGCGTGAAGGGAAGCCTGTCGCGCGCGTGGCTCCGGAATTCGGCCAGTTGCGGCGTAAAAACGCAAAATTCAGGCGCTGGAGGCTGCGATTCATCCGGTCGGCTTGTTGGTTTTTGCGTTAAGCTGCGGCGAAACAGAACGGGATCGAGCATGTTGCATCACTTACAGAACCCATGGCGCGCGCGCGGGCTTCCGGTGGCCGGGCCGTCCCCGCTGGCGGATGCAGGCGATGTGGCAGCGCTTTTGTCGCTATGCCCCGCTCATGCGCCGACGCCGCTGCGCGAAGTGCCCGCGCTTGCGACCGAACTGAGCGTGGCATGCATCAGCCTGAAAGACGAACGCCAGCGCATGGGGCTGGGCAGCTTCAAGGCGCTGGGCGCGGCCCATGCCATCGCGCGCGATGCCGCGGCAGGCACCCCAGATGATCTGCGGCAGGCGCTGTCGGGACGCGTCTATGTGACAGCGAGCGCGGGCAATCACGGGCTGTCGGTGGCGGCGGGGGCGCGGTTGTTCGGTGCCCGGGCCGTGATCTACCTGTCAGACACCGTGCCAGAGGCATTCGCCGAACGCTTGCGCGCAAAGGGGGCCGAAGTCCTGCGCGCGGGCGCGGATTACGAGGCCAGCATGGTGGCCGCAGCGGAGGCGGCGCAGGCGCGGGGCTGGACATTGCTGTCGGACAGCTCATGGCCCGGTTACACCGAACTGCCGCTGCGCGTGATGGAGGGGTATCTGCAACTGGCCGCCGAAGCGGTTGCGCAGATCGGCACAGCGCCCAGCCATATCCTGCTGCAAGCCGGGGTAGGCGGGCTGGCAGCGGCTGTCGCCGCACATGCGCGCCTTGTCTGGGGGAGCATCCCGCAGATCATCGTTGTGGAACCACAGGCGGCGCCGGCCCTGATGGAAGGTATCCGTGCGGGAAAGGCGGTCGAGTCAACCGGCCCTGCATCCTGCATGGGCAGGCTCGATTGCAAGACCGCATCGATGATCGCGTTGAATGGTCTGGCACGCGATGCGGATATCTTTGTGACCATCAGTGAAACCGATGCCATGCGCGGTGCCGCACTGCTGGCCGCGCATGGCTTGCCGACAACGCCCTCGGGCGCGGCGGGACTTGCCGCATTGCTGGCGGGGCTGGATTTGCCTGCCGACGCGCATGTGCTGGCCATCCTCAGCGAAGGGCCGGAGGATGGGTGAGGCGTCACTGGTCTTTCCCGCAGATGAATACCGCGCACGGATCGCGCGTTTGCAGGCTGGCATGGCGGAGCAGGGCTTGGATGCGCTGTTGCTGACGTCGCCCGCCGATATTTTCTACACGACCGGATTTCTGACGCGGTTCTGGGAAAGTCCGGCGCGGCCGTGGTTTGTTGTTGTTCCGCATGCAGGTGATCCTGTTGCCGTGATCCCGTCGATCGGGGCCGATCTGATGGGGCGCACATGGGTATCCGATATCCGGACATGGGATGCGCCCGACCCGCGTGACGACGGCACCAGCCTGCTGGCCGATGCTCTGGCGCAGGTTGTCGCGCCCCATGGCCGGATCGGGCTGCCAATGGGGCCGGAGACCCATCTGCGCATGCCGTTGCAAGATTTCGAGGCGGTGCGCGCGCGCCTTGCCCCGCGCCGCTTTGTCGATGCCACGGCTTGTGTGCACCGCGTGCGCGAGGTGAAATCCGAAGCGGAGATCGGCAAGATACGCAGCTCCTGCATCATTGCCGCCCGTGCCTTCGCCCGCGTGCCCGAATTCGCGCAGGCGGGGCGGCCGCTGGCCGACGTGTTCCGCGACTTCCAGATCGCGCTCCTGTCGGAGGGGGCGGATTGGGTCAGCTATGTGGCAGGCGGCGCGGGGCCTGACGGCTATGGCGATGTGATCTCGCCCGCAGGTGCCGCCCCGTTGCAGCGGGGGGATGTCCTGATGCTGGACACAGGCGCGGTCAGGGACGGGTATTTTTGTGATTTCGACCGCAATTTTGCAATCGGGCCGGCGTCCGACACGGCGCGTCATGCCCATGCAGCGCTCTGGCAGGCGACCGAGGACGCGCTCACCGCATTGCGCCCCGGCATGCTGGCGCGCGACGTGCACCACCTGCTTTCGGATGGGCTGCGACGGCGCGGTATGACGCCGGGGGGCGGGCGGCTGGGGCATGGTCTTGGGATCACACTGACCGAATGGCCCTCTTTCACCCCGCTGGATGAAAGTCCCTTGCGCGCTGGCATGGTCCTGACACTGGAACCCGGCTGCCTCACAACAGGGCAACGGATCATGGTGCATGAGGAAAACATCGTCCTGCGCGCGGATGGGCCGGAACTGCTGTCACCCCGCGCACCCGAGGATCTGCCGGAAATCATGCCATGAGTGCTTTTCCCTATACCCTGCAACAAGACGATCTTCCCCGCCTTGGTCTGATCGTCTTGCAGGTCGACGAAACGATCGAACAGGATTTCCGCCGCCTGTTTCCCCCGCATATCGCGCGCCTGCATGTCACGCGCGTGCCTTCGGGCGCGGAACTCACGCCCGACACCATTGCGGCGATGGAGCGCGCCTTGCCCGATGCGGCCCGCCTGCTGCCCGCCGCGCAGGCGCTGGATGTGGTGGGATATGCCTGCACCTCGGGCACGACGTTGATCGGTGCGGGCAGGGTGCGCGAACTGGTGACCCGCGCGGCAGGCACACGCGCCGTGACCGACCCGCTGACCGCCGCTCTGGCCCAGTGCCACAGCTTGGGGGTGGCCCGGCTGGGTATCATTTCGCCCTATATTGCCTCTGTCGCGGAACCGATCCGCGCGGCGTTCGAAGCGGGGGGAATCGCTGTTCCCGACACGCTGTCATTCGGGGAGCAGGTCGAGGCCAGAGTCGCTCGCATCGCGCCGGCCTCGATTGCGGAGGCCGCGCGCGCATTGGTGCGCCGCAGTAAGCTGGACGCGGTCTTTTTGTCCTGCACCAATCTGCGCACACTCGATATTCTTGCCCCATTGACCCAAGAACTTGGCCTGCCCGTGCTCAGTTCGAACCAGTGCCTTGCTGCCCATATGGCAGCGCTGGCAGGAATTGCGTCCATGGCCGACGCGTCACCGCCGTAGGGTCGTGACGAGAAGCAGATGTGCTGTGAGAATTTTGCGTTCGACAAGCTTTCTTCTCAATTCGTGATACGCGGAAATCAATCGACGGCGACCGCCGCTGCGCCTTTGCCGCAACCTGAGGCTCGGGGCAGACCTGTCCTTGCCGTTCTTGGCGCAGAAGCGGTCGCAAAAACATCCGGTGCGCCGGGCGTTTCCAAGTAGCGTCATCGCCAAGGCGGACCATGCGTCGCCGACAGGTTCCTGATGAAGTTAGGGCATCCCGCGAATGAAGAAATTTGGCCTCGATGCAACTGACATCCGAATCCTTTGTGCGGTGCAGCGGCACGGGCAGCTGAGCAAATCCAGACTTGCCGAGATTGCCAATATCTCCGCCACGCCCTGCTGGGCGCGCCTTGACCGGCTGAAGGCCGCAGGCTTCATCCGTGGCTATAACGCCGATATCGCGCTCGAAAGGATTTGCGATGTCACGCAAGTGATCGTGACCGTATCGCTGACCCATCACCGCAAGGCCGATTTCGACAGGTTCGAGGCTTTTGTGAACAGCAGGGACGAGTTTACGGACTGTATCGCGACGGGCGGCGGCATGGATTTCATCCTCAAGGTGATCTGTACCAACCTCACGGCCTTTCAGACGCTGATGCAGGCGATGCTGGATGCCGAACTCGGGGTCGATCGCTACATGACCTACATCGCGACGCGGACGGTGAAATCCAGCCTTCCCAATCTGGTCAAATTGACCTTGAAAGACGTCACTGCATCGCGGCAGACCGAATGATCTGCAAAGCGCCCAAAAATTAGCCTGTTCAGTCTGAAGTTGTCAGTTTTTCAGCCCGCTCGCGCATGTCGCATCGTTCTAGCTTTGCGTCAGGTTGAAACGATCCCGGCCAGTCGGACCGGTGACAAGCAAGGGCGAGAAAAATGCATTCAGACGACTTCGGCTTTGGCACGCAGATCCGGAAATCCCCTTATTTCGACGCCACCGTCCGCTGGGGCGCCAGAGGTTTTTCCGTTTACAACCATATGTATATCCCACGCGATTTCGGCGATCCGGAACAGAATTTCTGGAACCTCGTCAACGATGCGATCCTGTGCGATGTCGCGGTCGAGCGTCAGGTCGAGATTACCGGACCGGATGCCGCGCGCTTTGTACAGATGCTGACACCGCGGGATCTTTCGAAGATGGCGGTCGGTCAGTGCAAATATGTGCTGATCACCAATGCCGATGGCGGTATCCTCAACGATCCGATCCTGCTGCGGCTGGCCGAGAACCATTTCTGGATATCTCTTGCCGACAGCGACATCCTGCTTTGGGCGCAGGGCGTGGCTGTGCATTGCGGCCTTGATGTTACGATCGGCGAGCCCGATGTGTCGCCGCTGCAATTGCAGGGGCCGAAGTCGGGCCAGATCATGCAGGCCCTGTTCGGCGACAGCATTCTGGATCTCAAGTACTACTGGCACCGCGAGCTGGAACTTGACGGCATCCCGTTGCTTGTGTCCCGCACCGGCTGGTCCAGCGAGCTGGGCTACGAGATCTATCTGCGCGACAGCGCCTATGGCGATGCCTTGTGGGAGCGGATCATGGCTGCGGGCATGGAGTTCGGTCTGAAACCGGGCCACACCTCGTCAATCCGTCGGATCGAGGGCGGGATGCTGTCATACCATGCCGATGCGGACATCGCGACCAACCCTTATGAACTGGGACTGGACCGGCTGGTGAACCTTGATATGGAGGCCGATTTCATCGGCAAGGCCGCGCTTGCCCGGATCCGGCAGCAGGGTGTCAGCCGCGTCCAGATCGGTCTGATTATCGACACGGCACCAATGGCAGGCCCGAACACCACCTTCTGGGCAATCACCAAGGACGGATCGGAGATCGGCAAGGTCACGTCGGCGGTCTATTCTCCACGACTTGAGCGTAACATCGCCTTGGCCATGGTGGCTGTCGAATACGCGCATATCGGGGCCGAGGTCGAGGTTGTCACCCCGTCCGGTCCGACCCGCGCGACGATTGTCGAGCGTCCCTTCTACGACCCCAAGAAGAAACTCGCCGCTGCCTGAGCGCGGCCCATCAAGAGACCTGACACATGTCCGACCTTTCGATCCAGCTGCACTGGAAGCATGCGGAACCCGTGCTTCTGGCCGGCAAGTATTCCAACGCCCATACCGTGCGCTTCAACAACGACCATGATGTGACTGTGGATGCCGCCCCCGATTGGGGCGGCGATCCGGCCAACACCAACCCTGAACAGGCGCTGGCCTCGGCCCTGTCGAGTTGTCATATGATGACCTTTCTTGCTTTGGCGGCAAAGGCGGGCTGGCCGGTTGCGGGCTATCGCGATCATGCCGTGGCCCATCTTGGCAAGAACGCCAAGGGGCAGATGTCGGTGACCCGTATCGACCTGCATCCGGCGGTGCGGTTCGACGCCGGATTCGCGCCGGATGCGGAAGAGCTTTCCAAGATGCAGCACCGCGCGCACCGCTATTGCTTCATCGCCAACACATTGGCCGACAGCGTCGAGATCAATATTCTTCAACCCGTGTGACAGGAACCGACCCCATGCAGACCGGCGATATACTTCTGCACGATCTGGACGCGGATGGCATCCTGCGTCTGACCCTGAACGATCCGGCGCGGCGCAACGCGCTGTACGAGGCGATGCTGACGGAACTCGGCAAAGCCTTCACGCAGGCCGGACATGACGCGGCGATCCGCGTCATCGTCCTTGCCGCGAACGGCCCGGCCTACTGCGCGGGTCACGACCTGAAAGAGATGACGACGGGTCGCGCGGGGCCTGACGGGGGGCGCGCCTATTTTGCGCGCATTCTCGGGCAATGCTCCGCCGTGATGCAGGGCATCGTCAATTGTCCCAAACCGGTCATTGCCGAGGTGACAGGGGTTGCGACCGCGGCGGGCTGCCAGCTTGTGGCCAGTTGCGATCTTGCCATCGTGTCCGAGACCGCGACCTTCAGCACGCCCGGTGTTCACATCGGGCTGTTCTGCTCGACACCGATGGTCGCGCTGTCGCGCAATGTCGCCAATAAACATGCGATGGAAATGCTGCTGACCGGCGACATGATGCCCGCCGGTCGCGCAGCCGAGATCGGGCTGGTCAATAGAGTTGTGGCGGCACAGGACCTGCGCGATGCGACGCGTCAGATGGCGCGCAAGATCGCGTCGAAATCAAGCATGACACTGGCCACCGGCAAACGCGCTTTCTACGCGCAGCGCGACATGCCGCTATCCGACGCCTATGCCCATGCCACGCAGGTCATGGTCGAAAACATGCTGGCGCGAGATGCCGAGGAGGGTATCGGCGCCTTCATCGAAAAGCGCGCCCCCAAATGGGAGGATGCGTAGGATATGGAAGCCAACCCTTACAACACAGGTCTGGAGCGCAATCCCGCGAATTTCCAGCCCCTGACGCCGCTCACCTTTCTCGAACGCGCGGCCGGTGTCTTTCCGGATCATACCGCCATCGTGCATGGTGCGCTGCGCCGCAGCTATGCCGATTTCTACCGGCGGTCGCGGCAGCTTGCCTCGGCGCTGACGCAGTCCGGTATCGCGCGGGGCGATACGGTCTCGGCGCTACTGGCCAACACGCCTGCGATGCTGGAATGTCATTACGGCGTGCCGATGTGCGGCGCGGTGCTGCATTCGATCAACACCCGTCTGGATGCGGCGGTCATTGCGTTCCAGCTTGATCACGCAGGGGCAAGGATTGTGATCGTCGACCGCGCGTTCATGCCCTTGATGCTCGAAGCGCTGGCACTGGCCACGGTGAAGCCGGTTTTGATCCAGTATGACGATCCTGAATTCACGGACCAGACGCCTGCTACCGACGCGGTTGATTACGAGGCTTTCCTGTCCGGCGGTGATCCCGATTTCGCATGGCTCATGCCCGAGGACGAATGGGACGCGATTGCCATCAACTACACCTCCGGCACAACGGGCGATCCCAAGGGCGTGGTGTCGCATCATCGCGGCGCCTATCTGCTGGCGCAGGGCAATGCGCTGACATCCTCAATGCAGAAACATGCGGTCTATCTGTGGACCCTGCCGATGTTCCATTGCAACGGTTGGTGCTTTCCCTGGACGCTTTCGGCGATTATTGGCACCCATGTGTGCCTGCGACAGGTCAGGGCCGAGCCGATCTGGGCCGCGCTGGCCGATGAGGGCGTGACCCATCTGTGCGGGGCGCCGGTTGTCATGTCCTTGCTGATCTCGGCACCCCGGGCCGTGAAGCGCGAACTTGGCCGCGATGTCCAGTTCTTCACCGCAGCCGCGCCACCGCCCGAAAAGCTTCTGGCCGAGATGAAAACGGCCGGCTTCGACGTCACCCATCTTTACGGGCTGACCGAAACCTACGGCCCCGCGGTCGTCAACGACTGGCATGAAGCCTGGTCCGCATTGCCGCTGGCCGAACAGGCCGCGCTCAAGTCGCGGCAGGGTGTGCGCTATCTGCCGCTGGAGCAGCTCGACGTGCTTGACCCCGTGACGATGCAGCCCGTACCGCGCGATGGTCAGACGCTGGGCGAGGTGATGTTTCGCGGCAATGTCGTGATGAAGGGCTATTTCCGCAATCCGCAAGCCACCGAAAGTGCCTTTGCCGGCGGGTGGTTCCATTCCGGCGATCTTGGCGTGATCCATCCTGACGGATACATCCAGCTCAAGGACCGCTCCAAGGACATCATCATCTCGGGTGGCGAAAATATTTCCTCGATCGAGATCGAAGAGGTCCTCTACCGCCATTGTGACGTAGAGGTTGCCGCCGTTGTCTCCATGCCACATGACCGCTGGGGCGAAACGCCTTGCGCATTTGTCGAACTTTGCGCGGGTGCCAAGACAGATGCCGCCGCGCTGCGCGATTGGTGCCGCACATATCTGGCGGGCTACAAGGTGCCCGGGCGCTTCATTTTCACGGTCATCCCGCGCAGCTCGACAGGGAAGGTCCAGAAATTTGTTCTACGCGAACAGGCGCGGACCATAGCGCAGACACATGGCAACATGGACGGCCAGGCCGTCGCGCAAGGCGACATGGTCGGGTGAGTGAACCCCGGAACGCGGCGTGAACGCCGCGGCACAACCGGTTTGAGCAAAGCAGGCAGGCATACATCAAAATCCATATCCAAGGGAGGATCGCAGATAATCTCGAGACCAGACCCTACAGAGTTGGTCCTGCTTTTTCGACCCGATTGCAGCCCGGCACCCGTTTCCATATGCCGATCTGGTGACGCCGCGAATCCAGCGTCGAACGTATTCAAGTTTACTGCAAGATTTCTTGATCTCGATCATATCGATGACCGTGGCCAATGATAGTCTGGCTCCATGCTCACAGACAGTCTCAAATTGCCGGTCTTCCGGGCCGAGGGCGTGACCAGAGTCTACCGGACCGGAGCGGTCGATGTCTGGGCGCTGCGGGGCGTTGATCTGTCTTTGGCCGAGGGCGAAATGGTGGTCCTTCTGGGGGCGTCGGGATCTGGCAAGTCGACACTGGTGAACATCTTGGGGGGGGCTGGATCTGCCATCCAGCGGGCGGGTGTTCTTTCGCGATCAGGAGTTGAGCCGCGCCAGTGATCGCCAATTAACGGCCTTCCGGCGCGATCATGTGGGCTTCGTTTTCCAGTTCTACAATCTTGTCCCCAGCCTGACCGCAAGCGAGAATGTTGCATTGGTGACAGAGATCGCCAAAAATCCGATGACGCCGCAAGAAGCGCTCGAACGCGTCGGGCTCGCGCATCGCATGGATCATTTCCCGGCCGAGTTGTCGGGGGGTGAGCAGCAACGCGTCGCCATCGCGCGGGCCATTGCCAAGCGCCCGGATGTGCTTTTGTGCGACGAGCCTACCGGCGCGTTGGACAGCAAGACCGGCATTCAGGTTCTGGAAGCGCTGCAAGAGGTCAATCGCGATCTGGGGACGGCGACAGTGTTGATCACCCATAATGCCAGCATCCAGCGTATTGCGCACCGGGTTGTGGTGCTGGCGGATGGTCGTATCACCCGCGACGATGTGAATGCCGCGCGCATGCTGCCCCGCGAGGTGAGTTGGTGAGGGCGCTTGACCGCAAGATGCTGCGCGATCTGGGCAGGATCTGGGCGCCGACACTGGCCATTGCGCTGGTGCTGGGCTGCGGGGTCATGGTGCTGGTGGGGGCGCAGGCAACGCAAGCCACGCTGGTCCAGACGCAGGCCGCCTATTACGAACGTCACCGTTTCGCCGATATCTTTTCGGGGGCCACGCGTGTGCCAGCGGATGTGGTGCAGGCGGCATCGCTGATCGACGGCGTGGCACAGGCGGAAGGGCGTATCAGCTTTCAGGCCGTTCTGGATATCGACGGCATGTCTGAACCTGCCACAGCGCGCATCCTGTCATTGCCTGCCGCCGGGCCGGCGTTGAACCTGCCGCTGCTCCGTCTGGGCCGCCTGCCGGACCCCGACCGCGCGGATGAGGTGGCGTTGGCCGAGCCCTTTGCCGAAATTCACGGTCTTACCCCCGGCAGCAGCTTTCGCGGGATACTCAATGGCCAGTTGCGGGAGCTGACCGTGACCGGTTGGGTCCTGAGCCCCGAATTTATCTATACGATGCCGCCCGGAGCGATGATGCCGGATGACCGTCGCTACGGGCTGATCTGGATGAACGAGGCCGCCGCCGCTATCGCGCTGGACATGAATGCGGCCGTCAATGATCTTGCGCTGCGTCTGACACGGGATGGCGACGAACGCGCGGTGATTGCAGCACTTGACCAGCTTCTGGACCCTTACGGTGGCACCGGCGCATATGGGCGTGACCGACAGGTGTCACATGCCTTTCTTGAGGGCGAACTGAGCCAATTGGCGGCGATGGCTGCGTTCATGCCACCAATTTTCCTGATCGTAGCGGCATTTCTGGTCAACATGGTGCTTGGCCGTCTGATCGCGTTGGAGCGTCCGCAGATCGGACTGTTGAAAGCACTGGGCTACGCACGGCGCGAGATCGCGGGCCACTACTTGAAGCTCGCGGTTCTGATCGGCGTGTTCGGGGTGCTGATTGGCTGGGTCTTCGGGTGGTGGATCGCGCATGCCATGATCGGGCTTTATGGTGATTTCTTCCGCTTCCCCTTCATCATCCGTGACTGGGGAGCGCAGGCGCTGGTGATCTCGGCAGCCCTTGGCATGGCGACGGCCTTGCTGGGCGGGTTTCGCGCTGTCTGGTCATCGCTGCAACTACCACCGGCGGAAGCCATGCAACCGCCCGCACCGCCCGTCTTTGCGCGCGGGGCCGCCGAGCAATTGTTGAAGCGCATGCGGTTCCGGCAAACCACAATGATGATCTTCCGTTCGATCCTCCGTTGGCCCGGGCGGACGTTGATCACGTTGTTCGGAGTGTCGGCCTCGGTCGGCGTACTCGTCATGAGCTATTTCATGTTCGATGCCGTGGAGAGACTGGCTGACAGCGTTTTCCAGCAAGCCAACCGGCAGCATGTGACACTGTTGCTGGCACAGGGTCAGTCCGAGCGGGCGGTGCAGGACGCACTGGCCTTGCCCGGCGTTCTGGCCGCCGAAGGGGCCTATGCGATGCCGGTGCGCGCCGTGAACGGGCACCGCAACCGCCTGACGGCCCTACAGAGCCATTTCCCCGGGGCGGAGCTTGCGCGGCTGGTCGATGACGCCGGGCGCATCGTGACGCCGCCCGCCGAGGGTGTGATCCTGCCCGAACTGCTGGCCCGCGCGTTGGGGGTCGACGTTGGTCAGATCTTGCGGCTGGAAATGCTGGCCGCCCCCCGCACGGTGCTCCGCCTGCCTGTGGCAGGGATCATCGCTCAAGGCATGGGACAGGAAGCGCATATCTCTGCCCAAGCGCTGTTTGCGGCGATGGACAGCGCGCCACAGGTGAACATGATCCATCTGGCCGTGCAGTCGGACCGGATGGGCGACCTCAACGCCGCGATCAAGGAGACACCGGCGATTGCGGGGCTGATGGACTGGGCTGACGTCCGCAACCAGTTTGACGTCACCCTGCGTGAGAACCTTCTGACAATGGTCAGTATCTACACGCTCATCGGGGTGCTGATTGCCATCGGCGTGGTCTATAACGCTGCCCGCATTCAGTTGTCAGAGCGCAGCTATGAACTGGCCAGCCTGCGGGTTCTCGGCTTCAGTCGCGGCGAAGTTGGCTATGTGCTGGTGGGTGAGATGATGCTTCTGACGATACTGGCGATCCCGCTGGGCTGGGTCATGGGCTATTGGCTGGCACTCGGGCTGGTGGGGGCGATGTCAACGGATATGTTCCAGATTCCATTCTACATCACGCGGCGAACCTTTGCGCTGGCGGCACTGGCGGTGTTTCTCGCGTCACTTGCTTCGGTGTTGATGGTGCGGCGCAGGCTTGACCGCGTGGATCTGGCGACAGCGCTCAAAGCGCGCGACTGACGGAGAAAGGGAATGAACATGAAGCGCAAACTGGCAATGGGCGGGATCGGCGCGGGACTGGTGGCGGCGCTACTCTGGGCGCTCTGGCCGCAGCCGATGCCAGTCGATCTGGCATCCGTCACTCTCGGTCCGATGCAGGGGGTGATCACGGCGCAAGGGGTGACCCGTGTCCGCAACCCGTATGCCATCACCGCCCCGATCACCGGAGCAGCCACGCGCTTGCCCGTCGAGGTGGGCGATCAGGTAGTCGCGGGCGAAACGGTTGTGGCGGTGATCCAGCCCGCTGACCCTGCGCTGATGGACGCGCGCACCCGCGCGCAGGCCGAAGCCGCCGTGGCCGAGGCGGAAGCGGCGGTCGCAGTGGCACAAAGCAATCTGCGTCAGGCTGAAACGGGGCGGGACCATTCCGAGTTGCAGCTTGAGCGTAGTCGCATCCTTGCCGAGCGCGGCACCATTGCCCGTCGCATGCTCGAAGACATCGAAGCCGCCCATGTGTCAGCGCAGCAGACGCTGGATGCAGCACGCTCGCAGCTTGACCTGACCCGCGCCGCGCTGGCGCGTGCAGAGGCGCAGATGTTGAGCCCGCAGGCATTGCTCGACCCGGATGCCGAACCCGGCGCGTGCTGTGTGCAGATTGTGGCACCCCAGAGTGGCATCGTGCTCGACGTCAGCGATCAGAGCGCGCGGCTGGTTCAAGCCGGAAGCCATCTGCTGACCATTGGCGATCTTGACGAGATGGAGATCGAACTGGACCTTTTGTCCACCGATGCCGTTCAGGTGCCTGTCAACGCGCGGGCGCTGATCGAGCGATGGGGCGGCGACGGGGAGCTGGAGGCGCGGCTGCGGCGCATTGATCCGGCGGCGTTCACCCGCGTCTCTGCTCTGGGAATAGAAGAGCAACGCGTTCGTTTGCGGCTGGACCTTCTGACCCCGCCCGAGGCCCGCCGCGGACTTGGCGAAGGCTACCGCGCGCATGTCCGGTTGATCCTTTGGGACGCCGACGCGATGATCCGCGTTCCGCAGGCGGCCCTGTTTCGCCACGCCGATGACTGGGCAGTATTTGTCGAGGACTCTGGTCAGGCGCGGCTTCAACCCGTGAGGATCGGGCGACAAGCCGGGGGACAGGCCGAGGTGCTTGATGGATTGGATGAGGGCGCGCTGGTGGTCCTGTATCCCTCCGGCGCACTGACGGAGGGCACGACCATAACTTCACGCGATTGAACGGCACAGTGCAGAGCTGCATATCTTCTGATCAAGGACAGGACCAGTTCTTGGACGTTGGTACCAGGCCTCAAGTGATCGCATTCACATCAATTCTGCCTTTGGACGCCATGCTCCGTAAAACAGTTCGGGTTTCAGGCTTCAGGCGACGCGTGCTCCACGTGAAGACTGCGGCCAAGGGGGCGGGTTCCGGACCTTCGCCGCAGGCTCGAGGATTCTCCAACTCGCAAGTGAAGCAGACAATGTTTTCACATCCGGCTTAGTCGTTTCGCCCGATTGGTCTACGCTATTCTGGTTGCATCGCCGAACGCTGGTCAGCAGCCCCCCCACTACTTCTATGCCAAATCTATATTCTTTCGTACATTGCCACTATTCGCACAGCACCCGTTAAGAAGCTTCTGCGTGATATTTTCAGAGGAATTGACCTGCCCCCCTTGGGTCCCTCGATCATAACGAGAGTCTGCGGGTTTGAGATTGGTAGTCGGGTCTGTCGTTCTGGGCAAGCGCGCCGTGCGTGGAGCCATCAGATAGCTCAAGCGCTCGGCGCGCTTCAGCGGGTGT